>CAYPCQ010000048.1:0-59437 GCA_964409245.1 uncultured Verrucomicrobiota bacterium
CCGCGCCACCCCAAGCCACGCTGGCCGATGCTGCCGGGCGGCCCCGTACCAAAGCCGGCTGCTCCAAGGATCGCCGGCCAATTTTGCTTCCGCCGCCAGGAGCTTGGCCCGGACTGGATTGAGATGGACGTAGTCGCCGACGGTTTTCAAATATCCCGTGCCGCTGCCCTCCACCCCCAAGGCCTGGTGCCGGCCGCTAAAGAGATGGCCGGAGAGTTTGTGCCGCTGGTGGAAGCCAATCGTGCAGGTGCTCCATAACCAAGCCCTGCCCGCCACCCGATTGGCCTCCGGGGTTTGGACAACCAGGTGAAAATGATTGGGCATCATACAATAGGCATGAACCAAACAGCCGGTTTTCTGGCACGTCCCGGCTGGCGTCTTAAGAAAATCCTGGCGATCCACGTCGTCGAGGAAGATTTTTTCGCGGCGATCGCCACGGCTCATGACGTGGTAAATGGCACCGAGATATTCAATGCGCCATGGGCGTGGCATGGGGCAATCGCCACGAGTTTGGCAGCCAAGGTCAAACACAAAACCACACCATGCTATTGCCTGACCCGTTTATGGCCCCCAGGCATCAGACACGGCTTTGCCCGGTTCCTGCTGCGCGGCGTGCATCGCTTCGTCGCGTCTCGGGGCTGGCTGGAGAGCAAACGGTATCCGGACAGCACCAGCACACCGCCAGCGGGCGGCCGAAAACGCGCACCTGGGCCCGCGGCAATCCAGCCTGGGGTGGCCGCGCTCTCCCGCTTGCTCCTTCGAGCCAATTTCGCTCGCTGCGGAAAGGTTTTTGTGCGTTTGTGCCAAATCCCTCTCCGGCAATTGTTCCGCAGCCCATTCATCCTGTCATGCTGGCGGCGTCTGACTCGCAAAATATTTTAACCAACCACCCGCCGCCGCTGGTCCGCCGCGATTTCCCTGAATTCCCCTCCCCCAGTGTCTGAGTTGCAGTGGCTCCACAATGGAATTGACATGGGAACCGGGCTTGGTTAGGTTGGTTGCAGTAACACCATTGCACGCATATGAATCGTTCCGGAAAAGGCCAGTGACGGAAAAGTTGCCTCCGCTTTGCACTCAGGAACCTGCTCCTGGTGGTTGAATGAAGGCGGTGGCTGAACCAACACCCAGCAGCGATCCGGCTCCGGTAAATCCCCGCGAACGGCGGGCGGTGGTAATAAAAAGAGAAAACCTATGAAAATGCGCAATAAAGAAACCAGGGATCACCAGCTTTCACGGCGGGATTTCCTTCAAGCGGGTGCGGTGGTGGCAGCGGGGATTGCGGTTGGCCTTAAACCCACTTATACGGTCGCCGCCAACAATCCGGCGGGGGATGACACCAGCAAAATCATGAATTACAATCCGGATATGGAATACCGCCTGTGCGGTAAAACCGGATGGATGGTTTCAGCGGTCTGCCTGGGAGGACATTGGAAACGCGTCAACAACATGGTTCCCGGCCTGTTCCAAGGGGACAACTGGCTGAGCTTGGACCTGAAAAACGCCGATTTCCACAAGAACCGTTACGAAGTCGTCTCCCGGTGCATCGAACGTGGCATCAATTACATAGACGCCTGCACTCACGCCGAAATCGTTTCCTACAGCAAGGCGTTGAAGGGGCGGCGCGATAAAATGCACCTGGGATGGTCCTGGTATGAGCATGAAGCGCGCAACACGGCCTTCAGAAAGGCCGAAAAGCTTATCGAGACCCTCGATGCCAGCATGAAGGAAACCGGGGAACAATACGTGGATTTATGGCGGATCACCTCCAATTCGGACGCGCCCCGCAGCCGTCCGGGAACCCATCCTGAAGGCACCCGGTTTATGGCCCATACGGAAGAGGAATCGGAGGAAATCGCCAAAGCCTTGGAAATCGCCAAGAAAAGCGGCCGGGCCCGCTGCACTGGTGTTTCATCGCATGACCGGTGGTGGCTGGAATTCATGGTCAGAACCTTCCCGAAACAAATGGATGCGGTGGTCACGCCCTACACTGCCAAAACCAAGGTGGTGGAAAAAGACAGCCTCTTCAACACGTTGCAGCAATTCAATTGCGGTTTCTTTGGCATCAAACCTTTCGCCAGCAATTCACTGTTCAAGGGCGACAGCAATTTGAACAGCCCCACCTATGAAGAGGACAATCGCCTGGCGCGCCTGGCCATCCGCTACATTCTCTGCAACCCGGCCATCACAGCTCCCATCCCGGGCATGATCAATCCCCAGCAGGTGGATAACGTTGCTTTGGCGGTTAAAGAACGCCGTGAATTGGACAAGAGTGAAAGGGCGGAACTCGACACCGCCATGGAAATGGCTTGGGCCAAGCTGCCTTCCGAATACCAGTGGCTGAAGGATTGGGAATACGTTTAAGGAATAGCCTTTAAAAAACCCGGTTCGACAAGAGCCAGCGATGTGTTGGTTAACCACCTATCCCAAACCTTTGGGATAAGTGGTTAAAGCGGATTCGTTTGCCATCCAGCACCTTGGCCATCTCGCTCCAAACTCAGTACCCCGATTCACACTCTCCCTTGAAATCTATGCGGCTTACTTGGATGGCATCCATGGTTTTTTTGGTTTTGACCGGCTGGGCAGCGGAACCGGGTGGCTCCATTAAAACGGGGCCACCGCCATTAAAAGTGGACAAGGCTTCCCCGCTGCTGTTGGAAGGCCCCACTGCTCCGCCGCTGGATGCGCCCCAAAAACCGGCCATACCCCGGATCATGTGCCACGACTGCCACGGCAATTTCCTGGAGGAACCCCTGGCGGTGAACCACGCCAAAAAGGAAATTACCTGTGTGGAATGCCATGGCCCATCCGAGGCCCATAAAAATGACGAAAGCAATTCAACTCCTCCGGATGTGATGTTCCCGCGCGACCGGATCGCTGCCAAATGCGGTGAATGCCACAAAGCACACGATGCGCCAGCCTCCGCGGTGATCCTCCGCTGGCAGCAGCGCGGGCTTCAGAAACTGAATCCGCGTGAATTGGTTTGCACCGATTGCCACGGCGCCCACCGCCTGAAAGTGCGCACCATCCAGTGGGACAAAAAAACGGGAAAAGTCATCCCCCGCAAGTAGGCCGCCAGGTATTGCGGCCAGCGGCCAGGTTCAAGCGGTGTCCAGGCACCCAAACCGCCTGATTTCGGGCCATAACCAAGCCACCGCCAAGACCACGAAGACGGTCCCTGCACCGCCCGATACCACTGAAAAAATGGGGCCGAGCCAATTAGCCACAACCCCGGACTCAAATCCCCCCAACTCATTGGAGGTGCCAATGAACAGGCTATTGACCGCCGAAACCCGGCCGCGCTTTTCATCCGGGGTCAGAATTTGAACCAAAGTGTGCCGCACCACCACGCTCACATTATCCGCCACCCCACAAATAAAAAGCATGGCCAGCGACCATCCCAAGGAGGCGGAAAAACCGAATCCGATGGTCGCCAGGCCAAAAACGGCCACCGCCCATAAGAGATCGCGCCCGGCTTTCTGCAGCGGCGGGCGATGCGCCATATACAAAGCTGAAACCAGGGAACCAACAGGCAGCGCGGCTTGCAGGAATCCCAATCCGCTGGGGCCTGCGTGCAGGATATCCTTGGCATACACCGGCAGCAAAGCCGTCGCTCCGCCCAGCAAAACCGCGAAAAGATCCAGCGTGATGGTCCCCAGGATGATGCGGTTCGCGAAGACAAACCGAAAGCCGGTCATCAAGCTGGCCACCGTCATATTTTCCTTGGGCAAGGCGATGCGCTGATATCGAACGAGGCATAAAAGGAGCAGGCAGGTGGCGGCAGTGGCGGCATTGACCAAGTAAACGCTGACCGCATGCCCGGTGAAGGTTATCAATAATCCGCCGGCCGCCGGGCCGGCCACCGAAGATAGCTGGAAAGCGCCGGAATTCCAAGCCACTGCGCGTGAAAACAAATGACGCGGCACCAACTGCGGCAGAAATGATGAACTGGCAGGCCACAGGAAAGTGCGGGCCGATCCAACCAGGAAAAGGCAGGCGTAAACCCAGGCCGCAGGCATCTGCCAGGCGGAGATCACCGCCAAGCCCAGGCTGGCCATGGCCAACAGCAATATCATCCAGAGCATGATTTTTTTGCGGTCATGGTTATCCGCCCAATGGCCGGCTGGCAGTGTCATCAGGAACATGGGAACCATCTGCGTCAATCCCACCAAACCGAGCGATAATGCGGAGTGTGTCCGCTCATAAAGCTCCCAGCCAACGGCCACCGTCAACATTTGCTGTCCCAAAGCCAGCGTGAAACGGCCAATCAGGTAATACAGGAAGTTGCGGTTGCGCAGAACCGCATAAGTCCCATCCTTGTTTGTCGCCGAATTGTCGTTCAATGTTTCCTTTGCCACAGCCGCTGGTGTGGCGACCGGCACCCTACCCGGCGCCAGCCAAAGATCAAGCCCCAGGAAACCACCATGCCCACCAGCCTGGCCGGCCAAAGAATCCGCTTGCACCGCGCCCGGAGCAACTACATAGATATGGGGCTTTAACATGGAAACCGTTGTATTTCAGAGCACTAATGGCAAGTCGCCTTCGGTGGATTTGCGGCAGGCTTTGCTGGCGGGCCAAGCCCCGGATCGGGGGCTTTACCTGCCCGCCGCCTACCCTCAATTGAGCGCCGAAACGATTGCTGGTTTCGCCCGGCAACCCTATTGCGAAATCGCTTTCCAAATCCTGCGCTTATACACCGCTGGCATTATGGAAGAATCCGCGCTGCGGACGCTTTGCCAGGACGCCTATGATTTTGAAGTGCCCTTGGAACCGGTTTATGACCGGGTGCATGTCCTGCGCCTGGATCGCGGCCCAACCGCCTCCTTCAAGGATTTTGCCGCCCGGATGATGGCCCGCTGGCTGGGTTTGTTCCTGGGCCAGTCACACCAGCAATTGACCATCCTCACCGCGACCAGTGGCGACACCGGTTCGGCGGTGGCCAGCGCTTTCCACGGCGTTCCCGGCATCCGCGTTTTAGTGCTGTTCCCCTTCGCCGAAGTCAGCCGCCGCCAGCGCCTCCAAATGACCACGCTGGGGGACAATATCCGCACCATCGCGGTCGATGGGAAATTCGATGATTGCCAGGCGCTGGTCAAACGCGCCTTCTCGGATCCCAGCCTTGCATCCATACCGTTATCCTCTGCCAATTCGATTAATATTGGCAGATTACTGCCGCAAAGCGTTTATTATTTCTACGCCGCCTCCCGCCTGGCCAAACCGGGCGAACCGATCGTCTTCAGCGTCCCCTCCGGCAATTTTGGAGACATGATGGGGGCGGTGATCGCCCGGTCCATGGGCTTGCCTATCAAGCGGTTGGTGGTGCCGGTTAATGGCAACGATGCATTCCCCAATTTCCTGGCCTCCGGAAATTACCAAAAAATAGATCCCTCCCGGAACTGCATCTCCAACGCCATGAACGTGGGACACCCGAGCAACCTTGCCAGACTAGTCGCCGTGTTCGGTGGCCAAATGGACGAAACCGGCTGCATTCACCGAGCGCCGGATTTGGCGGCTATGCGCCGCGACCTGTTCTCGGTGACGGTTTCGGATGATTTGACCCGTTCGACCATCCAGGAAGCCTGGGTGAAGCATCGCTTGCTCCTGGAACCGCATGGCGCAGTGGGCTGGCAGGGTTTTCTCCAGTATATCCGCCAAGTGCCTTTCCAGAACGAACCGGCTGCTGTCCTGGAAACCGCCCATCCGGCCAAATTCCCCGATGAGATTGAAAAAATCCTGAAATTCGTTCCCGAAGTTCCTCCCGCTCTGGCGGCTTTGGACCACCGTGAGGAGCATTTTGACCGGCTGGCGGTGGATTATTCCGCGTTTCGTGCTTACTTAAGGGGACATTATGGCTGACATGAAATACATTGTGGTTTTGGGGGATGGGATGTCCGATTACCCGGTCGCCAGGCTGGGCGGAAAAACTCCTTTGCAGGCGGCGCGCAAACCGAACATGGATCGGATTGCCCGTGAAGGCTGCTGCGGGCTGCTGCGCACCATCGATGAAGACATGTCGCCCGGCAGCGAAACCGCCAACCTGGCAGTGATGGGTTACAGCCCAAGAGAAGTACTGCAGGGACGCGGCGTTTTGGAAGCAGCCAGCATGGGGGTGGATATTGGTCCGGATGAGATTGGCATGCGCTGCAACTTGATTTGCCTGGCGGACGGGAAAATCAAAAACCACTCTGCCGGCCACATTTCCTCCGAGGAATCCGATCAAATCCTGAAAACCCTCCAAGCGGAAATCGGCGACGACCGACTGCGCTTTTACACCGGCGTCAGCTATCGCCATTTGCTGGTCGGCAAGGGCTTGGATCCCCGGCTGATCTGCAAGCCTCCGCATGATTTTCCAGGCCAGGCGGCCGAGCCGCTGCTGATCCAACCCAAAGTGCCGGAAGCGGCCGAAACCGCCGACCTCCTCAACCGCGCGATCCGTCGTTCGTGGGAAATACTGAGTGATCACCCGGTGAACGTCAAACGGCGGGCCAATGGCAAGGATCCCGGCAATTCCATTTGGTTGTGGTCCCCTGGCCGCCGCCCCAAAATGTGGACCTTCCGCGAACGATTTGGCATCTCCGGGGCGGTGATTTCCGCGGTGGATTTGATCCGCGGCATTGGGGTTTACGCCGGTCTGGAGGTGATCAAAGTGCCCGGGGCCACCGGCTTGTATGACACCAATTACGAAGGCAAAGCCGATGCCTGCCTGGAGGCGTTGAATCGCCACGACTTTTGTTACGTGCACGTCGAAGCCCCGGACGAAGCCGGCCATGATGGCAACCTGGAACTGAAGATCCGCACGATCGAGGATTTGGATAAACGTCTGCTGGGACGCATCCTCGATGGCCTGGACCGTTCGGGCACCCAGGCGGTCGTCGGGATCCTGCCCGACCACCCCACCCCTGTGGAAAAGCGGATCCATGTCAAAGACCCGGTGCCGTTTGCCATTCGCGACCCACGCCGCAAGGCTGACGCTGTTCAACAATACGATGAGTTTAGTTGTGCCCAGGGCGGTTTGGGCCTGCTCCATGGGGATGGATTTATCCGTGCGGTTTTCGATGCCCACCCCACCGCCTGGCCGGGAAATTGATTCGCCGGTGCGAATCTGAAGGGTTACACCTTGGTCACCGCCGTAAATTGGCGGCGGATAGCCTTGCGGAAAACGGCCGCCGGATGCCCCAGGATCAGGGCTATGGCAGGCTTATTGCCAGGCGGAATTTTTAAACGGCGGCAAAGTCCTTGATTCCGCTGGATTATGGGGGCTGCGGCTCCGATCATGGTGTTGCCAATCCCCATCGCTTCGGCAGCCAGCATGGCATAGGTGCAGGCGATCATCGCGTCCGCCGCCTCCGCCACCGGGGAGTGGTGGAAGAGCAGGACCGCGGCGGCGTCGTAAAACAACGCATCCTTCCCCTCCCCCTGCGCTTGCAAGTAACCTTTGGCCAGGGGAATGATAAATTGCCCAAAGAATTCGTAATTCTTCCGTCCAATGAACGGTCGTAATACGGCCAGCAGCCACGGTTTCATGTATTTCAGGAGGCTCCCATAACCCTCCACCACCGCGTCGGCTAACTGCCGGACTTCCGTTCGGCCGCTGACCACCACGCATCCGACATCCCAAGGCGGTATCCCCATGGGAGCGCTGGCAGCCATGCGCAGGATTCTTTCCAAAACCTCAGGTTCGATATCCCGTCCCGAAAACCGCCGGACACTGCGGCGAGACAGCATCAAGGCCTCCAACTCTTCCGCCTTGGCGCATTGCTCCTTGCCGGGCAATGGCATCAAATCTCCGGGTGCCAATCCACGGCCGGTGACGCTCACACTACCCTCCGGGCACACCATCATGCAGTGCCCGCAGGCAATGCAACCAAAGGAACTGTCGGCGCATACCTTCAACCGCCCCTCTTCCATCCGCAAGACCTCGGTGGGGCAGATCCGGGCGCACTGCCCGCAATTCTTGCACGTCACGGTGTTGATTGCCACCGTTCCTGTTTCCCGGTAAATGCTGTGTGGGACTGCCATGGCGCTTATGATACACCAGCCTCCCCCTATGCGAAACTTCTATTTGCGGTAGGCGATGGTGGGGTAACACCCTTTTGGCACAACGATACCCCGTCTCGGGTAATAGTTACTTTTGGCGCGCGGCGGGTGAAGAGTTTATTTGTGGGACAATCCATTATCACAGGACTTGTGATCCACCGCGTAGGAGTTTAGGTTTAACTTTAATGATCATGGATGGCGGAAAATATGCTTTTTGCCTGCCCGATTGGCCGGACTGGCCTTCATTGGGTTTGATTGTGGCGGGCTTGGGTTTGCCCGTAAACCGGATTAATTGCCCGCGGAGAGGGCAGGATATTAAGCCGCAGTCAATTGCAGCTATGGAACTGTTGGCAGGCGCCGTCGGTTTGCCTCCCGAACCGCTGGCTGTTTTTTACAGAAGGAGATGAAAATGAATGCGAGATTTAAACTGGCTGATTCATTAAATGCGGTCCAACCGTGCCGCGCCCCGGTCGAATCACCCAGGCTCTCCAAAAGTGTCGGGTGCGGTTTCACTTTGATCGAGTTGCTGGTGGTCATTGCCATCATCGCCATCCTGGCCGGAATGTTGCTGCCCGCGCTTTCCCGGGCCAAGGCCAAGGGGCATCGCACCGTATGCATGAACAACCTCCGCCAGGTAAGCCTGTTCATGCAGTTATACACGGATGAGAACAGCGACTTGTTCCCCGCCCACCGCAACTCCGGTCTGGCAACGGCTGATGGCGGTCCTTCGGTTACCAATTGGTGGGGCACTACCATAGTGAAATACGGCAACGGCCGCAGCAACCTGTTTCATGACCCTGCGATCAACGGCAAACGCTTGGATAACGGCACCACCTGGCAGTGGAAATTCGACTGCCACCTGGTTGGCTACGGTTACAACGGGTATTTCCAGGGCCACCATCCTTACGGCCCCGAGACCGTCACGGTCGGCGGAATCAGATTCGATATAACCACCACCTTTAAACGCAGTGCCATCCGAAGCCCGGCCATGAACCTGGTGGTGGCAGACAAGGAACCATACGGCAATCCCCCTCCTGGAGCAGCAGCCTTTGGTGGGTATCCTCCTGCATGGACCCCAAGGTGGTGGCCAGCAGTTCTTTCCCCACTTACGAAGGTGTTGAGCCCAAGCGCCATCTCGGAATGGCGGTGGTCTCCTTCAACGACGGGCATACCGAAGCGCGGAAAAACGAGAAAATCAATCCCCCCGCCAATCCCGCTGATGGCAGTGCCAAGGCTCTGATCAATTCACAATATTGGGATCCGCTCCAGCGTGCCGGCAAACAATGAGCGCAGCCGGTGCCGGCGAATGGGCAGGCTGCCCAGGCAACACGGTCCCTCACGGATTAAGGATTTGCTTTAACTCGTAAATGGCCGGTCTTGCGCTGGCGGGTTCGATTTGATAATCAACCCACTTTACCTGAAAGAATCCGGGCTTAATGTATTCAAACCAAGGCAAATTGGGATTGCCCGGGTTGGTTTTTTTTATCTTCAGGCATTGGGTATAAGTGCCCGTGGGCACGGTCACGGTTTCAATGCTTTCAATGATGGCGGTGACGTCTCCATCCGTCCAGGTGGTGCCAACCGGCTTTTTCTGCCAGGCGGGTGCTTCCATGCCCGGGCCTTTCAGCATTAAAAGCGCCTCATCAGTTGATCGAACCATCACCAATTGGTCATCGGTGATGCCCGCTGGAGGCGTTCCGGAGTAAGGGTGGGTCAAACTCACCAGCATATAATTGTTGGTCATAGCGGGTATATAGGCCATTCCCAAAATATGGACATGTTCCTCCCAAGCCTGGCCCAAGGCATTTTTGCAGCCAAAAATGAACTTTTGCCCAACTTGGGCCCGGATGAAAAGACCATTCGTCCAACATGTGATGCGATACAAAGCCGGAACAGCCGCCTGACTCAGGCCATTTGTGACGGCCATATTCTGCAATCCGGCCCAATCCTTGCGCCATTCGGCCGGCGCCAAAGCGCTTGCCCATTCAACTGAACAATCCGACCCGGCAGGGGCGGTCCAGGACAGCATGCCCTGGCGATTGATGGCGTCGATTTTGACAGTTTGCGCCTGACAGTTGCACAGAAGCGCCATGGCCAGGAATGAAAACAGGGGGATCAATACAGTGGATCGGAAAAACCGATATTGGCTATTATTTTTCATTGCCCATCATTTTGGACAAACCAAAGCCCGATTGTCCATGATTATTCATTGCGCACGGGTGCCCCTGCGGAATGATCAGGGCAATAAAAAAAAGGGCGGCCTAAGCCGCCCCTCGCGAAGAAATACTGGATAGGCTCGGATTAATTGGAAGCCCGGCCGCCAGTGCCTTTGGCGTCCTTGCCCACCTGCTTGCCGGATTCCTTGGGGCGGAGGGCACGCACGGCCTTGCCTGCGGTCCACATTTCGGAGTTCCCGATAACGGCCAATTCCTTGGTCAGCTGGTCCTGGTAGTCGGGCTTGCCGCAGGCGGAAAGAACGCGCGCGGTCTCCTTCCCGGTTTTGACGCGCACGTATAATTCCTGAAAGACCGGCAGGACCGCTTTCTTGAACTTGGGCTTCCAATCGAGAGCGCCGCGCTGGGCGGTGGCGGAGCAGTTGGAATACATCCAGTCCATGCCGTTTTCATCCACCAGGCGGATGAGGCTCTGGGTGAGCTCCTCGACGGTTTCGTTGAAGGCTTCGCTCGGGCTATGGCCATTCTTGCGCAGCACATCGTATTGGGCCTCCATGATGCCCGCCAGAGCCCCCATGAGCACGCCCCGCTCGCCGGTCAGATCGCTGTAAACCTCCTGCTCAAAGGTCGTGGGGAAGAGATAGCCGGATCCGATGCCAATGCCGACCGCCAGGCAGCGTTCTTGGGCGCGGCCGGTTGCGTCCTGCCCCACGGCAAAGCTGGAGTTGATGCCTGCTCCGGAGAGGAAATTACGCCGGACCGAGGTGCCTGAACCCTTGGGTGCCACCATGATCACGTCCACGAAATCCGGAGGGATGACCTTGGTCTGCTTTTTATAAACGATGGAGAAGCCGTGGGAGAAATAGAGGGCATCGCCTGGCTTGAGGTTTTTCTTGATCAAAGGCCAGATGGCCCGCTGGGCGGCGTCCGACACCAGGATCTGGATAATGGTGCCTTTTTGCACCGCTTCCTCGATATCGAACAAAGTCTTGCCGGGCACCCAGCCATCCTTGCGGGCGCGGTCCCAATCTTTCTGGAACTGCCTGGCCTGCCCGATGATCACGTTGAAACCGTTATCCCGAAGGTTCAGGGATTGAGCGGGCCCTTGCACGCCGTAGCCAATGATGGCGATGGTTTCATTCTTCAATACCTTCAGCGCCTTGGCCATCGGGAATTCCCGGCGCGTGATCACTTCTTCTTGGACTCCACCAAAATCAATATTTGCCATGTTCTTTGTTCTTTCTCAGTTGGCGGACTTACGCCAGCCCGCAATTCAATAGTTCAGGTAATCAATCAGATAACGATAATGAAGTCAAACATTTGCTGGAGCGCGCAGGGAGGCTGATCGCTTCGGCGGCATTAAATTGGCTTGTTTACTGAGGCATCAACATCCGGTGGGCCATCCCCCGGCGCCTATATTTTTCATTGAAGGGCGCCAGTGGAAACCAGTAGGTTTAATCCATGATTGCCACCAAGAAACTCCCCGTCCGCCTGCTGGCCAGCTGCTGGTCCTGCCTGGCGGCATTCCCCATGTCCGCCATGGCTGGAGAAACCAGCTCCCCTGCGGCCGCCAGCACCTGGCTATGGCAGATCGGCCAGCCAGATGGAGCGAACCTGGAGTTCGCCCTGGCACCCAATCGGAACCACGAGTTCCGCGAGGACGGTTTGTTCGTGGTGGGCCGCTCAGATTCCCGGCGGGATTGGCCATACGCGCATCCCGGACCCGCTGATTCCTGGGCCGGCTCGCGGCAGCACACCTTCAGCGTGGTCTTCGGGATCAAAGGTGAAGCGCCCGCAGGTGATTGCCAGCTGCAAATCAAGCTGCTGGATGCCCATGCCAGTTCTCCCCCGGCATTGCGCATCGAGGTCAACGGGCAGATGTTCCAACGCCCAGTGCCGGGCGGTGCGGGAGATGCCTCCATTTTTGGCGATCCATCCAAAGGAAAACGAAGCTCCGTGCAAGTCAATTTTCCGGCGAGGCTGCTGAAAAAGGGTGGCAATGAAATTTCACTGACCACCGCCTCCGGCAGCTGGATGCTTTATGACTGGCTCGGCCTCCGTGCCCCGGCCGGCATCGAGCTGGCCAATGTCGAGGGCACGATCGTCAATGTGCTGCGCTCCGCCCCCGTATTGGTGGAGCGGGATGGCAGGCTCATGCAAACCATCCAGGTGGGCATCCGCAACCTGGGGAGCGACACTCCGGCGAGCATTCTGGTAAACGGCCAGGTGGCCACCAACCTGACGCTGCGGGCGGTGACCAAGGAAGTGGAAGTGGCGGTGCCTGCCGTCACCAGCGAGCAAGCCATCACCGTCAAAGTCGAGGCCGCTGGGAAATCCCTGGTGGAGCGGTCCTTGACCCTCAAACCGGTGCGCAGATGGGTGGTTTACCTCCTGCCCCACTCGCACGTCGATATCGGCTACACCCACGTGCAGGCCGACGTGGAGAAGGCCCAATGCCAATATCTCGAGATGGCGATGGAAACCGCCCGCAAAACGGCGGGCAACCCCGCCGGTGCGCGCTTCAAATGGAATGTGGAGGTTCTGTGGGCGGTGGACAGCTACCTGCGGCGGGCGACCCCGGAGCAGCGCCGGGCATTCATCGACGCCGTCAAAGCGGGCCAGGTGGGCCTGGATGCGCTGTATGGCAACATGCTGACCGGCCTGTGCCGGCCGGAGGAACTGCTGCGCCTGCTGCGGGGCGCCACGGAGCTAAGCCAGCTGACCGGCGTGCCGATCCAATCCGCCATGATCACGGATGTGCCCGGCTACACCTGGGGCATGGTGCCGGCTTTCAACCACAGCGGGGTCAAATATTTTTCCATCGGCCCGAACGGCGGGGACCGCATCGGCCATACCATCGCCGCCTGGGGTGACAAACCTTTCTGGTGGGTGGGGCCGAACGGACGCGACCGGGTGCTGGTCTGGATGACCGGCACCGGTTATTACCAGGTATTCCAATCGCCGGACAACCTGATGAATTACCTGGACCGGCTCGAGCGGGACGGTTATGCCTACGACTACGTCCAGGTGCGCCACTGCCTCGGGGATAACGGGGCTCCGGATGTCAATTTCGCCGGCAAAGTCCGGGATTGGAATGCCACCCACGCCTATCCCAAACTCGTCATCGCCACCACGGCGGAAATGTTCCGCGATTTCGAGAGCCGTTATGGGGGGCAAATCCCGGTCGCCAAGGGGGACTTCACGCCTTATTGGGAGGATGGGGCAGGATCCTCCGCGCGGGAAACGGCGTTGAACCGGGCGGCGGCGGAACGCCTGGTGCAGGCGGAAACGCTGTTTGCCATGGTCAATCGGCAAGCTTACAAGGCGATGGATTTTTACCAGGCCTGGCGCAATGCCATCCTCTATGATGAACACACCTGGGGTGCCCACAACAGCATCAGCGAACCGGATAATCCGTTTGTGAAGAGCCAGTGGGCGGTGAAACAGGCCTTTGCCCTGGAGGCGGATCGCCAATCCCGGGCGCTGGTGGTGGCCGCCAATGAAAGCCGCGGGCCGCTGGTGGCCTCGGAGCCAGGCCAGGCGGGCGCGGTGGATGTGTTCAACACCACCGGCCAGTCGATTTCGGATGCCCTGGTGGTGATCCCGAGGGAATTATCGGCAGCGGGGGATGCCGTGAAGACCGCGCTGACCAACAACTGGTGGATTCCCTCCCAGCGCCTCAGTTCCGGGGAACTGGTCTTCCGGGCCAGCTTCGGAGCCTTCATGGGGCATCGTTTCCAGGTCACTTCCGGCCCTGGCCGGGAACCTATTTTCCAGCCGGCCCGCGCTTCGGGAAACCAGCTGTCATCCGCCAGCCTGGCCGTGCGGATCGATGAACGCACCGGAGCCATTGCGAGCCTCAAATCGTCCAGCTCCGGCGAGGAATGGGTGGGCGCCAATCCGCCGGCGGCCTTGAATGATTACTGGTATCTGCCCGGCAGCGACCTGAAGTCACTCAAGCCCAGCGGGCCGGCAACCATCCAGGTCAAGGAAAACGGCCCCTTGATCGCCTCCCTGCTCATTGAAACCAGCGCTCCGGGCTGCCGCAAGCTCACCCGGGAAGTCCGGCTGCATGCGCTCAAGGATTATGTGGAAATAATCGACACCCTCGACAAGGAAGCCATCCGCACCAAAGAAGGCGTGCACCTGGGCTTCGCCTTCAACGTGCCCGAAGGGGAAATGCACATGGACATCCCCTGGGCGGTGATGCGGCCGGAGGCGGACCAAATCCCCGGCGCCTGCAAGAACTGGTTCACCATCCAGCGTTGGGTGGATGTCTCCAACAAAAGCCGTGGTGTAACCTGGCTCTCCCCCGACGCCCCGCTGGTGGAGGTGGGCGGCGTTACAGCCAACCTCATCGGCTCGCTCTCCAATCCACGCGCCTGGCAGGCGCATTTGGAGCCCTCCCAAACCTGGTATGCCTGGATTATGAATAACCATTGGCACACCAACTACCGGGCGGAGCAGGAAGGACCTACAACTTTCCGGTTCTCCATCCATCCGCACACCGGGGGATTCGAGCCCGGGCAGGCGGCCCGCCTGGCTCTGGAACAAAGCCAGCCACTGCTGGTGCTGCCCGCGCGGGGCGGCGCCCCCGATCCCAGGCTGCCGCAAGTGACCTGGAGCGGGGCGGCCGGCACGGTCACCGCTTGCAAGCCCAGCGACGACGGGCGGGCCTTGATCGTGCGGTTATTCGGAGCCTCCGGGAAGGATTCCCAGGCAACCCTCTCGTGGCCCAAAGCCGGATCCCCAAACCTGTGGCTCAGCGACAACAGCGAACGCGCGCTCAAAGCCACCCCAAGCACCGTGAACGTTCCTGCCTGGAGTATCGTCACCTTGCGGGCTGAAATGGCAGAATAAGAGCGGCGCCGATCAAATTTTGACGTTGTCCGCCAAGCTGGCAAAAACCGCTTGGCGGAATTGCCCGGCGGGGTGGCAGCAGCGGTGCCTGCCGCCAATCCCCAACGCAATCCAGAGGCGGTTTTCACTGCTGGCACAGCCATACACTGTTTTACCTTGCCGGATGGACACAAAACAGGCGTTGTCTCCCGTTTGACCGGTTGGCCTTTGCGCGGCGGCCCCGGTGTTCAGACTTCGGAAACATCTTCGAGAATCCGCAGTTCAGCGGTTCAAGTATTTCTTTAATTCGGCACCCGCTTTCGGATTCCCAAGGGAGTCAAAGAGAAAGCCCGTGAACCCGCGAATCGCTTAAGGAACTGGGATGACCCGATAAAACCGCCGGTCGTTCGGAACTGGTACCACCGGGTCCACATAGGAATAATTGCCCGTGGTGGAAGTCACCGGATTGGCCAGCGTGAGCCAATCGACCAGGTTCGTGGAAAATTGCAGTTCAAAGCGGAGATTGGGAGCGGCCGTCCACTGCATGGTGAACCCGTTGCTATCAAGGCTGCGGAACGGGATGACAAACACCGGTTTGGCTTGCTCCACCGGGGCGCCGGATTCGGCCATCACCCGGAAGAAGTGGTTCGTGTTAGTGAGCGAGAGCAGATAGCTGGTATTGGTGGACACCGCCACGAGGTTGCTGGCCACGATGTTCCAGGCCGGATCAGTCAGCTGGACCTTGCCCTCCACCCGGTAACTGGCGCCAATGATCGATCCCCAATTAAGCACTACAAAGCCATTGGTGATGGAAAGTTGAACCCGCACGTCGATGTTCGTCACCGGCATGGTCTGGTATTCGGTGGCCGTGACTGCATACGAGACGGCCTGGGTATCCGCATTGCTGACACTCAAGAACCAGGTTCCCGCAGTCAAGGCCACAGGGGTAGAAGCGCGGGTGACTACAATTTGCTCATCATTGGTGTTGGTTTGGGCGGAGGTATAATGGTAGCGGCCCGGCCCCGGAAGCGGCAAGCCTCGCCGCAGGTAAAGGTCCACATTGCCATCGGCGCTGGAAGTCCCGAAGACCACCTTCTCCGCCGCCGCGGAAACCACAAATTGATAATAATCCATGCCATTGGTGCCGGTGATCAGATTAGTCACGGTCTCGCCACTGTTCAGGGAAAGGATCATCGGCACCGATTCCGTGTACTCCCAAGCCCCAATGGTGTAAACCACCTGGTTGGTCCGGGGATTATAAACCCCCAGGAACCATTTGCCGGGGGCCAGCGGCTGCGGAGTGGAATTAGTGAACAAGATGATTTGCTCTGGTATTTTCCCCGCCCAATCACTGAAATAATCGAACTGGTTGGTGCCCGGCCACGGCTCGGGGCTGCCGGAATCCTTGCGAACATACAAAGCCAGGTCGCCATTGGCCGGAGCCAGCTCAAACATCCCCATGGTGGCATTGGAACTTACATTATATTCGTAATAGTGCCATCCCGGTTGGATAAACAAGTTGGTGCGGAGAAATTCTTTCGACAAAACATCAACCGAGGGGGTCACTTTGGCGCGAATGGTGAAATCGACCGGAACTGAATCCCGGTTCAAGACTGCGAGATACCAGTCCCCATTGAGATCGGGCATCACGATTCGGTTGGTGATCGGAGCGGAGAATGCCGCTTTAAAATAGCGATACTGGCTGGGCAGCGGGATTAAATACTCGGTGACATCATTGGTGGCCAGGATCGGACTGGACAGGTCGGCCCACGCGGCATCCGATAAATTGGTCTTGCCCTGCACCAAGTAAGTCTGGTTGGAAATTGAATTCCACCTCAGCACAAACACGTTGTTGGTGACAATCGGCGGCAGATAGGTGATGCGATTAGTGGAACCAATAACCGTGGGTGTGCCATTGGTGCTGAGCAATATTTCCTCAGGCTCCAAGGCGTCCAGGAAACTGCCGGCATCCAGCACGGATGGGCTGGGCGGCGCGCCCCGCCGCAAAATCAAGTCCACCAATCCATTTTGATTGAACAACGAGAAACGGGCCGCTGAATTCGTGTCGCTGATGCGGAACCGGAAGTATTCGTTGATCCCTCCCGAACGAACCCGGTAATCCAATGACACGCCATCCACCAGGTCGATGATCGGCCGCAGGAAAGCATTGGTTTCCAAAGCACGGATGGTGTAGGTCACCGCATTGGTTTCGGTATTGGCCACGCCCAGCAGCCAGATGCCCGGCGTGAGGGGCGTCGGTGAACTGTTGGTATTGACCACAATCTGGTCGGTCATCAGGCCAGGATTTTGGCTGATGAAATCATAAGCACTGAGGGACGGCAGCGGATCGGGAGAAGGACGATACCGCCTGGCCAGCAGGTTGACGTTGCCATTGGTGGGCCACAGGTCGAACTGCAGGGAAACCGCGTTGGTGGTAACCCTGAACCAGTAATAGTCGAGATTTGTGCCAGCCGGGATCGTGCGCGTCAGGGGCACGTTGTTTCCAAGTTGAGTGATGTAAGTAATCGGGAAGTCCACCTGATCGAATTCCACATAAATCAGGAATTGATTGGTCTCCGTGGGATTGGCGTTTTTCACGCCCAGATAGTAACGCTGCCCAGGTTGCAACGGTGCGGCCAGCGGTTGATTAGTCCCCAGCAGCAAGTATTCCCAGGCATTGGCGGCCATGTTGTTCACGTAGTAGTCATCCAATAATGGGTCGCCTACCGGCAATCCCGCCCGGTTGCCAAGCAGGATCACATCGCCGGTGCTGAACAGCAGGTTGGTCGCCCAGCGGGCGGAACGGGGCACATCGACGACAAAATACCGGATTTCATCGCCGGAAACTGTTGAAAAATAGGGCACTCCGTTGGTCAAGGTAATGGCCGTACGGGCCGGGGTGGCAAAGAGCAGTTGCAACTCCCAACTGATCAAACGACCGTCGAGTTTATTGGTGGGGCCGGCCCGGGTATCGGCCACCTCCAAAGTCCAGGCGCCTAGCCCGGATTGCCCCTGCAAAACGTCCAGTGACTCCTCGGGGAGAAAGTAACTATCCGAGGAAAGTTCCCACAGGATGATATCATCAAACAGCAGGCCGGATTCCAAAGCCTTATATTCCACGGAGGTGGCATTCGTTGAGGCCCGGAAGGACAGCAGGTTGGTCTGCCAGATATTGGTGCCGGTGACGATATTGGTCGCAGTGCCTGGAATTTGGATTTGAGCTTGAGCGGGACAAAGGCTGGAGTAAATGGTGGATCCACACAATCCAGCGGAACCGGCTTGAAAGATGCTTTGCACCTCGCTGGAATTCAGAGGGGCATTGAACAAGGAAATTTCATCCATTAATCCATCAAATCGGCGATTCCCAAAGTTTTGAACAAGAAATGACCGAAAACCAAAGAAAACAGTATTGGTGGCAAAGGTGAAGGGAACGAACGCGGGTGAAAAAACTGCTGAGCTGTCCACCGCTCCGTTGATGTAAAGAAGTGCTTCACCATTGGTATGATTGTAAGTAAGAGCTACGTGCGCCCATTGGCCGGGTTGGATCTGGCCGCTGCCGGTTCCACCAAGCTGATGGGGGTTGCCAGACTCATCGGGGATATTGGCAAAGATGCGGCCTTGAACCTCAGCGTTGTTGGTGAAATCGAGTCCCAGCCAAAGGCTGACTCCAGGCGGGCCGGATTTGTTGCGGTATTCAATGATCGGCATGGCATTGGTGGTTTGCCGGGGTTTGATCCAAGCCACCCAGGTAAAGCTCGACTGGTCCAAAATGGGAGAGGCCGCTACAGCAGCGTGCCCATTAGTTCCATTGAAATCAAACGCTTGTCCGGACATGCCTGGACTGAATCCCAAACCGGGCAGGATGGCAGCAATATTGGTGATGCTTACCAGATTATGATCGTTCCCCTCAGCAGGCCACCAACTGACCAGGCGAGGATCGGAGTTTTTAGTGCGATAATGGGATTCCAAAATGTATGATGTGCCTGGCTTGGTGGGAAGCCCACGGCTGAGCCATCCCTGCTGCAAATCCAGCAACTGTTTTCCCGTTTGGGCCAGATTGAGGGAATCCAACACCTCGACCTGGTTGGTCAGCACGCTCCATCCGCCAAAAACTCGCGAATTGGTATAAACCCCAGCGGTGATTTTTTCAAAATCCTCTTTATACACCTGGAATTTTGCCTGGGCATTGGTGTATGGCGGTTGGGCAAATTTAATCAAGGTTGACGCTACGTTGGTATTTTCAGTGAACACCGTATATCCAATGGTGGAATTGGTGTCACCCGTGCCAAAGGCGGTGGCATTGGTGCCGCCCCGCGCCTCAGCCAGGAGCACCCGCGTGCCTTGCGGACTGATGAGATGCAAAATCAGGTCGGATAATCGCGGATGATCGATTCGCACACCCACTCGCACATCGATCAAATTCAAATCCACCTTCACCATGTTCGTGGAATATATTGTGGCGTTGTCTTTGATCAGCATGGGGGTGTCCGTGGAGAGAAAGACCTGCGATTTCCCTCCCGAGAGATCGTACTTCAACTCCGCATCGACCCGGTAGGTGACCGAGACATTATTGGGATTGTAAACGCCAATAAAATACCGGCCAGGAATCAGAGGTGGGGCGTCATATAACCCCACAGTTAATGAAAGATCGCGAACATTCGTCACCGAGTTGGGATCAAAAATCGCCATTTTGTCATAAAAATCCGCCGTAGGGTAATCACCCCTCCGCACATAAACATTCAAGGGCAGCGCGGGATCCATGTCCCAAACCCGGACAATGAGGTTGGTGGCCTCCTCCGGCACATCGATAAAGTAATAGTCCCAACTCTTGGGTTCCACGGTGCCCACCAAACCTTGCAGGCCAGCATCAGGATCGAGGACAATCTGCAGATTGTTCACCTGCCCGGTTTGGCCCATGGCATTGTCCACCATGGTCAGAATCCAAACGCCCATGGAATTGCCGCCGGTGAAATCACTCAACCGGCCCGGCCCATCGGTCGGCCGGCTGAAGCGAATATCGCCCTGGTTGCTGTCATCGAATATGAAAAAGTTGGTGCCGGTGAAGTTGTCGTCGTTCAAGGAATGGTTGTTTAAAACGACGAATTGGCCGCTGTGGCTGAGATTGCCAAGCAGGTCGCCCATGTTTTGGTGCGAGATGGAAGTCCTTACGACGGTCCTGCCAATCCGGAAAGACCGGGTGCCAATGGCGAACATGAGACTGGCCCCCGGTTTTTCTGGAGAACCATCGGGAATGATGGTGGGAATTGGGTAACCATGGAGCAACCGCCCATCGCCATTATCCTCATCGAAAGGGGAGTTGCTGGACAATCCGATGAATCCGTATTCAGCAGCCTGTTGGTCCTCTGATTTTACACCAATATAATAAACTTCCTTGGGCCCCACGACCGCGTTGGTATAAAACACCACTTCCGTGCCCCCCCGGTTGGTGGCCTTGTCAGCACTGGCCAAAACAACCGGATCCAGGTTCGTCAAAGCGGGATTGCGGCTGACATATAAATCAATGTCCGCCTCTTCATTGCGGGGCAGGGACGCCAGGTTGGGCGGCATGAAGGTAATGAAAGCGACGTTGGAGCCATTAGTCATGTTGGACATGCTATTGACCGCCATTTCATTCGTGAACACGTAAAAACGCCATTGCGAAGCGGTGCCATGGGAGCCTCCCAGCAGGGGCGAGTTGGCGCCCACCCGCTGGCCCAGCAGCGGCACGCCGTTGGTCAGGGTGGTCACTTCGGCGCCAGTGAGTGAATTGGTTAAATATTTCAGGGTGAACGCATTGGTCAGGGACAAGTCGCCACAGCTGATCACGAGAGCAAAATCCTGGGCAATCTTATTGGTGTGTTCGGTGACCGCATTGACGTTGACGCGCCTGGCCGACACCTGCACCACCAAATTGGATCCGGGCGAATAGATGAAAACATTTTCCACGTTGTTCACCACATCATTGGTGATGGTGGTGGGATCCGCAACCAGGTTGTAGTCACTGCCCGTGGGGATGTTGTTTCCCACGTAAATTTCGTGAGTGACTTCGTTGCTTACCACCAGATCCAAATCGTTCACCAGCTTGATGGCGGCATTCGGATTTCCTGGCGGATCGGTCCATACCAGAGTTACGCGAAGGGGCGCGGCTTGGGCCGGTTCCGTCAACTTAAGCTGCCAGGCTACACTCTCGCCAGTGGCTAGAGAATTGGTCAGGCTTTGATCGATCAATTGCAGCGGTGATTCGTTGATGGCGCCATTGGTCCAACCCGCAACGGCACAATTAACGAGGCTAGGCATGCCCCACCCTTGCTGGTTCAAGGTTTTGGCCACTTGGAGATCGTAGCGGGGACTGGTGGAACGGGCACCATTAATCAGCAAGGCCTTCATCAACGCCGGGCTATTGGTGTGCCGCACCCCCGCGGGAATCTTCTGCTCGTAAAATTCTTTCAGCAAGGCCAGCAATCCGGAAACCACTGGCGCCGCCATGCTGGTTCCCGATTCAAAGCGATAGTAGGGGGCCAGAGCGTCATCAAACTCCTTCAGCTTCTCAAAATAAGAGCCGTAGTAGTTGGTCAGCGTCATCCTGGTTTGAACGTCGTAAGTGACATAAAACCCATTGTTATTGCCTACGCTATAAAACCAGTCCCCAGGGGTTAGTTCCAAATTATCCAACGGCAGGGTGATGGAATTGGTGGCTTTGATATCGTAATCGGTGCTGGTGGGGAAATTATTGCGCTTGATATAAATTGGCAAATCCACCTGCTGCATGGCTTGGGGAACAATTTCTATGTGGAGATTCGTCGCATTGTTGGGCACCAGGATGTAATAATTGTTCAAGGCGGCGGGGGCGACTTCCTGGTTCTGCACCAATTCCACTTGATACTTGACAGGGTTGGTATCGAATTCGAACTGTTTGGAGCGGGCGGAAATGACGAACGCGCCCGGGGCTACGACATCGGGCTTGAAGCGGCCGGATTCTCCTTCGGTGCCGATGCCCACATTGCCACGGGAAGAAAAGGACGTCACCTGGTCGTAACTATCGGTAGTGGCCAGGTAGGCGGCATTGGTCACCAGATTGCCTGCGCCGTCTGGCACTGCCACTTCGTTGGTGATATTGCGAAATTGATCCAAAGCACCCACGGTGATGATATTTTTGGCGGTCCCAGGTGAGCAAATGCCTCCCGGTTCCCCACCTGTGCCATCCTCTTTGCCGAAGCCATCGTTGCCGGCGGCAAAAACAAAGAGCACGGGCTGGCCCCCGGTCTTTTCCGGCAAGGCGTCACGCACGGCTGCGTCATAACTGGCCGCCGATGAATCGTACGTGGCACGTCCGGGATAATTCCAGCTATTGTTCGAGATCAGGGCGTTGGTGCGGGCGGCATTTTCCTGCAAGTAGGTATCGCCGATGGTTGGCCTGCCGTTGACGACATCCACTGGCAATACGAAAACCTTGGCCTGCGGCGCCATGCCGCGGAAGTCGGCGTTGGTTACCGATCCCAAGGCATTGGTGACAGTCGAAGACTTTGAGCCATCGCCAGCAATGGTGCCCGCCACATGGGTTCCGTGGCCAACAGGATCAGTCAGATCCTCGCTTCGACCTGGCATGGCCAAAACCCTGCCTTTGAGATCGGGGTGTGTGTCATCGACGCCGGTGTCGTTGAGGTTTACCAGCACGTTTGTCCCCGTAAGCCCAAAAACATTGCCATTGGTTATCGAATCGACCGACACTCCCAAGTTTGGCCGGGCCAGGTCGTTTGCCAGGCGGCGTGGAGCATATTTCTCGACGGTTTGGACTGAAGATAACTGCGCCAAAGCGGCCCAGTTTTGCGGATCAGGCTGAACAGTGATCAACGGCCCGAAGGGGGACCGGGATTCACAAATGATTTGAGCGCCTTGGGAAGCCAGTTCAAGGCGTCCGGTTTCATCCGCACCAGGAAACAGAGTAAGAACCAGGAAATCGTCCGCGGCCAATGCCTGTCCATGGAGCGCCCGTGGCAGGAGCCATTCGTCCAGTTTATAATATGGCTCATAAGGCAGCACGGCCTGAACTTGAGGATGGCTGGCCAATTGTGAAGCTCCAGCTTCGGAAACCCTAACCAAACAGGCATTGTTGGGGATATAGCTTATGAATTGCGCATCAGCGGTCTTCAGCAAATCACGAAAACGCTGGTTGAGGAACCCTTTGGCTTGCACGATAGCGCTGCCAGGGAAATTGGTGGCTGATAGGGCGCCCGGAATTTCGGGGATTGTTTGGGTGGTATCCCAGAAAGCATTCCGCAACAAAATGGCCGAATCGCTCCGCATCAACTCCTTGAGCGAAGCCTGCGAATTGCTGAGCCGGCAAGGAAAACGATTCCCGGCCGGAGTTCCCGGCACACGGGCATTACTGTTTGCGGCCTGGGCCGGAAGATTGGTGTTCAACAAAAGGGAAATCGGGGCATTCGAGGAAGGAATCACTCCGGGTTGTTTAAGCGACTCTGAGGCCGCTGCGGGCGGTTTGGCTCGAAAACGGCGGAGCTCACCCAAGCGCCAAAAATATCCTGCGGCTATAAACAGGAGGATGCTTGCAATAAACCAGGTTCGACTCTTCCAGGACATAGTGGTTATAAGTGGGAACAGCCCATTCTCAGATGGTTAATCGTTACTGATCACTTGGTAACTCTCGGGCACCACAGCGGTATTCGTGGGTGCGCCATCAATCCGCAACACATGTTTGGTCAACACTTCGGACATGATTTGATAATTGGTGTAAACCTGATAATTGACGTCGTTTTGTCCAGGGACCATGACCGGGCGCCCCGCCGGAGCCAGGGTTTGCCCGTAGGCGTAAACGACAATCCTGGGCTCATCCGCGCGCAGCAGGGAGAGTATTTGCTGGGGCAGCCACTCATAAGCCTGATCCGTGATGTTGGGAGACTGCGGATTAAGGTATGGCGAATTGGTGGATAAGGCAGGCGTGGCCAGTATTTCACCCAGATAAGAAAAGGCCTTGGACTTCCGCGAAGCCCGGGTGGCATTGATGTCCTCCACGATTTTCTTCAGCTGGGGAGAGTCGGGCAGGATTACGGTGTGAACGGTATTGGTGGGCGGATAGCTCGAAGTGGACCGGTTGCTGACGACACAAACTCCGCTGAAAATGGCAGACCAGGCGGCCAGGTTGGTTTGGTTCACTGAAAGCAGGCCGCTGGCTGCATTAGTGTTCAGCGCCGTGGTGAAAACATCCAGCAACCGCCAATCGTTGGTGGGGTGGGCTGAGCGATAAACCATCCAGGTCCGCCAATCGTTCAGCCTCCACTCGGCCACCGGCGATTTAAGATAAAGGGTTTGCCAGGGCGTGCCGCGGTGCACCCGGCCCAACCACCCAAGGGTGGGGAATTTATTCGTGGGAAAATCCCAATCATCGGCTTTGCGAACCATGGGATCTTTCACGGCAATGTTGAATTTGTTGGTGTCACTGCTGACATTGGTATTACCACCCCAAGGACGATAATTGCGATTGATCATCCCCAGGTTGGAATTGGTGGGCACCGCCGAGGGGGGCACCGCATATTGGATATTATTGGTGCGGTCCATGTCGTAAAGATCCTCCATGGTGTAATGCACCAGGGGATCGTTGGCCTGCCAGGAATAATTCTGGTAGATCTTGCGGGTGGGAGTGAAAGGCGCCTGGCGGACGAGGCTGTTGCCGATTTCCTGCTGCATCTGATACATCGGATACCGCAGGGGATTCAGCCCCATGAACACCCGGAAAAGATCGATGCTTTTTTCCTTATCCAAGCCTTCCACGCCTTGCTGGTTGTAGCTGCGCCACACCGAATCATTGTTATTGGTCCCCTGCCCCATGGAAGTCAGAACCTGTTCCCGCAGGCCCATCGGCATGCCGTTGAGCAGGTTCGTTTGCCAGAAGGCACCCGCCCCGGACGATTCGCCAAAGTTCATGCTGCCGACAATCTCCCGCGAAATATCGATCTGGCTCACGAACCCATTCAGATTGACAAAATCCAGGACACGGCCGTTGCGCCAGTCGGTTTTGTTGGTCGCCAGGGTCATGTCGATGATGTAGAATTGCACGCGGGAAGTGACGAACAGCGACCACTGGGGAATGTTGAAATTGGTGGCCACCTCGAACAAAAAGTTCGTGTTATAAGCCTCAAAGTGGGGCTTGGGCCGGTTGACGTAAACCGCGTTGCTGAGCACCACAAAATTAGTGTTCAGCGGCACAAAAAAACGGCCCGCCGGCCAGCCGGCCAGGTTGGTGGAGACCACCGCGGAGTTGGTGGCCAGGGGCAATGGCAGCGCATTGCTGAGGGTGGTCAGCGCCATATTGAAATCCACCCGCCCCCCCATATAAAGCTGCCGGTTGAAATTGGTCTCGTAGGAATTCCACGCTTCCAAGCCAAAAGCGTTGGAGATGCCCACCATATACATCTGGTTCGTCTGGTTTGGCCGCTGGCTGCGGGCATCCTTGCGAATCTCAACCTTTCGGGAAACCTGGACGGCGGTCTGCAAAGAAAACTCATTGAAATTGGGGAGGTATTTCTTCACCCCAATGACCAATGGAATCCCGTAAATCAAGCCATTGGTTTCCAGCGCCTTGATGCTCAGGAAGTCGCTGCGATCCCGGGGGACATTCAGATCCACCCACCGCAAACCCAAAAAGGAAGCATTGGTTTCCTGGATGAAGCCATTTAAAAACACCTGGTTGTTGATCACGCGGTATCTGGGCCTGAAAACGGAAGGCGGCGCGTTGGAACCATTGGGCTGGGTGGCATCGAAAATATTCGCTGCCACCTGGAAACAGCGATGCACCGCGGCATTATACTGGTTGGTGGGATAAATCATCACGTTGGTGATCCCCGCCCCGATTTGGTTGCGCATGATCCGCTCTGCGGCATTGGCGAAAAAGGCCAGCGCACTGGGCCATGGCCGCCCATCCGGAATGCCACCCGGCCAATCGTTTTGGCAGTTGATATTGAGCTTGCCGGCCATGGCGGGTGTGGAATCCACACCGATTTGGGCCAGCATGCGGTAATACGTGTAACGGTCGTATGAACTGCGGCCATTGATGCTGGCATTGCTGATGCCGAGCGTGAAGTTTTCCCCTACTTTATCGACGTTGAACAATTCCTGGATATCGCCAAATCGCCGGGGATTGATGCTGCCGGGCCAGCCGGGCTGGGCGACATTGTCATTGCCCCGCTGCACCACCGCGTTGGTCATCAGGATGCCGTCGGTGTAATTGTCCACCACGTTGCTGGAGGAGAAGGCGGCATTATTGCCGAAAAAGTTCACCATGGAGTTTGAGGAAAAAAAGAAATTCGTGTAATAGCGGTAATCAAGGATGCCACGCGCGGTGTTGAAGGCCACCCCGGGATTGGCCTGCGCCCGGGCCACATTGGAATTATAGAGGTAGCTGTACCACACGTTGGTGTTCAAATCCCGGAAAAAGCCGGCCAGGTTGATCTCCCAGGAGCCCACGCCCTGATTGCGGAAAAACTTGTCGCCCACGCCCTGGCGCGAAATACTCTTGGCTTGGTTGTGAATGAAATTCAGATCCAGACACTTCCCCGCTGGCATCATGATATAGGCGTAACGCCCAACGAACTTGTTGTTCTTGGAGTGCGGCAGATTGGGTTTTTCCAACACCCCAATCCACTCCGGATCGCCTATAAAAAAGTTGGTCACCCGGATCCCATTGGTGAGCAAAGCCTGGCCATTGGTGCCGATTTCGACCTGCCAGCCGTTGGTTTCAAACAGGCCGTTCCGGTTGAAGTCCCAGTAAAAGCGGAATTCGGGCGGACTCAGGCCAGCGATGGTACGGGGCGCCAGGTTTGTTTCCAAAAATACCGGCGGACGCGCATCGTATTGCAGGTTGGCAATATTCTGGATCCAGCTTTCCTCATTCCCGTACACCGGTTGAGCCAGGGGGCCAGCCAGGCGCTCATAATTGACATTGTAAGGATTGAAGGCCCAGGTGCGCGAACTCGCAAATCCCGCTGGGTTATAAAAATTGGTGGATACCATCAACTCGTAGCTGGACTGGTTGGAATTGGCCACCAAGCGGCCCACGATCTCCGCTTGGGCGCGCGCCAGCGCGGCGTCGGCCATCAGGGATGCGGTGGTCTGGTCGGCAGTGACGTTCACAGAGCCCCGTTCACGACGGCTCAGCGCGAGAAAGGCGATGGCCATGAAGGTCACTACCGACAACATGATCAGGGTGATAACCAGTGCCACACCGCGTTGGGCGTATCGATTCATGGTTGAGCAAGACGTAGAGGTTGGGCGTTGCGGAGAGGAATCAGCTTCCGGAAAATATGCACAGCCGAGACATGGTTGCTTAAGAAATTTCGCTGCGCGGCCAGGCTGGGAAAGGCTTTCATCCGCTGGTAAACCTGCGGCTCCAGTATCCCAAGCTCCAGTTCGACGAACGAAGGCAAGGCATTGCTGAAAAAATAGCAGGCTCGTTGATCCGGCTTATTCTGCCCCACCGAGGCCGCGAGGTTGGTGCCCAGCAGATTGGTGGTGTAAACATTGGTGAAGAATTCCATTCCCCAGGAATCATAGGGCCGGATCCGGAAATGAACGACGCCATCCAGAATTGGGTAAGGCGTGAATTCATTGGTTAAAAACCAGCCAGGGGTATCCACATTGTCCGAGTTGAGGCGATAGGCTTTGGTTTTGGACAATTCAAAATTACGGGCCCAGTATTGGCGATTCGTATCGCCCAGGTAAAACTGGTTGGGGGTTTTCTCCATGGATTTCAGGTAGTGATATAGCGTGCCTACCCCCAGTTGATCCACGGTGTTGGTGAAATAAATGACATTCCCTGGCCCGTTGGTGGCGGATCCCACAAAAAAACCATTAACCTGCCAAATCTGGGCGGGACGGGTTAGAAAAAAGAACGAATATATGGAATTTGTGCGCAGGGAACCGTCATTCAAGCGCTGCAGCAGCGGGTACCGATAGTCAGGATGAGTGAACAAATGGCTGTAACTCCAATGAACATTATTCATCGAGAGACCAGTGACTGCCTGCTGGATTTCCCGGCTGATTACTTCCAACGCGGCACGGCCACCTTCCAAGACATCGACTTGGGTGGTGTTGGCTCGCAAAGCCCGCTGAGTTTGGTCAAACATCCGGTAAAGCCCATATACAATCATGGACAGGAGTGTCATCACCACCAGCATCTCCAGCAAGGTAAAGCCCAGCGCCCGGCTTGGGTATTTTAAAATTTGATCCTTTCTAGCTCTCATAGGATGGGGGGCGATTAGCGCCGGAAATGGTTGGTTGGCGAAAAGAAAAACAAATCCTGGGCGCCTCTTTCGACCAGGGGCGGTCCGGCGATCAGGGTGCGGAAAACCCGCTGGTTGCTGCGGCCGCGGCGGGTATATGCTTTGCTGGCAATCCGGGCACCCACTTCGCTGATTTTTTCGGAAATCCAATTCGTCGTGGCGCCATAAATGGGCCAGCTCATGGTCAGCCGGACTTCATATAAGTTGGTGGCCACGTTTTGCCGCTCACGCCACAGCCGCATTTTCTCCTCTTTAATGGCTGCCGTGTCGCTGGTCAGGATCCGCAACGAATTGGTGAACCCCGCATTGTAGGGGATGATTTCGGATTTCAGCTCGTAGCTGAAAGCGAAGTTTCGGGAATCCTCATTGGTGCCCATCATGGAAGCCGATCCTCCAAACGCACGGACCTTGGCATATACCTCGCGGTAGGTTGGTATCAGGTTTTTGTAATCGCCATCGATATCCGGGCGCATCTCAAAGCTCGGATAACTCAAGCGCCCCACGATATCCCGGCCCCAGCGATAATTCTGGGCCACGGTGATGTTGGTTCGGTAGCTCCGATTGTCCGGCGTGGAAAACACGACGATTGCATCCACATTATTGGTCAGGGTTTGCAGGAACTGCAAACCGCCGCGGATAGCCTCCAGGAAATAAGGGCCATCCTGGTTGACCAGCGTGTCCTCCCGGTTGGACTTCTGGACATTCAAGCCCGTGGGC
Source organism: uncultured Verrucomicrobiota bacterium (assembly GCA_964409245.1). Taxonomy (GTDB): domain Bacteria; phylum Verrucomicrobiota; class Verrucomicrobiia; order Limisphaerales; family UBA1319; genus CAIMWS01. The sequence goes on from CAYPCQ010000048.1 coordinate 29,057, forward strand.
AGAACGCCCATAATGGCGACCAACGCGAAGCCTATCACCGCCAGGCTGATGGCCACTTCCACCATCGTGAAACCCAGTTGCCCACGCCGCCCACCCGCTGCGCGGAGAACTGCAACTGCATGGATTGTCCCTGATTTCATTGTATCTCCGGTTTCTCCACCCGCGCGCGACCGCTCATCCAATTGATGCGGACGTAATGGTAATTTGTATAATAGGTGGTGTGTTTGAGGGGGTTCATGGGCGGATTGAGCTGCACATCAGCCAGGTTCATCGAAGGCCGGGTAAATTTTTTTGCAGGATCATATTCCGTTGGGTAAAAAATGCTGCCCCGGGCGAGGGGAATCACCTCATCGCGGAAGCTGGTGAGATAAGGAGACTCACGCACCAATTGGCCGTAGGAATTGAACGCAATGTAGGGCAATTGAAATTTCGGGGCATTGGCCGCCGGGAACGGCAAGCCACTATTCACCATGAACGCAAATGGACGCGCATAAATATCGGGGATCGCGCTCCAATCCCGGTAATTCAACTGGGTCTGATCGCGGAACTTGGTGGGGGCGATAAAAACCCCATCGGGCAGCTTGCGCCACTCAACCAGGTATTTTGGATTGGGATGTCCAGGCTGATCCCCGAGGCTGCGCCGGGTCATGATGGCGTAACCGGAATACTGATAATTGACAATATTTGTAGCTTGAGCGCGAATGCGGTCATCGGTTTTCACGTTGTTCGGCCCGGTGAACCAGGCCACATTCGACTGCGCAAAAAAGTTGGTGGGCACAAACACCATGTACACAGTACTCCGGGAATTGATGGCCTGCAGCCGGGCATAAGACAGGTCATCCAACAACTGCCGGGTGCCAGCCGAAAGGGCGTTGGACTGCCCGATGCCCTTGAGCGCCGGCAAGCCCATGGTGGCCAGCAATCCGATGATCGCCATCACCACCATCAGTTCCAGCAGGCTGAAGGCGGACCGATCATTCCCCGAGGCCGCCCATCCTGTCCGCTCTCCGGGCAGGGTGTTTGGATGGTTCCCGGTTTTCATATTATTTCCAGGTTAGGACGTTGTCCCGGTTGAATCCAGCGCTGGCTCCCTGCGAGTCACTGGCTTTGCCGTCCGGCCCCAGCGACCAAATCATGGACTGATCACGAACTTCGTAGCAATGAACCATGTTCGCCGCCGGTTTCACCATCCCATTCAGGCCGCGGAGACCCGTTGCATCGGTCGCATCTCGCGACACCCCGTCAATCCGGTAAAAGGCATCCCGACATTTGTTGTCGCCATTCAGATCCAGCGTGATGAAGTAAGGGTTGCCCCATAAATCCCGGTAAACGCCATCCGGACCAACTCCCGGCTGAGTCACCATGCTCACGCTTTTCGCGTTCAAAAGGACATCTTTGTTCGGATTCTTTTTATGGCCGGCATTGACGGGACCGCTGTCACCCGGAAGCAGCAGTTCAGCATTGTCCACCAGGATGGAGATCACCTCGGCGTTGGGCGCATTGCGGGGATTAGCCGCATTTTTTATCTGGGGCACCTGGCCCTTCATGGCCACCTGCGTGCCATTGGGATTATAAATGCTGTAGGTAAAATCGGGGCAGGCAGCAGCGTAGCGCGCATCCCCCGCATTATTCATTGTTTCGGTTGAAGTGGGGAACCGGCTGTAACTCGAAAAATAGGATTGAATGGCACCCTGGATGTTTTTCATCTCGGTCTTGACCGTCATTATTTTCCCCTGGGTTTTGGCCCGCGAAATGGAGGGTATGATCAATCCCACCAGGATGGCGATGATGCTGATGACGGTCAGCAACTCAATCAGGGTAAAGCCCTGCCGTTGGTGAATCCGATGCAGATTTCTATTTTTCATATGCCAAGGAATTTATTGTTAAAGTTTATCTCCAATTGCTGATGACCCGCACTTCATTGCCTACCGATATTTCCGCCCACAAATCAAAGCGCCCGGGATTGTTGGTGGGATCGGTGGTCCGGTAATGCCAGGTATTGACCTGCAAGCCGGCCCTGGGAACCGCCACTTTGAGCAGGGCCACGTCCGGGTTGGCTGAATTAAGTGGAAGCTTCACGACCTGATCCCCTTTGACTGAGGGCAGGAAATTGCGCACCTCACTTTCATTGGTGGAGGCATTCACAAAACTGGGGGTATTGAAATATTTCTTCGCGGTGGCGGAATGGAAGACGCCCCCCCGCTCCAAAGGCCGGGCGGTGCCATCCGATCCCGAATAAACCCACCCGGTCAACTCGTAATACAGCTGGTTGGTTGTGTCATTCACGAGCAAGGGGCGCCGGTTAACTATGTTATCCGGTGGATAATGGCCGAACTTGGCTTTATAGCTTTCTATGGCGGTGATGAGTTGCTGCAACTCACCTTGGATTCTTTTCGTGCGCATGGAGCGGGTGGCTGCCGGGGCCAAACCAACCAGCAATCCGGCGATGATCCCGATGATCGCGATCACCGTCAGCATCTCAATCAGCGTAAAACCGGACTGGGCACGGCACCCCGGAAAAAGGCTGGTAAAAACCCTGAGCGGCCGGGGATTGCCGCACCCACCGCGGCTATCAAGACCGGGCACTGAAATATTATCACGAAATTTCATGGTATCATTTGCCGATTTCACACGTAGTCAATCAGATACGAAAATCGCCGCTGCGATGCAACCATTTCCACTCATTATTCCATCAATCCATCCATCTACTTACGATCTTTCAATTCCTGTTCCATCCGTTCGCTGAGCCACTGCTTGATCATGCTTTGGTAATTCAGAAACCGGTTGCGCGCCAGGCGCTTGATCCGGGCCAGCATCCGGGGATCCATCCGCAAGGTAACCGTGACGGAATCAGCATATTCCGTGCCTGCTGCCATGGCTTGTTCCATGAGCCGCAATTGTGGCCGATTCTCAAACCAAAACGCAGCCTCCGCGTCCTCCCCGTCGAAGATGGGAACTTCTTCCCAACTGGTGAAAGTGTTCATGCCCCTAACGTCTGGGTTAATTTCCGTTGGTAAAAAAACTCCTCCTCTGGCACAAAAGACCGGGATTGAATGATCCGGATCATTTTCCCATTAGTCCTATAAACACTGAATATTCCCGTGCCATTGGCCGATTTCCCCAAATTGAAATACCGGGCTTGCACCGCAAACCGTTTGGTATCAGGCAGCAATTTGATGGCAAAAGGATCTTCGAAGGACTCTTCGATATCCTGCGGCGTCAAAGAACCATTCAACGCGAATGGCGGGTTGCTCCAATCGAACTCCATGTTTAAACCGTAATGTCATCGCCAACACATTGTAACTACAATGTATTTACACCCACTTTTTCACCGAGTCAACACCTCGTAGCAAAAAAACCAAAAAAAGTGGCCTTTGGGGACTGCCAAAGGCCACTTTATGACGTTATAGATTAATGATCCCCAAGCCGTGCTCGAGCATGACGCTAATCTTTGCCCCCTTTGCCACGCTCGCCTTCCTGGCCACCCACTTTATCCATCAGGGTGATCAGGGGCAGGAACAAAGCGATAACAATGCTGCCGACGATGATGGCCAGGAACACGATCATAATCGGCTCCAAAAGAGAGGTCATGGCGGACACTGCATTATCGACTTCTTCATCGTAGTTATCGGCGATGCGCATCAACATTTCCGGCAACGCTCCGGTTTGCTCACCGACATCAACCATGCTGATGACCATGGGCGGGAAAACTTTGGAGGCATCCAGCGGGGCGGTGATGGTTTCACCTTCCTTGACACTTTCATGAACGGCGGAAACGGCATCGCCAATGACCACATTACCAGAGGTTTCTTTGACGATGGTCAACGCCTGCAAGATGGGCACGCCACTGCTCACCAGTGTGCCCAGCGTTCGGGTAAAGCGCGAAATAGCCACCTTGCTGATGACTGGCCCCAGCAGCGGCATGATCAGTTTGAGCTTATCGAATAAACGGCGCCCAAAGTGGGTCTTGGTGACGAGCTTGACGGTCACCACCACCGCGGCGATGCTCCCGCCCGTGGCCAGGAAGTTGCCTTTGATGGTGCGGCTGATCTGAAGCACAAAATCGGTGAAAGGCGGCAAGGAAGCGCCTTCCAACATGTCTTTAAAGATTTCCTCGAACTTGGGCACCACGTAAACCATCAAAACGCCCAAAATAACCACCGCCACGGTCATGACCGCTGAAGGATAGAACATGGCGGCGACCACTTTGCCCTTGATCTTCTGGGCCTTTTCCATGAATTCCGACAGACGGTTGAGCACCACTTCCAACACACCACCCATCTCACCGGCTTTGACCATGCTGATAAACAAGCGATTGAAAATCTTGGGATGCTGGCCCAAGGCTTCGCTGAAGGTGCTGCCGCCTTCAACTGCCTGTGCCAGCTTGCCGATGGTGCCCTTGAGGTTCGCATTTTTCTCCTGGCGCTCCAACACGCGCAATCCACGCAGCAGTGGCAAGCCGGCGTCCACCAAGGTGGCCAACTGCCGGGTGAACGTGGTTAAAACCTTGGGTTTGACGCGGCCGCCGAGGCCCGGGATTTTGATGTTGGGCAGCTTGATATTGAAGCCACCCTTTTTGGCGCCTTTGCCACCACCGCCCTTCCCCTTCTCAGACTTTTTGCCTTTTTCCGCTTTTTCCCTGGCTTTGTCGGCTTCCACCACCTTGGTGGGGAAATAACCCATTTCTTTCAAGCGGCCGATCGCCTCGCTTTGGCTGGCCACCTCCAGGGTTCCCTTGGTTTCTTTGCCCCGGGAATCCATCGCGACATATTGATATACTGGCATAACTAGTCCTGATTCGGGGTTGAGTGATTACGTATACTTCAAGATTTCTTCAATGGTTGTCTCACCTTCAAATATGCTGCGCATGCCGTCCTCGCGCAAAGTGGTCATGCCCAGCTCCACCGCCTTTTGGCGCATGACCACCGTGGGTGCGCGCTCATTGATCAAGTTGCGGACCTGATCGGTGATCGGCAACAGCTCAAAAATGCCCTTTCTGCCCTTGTATCCAGTGTCGTTGCAGTAGGAACAGCCGCGGCCATAGTAAAATACTTTGTCTCCGAGATCGTGGGGGGAAAGATTCAACAAAGCCAGCTGGTGTTCAGTCGGCTCGAAGGGAGTCCGGCATTTGGAACAAACCTTGCGCACCAGTCGTTGCGCCAGCACCGCCATCAAGGTGGAAGAAACCAGGAAGGGCTCCACACCCATATCGATCAAGCGCGTGACCGCCCCGGCGGAATCGTTCGTGTGCAACGTGCTGAGCACCAAGTGACCGGTCAGCGAAGCTTGAATGGCAATCTGGGAGGTTTCAAGGTCGCGCATTTCCCCGACCATGATGATATCCGGATCCTGGCGCAGAAAGGAACGTAGCGCTTTGCCGAAGGTCATCCCCACCGATTCATGCACCGGCACCTGCATGATGCCTTCGATGTCGTATTCCACGGGATCTTCAACGGTCAAAAGCTTGGAATCGATGGTATTGATGCGGCGCAGGCAGGAATAAAGAGTCGTGGTTTTTCCGCATCCCGTAGGGCCGGTGACAATCACGATGCCATTGGGCTGCAAGATGCATTCGTTGACGTATTCAAGCACCGACTTGGGCATGCCCAAGGTTTCCAGTTCCAAATTCACTGAAGCCCGGTCCAAAACACGCAACACCACCGATTCCCCGAATTGCGTGGGCAGCGTCGAAACGCGCAAATCGACAATCCGGCCAGCCAGGCTCATGGAAATGCGCCCGTCTTGCGGAAGCCGCCGTTCGGCGATATCCAAATTGGCCATGACTTTAATACGGGAGGTCACCGGCAAAGCCAGATGTTTGGGAGGTGGGGCCATTTCATACAAGGCGCCATCGACGCGATACCGGATTTTGAATTCATCTTCAAAAGGCTCGAAGTGAATATCGCTCGCCCGATCCTGAACGGCCTGCTGGAGCACAATATTGACGAATTTGATGATCGGGGTCTCGTTGGCCAAGTCCTCCAAGCCAATGACATCCTTCGCGGCGACCTCGTCCAATTCCTTGGAAATGTCGGCATCCGCACCCAATTCCTTGAGGATGTCGCTCATGCTCTCGCCAGCATCACTATTGGAATAATGCTTGGCGATGGCCTGTTCGATCTGCACCGGGTCCGCCACCACCAACTGCAGTTCCTTGCCCAAAACGTAGCCCAATTCGTTCACCTTGTCGGAACTCAAAGGATCCACCAAAGCAACCTGGAGCGTATTCCCAAAGAGGGCCACCGGCATGCATTGATAGGTCTTGGCCGTGTTGGCGGGGACTGCGCCGAGGATTTCCGGTGTCAAATCGCGGCTCCGCAAATCCACAACTTCAGTGCCCAGCTGGGAAGCAATCAGCTGGAGCTGGCCATCGACATCCATGATCCCGAAATCGACCAGCAACTGGCTGATTGGACGGCCGGTGCGGGTATGTTCCTGGACGATCTCTTCCAACTGCATGTCATCGGCCATGCCGTTATCTTTGATGATCCCCAGCAAAGGAAATGAGTGAATATCCGCCATAATGATCAGGTCAGGCTGCGGAGGCCTTGGCGGCTTCCAAATCCTGGAGTTTCTGCAAAATCGTGGTCGGATCCTGGGCTTTGGTGACCACTTCTTCCTGCGATATCATTCCCAGTTGATATTTATCGAGCAGGAAGGAATCCAACGTAACCATGCCGTACTTGGCGCCGGTCTGAATATCCGAATTGATGCGGAAGGTCTTGTTATCACGGATCAGTGCGGCAACTGAGGGCGTGTTGGCCATGATTTCAAAAACCGCCACCCGCCCGGGTTTGTCACAGCGGGGAATGAGCAGCTGGGATATGACCGCCTGCAACACGGTTGACAGCTGAATCCGGATCTGTTCCTGCTGGGTGACCGGGAAAGCGTTCACGATACGGTCGATGGTTTTGGCGGCGCCGGTGGTATGCAGCGTCCCGAAGACCAAGTGCCCCGTTTCAGCCGCAGTGATGGCCGCATCCATGGTTTCCAAATCGCGCAATTCACCGACCAGGATCACGTCCGGATCTTGACGCAAAGCACGGCGCAGCGCCTCCGCAAACGTGGGCACATCGACATTGACCTCGCGCTGGGTGATCAAGGCCTTCTTGTGGGTATGATAATACTCGATCGGATCCTCGACGGTGATGATGTGGGCATCTTCACGCTCGATATTGATGATATCGATCATGGAAGCCAGAGTGGTCGTCTTGCCCGAACCGGTCGGGCCGGTTACCAGGACCAATCCCCGGGGCTTGTAAAGCAGCTCTTTGACCGAGGGCGGCAAGCCGATTTGCTCCATGGTAAGCAACCGGCTGGGAATCTGCCGTGCCACGACACCGTAATGGCCCTTTTCCTTAAAAACACTGACACGAAAGCGGGCCATCTCACCGAACGCGAACCCCAAGTCAGCTCCCCCGCGCTCGCGGACTTGCTGGATATGATCTTCCGATGTGATGCTGCGCATCAGTTCCTCGGTGTCTTCCGGACGCAGCGGCGGTCCCTCCACGCGGCTTAACACACCATGCACCCGGATGACGGGCGGGGCATTAACACGCAAGTGAAGGTCCGAAGCTCCCTCCTGAACCACCAACTGCAACAAATCGGACATTGAATAAGACATAATTAATGAATCGTTCTAATAATAAAGCGAACCCGCGCCAGCCATGCCCTGGCACATGGAACGGGATGCCTGAATCCGCATGGGTGATGGCAACTCATCCTAAACATCGTCACCTACGGACGACCGGATGACTTCATCAGGCGAGGTCAACCCCGCCACAACCTTGCGAACGCCGTCCTCGCGCAGGGTGCGCATCCCCATCTCGCGCGCCTGGATGCGCAACACTGTGGAGGAGACTTTATCGTAGATCAATTTCCGGGCCTGATCGTCGATCACAAAGATCTCAAAGATCCCGAACCGCCCGCGGTAGCCGGTATTTTTACAGTCAGGACAGCCTTTTCCACGGCGGAAATTGGGATTGGCTACCGTGGCTGGATCAATCCGCAGAGTCTTTAACTCCGTTTCCTTGGGCATATAGGGTTCGGTGCACCGTTTGCAGATTTTCCGAACCAACCGTTGCGCCATTAAAGCCCGGGTGGAGGAAGCGACCAGGAATGGCTTGATGCCGATGTCGATCAAACGGGTTACCGCGCTGGGGGCATCGTTGGTGTGCAAGGTGGAGAAAACCAAATGCCCCGTCAGCGAGGCATTGATCGCGATGGAAGCCGTTTCCATATCGCGGATTTCACCGACCATGATCACGTTGGGAGCCTGGCGGAGCAGCGCCCTCAAAGCAGCGCCGAAATTAAGGCCGACTGCGTCATGCACATGCACCTGGTTGATGCCCGATAGGATATATTCCACCGGATCCTCAACGGTGATGATTTTGCGGTCCGGACGGTTAATGTAATTCAATACGGCATAAAGAGTGGTGGTTTTCCCCGAACCCGTAGGTCCGGTCACCAGGAGGATGCCATCAGGCAGACCGATCAGACGTTCAAAGGTTTGCTGGTCGTCCGTGAAAAAGCCCAATTCCGGCAAACCGAGCTTCAATCCTTCCTTGTCGAGAATACGCATGACGATGCTTTCGCCATGGGTGGTTGGCAGGCAGGATACGCGCAAGTCGATGCTTTTACCCCCCACGGACATCTGGATGCGCCCGTCCTGCGGGATGCGTCTTTCCGCAATGGACATGTTGGATTGGATCTTGAGGCGGCTGATGATGGATGCCTGAAGACGTTTCGGCGGACTCTTGATTTCATGAAGCATGCCGTCAATGCGGTAACGCACCCGGAAGCGTTTCTCCAAAGGCTCCAAATGAATATCTGAAGCCCGCGCCTTGAAGGCTTCGACAATCAGGGTGTTCACCAGCTTGATGATGGGGGCATCGGCGTCAATTACCGAGCCATCCTCCATGTTCGCTTTGACACCCGCGATCTGCCCAATATCGACCTCGCCCTCAGTGATTTCCTGGATCATCTTGCCCACGGAATCGTCTTTGGCGCCGCCATAATACCGCTCAATGGCAGCGTCAATTTCCTCCTCGGGCGCCACCCGCACCTGGATTTCCTGGTTTAACAGGTGGTGCAAGCTGTCAATGGTATCCAAGTCGGACGGATCGGCCAGCGCCACGATCAGGCTGCCATTGTCGCGGTAGATCGGGATGACTTTATACCGCTTGGCAATGTGGCGGGGAATGGCGGATATGACTTCATCCGACAATTTCATTTCATCCAACGCCACCACCTCCGCCCCAAATTGGGCCGCTTTCGCGCGGGTTACATCCGCCGACGAAATGGCCTTTTGGGAAAGGAGGATGTCTACGACACCCTGGCCGGTTGAATCAGCTTCGGAACGGGCGGCCCTGAGAACATCATCCGCCACCAAGCCCATGTCCGACAAATAATCAATTAAATAATCGTCTTTGGTTGCCACAGCCTATCTTTTGCTAGCCCATGCTTCTCACACCATTCTTCATGGGATTCCTGCATTTTTAAAAAACCATTCGGATATGTCAAATAAAGACACACTCTATTCTTCGCAGCATTAAGCCGGCCAAGCCTCGAACCGGTGATTAAGTATTTGCAAAACTAATTTTCATACCCATCCTCATCATGAGGATGGACTTGGAAAAGAATGGCGCTGCCAATCCAAGGCATGGCTGCGCTCAAAACGCATGGAACGGCGGGTGTTTTCCTGCTGGCAACGCGTTAAAAACACGCCTTTTGGAGCCAAGCAACCACCAATCCGCCAAACTGCCATGGCTGACAACCAGATTTGGAACAGATAACCGGATCAATTCCGCCCGGTGAATGAGCTGAACCGGCCAATTTGGATACGTTCCTTTTCCTCGCCACGCAGCTTGATAATCAAGGCCGCTTTATCCGGTTGTTGTTCAATGGCTGCTTTCGCCCTCTGACTTCCCAAAACACTGGCAGCGGTCGCCCAGGCATCACTGGCGGTGGCATTCCTGGCGATTATGGTGACACCGATCCGCTCGGTTAATCCCAGACCCGTTTTCGGATCAACAATATGAGAATAGCGCTCCTTGCCAATCTCAACAAACTGCTCCGTATCCCCTGAAGTGGATATACCCGCTTTGGCCAGCCAAACGGACTCGGTGATTCCCCTGCCCTGTTGGTCGATGGATTGGATCCCAACTTTCCATCCGCTTTTGCCAACGGGAGGATCCCCGGCGGCAATGTCCCCGCTGGCCGCCACCATGGCCCGGGTAATGCCCTGCCGGCGCAAAACCTCCAAGGCAGCGTCCGCGGCATATCCCTTGGCAATCCCCCCCAAGTCAAAAACCATGCGGTTTTTCAGCAAGGTGATGGTGCGGGTCCGTTTGGAAAGCACTAAATTGGTATAGCCACAAACCTGCTTGGCTTCAGCTATTTGTGCCGGGCTGGGAAGCACCTTTGTCCGGCGGCTTTCTCTCCATAATTTGATCAAAGGCCCCAAGGTTACATCGAATGCACCCTCACTCTTCCTGGCGACCTCTTCGGCACGTTCCAGAACTCTGTGCAGATCAGCGCTGACTTCAATGCGCTTGCCAGCCGGTTTTGAGCTTAATTGGCGGAGTTCACTGGTCGGAATGTAATCGCTCATGGTTTGATCCAGCGCCGCTATCCGGGTGAAAGCGGCTTCTGCGGCGCAATCCGCCAATCCCTTGTCCCGGGCAAAAAACTGGATTTCAAACATGGTCCCCATGTGCAATTCGGCATAGTTAAAATGCTGTAGTGAAGAACTTGGCTGGTGCGAGGCGCAACCGCCCCCCCAAATAAAGCAGCTGGCAACCAGCAACGAACAAACCAGGCCGGCACTTTTCACCGGCAGAAAAGTAATGGGTGATTTCATGGCCATTTAGTTTCGATTCAATCCGCAGTTCAAAGTCCCGCCGAAAAACAGCCTGCTGGCAAACAACTCACTGGGGGCCCCCATCAGCACGAGTATTGGTTTAAAACCTTGCGGGCAGATTGGATGATCATTTCCTTCAATTCAACCGGCTCGATGACTTCCGCATTGGCACCCCAGCTTAAAATCCAGCGCTGAACCTCGAGCAGGCTCGACAGGTTTAACGATAACTCCACGCAAACATCGGATATTTCGCGCAATTTCTGGGAAGGATGCCACTTTTTTTCACGGATGTAATCAGCGGCAAAACCTTTGAATTGGACGGTCACATGGTAGTTACCCTGCCCGGTGTGAACACCAAAGCTATCCCGCAAATGCCGATTAAGCGAAAAACCGGCAGGCCGTTTGAAGGTTTTACCCGTCATTTTAACCTCCACCATCCTGGCGGGAACAAAAGTACGGATGTCCTGGCGCAAATGGCAAAAACCGAAAAGGAACCATTCTCCATTGATATTAGCCAGGTGAAACGGATCGATAACCCGTTGTTCAACCGTTTTCGATCCTGGCTTGCGGTAATCCAAGATCAACTGCTGCCGCCGGGCGGTGGCATGGGCGAGCTTATTGAACGTTTCCAGATTGATCAACGGCTCGGCCCGGATATGGAAGGAAATGGTTTGCTCCCAATCGGCCAGGTTCAAGGAAATTGTATCGGGCAAAACCGATGCCATTTTCTTGAAGGCGCTCATCAGCGGTTTTTCGAAATTGGTGCCCCGATACTGCTGAAGAGCTTTTTCTGCGATCAGCAAAGAGAACAACTCCCCTTCCGTGATCTGCAAAGTCGGAAAGGAACTGACCTCTTCCGTGTAAACATATCCGAACCGGTCCGGCACATAAACCAGAGGCAGCTCCAAACGGTCCCTCATGAACTCCAGATCGCGTTGGATTGATTTGGAGGAAACTTCAAGTTCAACCGCCAAAGAAGTGGTATTGGGATGCGAGCCTGATTGAATGGCCCGATGGATGCGGAGCATCCGTTCCAAAGGCGGACGCGCATGCCGCTGCAGGGCGGAGTTCTTATCTCGTTTCACAGGAAGAACATGGCTGAACCAGCGTGAAAAGCAATCCGCCAAAGGGCTTGTCGCACCCATGAAAACCAACCCGCTCATCGAAAGCCCATAAATGGAATCCGCGCTGGGTTTTCTCGTTGCATTCCGGCTGCCACTGGTTAGCTTGGCGACCGTCCACCGCAGTAAAAGCATGCGCAAGGGGCAACTGATTGCAGGCAACCAATAGATAATGAACTATGAGTGAAAAAAAACCTTCCAACCACCTCACACGCCGTCAATTTCTAAGCCGTTCCAGCCAGGGAGCGCTCCTTTTCTCCGTGGTGCCGGGCAGCGTGCTGGGTTTAAACGGTGCCACTTCCCCCAATGAAAAACTGAATATTGCAGGCGTTGGCATCGGCGGCCAGGGGGGGGCTGACCTGGGAAATATGACATCGGAAAACATCGTGGCTTTGTGCGATGTGGATTGGCGGCACGCCGGCGGCGCTTTCAAGCGGTGGCCTGAGGCAAAAAAACACAAGGATTTCCGCGTGATGCTGGAAACCCAAAAAGAGATTGATGCGGTCGTAGTGGGAACCCCGGATCACCTGCACGCCCCGGTGTCCATCGCCGCCATGAAAGCTGGCAAGCATGTTTATTGCGAAAAACCGCTCACCCACACGGTTTGGGAAGCCCGGCAGATGACTACCATCGCCCGGGAACAGAAAGTGGCTACTCAAATGGGCAACCAGGGACAAGCTTCTGAGGCCACCCGCCGGCTTTGTGAGATCGTCTGGGATGGAGCCATCGGCCCGATTCGCGAAGTCCATATTTGGACCGATCGGCCCAACCAGGGCTTGCTCGGCGAGTATTGGCCGCAGGGAGTCAACCGGCCCAAAGACACCCCAACCGTCCCCGAAACGCTGGCCTGGGATTTATGGTTGGGGCCTGCGCCTGTCCGCCCCTATCACCCAGCTTACCTGCCGTTCAAATGGCGCGGTTGGTGGGATTTCGGCACCGGCGCCTTGGGCGATATCGGCTGCCATTCTTTTGACCCGATTTTCCGCGCCCTTAAACTCGGCCACCCCTTGACGGTTGAAGCCTGCAGCACCCGGGTCAACCAGGAGACCTATCCGCTCGGGTCCACTGTGCAATACGAATTCCCCGCTCGCGGTGAGCAACCGCCCCTGGTTTTCACCTGGTATGACGGCGGTTTGCGGCCCAGGCGGCCCAAGGAATTGCCGCCGGGCCGTCCCATGAGTGAAGGCGGTTACATGCTGGTGGGCGACAAGGGGAAGATTCTCAACGGACGGTTGCTTCCCGAAGCCTTGCGCCAGGAATACAAGGAGCCTGAAAAAACCCTTCCCCGGTCCAAAGGCCATTACGTGGAATGGATTGAAGCTTGCAAGGGTGGGAAACCGGGCGGATCCAATTTCGATTGGGCCGGCCCCCTGGCCGAAGTGGTTTTGCTCGGCAATGTGGCCCTCCGCATGAACCTGCGGGAGGAAATCAACCGTATGAAATTAGCCTGGGATGCGGCCCAAATGAAATTCACCAACCTCGACGATGCCAACCAATACCTCACCAAGAAGTATCGTGAAGGTTGGGCTTTGTGATGACGCAGTGATTAAAAACAGTCAGGGAGATGAACTGTCCAGTTGGTCTCCCTGGCGCTCGATGGCAGCAGGATCCAATGGATCGCCAACGATGCGGGCAGTTTGACGCAGGCGAAATGGCCGGCTGGCATTGGTGGCTTGGGGATAATCAACGGCGCGCAAACGAAGTTCATCAATCCGCTCGCCGATGAAAACTGGCCGCATATCGTTGGTGAGCACACTCAAGCGGATGTGATCCATGGTCAATTTGGCCACGTTGCGAGCGTAGAAAGCCCAGGCGGGCAATGGCCGCGCATCGACCCCTGGCTGGCGGACAATCATTTTTGCCTGCTCCAGGGTGCCGCCCCCGGTGAACTCCATGCTTATGTCCCGGAACACCACGTTGGTGAAGGGGGATTCAGCCCAGCTTTCTACTGAAGCAGCGGCGCGATAAATGCCCGTGGCCGCCACTTGGTTAACCTCAATATTCCCGGCTGTATTCCCCGGTTTCAGGTTAAAATGAAAAGGCGTGGCCACTTGGTGGATCGTCAGGCGGGACAGCAGCACATCATCCAGATTCCCCTGGGTCGCATCCCACGCACCCGGTTGCAAATTGATGGCTGCCAGCATATTAAAGCGGTTCGATGTGCGGTGCGGATGCAAGCCAGGCCCGTAAAAAAGGCAATCGTGCACCATCAAATGCGTGGCTGGCCCAATCAACCGAACCCCATTGCAGGCGGAATTAATAATGCACCCGGAAATCACCACGTTTTCCCAATACCGTCCGGCAATGGCGTCATCCCCGGTGTAAATTTGGCAGGCGGTGATCGTCACATTGCGGCAGGAGCGTCCTGGCCAACCCCGGAAATGAATCCCATCCCAGCCACCGGTGATGCGTAAATTCTGGAATTCCACCTGCTGGCAGAACTCCAAAAGAAAAGCGTAATTGGCGGAATCACGAACCGTGACATCCCGAAAAACTACATTGCGGCTATTGCCCAAAATCACCGTGTGCGGCCCGCGCATGCGCTCTTCCCCTTGGGGATCGAACACTTTATTGCCGTCAATTACGCCCGGACCCACGATACCGGCATTTTCGATGCTATCCCCCAAGATCAAAGCCCGATGCCAGTTGGAACGGAACCGCGCTTCCGGAGTTCCGGCGGGAGGCGAAAAAGTTTGGTAATCGTTGAGGTTCGTGGTGCCAATCAAGGTGGCGCCAGCTTCCAAAACCAGCCAGATATGGCTTCGCAACCGGATGGTGCCGCATAAGTATTTGCCGGGGCCAAATACCACCTGTCCCCCACCCGATGCGGCACAAGCCTCCACCGCTTGATTGATGGCCGCAGTATCGGCATTTTGGCCATCCCCTTTGGCTCCGTGGTCGCGGACCCTATGCACACCATCCGCCAGGGCGAAACTGGCCAGCGCCAGTCCCCATAAACAACTGAAACTTTTCAGCCAATGCCAGCGGCAAACACGCGGACGGAGGTTTAACGGAAGATATGGACTTTGGTTGATCAGCATAAGTTTTTTGGTTTTCAAGCCTGGCCAGGGAAGCAAATCTCATCCTTCAGGAGTTTCGGCGGATTTTTCCTGGCCTGGCAGGCTGGCTTTGAATTGTTGAACCAATAACATTCGGCCACTCAATTTGTGCGCACGATCCGATAAAGCTTCATTAGGAACTCGCCGCGGGTGGTTTTGCCGGGGAAATGCTCGAAAGTTTTGCCGTGGCCCTCAGCTCTGAGCCAGGCTACAGCTTGGGCGGGCGAAACGGGTTCGTCCAATTTGGCCTCCCAATCCGGCAGCAAGCCGGTTAAACCAAAATGCTGCACGGCGGCGAAGCTGGGATGGTCCACCGTGACATCCCGGAAGTATATAAGCACCCCCTTTTGCCGCACCAAAACATCCTGCAGTTTCTGAAGGTTGATATTTTTTACCGGGCAGCGGTTGCGGAGGGCGAGTGAAGCCGCCACGCCGGCGGCTTCGCCGAGAGCCATCCAACAAGGCTCCATCCGCAAAGTGCTGAATCCGACGTGGGTTCCAGAAACGGGGACCGGCATCAATAAATTGGCGACCTTCTTGGGAACCATGACTCCGTATGGGACGGTGTAGGGTTGCGAACCCAGGCTGAAGAAACCGTCCAAATGCACCCGGCCTGGTTCGCGTTTGCGCACCGCATGGGAGTCCAAAGGATAATGGCTGGCGGTAATGCTGTTGCGATGGACCGGCGGCCGGCCATTGGGTTTGACGGGCAAGGCATCGCGAGCCGTGAACAAATATTCCCCCTCCATCCGGCGCCCTTCCCGCACATAAACCTGCCGGGGGAAATGGGCGTTGTCCACATACTCGTCCTTGGCCAGCCCCCACTCCCGGCAGCGGGCTTTAAAATCCTCCGGCAAAGCCGGATCTTGCTGACAGAACCACAGCAGACCCAGGGTATAATTGCGCAGGCGCTGCGCATACTGATCACGCCAAATCCAAGAGGCAGTCGGCCAGGCCCAGTTTTCCTCCGGCAAATCTGTGGAAAGAAAAACGGCATGCTGATTGTTCGCATCGTATTTGCCGTTGGGCAGCCTGGCCAGGTTCACAATCCGCCCCACGCCGGCAAACTCCAACTCCTGCCGGGGAACGCCGATCGGGCCGGTTACCCGGTTGGATTTTAAATCGTCAATTAATGAAAGATATTCATCTCGAAAGTAAACCGGCGGTTGAGCGATGGGGACGCGGTTGGTGGGGTTTTCCGTCAAGGCCAGCCGAAAATTATAGGCTTGGATCGCGTTATCCCCCATGCCGGTGGTGCCCGGCCCAATTTCACCACCCCATACTTTATATAATTGCCCAGCCATGGGTTCATTCAAATCCCATTGGTTTTCGCGCCCCAGCCGGCAAGGAACCCCTGCGGCCGCTGACAGATCTCCCTCGTAAGTGGCATCGATGAAAACCCGGCCTTGGAATAGTTCAGGCAAACCCGTCGCCAGGTTGAGCACCTCAATGAGGCGAATAGCGCCATTGGCCAGGTATACTTTGGCGGGCGCAGCATCAAACTGCCGTTTCCGAAATACCTGCACCCTGGACTGTTCAGCCAGCATGGCTTCAAAGGTTTTTTCGGCCACCGATGGTTCAAAGTGATACCCATCAGAACAATCCCTCGCCTGGGGTGAATCCGCCCCGTAATGCTTCACGTAATAGTTTTTGTTCCGCCGGACAAACTCAAGAAACAACCCGCCGGTGGCGCCCCGAGTGACAATGTCGGACGCTCCCAGGCCATTGGCAGGCAAGCCGCCGATATGTTCCATCCGGTTTAAAAGTGCCACCTCCGCCCCCTCGCGGGCCGCGGCAATGGCGGCCATGACGCCGCCGGGTGTCCCGCCCACGATCACCACATCGAACAAACGCACTTCCGCCTTGGGGAGCGGCACCTGGGCGCCTGATAACCCCTCGATCAAACCAAGTCCCGCTAACAGAATGGCATAAAAATTTCGCATGACATCATCAGTGCTCGCCCAGCATCTTAAGCTGGCCAGCCTGGTGAAAGAAAGTGGGAAAAATCAAAAACCCAAGGCCCCTTTGCGATTGACAGAATCCACCAAAACAAGACATTGAAGAAGTATGCCTTATTTCGCGCAATTTGGGGTTGTCATCCTCGGCGGCGCTTTCCTGAGTTTGAACGCCATGGTTCTCCACCTCTCAGGCGCCACCTCCATCAAGCTGGCGCCTTCCCAAACCGGTGCGGTTGCCTCGCCGGAAGCTGGATGGCCCCAGTGGCGCGGCCCCCGCCGCGATGGCGTTTGTGACGAAACCGGTTTATTGCCCCGCTGGCCGGACCAAGGCCCCAAGTTGCTTTGGCAGACCAATGGCTTGGGACGGGGGTATTCCTGCCCCATCATCAGCCAGGACCGCATCTTTATCACCGGCGATTTTGGCGGACAACTGCTGATCATCGCCCTGGATATGGATGGGAAAACAATTTGGCGCACCCCCAATGGAAATTCCTGGAAAGGTTCCTACCCGGGGGCCCGGGCTTGCGTGGCCATCAGTGAAGGCAGGGTATATCACCTGAACGCCCACGGCCGCCTGGCTTGCCTGGAGGCCACCAACGGTACTGAATTGTGGGCCATCGAGACCCTGAAAGAATTCGCCGGACAAAACCTGACCTGGGCCATCAGCGAATGCCTGCTCGTGGATGAGCAAAAAGTTTACGTTACTCCGGGCGGGCGGAAGGGCCTGGTGGCCGCCCTGGATAAAAAATCAGGCAAGACCGTGTGGACCTCTGAACCATTGCGGTTTAATGCCCATGGCAAACTGGTTAAAACCCAGCCGGATGGCGAAGGATCCTCGATCGACAGCGCCGGTTATGCCTCCCCGATCCTTTGCCACATCAATGGCCGGAAAATATTGGTGAATTGTTCGCTCCAGCACATTGTTGGGATTGACGCCGAATCGGGCCGGATTCTTTGGAGCATCCCCTACCCTTCCCGTTACCAAGTCATAGCCTGCACGCCGGTCTTGCTTGAGGATGCGTTTTTTGTTTCCTGCCCGGATTCCCAAGGTGGAACGCTTTTTCGGCTGGATGCCAAAACCCCGGCGCCGGACGCCATTTGGATCTCAAATCTGGACACCTGCCACGGTGGGGTGGTCTGCGTCAGCAATGCATTGTATGGTTCCTACTACCGCAGCGTGAAAGGCTGGGGGTGCTTGAATGCCGCCGATGGCACCGTGCGCTACCAGACCAAGGATCTGGCCATGGGTTCTGTGCTATACGCGGATGGACGCTTATATTGCCTGGGGCAGGATGGCGCAATGGCCCTGATAAATCCCACCGCTCAAGGTTTTGAATTCTGCGGCCGCTTCCAACTGGCACCGCAAGCCAATGGTGACGCCTGGACTCATCCGGTGATTTATGGGCAGCGCCTGTATCTGCGATACCATGAGACGCTGTTTTGTTACGATGTGAAATTTCAAAGCCGGTAAACGGTTTCTGCGGCAGCTCAGTCCTTAACCGCTCGATAAAATTTCCGGACGTCAGGAATCGCGAAGGCCGGAAAAATTCGGAAAGTGTTCGTCATTAACCCCGTCCCGTTATCCTGCCGGGTCCAAACATTGGCCGAATTTTTCAAGCTCCCATTTTCCTCCAGGTGATAAGCTTGATTGGTCAAGCCGAACAAAACGATTTGGGCTTTGATAGGCGAAGCCATGATGAGATCCAGAACCGGAGGATCGGCAATTAACTCCACCACTCTTAGCTGGGTATTTGAAAGAGGCTCGGAAGACAAAACCTGAAAACTGTTGGTTAAAGCCACCCGCCGGGCCGGAATCCAGGATCCTGTGGTTGAAATTGAATCATATTGTTGAACCAAATAACTTTTCCACGCCCGGCCATAAAGCGTCAAATTAGGGGACGCATTCAGAGAAGCTGGCATCCAGGGATGCCCTGAGGGAATACTGAATGTCACGTTGGCTGCGAGCAGCGCATCCTCATCGAAAAGCACGGCAGCGCCTCCCTGCACCATGATCTGTCCCTGCCCGCTTTTCATTATAAACGAAGACAAATTCCTGGCGTCCACCACACTGCCCGCTCCTGAGGCAATGAGGCTGACATAACCATCATGCACGCTTTCCAGCTTGCGCATGCGCAATTCTCCGCCGTTACTCGCATAGGCGGAGATCGAATTGCCCCCGGAACCGGACAAATTGGTTAATTCCGGGAGATCCAAAAGACTTCCAGCGCCACTGACACTCCAAGACAAGCCGAAGCTGGAATTGGTAAAGGACTGCAAGCCTGGCAAAGTCAGCGTTGATCCGCCATAAACAGTCAGATTCACACCCCCGATTTGTTTGAGGTTGCTGGCCGCTAAAGATCCGCCGTTGGCCACGGTGATGGTCCCACCAGGCACGAGGTTGGTCAAATTGTTCAGATCCACGGTATTCCGGTCGGCGGTAACGCTGAATAGCTGGCCAAACTGGGCGGTTGACATGGTGCCGCCGGATCGCACGGTGATGGCTAAACGTGGTCCTCCCTCCAACTGTGGACTCCAGATGACACCTGCGTTGCGAACCTCAAAATTAATCGGATAATTGTCCCCCATTGCCCGGCGCAAGCCGGGGAATTCCAGCCGGCTGTCATTACCATCGGCGGACACGCTGAGGTAGCCACTGGCGATCATATCCAGTTCCTGAAACCGCAACTGGCCCCCACTCTGGGCCTGGATGGTCAACCAGCAGCAAGCGGAGCCGGATAAATTCGTCAAGTGGGGCAATTCCAGGAAACTTCCCGGTCCATTGGCCACCCAATTCACGGACTGCTGCGCGCTGGTGAAATTAGAAACCGCAGGCAGGGAAAAACCCGAACCTTCTCGCGCATATAAGCTGACGCCATCCACGTCTTCCAAAATATCGGCCTTGATCGAACCGTTACCATTAGCCGTCAAAGATCCCCCTTCGGTCATTTTCATCAAAGCTCCCAAATCCAATGAAACCCGATCCGCAGTGGCGGCAAAAAGAAGTTTTAGCTGCGCAGTAGGCAGCCTTCCGCCAGGTCCGATGGTAATGCCCAAACGGGGACCTCCGTCCAACTGCGGAACCTGGATGGTCCCTCCATTGCGAGCCTCCATTTCGACCGGATATTTGTCGCCATAGGCGTGAAGTAAATTGGTCAAATCCACCAGGCTGTTGGTGCCATCTGCCAGGATGCTGAGGTATCCGCTTTCGATGGTTGTTACATTAGTGATCTTTAATTGGCCACCGTTCTGGGCCCGAAGATAACTCCAGCAGCAGCCAGTTCCGGCCAAATTGGTTAGTCCCGGCAAATCCAACTCGCTATTGGCTCCACTGACCAGCCAGGTCGGATTGGCGTTCTGATTGGTGTAAGTGGTGACACTCGGCAATCTTAAAACCGAGCCTCCGCCGACCGACAAACTGGCGCCATTCAAATTGGTCAGTCCACCCACATTCATCAGGCCGCCATTCACCAGCGTCAGCGTTCCCCCTGCCCCCAGGGTATCCAGAGAGTTGAAATCCAGGCTGGCGCCATCCGCAGTGGCCCCCAACAATTGAACGAGCTGGCTTGTGGGCAGGATTCCCCCCGAACGGACTGAGATGCTGACCCGGGGCCCGCCCATCAACTGGGGAACCCAAACCGTGCCCCCATTCCGAGCTTCCAAATCGATGGGATAGGCGGCGCCAAGCGCCGAACGCAACTGGGGCAGGTCGATCCGGCTTCGGGCGCCATCGGCATAGAGGCTCACATAGCCGCTGGCAATCACCGCCAAATTAGTGAGCCGCAATTGCCCGCCGGTTTGGGCCTGAATATACAGCCAGCAGCAGGCTGAACTGGAGAGATTGGTTAATGCAGGCAATTCCAATACGCTATTGCTGCCGGCCACCTGCCAGGTGCAGGTGGCGTTGCCATTCCCGAAATCAGTCACTGCCGGCAGGGAAAGAACGGACCCTTTGTCCACTGACAAACTAACGCCATTCATGGTTGCCAGCTGGCTGGCGCTGAGTCCACCACCATTGGCCAGGTTCAAACCGCCGCCCGGACTCATAATCGATAGCCGGTTCAAATCCAAAGCGACCGCGTCAGCAGTGGCACCCCACAATTGTTCAAATTGCCGGGTCGGCAAAAGGCCGGCAGAACGCACTATGGCATTCACCCGTGGCCCACCCACGAATTGAGGCACCCATACAGTTCCGCGATTCCGCGCTTCCAAGTTGATCGGATAGATCGTCCCCAAGGCATTTCTTAAATTGAAAAGATCGATCCGGCTGCCCGCTCCGTCGGCAACCATATTGATGTATCCGCTGCCAATCCCGGTGACATTGGTTAAATTGAGCACGCCACCGCTCTTGGCTTGAATCGTCAACCAGCAACAGGAGGAACTGGTGATGTTAGTCAAATCAGGCAGTTCCAAGAGGCTGTTCGTTCCGTTTACCTGCCAGGTGGGCGAAGAATTAGAATTGGTGAAGTTGAGCACCCCGGGCAGCCTTAACTGGGAACCGCCTTCAACCGATAGACTGGCGCCATCGATATTAGTCAGGTTTCCGGTTTGAATGGCCCCGCCATTAAGCAAAGCCAAAGAGCCACCACGCCGCAGGTTGTTCAGGCCTGAAAGGTCCAAAACCACCCCGTCAGCGATGGCGCCAAGCATTACCTCTAATTGCGATGTCGGCATCATGCCACCATCACGAACGGTTACACTCAAGGTCGGTCCACCCATCAATTGCGGGGCCCATATCACCCCCCCGTTGCGCGCTTCGAAGTTGACGGGATAAGCCGTTCCTGAAGCCACCCGGCAATTTGCCAGATCAATCCGGCTTTGAGCGCCCTCGGCCAGCACACTCACATACCCATCCCCCAAGGAAACCACGTTCGTCATATCCACAACCGCGCCTTTCAATGCCTGGATGGTGAGCCAGCAACAACTTGAACTGGAGACGTTGGTAAGGCCCGGCAGATCCAGCCAGCTGTTCGTTCCACTCACCTTGCAATTGACGCCGTAGCTCACGGTGGCAAGGTCCAGCAAACCTGGCATCCGGACCTGGGCACCCCCTTCGACCGCCAGGGAACAGCCCCCATTCAGGCTGACCGCCCCCTGCACGACGAGGGTAGTATTGGTTCCTCCCGCACTTATGGTTCGCCCCCCCGAAACGCTCAGTCTGCCGCCCACCACTGAAGACCCGCGGGTGAGACTTAAATTGCCGCCGGAGAGGTTCAACGAAGCGCTGCATTGTATGCTCTGAATCACCACTGGGGTGGGGATGTCGATGATCAGGCCGGCATTGACTCCCTGTATCATCACCTCATCGGTGGCTGACGGAGCAATGCTATTGGACCAATTTCGCGCATCACTCCAGGACGCGGAGTCCCCCAAGCCAGTCCAAAACCGGGTTGCTCCGAAGGCCTGGGGTCCGATGTTCAAACAGCTTAAAAACAGGATTCCGCGGACAAAAGACCAAAGGAGACGCACGAAACTGGATGAGTACCAAATTCCGAATAAAGCAATGGGCATAAAATATTCCAATGTTGACCATGTAACCGGCACCGGGTTGAACTATACACAGGGTTAAGCTATTCCGCAAATTCCGCCGGCTTCCTCCCCGGTTTTCAGCTCCTCCTTTTCCAGCTTGACCTGAGCACGGGCGCGGACATGCTCGCGGGTATGAAATCAGACAAAAATAAATCCGCACTGCCGGCCCCGTCTTTGAGCCAGCAGGCAGCGAATCATCGTGTCAACCGGCGCTCGTTTCTGGCCTCCGTGGGCCTGGGAGCGGCGGCCTTGAACTTGCCCTCAAAAACCCAGGCTGCGGAAAAAGTCATCCAAGGCTTCGAGCGGGGGCCTGAAGATCCCAACGCATCCCGGAACTGGAAGCCCGTCTCCGATCGCAAGGTGCGGGTGGGCATCGTGGGCTACGGTGTCTGCAAGTTCGGCGCGGAGTTCGGTTTCCAGAATCATCCCAATGTGGAAGTGGTTGCGGTCAGCGATCTTTTTCCCGACCGCTGCGCCGAATTGGCCAGGGTGTGCCGCTGCCAGAAAACCTATCCATCCTTGGAGGAGTTAGTTAAGGACGACAAAATCGAGGCCGTGTTCGTGGCCACCGATGCGCCCAGCCATGCCCGCCACGTCATCGAGGTTTTGAAACACGGCAAGCACGCGGCTTCTGCCGTGCCAGCGGCTTATGGCTCGGTGGAGGAGGCTCAGCAACTTTATTCGGCCGTCAAAGCCAGCGGGCTTAAATACATGATGTTTGAGACTTCCTGTTTCCATGAGGATTTATTTGGCATGCGTCAGATTTATAACAGTGGGGGCTTGGGCAAGCTGGTCTATTCGGAAGGGGAATATTATCATTACATGGAGGAACCCATTCCTTCTTACAAGGATTGGCGAGTGGGTTTGCCGCCCCAATGGTACCCCACCCATTCCAACGCCTATTACGTGTGCGTCACCGGCGGCAGTTTCACTGAAGTCAGTTGTATGGGCATTCCCAGCCAAGTGAAACATTTATTACCCGCCAACAACCGCTACCAGAATCCTTTTGGAACTGAAATCGCCCTATTCCGGACCAGTGAGGGGGGGATGTCCCGCATGGCGGTCAGCTGGGATACTCCAGGATTCAGCGGCGAAATGGGCCGCATCCGCGGCCAGCGCGGCACTTATTACGGAAAATACGAAGGGCTGGAAAAAAACATGCCCCCCCTGAAACGTCCGGCGCTACCCCCGGGAGTCGCCTCCGGAGGACATGGCGGTTCCCATGGATATTTGATGGATGAATTTGTCACCGCCATCCTTTTGGATCGCACGCCATTGGTGAATGTTGCGCTGGCTTTGAACATGACCGTGGCCGGCATCGTCGCCCACGAATCCGCCATGAAGGGGGGAGAGCTTTTGAAAATCCCCCAATTCACTTTTTAAATCCGGCATTCCCCACGGGTGAGCTGGTGGGTATGATGGCTCAGGCCTGACACCGCACCGCCTGAAAAAAATCAAAAAGGCCGTTTATGTGATCCACACATAAACGGCCTTTGGTTTTTAAAGAACGGCAAGGCAATCGCCTTCCCGGGCACAGTCTATTCCAAAATCAAAATCCGATAGAATTTGGTGGTGCCTGAGCGGTTGGCATCAGTTTTGGTTGCCATACCATCGAAGTCAAGCGGAGTAACATCGCCATCCAAAGACTGCCAGGCATTTTCAGCCAGCGTATTCTTATATTGGACCCGGTATTTGACTCCGGCAGTAGCCGCCCAGGTCAGGATAATTTCCTGATTGGATCGGTGAGTGATGACGATGGGCGCCGCTTTGGGCCCAAAACAGGTGGAAGCCGCACGCACCTCGGCGCCACCGCAAATATTCCTGCCAGTGGCAACCACGGTGAGCGATTTAAGCGCCCCCGGATCAGTCGTCTGCGGAGCAACCAGGAAGGTCTGCGATTCTCCCGGAGCCAGATTCATGGACGGCAGAACGAGGGTTCCCTCAGCTGGCAGGCTGCTGGTCACGACCACGTTGCTCAGGGCAATATCGCCGGCATTTTGAACGACACCCAAAACCCAGCCATCAGTCGCAGTGTTTGAACAATCCAAGGTTACGCTGAGCTTGGGCGTGGTCAGAACCGGCAGCACCAAGGTGGAGGAATGAGCCACCTGTTTGCCATCGCATTTGCCCTTGCCGGAGGCAGTCAACGTGACGGACAACGAACAACAATTGCATTGGCTGGGAGTGGTGAAGGTGTAAGTGAAGTTGGTAGTGGCGCCCGGCGCCAAGGTTATCGGCCCAAAAACGGGTGTGTTATTAGCAGGCTGATTACAATACACCCACACATCACTGAGTGTGACATTGCCAGTATTGGCTACGGTTCCCCGTCCGCTATTGGCGGTGCAGCCAGTGCCGGATCCGCCCCCAGTTGCAGCTGCCGGGAGATTCATCACCGCAATGCCGGGGGTGGTTTGAATCGGGCAGGTAGTGGTGATTACGTCCCGAACCGATTCACCGCAAATGGACTGCCCGGTTACCGTCAGGATATCAGTCCCGCAGAAATCCGCCGGGATGGTCACACTGCTGGAATATGGCAGGATTTCTCCCGGGCCAAGATCCACCGGACCCAATATCAGCTTATTGGGGCCGGCGAGCGCGCTAACGACCGTTACCCCGGTAAGAGTCACATTACCGTTATTGGTAACGTATCCAGTGAATGGCAATTCATCGCCTGGCTTCAAAACCTGTGACGGACACGTGCGGGAAATGCGCACGGCGGGTGTGTATTTGACCGGGCAAATAATGGTGGTGGTGTCCACGACCTGCCTGGCTGAGCAGTAATCGCTGCCGGTGGCGGTCAAGGTCGACACCACTTCGCAGCAATTGCCAGGCACCAAATAGGAACCGGTAAAGTTGGTTGACTGGTTGGGCAGCAATATTGCGATGCGGAACACCGGGGTGCCGTTGGTGGGCCGGTTATTCACCACCACCACATTGGTCAAGGCGATATTCCCTGTGTTTTTAACAGTGCCTTTGTAGGTTAACAAGCCGCCCTGGGGCGTCGCGGTTCCGGGGCAATCGGCAGTAACCAGGATGGCGGGTGTAGTCGCCACCGGGCAATTGGCATTGGCCGAGGCAGTTGCCAGGGCGCCATTGCATTGGCCATTGCCACGCACGGTTATGGTGGAGGCGATGGAACAACCGTTTATATCGAGGGGCACCGTAAAGCTCCCAGTGTAATTCATGCTCGCACCAGGAGCCAGAGTTACCGGGCCGAAAACCGGCGAATTAGCGCTGGGACGATTCACAACCACCGTGACGTTGGTCATCGTGATGTTGCCCGTATTGCTGATTTTACCCGTGAATACCAGTTGTTTGCCGGGGGCTGTCGGTGTGGATGGGCACTCTACGGTAATCGCAACCGCAGGCGTGGATGTCAGAGGACAGGTCTGGATGATGCTGTCGGACACGGAAGTATTGGCACAGGAATCAGCCGCTGAAACCGCAAGCCTGACGGAGGTGGAGCAGGCATCCAGCGGGGCTGTATAATTCCCGGTAAAGCTGGCCGATGCTCCGGGGGCCAGGCTGTTCAGCGTATGCACTACGGTGCCGGTCTCAGGCTTATCCGCAACCACCGAGATGTTTTTCAGCTCAACATCCCCCGTATTGCTTATCGTGCCGTTATAAACGAGTCTGCCTCCCGGGGCGGCCGCGACGGTTGGACAATTTGCCAGAATCCGGATCTTGGGAGACGCTTTGACCAGGCAGATTGCCGATACCGAGGCGGACACTGATCGTCCAGAACACTTGTCAGAAGCAACTGCCCGCAGGGTGTTGGTGATGGAGCAACCGGCATAATTGGCTGGCACCGTGTAACTCGCAGTGAAATTGGTCACCGCCCCGGGAGCCAGGCGCGGGGCTTGAAATACTACGCTGTTGCCGGGCCGGTCGGACACCACCGACACGTTCAATAAAGTCACATTGCCGGTGTTGCGAAGGATGGCACTGTAAGTCAAGGTGCCGCCCAAAGGCGGGGGTGTGGCGGGACACTCCTCAGAGATGGCGATCGCCGGGGAGGTCGCCAAGGTGCAGACCGTGATCACCGTGTTGGACACCGCTTGGTTCGCGCACACATCACGGGCGCTGGCCACCAAAGTATTGGTCACGCTGCAGGCATCAACCGGAGTCGTAAAGCTTCCTGTAAACGGGGCAACTGCACCCGGATCCAGGCTCTCGATCACAAACACCTTTGCATTAGGATTGCTGCCAGCCACTTCAATGCCTCTTAAGGCGATATCTCCGGTGTTCTTAACGGAGCCGGTGAAGGTAAGCACTTCCCCGGGCGCAACGGGGTTTGCGGGGCAATTCTGGGTCACAATGATGGCCGGTTTTCCCTGCAGTGGGCACGTGCTGGAAGAATTGGCGGACACCGCTTGGCCACAGGAACTTGCGGCCGTTACCTTTAAAGAAACGGTGACACTGCAGACATTCGCCGGGGCAGTGAATTTGCCGGTGAAATTGGCGACCGCTTTGGGGGCCAGAACCAGGGCGCTATAAACGACGGTGCCGGCCACAGGTTGGTCGCTGACTACGACGACGTTGGTTAAAGTCACATCACCGGTGTTCGTAACTGCTCCGCTATAATTGAATTGGCCACCAATAGTCGCGGGAGTTGTGGGACAGGACTGAACGATCGAAATCCCAGGCGTTAAGGAAATACCACACGTTGTGCTGGTGTTAGCAGTAACACCCTTGGGTTGCTTGAGCTGATCAACCCCGGCGGTGATGAAGGTGACCGTTGAAGGACTGCATGGATTCGCAGGTCTGTAGCGGCCGGTAAAATTGGTGCTTTGCCCCGCAGCCAACCTCACAGGCCCGAAGATGAGCCTGGCAACACCATCAACCACATTGGTGACCGTCACCCCTGCCAGGTTGATATCGCCGCAATTACGAACGGTGCCGGAAAAAGCGATTTGCCCATCCTGCCCCACTCCGCCGTTACAGGTCGCTGTGATATCGATGCAGGGAGTGACCACCATGGTATTGACCGTTTGGGCGGCTTGGCCATCGCTCAAAGTTTCATTCTGGTGCACTTTTGCGATATCAGCCGCAGCGCCCTTCACGATTCCACCCACAATATCCTGGGCCCGAATTACATAAGTGGCAACATTCGCATAATTATCGGATTCACCAGGATTTAAAGTCGTGCGCCTGAGCGTGATGGTGTTGGTTTTGCCATCGGGTGTGACAACCCATGCCTTGACCCCGGAAGTCTTGCAGGCGGGGAAGGGATTATTATAAACCAAAGCACTATAAGAAAGTGTGTCGCCAACATGTGCCTGCGGTTTGTCCACAAATAAGGCAATGCCCAGGCCGCTGCCTTGGCATCCCACAGGATCCTGTTGAGCCCGGGCTGAAATTGCGGTGGTTACAACAACGGAGAAAAGCAGAAGTAACTTCTTCCAATTCCTCTCAGAATAGCTGGGTAAATTTACGGATGGATTTTGATTCGCCATAAGTTAGGCACACAATAAAGCCGGTTTTCGCCCAAGTCAAGTTTATAGGAAATAAAGTTATCGATATAATAACATCCTAGTGCTTGCTGTAAATTCTTTAAGAAGTTTGGAATCGCCATCACAACTGGTTGGTTCGCAAGATCATGTGATAGGAGAAGCCATTTCCGGCACGAGTTTGACGCTCGCATCCTCCGCATTGTGATACAGCAACCAAGAAACGATGCCCCATAACCCAAGGTTGCGGAAGAAAGCAAAGGCGACAGACTCCAGAATTCGTTGCAGGGCAGCAGTTTTGGTCCCAATAACCATCCAATTAAGATCAAAGCAACCACAACTGATAGGCAAACCTCGGAGCCAAGCCTGGCCGGTGGCAACGATGAAGACCAGGAGCAGCAGGTCCAAACACAATAAGGCGCCTGATGTCCAAAGATTAGCCAAAAGCAATAAGGAACAGAGGAGTTCACACCAAGGCAAAGCACAGGCCAGCGCTTTGAGGAAAGCCTTGGGCAGTGGCACCTGGTAAGAGTAAACGGATCCCAGGAAATCGATCGGATTGGCGATCTTGGCAATGGCCGCCCACAGCATCAAAAAGCCTATGCCCCAGCGCAGGAGAGTTTGCCAGCGGTTAAAAGCCGCATCCGTCATCGTCCACCCCCATTGGGTACGGGAACTTTGACCGCTTTTTGATCCAGCTGCCGCCATTCAGCGTAACCTTCGAGCATAAACTGGGCATTTGCATAATCCAAATCGCGAACCAGGCGGGTCGCCAATTGGAAAGCTTCCGGACATCCCATGGACCCGCAATAAACCACAATTCTAGTGGAGGAACCTTTATCGGCCAGCATTTGCCTGATCGCCGGCACAGGGGCATCGAAAGGCACTGAAACGGCACCCGGGATGTGGCCGAGATCGAATTCAGCTTGGGGGCGGGAATCGACTAATATTGATTGTCCCAAGCCTAGCAGAGGCCGGGTTTGCATCCAGGTGGTGGGCAGGGCGTTCTCCAATTTTTTACCAGTCATTTCCCCGGCCACCGGGGGCAATATTGGAGCCACTTCCTGGGCCGGCATTTCCCGGGGAGTTACCTGGGGGGGCGGAGAGTTTGAGACCACCGTGGCGGGGTCCGTTTTGGCCAGCGACTCCTCCCGCAGCCAAGCCTGGTAGCCGCCGGTCATGAACTGCACAAATTCATATCCCCCATCCTTTGCCAGGCGCGTGGCCAGCTTGAAGGAAAGCGAGCAGTTGGTGCTGCTGCAATAGGCCACAAGGTGCTCGCTCTTTGCATGTTGCTTGATAAATGCTTCCCAGGGTTGTGGATCTGGTGGTTCGGGCAGATTGACCGCTCCCGGGATATGGCCGGCTTCAAAATAAGGCGCCGAACGGGCATCCACCAAAACACACTTCTTTTTCAGATGCAGCGGCTTTATCTCCGCCCAAGTAGTGGGCGATGGCGGCACGTAAGTGGTGGCATTGGTGGTTTGGTTTCCGGCCTGGTTTGTGGTTTGGGCAACCGCACCAGTGGCCGTGGTAACAATCGTTATGGAAGAAGTGCTTGCTAAAAATGCAACCGGGCTGGCTGGCGCCGGTTTGGGGGGTGGTTGCGCCACTTTGCTCTCGGACCAGCGGATGCCGATCGGATTCGCCGCATTGTATGCCAGGCCCAGGATGCAGCCCATCGCCAGAATGGCTCCCATTTGTTTAACGATGCCGAAAGCAAAGCATCGGCTCCTAATTTTGCTCCGCCAATTGGTTTCAGAACCGCTGCCTGGGCTGGATTTTGTATTTAATTTCTTGATCGAACGTTCTGCCATTACGATGGATATATATGCTCCAAGAATAGCAAATGCAAAAAATATTTTTAATCCACCGCCAGCTATATCGTTATCCCCAGCCGCCGCTTGAATTCCGTTTGTTGGTGCAGGATATTTTAGGGCCTGGCACAATATACAGCGGGGCGGGGTTTAGGCATTTCCGGCGGCCTTAAAACCCTGCCAAATTGGCCAACCGCTCCAAATTCGATGCGTATGAGGCCAACGGGGCTGGTTTTTGGCGGCCCCGCTGGATCAGAGCTGGGCCTCGGTACCTTCTATTACACCAGGTGCAGTTCACTCCGGCCCAGCAATCCCACTGCACTGACGTCCCCGGCTCCAAGTCAATGGCGCCGCCAGCGCCAGTGGAAAACTCACATACAACCATAGCTACTCAAACCCCAAGATCGGCATTATGGAACTTCAGTTACGGCTCACTGGCGTCAATTGAATAGCCCGATTGTGGAATTGTTCTTGCATTCCCAATTGTTTGGAGCAGGATATATCCTGCAAGCTGGTATAAAGCGCAGATCAGTAACCTGAATTCCAGGTCAAAAATACTCACTACATCAATTTTCTGGCCGCAACAGGA
>CAYPCQ010000049.1:0-16201 GCA_964409245.1 uncultured Verrucomicrobiota bacterium
TGAAATATTTTTGTGGAATATCAAAAAAGGGGAGTTTTCTCCCAGACACTAGTTAAGGATCGAATTTATGAAACGCTATGGAATGGTGATCGGCCTCAATCAGGCCAAACTGGACGAATACAAGCGGCTGCACGCCGCTGTTTGGCCGGAGGTTTTGAAAATGATCAAGGCCTGCAATATCCAGAATTACTCCATTTATCTCCGCAAATTGGAGGATAGCCGCCACTATCTTTTCAGCTATTTTGAATATGTGGGAGCTGATTTCGCCGCCGACATGGCCGTGATGGCCGCCGATCCAACCACGCAGAAATGGTGGTCCCATTGCATGCCCTGCCAGCAGCCGTTGTCGGACCGTGCCGCCGGGGAATGGTGGGCTGGTATGGAGGAAGTTTTCCACCAGGATTGAGCGGATTCGCACCGCTTTTCTGCCACTGGGGCTGGATTTGCCTCCCATGATGCTTCCGTCGCATAATAGGTGGCACCTTTAGGTTTGGTTTTGAATTTAGCGAGCCGTGCGGCGGAATTGGCGGAGTGGAATTTGGCCCCCCAACATTCAATCTAGGTGCCAGGGCAGGCGACCGCCATGCCTGATGGCGGAATGGTTCGCTCTCCACCTGTTTGAGGCGGACATTTCTCAATGGCCGGCGTGCGAATAATCGATCACCAATTTCCCTTTCAGGACTTTGACCTCCAAGGTTTGAAGATTTAATTCAAACTCCCCGCCCCGTTCGTTGGTGATCTTCAATTTGCCGTTTTCATTGCTCAAGGTGGTGATGAAGCAGGTTTGCACATCATCCTCCAAGCCCAGTTTGTGCTCGCGCTTGATGACGTAGATCTGCCGCATCCAAATTTCGCGTTTATTGGCGGGCCAGGTGGCCACCACAAAGCCCATGCGGTCTAGGGGCGCCGAATACTCGACGCCGTCGATGGCCAAAGGCGGGACTAGTTTGGGAGCCATGCGTTTGGCCTGCAGCACGCTGGATTGGGCAAAGAACATCGTGATGGCCAGAACAATCAAGGAGGCTGTTTTCATGGTTTGATTTCCGTTTCAGATGGCTTTTGGCTCGTGGCTTTCCCCGGGTTTTGGTTTGCCTTGCCCTCCCTTTGGCCGGATCCACAATCCCGCCAAAGCCCGGTGAAAATAGCCGCCTGGGTTGCTTTCAAGTAGCCCCAGCAGCGGATGGTCCTCACCCAGCTGCCTTTGGCGGAAGTGGTGAGGAAACAGAGTTTGCTGAGTCCTGCGAGGCAGGCAAAGAATGGCAGCTTGAAGGCGTTGATCCACCAGCGGGTGGCCAAATAACAGAGTGCTTCCCGGGGACTGGGACTTTGGTATTTGACACGGTCAACCACGCGGGAACGAGCGGAATCGTAAGCATGGCGGCAGGCATATTTTAGAGTGAGCCGGCCAGGCGGCATCTGGTGCTGCACAGCCGCCGCCGGCTCAAACCAGATTTTAAGGCCAGCCCCGCGGATGCGCCGGAACAATTCTGTTTCACCGCCGGAGGCCAATTGGTCGCCTTTGCGGTCCAAATCCGGCCGGAACAAACCCACCTCGTCGAAAACCCACCGGGCAATCGCCATGTTTGCTCCCATGGGAAAATGTCTGTCCGGCAAAATCCCAAGCTGGTCGCCATAAGTCCATGTATTCTTCCACGAAGGCAGCCAATCCGGGCAGGGTTCGAGAAACAACGGGATCACCGTGCCGCCCAAGGCCGCCACCCGGTGGGTATTTACTTCTCCGAAGGCCATCGCCATCAAGCGGAGCCAATCCGGGGGAGCCAGGATGTCGTCATCCCCAAAAACAATGATTTCGCCGCGAGCCGCCCGCACCGCCCGGTTGCGGCCATAATTCAATCCCTGCTGCGTTTCGAGAATCCATTTTACCGGAAGCGCAGCATCTTTGAACGCTGCCACCACCTCCCGGGTTTCGGGAGGTGAATTGTTATCGATCACCAGGATTTCCACCCGGTCCGCCGGGTAATCCTGCCGCACGAGCGTTTCCAAAGCCTGGCGCAGCAGCGCGGGCCGGTTATAGGTGGGAATGGCCACGGTAACCCGCGGCATGTGGCCGTCGCGAAGACTCATAAAGCCCCAGCTTCGATTCGCCGTCCCCGCCCAAATGGTAGGTTTGATCCAATCAGCCCCCGAATCATCCCGCTGGTGATTTCATGGTTTGTAATTTTGAACCTGCGATTCAACTGGCCGTTTTCTACAACACGGCCTGCCAGGCGTCAATTGGGTTCCGCGCTGGCGATCCCTGCCTGTTTTCCGATCCGCTTGGTATTTGATGGCACATTTTCACAGCCCATAGCTTTCCGCAGCGCTGATGGAATCCACGTAAATCGGGATCACCAAGCTGGAACCCCAGTAGTTGGTGTCGCTGCAACTGGGCACCACATATTCACTGAGGCCAACCGGACTGTTTGCGGCATTCTCATAGTCAAAGGTGTATCCGAGCCGGGTCCATGGCCAGCTATTATTAAGGTTGGTGGCGGCGTAGCCCCGCGTATTGATGGTATCGTTAAACCAAGCCGCAAAGCCCGGTGAAATCCCTTGCAAGGCATTGGCCATCAGAAAGGGGCTGGTTTCGTCCGTGACCAGCCCGCAGGACACGGAACGGATGTCAGGGTTGGCGGCGGGCCGGAACAAGTATCTCGGATCCACATAAAACTCCGCCACTCCATAGGTTCCCGGCCGGGGCGGCAAACCGAGGGCCTTTTCCATCCGCAATATCCGATTATTTCCAGCATACCCCGCCAATAGCTGTTTCAGGTCAGGACACAAAGTGACCCATATTTCCGCCGAATAGCCATTGCTCATGGTGTGAGCGCCGGGAGTCAACAGATTACCCCATGCCCAGCTGCCGGCAAACTTCATGGTCGCCACCCGAACCCACCGGCTGGTGGAGCCTGTGGCCCAGTTGGTGAACATACGCCAATCGGTTCCCGGGGTATCGACCGCCACCGGCCGCAACTGGGTGCAAACCTCGGCCGGCAGTGCCACGGCGGCGTTCAAAAGCGCGTTGGAATAACGCGCATAACACTCGATGCTATTGGTCAGCTCTGGATACGAAGTGCCTTTGACTCGGTAGAACATCGGCACTGCGACGCTGAACATGGTTTGGGTGCCTTGAATGCCCCGCAACTGGCTCCAATCGTTGGTCCATATCCCGCCATCGGCCAGCGACGAGGACCACTCGACTTCATACGTGCCATTGGCCAGCCCATTGGTCCAGCTCAGAATACCATTTCCGGACCAGGCAGTGATGTCCTGCGCTGTGGCAGTGCCGCAAATCCAGATTCCCATGGCCCATTGCAGGATCACCAGGGTGAAACGCAGCCTAACTCTTCGGTTACCCGGGGGTTTTAATGGCAGGAGGCGGACCGTCGATGATTTCCTGGAAAAGTCGTTTGTTATCATGGTTTGTGCTTTCATTCTATTGGTTGAAGGGCTTTCAACAGGAAGCCATGGCCGCTCAAAAAGCGGGCCAGGATTTGCGCGGATGCCACTTGATTCAGCGGGAAATGGTTAGGTGTGTTGTTCATCCAGATCATGTTCATTTCTTTGTGGGTATGCCCGGCAACGGAGCCAATCATGAATCCCTGGCCCCTTGCGGCTGAACTCATGGGCAACCAAGGCACATTCTATCAACAGTCTCGGCTTGAACGCCACTTTGAATTGGCATTTAATCCAGCCGGATAACCAATACTCAATATCCAGGATCAGTTGGCCAATGAACAATTATGAAAGCACGATTCCTGTGGAGGGCATTCAAAGCGCGTTACCGGGATCAAGCCGCCGAAATGTCCACCTTGAAGGAATCTTTGGGGCCAGGGGACATCGTTTGCGACATCGGCGCCAACAAAGGCAGTTATTTATTTTGGTTGTCCCGCTGGGTTCAGGCGGGCCAGGTTTTTGCTTTTGAGCCGCAAAAGGAACTGGCTGATTATTTGCAGCGGGCCTGTTTGGCGTTGAAATTGAACAATGTGACCGTAGATGCCAGGGCTGTTTCCAATGCTTCGGGCAAGGTGAACCTGTTCGTTCCCGGCGGATCAGACTCCCCGGGCGCATCCCTCAGTCAGCGAGCCAGCCAGGCTGAACTCTGCCGGAGTGTGGAAGTGGAAGCGGTGGCCTTGGATGAATATTTTGCCCCCAGCCAGAAAATCGGCGCGTTGAAAATCGATGTGGAAGGGGCCGAAAGCCTGGTTTTTCAAGGGGCGCAACGGATTTTGCGGGAACAAGCGCCAGTATTGGTTTTTGAATGCGAGAACCGCCACTTGGAAAAGGGCAGTGTCCGGGACGTCTTCCAATACCTCGCCCAATATGGGTATTCCGGCTGGTTCATCCAAGGCAGCCACCTTCGGCCGCTGGCTGAATTCGATCCAGCGGTCCACCAAAAGCAAATGGGGGAGCGTTTCTGGGATGCCCGGGACTACTGCAATAACTTCGTGTTTAAAAGGGTGTAAAGGCAGCCCCAATCACCTAAGATCCGGACATGGCTGAACAACCTGCCATCAACACGGTACACCTGATTCTCCGGCCTTGGACCATGGCGGATGCGGAAGACCTCCATCGCCTGGCTGGACACCGGGAAATCGCTGATACCATGATCTCAGTCCCCCATCCTTTTTCCCTGGATCATGCGTGCAATTGGATTTCCAGCCACGCCTTGTCTTTCGAGCAAGGCGAGGCCGTTCATTTCGCGATCGAGCTCAACGCATCGCGCTCCCTGGCGGGGGCCGTCGAGTTAAGGGCCATAAGCAGGGAACATTGCCATGGGGAGTTGAGTTTATGGATAGCCCCGGACTGTTGGGGGCAGGGTTTCGCGACCGAGAGCGCCATCGCCGTGATCCGCCACGGTTTTGAACAGCTTGGCCTGAACCGTATTCAAGCCTTCCACATGGTGAGAAACCCGGGTTCTGGACGGGTTTTGGAAAAGATTGGCATGCGGCGCGAGGGAGTGTTGCGGCAATTAGTGAGAAAATGGGGCCAATTTGAGGATGTGGTTTTAATGGCCATATTGCGCGAAGATTGGATTGCCAAATGTTAATTATTGAGCCGGAGTCAATTATCGATTATGCCTCAGAGGAGGAACTTGGATTATGTTGAAAAAATGGAATACCTTGGCCTGCAGGCTGGCGGCCCTGCTGTCCACTTTGGCCGGTTTGAATGGCCACTCTCAACCGGCCCCCACTGCGGGCGAGTTGGGGGCAAGCCACACTTGGGTGGGTGCCAAATTTTGCGGTGTGCCCGCACCCAAAACTGACACTGCCGGGCTGACGGTGCTGGCCAACCATGATCCAGTGCAGCGCAACGCCCGCGGTGGCAAGCCACTGCGGTTGGGCAACCGGCAATTTGAGCGTGGGCTTTACTGCCACGCTTCCAGCAAGATCATGGTGCACTTGCCGATGCACGGCTGCACCTTCCAAAGCGTCGTTGGCGTGGATAGCAATGAGCAAACCAGCGGCGGCAGGGGCAGCGTGGTATTTTCGGTCCATGCCCAAGGGCGGGAGTTGTTCCGGTCGCCAATTTTGCATGAAGGAATGGCTCCACTGCCCATTAAAGTCGAGCTGCAATCCGCCATGGAATTCATCATCCAGGTGGAAGATGCCGGTGATGGCATCAGTTGCGACCAGGCGGATTGGGCGGATGCGGGCGTCGAAGCCAAGGGCGGCCAAATCCTTTGGCTGGGCGAGTTGCCCATGGTTTCCGCTCAGCGTCAGGCCCCTTCGATGGAGCCTCCATTTTCGTTCCAATATGGCGGGCGCTCGAGCCGCGAACTTTTACCGCGCTGGCAATTAGCCCGCACCCTGCGCAGCTTGGATGCCCGGCGCAGATCGCTCCAACTGGATTACCGCGATCCGGAGAGTGGCTTGGCCCTCCGTTGCGAAGGCGTTGAGTATTTGGATTTTGCCTGTGTCGAATGGGTGCTCCACCTGACCAATCAGGGCGCATCCCCCACCCCCATCATCAGCGACCTCCAGGTTTTGGATGTGGAATTTGACCGGGGTGCTGGAGGGGAATTCACCCTGCACCACCATACGGGCAGCCCCTGCATAGCCACCGATTACGAACCGTTCACCACCCGTTTGGGGCCGAAAGCTGAAAAGCGCATAGCCACCTCCGGCGGGCGCTCCAGCAATAGCGACTGGCCTTATTTCAATGTGGAGGCCCCCGGCGAAGGCTTGGTGATGGCTATTGGCTGGCCGGGCCAATGGTCGGCCAGATTTCAGCGTGACGATGCCAACCATCTGCGCCTGAAAGCCGGCCAGGAACTGACCCATTTTAAGTTACTGCCTGGCGAATCAGTCCGTTCGCCGATGGTGACGCTGATGTTTTATAAAGGCGATTGGATTCGCGCACAAAACCTATGGCGGCGATGGATGCTGGCCTGGAACGTACCCAAACCGGGCGGCAAGCTGCCCCCCGCGCAGATGGCGGCCTGCAGTTCCCACCAGTTCGGGGAAATGATCAACGCCGACGAGGCCAGCCAAATCTTGTTTGTGGACCGATACCTGCAGGAGCAAATCAAGCTGGATTACTGGTGGATGGATGCGGGCTGGTATATCAACCAGGGGGGCTGGCCCAATACCGGCACTTGGGAGGTGGACCGCCAGCGCTTTCCCCGCGGCCTTCGATACATCACCGACCATGCCCATGCCAGGAACGTGAAAAGCATCGTCTGGTTCGAGCCTGAGCGGGTGAATCCGGGCACCTGGTTATACCTCCAGCGGCCCCAATGGCTGCTGGGCAAAACTGGCAGCGAAAAACTGCTGGATTTGGGCAATCCCGAAGCCCGGCAATGGCTCACGGAGCATGTCGATCATTTGATCAATGAGGAAGGCATCGATCTTTATCGGAATGATTTCAATATCGATCCCCTGCCCTTCTGGCGGGCCAACGACGCCCCGGACCGCCAGGGCATTACCGAGATCCGCTACGTAACCGGGTTCCTGGCTTACTGGGATGAATTGCTCCGCCGGCATCCCGGGATGCTGATCGATACTTGCGCCTCGGGTGGCCGACGCAATGACCTGGAAACGCTGCGCCGTTCCGTTCCCCTGCTGCGCAGCGATTACATCCTGGAGCCGGTTGGCCAGCAATTGCACACCTACGGCCTGGCCATGTGGGTTCCTTTCTTCGGAACAGGCATCAATTCCACCGATCCCTACGTGTTCCGGAGCCAGATGTGCCCACACCTCACCGGGTGCTGGGATGTCCGGAACCGCCAGCTCGACTATCCCCGGTTGCGCGAGTTATACGGGCAGTGGCGGAAAGTAGCCGATTATTTCTTCGGGGACTTTTACCCGCTGACCCCCTACGCCACCGATAATCAATGCTGGATGGCCTGGCAATTCGATGTCCCGGAAAAAGGCGAAGGCATGATCCAGGCTTTTCGGCGGGGGGAAAGCCCGTTTGAAAGCGCTCGTTTCAAATTGCGCGGCCTGCGGAGCGCAGCCCGCTACCGTTTTTCCCGGGTGGATGAAACTGGAAACCAGGTGTATTCCGGAGAGGATCTGATGCAGCAAGGAGTCGTCATTCCCATCACCGCTCAACCCGGTGCGGAAATTTACATTTACAAGGAGTTTCGGAATTAGGGTAATGGGACGGAACCTGAAAAAATACCGCAGCTTGCTGGCCAATACCGGAATATGGGGCACTGTGGGATTTGAACTTAAGGAGAAGTTTTTCTCCTTGGTTCGCCTGTTTGCCCGGGATTTCAAACCGCGTTACACTCTGGACTCCCGGTTTTCTCCCCGGCCGGTTTGGCTGCGCGCCGGATCCAGCGACCGCCGGGCATTTCGCCAAGTTCTGGTGAATTTGGAATACGAATGCCTGCCGGCTGCGGCTGCCCCGCGCTTCATTGTGGATTGCGGGGCCAATGTGGGTTATGCATCCGTCTACTTTCTTGGGCGATATCCCGAAGCAAAGCTGATCGCCATTGAACCCGACCCGGGCAATTTTGAAATCCTCAAGCACAACTTGGAGCCGTTTGGCGGCCGCGCCACTGCGATCCAAAGTGGTGTTTGGTCGCATGTCACCGGCCTGGTGATCAAGCGGGGCACCTTCCGGGACGGTCGTGAGTGGTCCATCCAGGTAGTGGAAGCCGCTGCCGCAGAAAAATCGGACCTGGAAGCCATGGGCATTGGGGATGTGCTCCGGATTTCCGGTTTCCCTCGCATCGATGTTCTGAAAATCGACATCGAATGTGCCGAAAAAGCGGTGTTTGGAGGATCAACCGGCCCCTGGCTGGACTTGGTTTCCAACCTGGTGATCGAGCTGCACGGTCCGGATTGTGAAGAGGTGGTGTTGAATGCCCTGCGGCCCTATGAGTATGCCTTGTCACAACATGGCGAATTAAGCGTATTTGCCGGCTTGAATAAACGCCACTCGCCAGGTGAACCACCTCCTTCGCCTCAATGAAAAAACCATTTTTCCCCAGCTAATTCAGGCTTAGCCGCATCATGGAAAAACCGCCTCCGATCACCGCTTATACGCTCACCTTTAACGAAGCCCGCCAGATGCGCGCGGTCCTGGAAAGCCTTCGCTGGGCGGACGAACTCATCGTCGTGGATTCTTTCAGCACGGATGGCACGGTGGAAATC
Source organism: uncultured Verrucomicrobiota bacterium (assembly GCA_964409245.1). Taxonomy (GTDB): domain Bacteria; phylum Verrucomicrobiota; class Verrucomicrobiia; order Limisphaerales; family UBA1319; genus CAIMWS01. The sequence continues at coordinate 8,607 of CAYPCQ010000049.1, forward strand.
GCTCGGGAATTTGGCGCCAAAGTCATCAGCGAAAAATTCATCGGCTTCGGTCCCTTGCGCAACCTGGCTCTGAAAGCCGCTACCCACGACTGGATTTTCAGCCTGGATGCCGACGAGCGTTGCACGTCCGGGTTGGTTTCTGAAATTCACACAGAACTACAGGCCCCTCGTTTTGACGCTTACCATGTTCCGCGGAAAAGCCACTTCCTCGGCTATTGGATCCGGCATTGCGGGTGGTACCCGGATTATCGCCAGCCTCAACTTTTCAACCGCCGAAAATTCCGCTATCGGGAGGATATTGTTCACGAAGGTTTCCTGCTCGATGGCCAGCTCGGCTATCTCCAGCAGCCTGTACTGCAATACCCCTGGGACACCATCGAAATCGCGCTGGCGAAGCTGCAAAGGTATTCGACCTTGATGGGCCAGCGCTACCATGCCGATGGCCGCTCCGCCAGTTTGTTCCGGATGCTGGGCAGCCCGGCGGCCATGTTTTTCAGGATTTTCATTTGGCAAAGAGGTTTCCTGGATGGCCGCCACGGATTAGTGCTGGCCATACTTTATTCCTACTACACCTTTTTGAAGTATGCCAAACTCTGGGAATTGCAGAAGATCCAAGCCAAAACTGCCGCTGACCCATCAAAAAAAGGAACTTAATCACCCATGCCATACGGTTTTTTTTCCAGTCTGAAGAATCTCCTCAAGCACGGGCCAGGCGCCCTGCAAAACCTCGCCGCCACCGCTGCGGGCATCGCCCGCGGGCGCACCTGGGATCACCCTCCTAACACAATGGGCGCCGCCGCCGTACCTGAAAGCGGTGCCGCGAATCCCCTCCGCAAGTTTTTCGATGCGCGCCAGACCGGTCGGGGCATCTGGAAATGGATTCACTATTTTGACATTTACCACCGGCATTTTCAAAAATTCGTGGGCCAGGAGGTGCACCTGATCGAAGTGGGCATTTTCAGCGGCGGCAGCCTGGATATGTGGAAGGACTATTTTGGCCCCAAATGCCATGTATATGGGGTGGATATCGAGCCCGCCTGCAAAGCCTATGAGGATGCCCGAACCCATGTTTTCATCGGTGATCAAGGAAGCCGTGATTTTTGGCGCGAGTTTAAAAAGCAGGTGCCCCGGGTCGATATCCTCGTGGACGATGGCGGCCACAAAGCGCATCAGCAAATAGCGACCTTGGAGGAAATATTGCCGCACCTGCGGCCGGGGGGCGTTTACCTTTGCGAAGATGTCGTCGGTCTGCACAACCGTTTTGCCGCTTACGTGGCCGGGCTGGCGGACAACCTCAACGATATGAGCCACAAAAACGCGGAGATCCTGGCGGTGGATGCCAATGGCATGCAGCGGATGATCCATTCCATCCACACCTATCCGTTCGTGACCGTTATCGAAAAGCACCTGACCCCGGTGGCGGAACTGTCGGCTCCCCGCCATGGCACTGAGTGGCAGCCGTTCCTATGATTTGAGGCTGCGAATTCACGTCCGCAGGCCTTCCAATAGCGTGCGGGGCCCGGCCACATCCTTGGTGGAGGGCACCCGGTCGGTGCGCTTTGGGGTCACGGTTTGCCGAGGCCGAAAAAGAGCATCACCAGGTCGATGATGAACAGCAGAACGATGGTCACTTCCAGGAGCAGCATCCAGTGGTTGTTTCGGTCCTGGGCCAGTAGTTGGTAGAGGTCATCCAGGGTTTTGAGCTTTTCGTCGATGCTGTGGTGCCATTCGCTCAGGTGGAAGCGCTCCGAGGCGGTCTGGCAAATACGGGCGAGGTGCCAGTCACCGATGAATTTGGTGATGTTCGGCAGTTCGTCGCTGAACCGGGCGAGATCAATGCGGATCTCCCTCAACTCCCGCATCAAGCTGGCGCTGGAACGGATCCCTGGCCCGCTCAAATCCTTGTAAGACCTTTCCAAAGCGGCATCCAGCAAACGGTCGTAGGATTCAAGCTCCGCCAATTGCAGATTGACCAATTCGAGGACGTGCAAGGTTTCGTCAAAATCCTTGGGATCATCCACGATCAAGGCCGCATCCCAATCCACCACCACCAGGTCATCTTCGTAATAGCTTAGGAATTTCCCGGAGGATTCCTGGGCTTCCTGGTGGGAGAGTTTGCCCGGGTCCGGCTCCTGGGTGAGCAGGGAGGCAATAGCCCGCCGATGCTGGCTCAACCAGCCTTCGGCATTGATTTTGCCGCCATCCTCGGCGGCCAGCGGCGCATTGACACAAAACACCGTGTAGGCTTCCTCGTCCTCCAGGCGCGCCACCGGGCGAATGAAGTGGCTTTTCATCTCCAGGCGGATATCTTCCGCCAGTTGTTTCACCTCGCTGTATAGCTCCCCAGTCGCAAAGGCCAGATCGTGATACCGCACCAGGTCTTCGATTTTCGGCACCGAAAACGGCACTTTGACCGCGATGCTGATGGCTCCCAGGGGATAGATTTTAACGGTTCTTTCCAGGCGCACCGGCCCCTGAGGGCCAATCCGCTCCACCGCGGGTAACCGCACCATTTTGGGGTGGTGCAGGAACAAATAACGGGGACTCCGCTTGTCGGTATCCACCGAAAAGTCAACCACCGGCTGGCCCAGCAATTCCCGGATGGGTTTGCCTTCAATATCATATGCCAGGTCAAAGGCATAAAGGTAAACGACTTGCCCGGCGCAAGCCGGGCCAGCACCGGCAATATTTTTCAGACCGGCATCGGTTTTTGACGCTCCATGATCAGTCATAGTTTAGTCCTGACTCCCCTCCAAAGGAGTGCCCCGCATCGGCCAGCCAGGAAATCCATTCGCGTAACTGAACCGGAAAACCTGATCCTTCCGATAGACGCACCCAAAAACTGTTAACCCTATTAACATAACCTGCTGCTTCGGGTTTGACCAGACGACATTGGCCTGCCATAAGGCAGCCATGCAAAGCTCCCTGACACGCCGTGAATTCCTGAAAGCCGCAGGCTTGGGTGTGGCGGCACCCAGCCTCACCACCCACTTGGTCGCGGAGCAGAAAGGCGCCGCCAGGCCCGCTCCCAAGACCTATGAGGAGGAATACCGTCCGCAGTTTCACTTTTCCGCCGCCCAAGGCTTCCTTGCCGATCCGGAGATGATGGTTTATTCCGCGGGTGAGTATCACCTTGGCTGGCTCGCTTGCCACACGGTCGAACAACGGGCCCCGGTTCACTGGGGCCATGCCGTCAGCCCGGATCTGGTCCACTGGCGCGAGCTGGGGATCGCCGTTCCGCCCGATCCGGGGAACGACCAGGGGGTATGGTCCGGAGGCGCGGTGGTGGATTGGAAGAATACCGCGGGCTTCCAAGCCGGCGCCGAGCAGGCGCTCGTGGCTTTCTACACCAAAACCAACAGCGGCATCTGTCTCGTTTATAGCAACGACCGCGGCCGCACCTGGACGAAATACGCCGCCAACCCCGTGCTGCCGGTTTCGGTGACGGGCAGCTGGGATGACCGCGATCCGACGGTGTTCTGGCATGAGCCCACGGCCCGCTGGGTCATGATCCTCACCGAATCCGGAAAAGCACGCGTTTCCTTCTACGGATCGGCGGACCTGAAGCAATGGGAGCGGCTGAGCAGCATCGAAAAAACCCGCATCGATTGCCCGGATATCTTCGAACTGCCTGTAGATGGGGATTTGAACCGCCGCAAATGGGTGCTGTGGGCCTCCTTTTTCCACCCTTTCACCGGCCGTTACCAGATCGGGCACTTCGACGGCCAGCGGTTTATCCGGGAAGATGAGATCCGCCGCATGGATTGGGGCCGCAACAGTTTTGCAGCGCGGACCTGGCGCGACGCACCCAAGGGGCGGACGATCCAGCTCACGTGGCTCTGGCACACCTTGACAAGCGCGGAAGGACGGCTCCCGGGCATGCCGTTCAGCCAGCAGATGGGCATACCGTGTGACCTCTCGCTGAAAACCTTCCCGGATGGGATCCGGCTTTGCCGGTGGCCGGTGGGCGAACTCGCATCGCTGCGGACCAAAAGCCACGTGTCGGAAAACCTGGTTGTCTCTCCCACACCAGCCGGGATTCTCGCCAGCATCCCGGATGGACTGGCCGACGTGGAAATCGAATTTGAGCTGCGGGACGCCGCAGAGTTCGGCCTCCGCATTCGCGGAGAACTGATCGCCTACAACGTGCTCGACCGCCTGCTGCTGGTGCGTGGCGAGCTGGGGCCGCTGGAACCGGTCCAAGGCCGCCTCAGCCTGCGGATCCTGGTGGACCGGATTTCGCTCGAAGTATTCGGCAACGGGGGCCGGCTCTCGATGACCAATTATTTCACACCGCCGCGGGACAAGCATGATATTGAGGCCTATGCGATCCAAGGCAGCGTGCGGGTGGTTTCGGCAAAGGTGCACGAACTCCGGTCCATCTGGCGGGAACCGTGAGGATCAAGGCTGCAGCAACACCCGCAACATGCGTTGCGGATTGGACAGGAAATCGCGCGTGATGCGGTAATGCTCGGTTGCCTCATAGGCGACCCGCTCGATGCCTTGGGGCGAAAACGAGTAAATGCAGGCTTCGGGGTAAGCCATCAGAATCGGGGAATGAGTGGCTACGATGAATTGGGACTTCGCCTGGACCAGATCGTGCATCCGCGTGATGACTGAGAGCTGCCGACTGGGGGAAAGGGCGGCCTCTGGCTCATCCAGCAGATAAAGTCCCTCCCCGTGGAACCGGTTGAGCAGCAGCGCCAGGAAGGATTCCCCATGCGATTGCTCGTGCAAAGGCCGCTCGCCGTAGGATGGGCCGATGAGCGGACCGGCGTCCGGTTCGGCATCCATCTTCTCGATTTCAGTAGCCACATTGTAGAAGCTCTCCGCCCGCAGGAAATACCCGTCCCGCGGACGCTGCAAACCCCGGGTGATGCGCAGATAGCGGTGCAACTCGGAATGCGAGTCACGGGTGCCGAACCGGAAGTTCTTCGAGCCGCCTTCGGCGTTGAACCCGGAGGCCACAGCGATGGCCTCCAGCAGCGTGGATTTCCCGGAGCCGTTCTCCCCGACGAAAAAAGTCACCGCCGGGTGCAGTTCCAGGCGGTCGAGCGGCCGTACCGCTGCCAGGGAGAATGGGTATCTGTCGAACGACTCCACCGCCTCCCGCTTCAGCGCGATTTCCGCGATATACTGCTTCGCGATCATGGGCGCGATAATACCCTGCCATGGCCTGCTGGATCAAAGCTGATTATCCAGCCTGGTGCGGATCGCTTATTCCACCAATTTGAGGCGGTAAAACTCTTTGGCCCTGGCTTTGACGCTGGGGATCTCCAATGGTTTGGCATTGGCAATGTTGGTGCTCACGTTATTCCACGAAACCAGGTTGGTGGACGCCTGCAGCACAAATTTCTGGCCTTGCTGAACGGCAGGAGTCCACCGGAACACATCTCCGGCAGCCAGCGCAGGCATTTCGTTCCTGGGCTGCGGGACCATGGCCCGATCGTCAAGAATCGTCAGGATGGCGGTTTTTTGCGCGCCCAAAGTGGCTCTTGGAGGTGGATTGGGGCCAAAAGCCAGAGTCAAATTCAGCTGCTCATCCTTCTCATACAGGGAATCCTTGATGATTGGTATTTTGACCAGGCGGTTGAGGTTGCCGGCGGCGAACACCACGGTGACCGGTGAGGGATCGTAATCCACGCCGGGCGCTGCTTCTCCGGCAATGCCCCCCGGAGTGACCACCAAGGTGACTTCACCGGCCACGCCGCCGGTGCGCGTGATCACGACATCCGGCACGGGGGTGCCATCTTCAAGCACCTCGAATCCCGCGGCGCTGAAGGCGAAGCTGCCCGGAGAATCGTCATCCACAATGGTTACCACTGCCGAGTTCGGCGCCCCCACTTTGGCTTGGGCGGGTGCCCCGGGCGCCAAACTCAGCGCCAGGTTGAGGGTTTCATCGTTTTCCACCACCGTTTCGTTGATCAATACCAGCCCCATATCGACCGTTTTGCTGATCTCGCCATCCGCGAATAAAACGGGGATGCCGTTGGTATGGTAATCGCCCGACTTCAGGGTGGCGGTGCCATCGCTGATGGCGATCCGCAATTCCACGGCGCCGTTGTTGCCGTTGGTGCGGATGACCGTCACCGGGACGATGGCCTGGCCATCCTCCAGGACGCGGAAATTGGCCTGGTTAAAGGAGAACTCACCCACGCGGATTTCCTGGCCGGTAACATCCCCCACTGGTGAGGTTTGGACTTTGCTGTCGAGCCCGACGCCGGTGTTGCCGACGATGGCGTCGTCGATCGCTTTCTCCTTGGCGCCGACCAAAGCCAGGTCGTCCGAGGTGCTGCCTTGGGCCACCACCTGAATCCGGGTGATTTCCTGGGCGGCGGCGATCCCGTTGGTGGCGGTTTGCGTCACCTCCTCCTTCAGCTGGTTTGACTCAGCGATGATTCGTGCCACGCCTGCAGCGGCGTTGGTATCGATCAGGGTGTCCGCCTGATCAACGACCTGGGTCAAGACAGAGGCCACCACCGCCGCGCTGGCCAGGTCCAACTGGCCGTGTGATTGGATTTGATCGACCATGGCTTCGGTCACTTTTTGCGAAATTTCCTCGGCGGTCAGGATGGTGGAACCAGCGTCCAGCAAAGCGGTGATCTGGATTTTTGTGTCCTGGACCTGGGCGGCCGCCTTGAGCACCGGCAGGGACATGGGATCGTTGGTGGCCGCGCTGGCGAACGGATCATAATGCGTCAAGGCCACCTCGTTGGACAGGCCCAGGGAGGATTTCACCTGCGTTTCGGCGTTGGTGATGGTCATGCCCGGATTTTGATCCAGCACTTCCTGCATGAGGGTGGTCAGCGGATTGACCACAGTGGAGCCAGACGGCGCGGTCATGGAGGTTTTCAGCGCCTGTCCGGTGGCGATATCGATGCCGCCCGTCATCACAATGCATCCCTCTTCCGGGTCCAATTTACCGTTGTGGTTTTTGTCGAACTCCGACAGTGAAACCTTCAAGTCGAACTGCCCTTGCCCGTCGGTGGTGGTTTTGGGTTCCCCTTGGTCCCAAACGCCATTGCGGTTGGCGTCGAAGAACACAGTGGCATTGGCCACATAACCATCAAGCCCCACGCCCGATAAATTGACCGTGGGCAAAACCGTCAGCTGGGCGGCATCGCTGGTGGCCGCGCCATAAACATTCCGCACCACCACGTCATACCGGCCCATGCTCTCCATTTGGACGCTGGCCAGTGAAAGGCTCCCCGCATTGGCACCGACAATGTTGGCCCCGTTGAAACGCCATTGGTAAGCCAGAGGGGCGCTGCCATGGGCGGTAACCGAAAGCAAAACATCAGTTCCTTGATCGACGGTCTGGCTTTGCGGCGAAAGAGAAATGGTTGGCGCGGTGCCTTTGCGGGCCACGGTCACCGAAAAGCTCCTGGCATCGTTGCGGGCCGGGCTTCCGTTGTCAGTGACGCGCACCGTCATATTATAAGTGGCCTGGCTTTGAGCCGCGGTGGGCGTCCAGGTGAACAAGCCGCCAGCGGTGATGCCTGCCCCCGCTGGCGCACCTGGATCAAGGCTGAAGGACAGTGTTTGCGCGGGGATGTCGGCATCGGTCGCCGTGGCGGTAAAGCTCAATAAAGCAC
>CAYPCQ010000049.1:16301-59406 GCA_964409245.1 uncultured Verrucomicrobiota bacterium
CCTCAGTGGGTGTCCAGGTGAACAAACCGCCTGAGGTAATGCTGGCGCCCGCTGGTGCGCCGGGATCGAGGCTGAAAGCCAGTGTTTGTGCAGGGAGGTCGGCATCGGTTGCGGTAGCGGCAAAGCTTAATAAAGTGCCCTCATCCACGGTCTGATCGGGAATCGCGGCCAGCACCGGCGCAACATTCACTTCATTGACATGAATTGTCACATTTTGAGAAACACTGGCCACGCCATCGCTGACACGAATGCCCACCACATAGGCGCCTGGCCCCTGGGCCTCAGTGGGTGTCCAGGTGAACAAACCGCCGGAGGTAATGCTGGTGCCCGCTGGCGCGCCGGGATCGAGGCTGAAGGCCAGTTTTTGCGCGGGGATATCAGAATCCGTGGCGGTGGCGGCAAAGCTCAACAAAGTGCCCTCATCCACGGTCTGGCTGGCAATCGCGGCCAGCACCGGCGCGGCATTCACTTCATTGACGTGGATCGTCACATTTTGGGAAACACTGGCCACGCCATCGCTGACACGAATGCCCACCACATAGGTGCCCGGTCCTTGAGCCTCAGTTGGGGTCCAGGTGAACAAACCGCCAGAGGTGATGCTGGCGCCCGCTGGCGCGCCGGGGTCGAGGCTGAAGGTAAGCGTTTGCGCGGGGATGTCAGAATCCGTGGCGGTGGCGGCAAAACTCAGCAAGGTGCCTTCATCCACGGTCTGGCTGGGAATTGCACCCATTACAGGCGGGGCATTGATCTCATTCACTGTAATTACAAAAGTCCTGACGGCACTCAACACGGGCATGCCATTATCCGAAACTCTGACGCCGATGGTGAATGTGTTCGGACCCTGGGACTCGGCAGGTAGCCAAAAAATCTGACCGGAATTGGGATCAATACTCATGCCCGCGGGATACCCCGATTCCAATGCGAAAGACAATTTTTGAGCTGGCAGGTCAGGATCGGTGGCGCCAATCGCATAAATAAAAGGAGTGTTTTCATCGATGATTTGGTCCGCAATGGGACTGAGAACGGGAGGTGATTGGACATTCAGCGTGGCCCCCGGACTAATGGCAGTCCCACCGGCATTGCTCGCCTCCACCGTGTAAATGCCAGCCAGGCTTCCATTCACATTGTTTAAGTTCAAATTCGCGCCGTTTGCTCCAGCAATGCCCACGCCGTTCAGGAACCAGCGGTAAATGAAGGGCGGTGTGCCGGCAGTCTGGGCGGCGAAAGATACATTGTCGCCTGCAACTGCGTTATGAGCATTAGGGAAAAGGCCGACGGTGGGTGGAACAATAACGTCCAAAACCAAGGCGGCCGGAATCAATAGCAGGGCCGGCTGTGGAAAAGCCGGCGGCGGGGGGGAGGAACCCGTTTTTTGTGTGAATATTTCCGATTGGGCCTTATAAGGGGCTTCGGCAAAGGTCGCGGCACCTTTCCAGGCGCGGATTTGAAATTGGGCCTGGCTGTTATCGGCCAACCCGGCGATAACCCCCAAGCCCCCATCGAAGAATCCCGGTTCGCTCAGGGGGAAGACCGTCCCGCCACCGGTGCTGGCCACGGGTTGCATGGGGCCGCCCACAGCTCCGCCCCAAACCTCGACAAAAACATCCGCCCCCGATGCCAGGGTGTTTTTGCTTAACTCATAAATCGGCTGATTGGCATCATAATTATTGATCAGAATGGTGGCGGCTCCCTGGCTGGCGCAAGGCGCGATGAAAACCGCCGCCAAGATGGCCCCCATCATTCCCCATTCCCCTGGCTGGCCTGATAAAACCGAAAGGATTTTGAATCCCCCCTGAATAAATCGTGAGTATCTTTGCATAATCGATCATTTCGCCTCCATAACAATACCGGCGATCAGTAGCACACCCTGTGCTGCTTAGTCAATACACTTTTGCCGGGAACCAGGTTAAAAGCAGCGCATCAATCTGGCCCTTTTCTTATTCCAAATAATCTTACCTAATTACGGTTTCGCGGGTTTGCCCAAGGGGCATTTGAACCTGTGCAATCAGGACCGCGGATTGCGGTTTTGCGGGCCGTAACCGGGCTTCCATTTTTTGGGTGGACCGTCCACGCCGTCCTTCGGGAGCTGGGTGGAGAACTCATCCTGATCCCGCAGTTCGCGTTTTAGGCGGTAAAGCTCCTCTTTTAATTTCGCGACTACCGGCTGGGAAGCCGGATCCTGATAGATGTTGCGCAATTCCTGGGGATCTTTGACCAGGTCAAAGCATTCCCATTGGTCTTTTTTCCAAAAATAAATGAGCTTGTGGGTGTCCGTGCGGACGCCGTAGTGAGCGCGCGTGTTGTGGTGGCCGGGATCGTGGTAGTAGCGGTAATAAAAGCTGGCGCGCCAATCGGCCGGGCGGCCGCCGCTGAACAGGGGCAGGAGGCTGCGGCCTTGCATATCCGCCGGGATGGGGAGTCCGGCCAGTTCCATGAAAGTGGGGGCGAAATCGCAGTTGATGGCCAGGCCGTCGCTGACACTTCCCGGTTTGATGCCGGCGGGCCAGCGGACCAGGAATGGCATGCGGGCGGACTCCTCGTAAAAAAAGCGCTTGTCATACAGACCGTGGTCACCCAGGAAAAAACCCTGGTCGCTGGTGTAAACCACGAGCGTGTTTTCGCGCAGGTTATGGCGATCCAGCCAGTCCAAGAGGCGGCCGATATTGTCGTCCACGCTTTGCACACAGGCGAGGTAATCCTGCAGGTAGCGCTGGTACTTCCAACGGTTGAGGGCGTCCCCGGTGAGCTTCACCACCTGGCCGGCGGCGTTAGTCAACTCCACCTCGGTGGGTTTCACGTTGAGCCAGGCAGCCTGGTCCTTGGGAGCCACCCCCCGGGGGGGCTTGAGCTTTAGATCGCGGCGGGTCAAATCCCGGAAAACCGACTGTTGCTGCTCGCGCAAGGCATCAGTGCGTGTGGCGTAATCATCGTAAAGAGTGGGGGGCTCAGGGATCTGCCGGCCGGCAAACTGGAGCCGGTATTTTTCATCGGGCACCCATTCACGATGTGGCGCTTTGTGGTGTAACATCAGGTAGAAGGGCTTGTCTGCGGGCCGCTTGCCCAGGAACTCGATCGCCAAGTCTGTGATGACGTCGGTGACATACCCCGGATAGCTGCGGGCGCCATCGTGATCGTAAAGCACCGGATTAAAGTAAACTCCCTGCCCGGGCAGGATTTCCCAATGATTGAAGCCGGTGGGATCGCTGCCCAGGTGCCACTTGCCGATGATGCCGGTGTGATAGCCTGCTGCCTGCAGGTATTTGGCCACGTGGGGTTGGGAGCCATCGAATGCGTTGAAGACGGGCACCCCGTTTTGGTGGCTGTATTTGCCGGTGAGGATGCAGGCCCGGCTGGGGGTGCAGATGGAATTGACGGCGTAGCACCGATCAAACCGGATTCCCTCCTGGGCCAGGCGATCCATGTGGGGCGTCTGGTTGATGCGCCTGCCATAGGCGCTGATGGCGTGGGCCGCATGGTCATCGGTCATGATGTATAGTATATTGGGCCGGCTGGCCGCGGAAGCGGCGAGCATTCCCACGCACAGGGTGAACACGCCGGCGGGGCCGGAGCATAATAGGCGCAATTCGCGATTCATAATAATAAAGTGCCGGCTGCCATCGTCATTTGGTGGTTTGGTTGCTTCTTGCTTATTGGTTAAGCCCCAATCGTTGGTCGTATTCGCCGAGCTTGATGGTGCCACCCTCCTTTTGGCCGCGGAGTTCCACCAGCAGGTAATTCATGCGCTGGCGAGCTTTCCCGGCCTCGGTGGATTCCGGGTAAAGATCGATGATCCGCTGCAGAGCCTGCCGGGCCAACTGGACATTTTGGACCTTGATCTGCCATTCCGCCACCAGGTTGAGCCAGTGGGCCACCTTGCGCGCGGGCACACCCGGCTGGGCGATCATCTGCTCGATCTGGTCGAGGGCGAGATCCAACTGCTGAAACTTAAGCGCATACAGAGTAGCCAGTTGCTCACGAATTTCGTTGTCCGTGGGGCAGGCCTCCAATTGCTTGATATACTGCTGCAGGGTTGCGTTGGGATCTTCCGGGGGCGGTTTGAGCCCGGTGAAGTCCTCCCGCAGGCCCAGATTATCCTCATAATGTTTGAGGACGATTTTCCGGGATTCGCGCCTGGCTTCCATGGCCGGGTTGCCCAGGTGGGCGATCCGTTGGGAGGCCAGGTAAGCCTCCTCGCTTTGCGGGTAAAGCTGGCCGATCCACTCCAGGGATTTCCTGGCGCCGGCTGAGTCATTTTCCAGTTTGAGATGCCAATCTGCCAACCGGTTCAAGGCATAGGCCAGATTCTTTTGGGAATGCTCCTTTTGCTGGAGCAAGGCCTCCACGGTAATCCGCGCGGCGGCCAGATCCTTGAGGTTTTCAGCCTGGATTTCGGCAATCATCATCTGGCCCGCGTAGTCTTCCGGGTGCTTTTGTATCTCATGGTGGATCTCGGCAATGGCTTCCCCATATTTCCCCAACTTGCGCCTGGACTCAGCGATGGAATAACAGGGCCGGTTTTCCGCCTGCTGCAGCCCGCCATCGATGGCATCAGTGAGCGGGCGTGAAAGGGTATGGCCGATGCTGGGTGCCCAAAGCAAGCCCAGGAAAACACCCCCAACCACACAAAACATCAATCCAAATATGCCACTGCGGGCGCCCAGGTAGAAAATCGGCAGGGAGGCGAGGCTGAGCACCCAGCGTGCGATCAACCGGCCGGGATCATCGCTGCTTTTAAGAGATCGCCACATCAACCAAATGAACAAGGCGATGACTCCAGATAGGAAGGTCAACCCGATCAGGTAATCCAAAAAATTTTCCATAACCGAACCACCACGGCTTCTATGGTTCACTCTACAACCACCCGGACCGAAAGGCTATTAAATTCCCCCGAAAAGGGGTGCCCATGGTCTGCCCACTCCCCTGCTCTATCTGCCCATTCGCCCGCTGCCGGGTGGAGGCATCGGCCGCAGTAGTTGGTTCAGCCCTTCGCACAGCTCCGCTAAATCCAGAAGGTGGTCCTGATTCCGGTCCCAGCTCTTGAAAAATTTCCGGCCAGCGGCCAGCCATTCCTCGCGAATTGCCCGGCGATCCCGATTCGTGTCCGCTGTCCGCAGCCACTGCCCGGCGAAAATCATGGGGGGATCGGTTGGCCGGGCGTTGGGATCCTTTTCATCAAAAACCACCTGGCTACCCCGGCGCGGCGGTGGCGGTGAAGCCACCGCACCTTTCGACCTCGGAATGGCTGGTGAAAGAGGCCGGAAATCGGGACGTTGGGGGGCGTGGTTTTGGCCGGTGGCCGGCGCAGGACCACCTTTGGCGGGGGGGCCACCCCCTGGAGACATCCCGGAAAAATCAGGCGGGGGGGGCAGGAAATTTCGGATGCCATCGGTCAAGTCAACCAAGCCAACCACTCCTTTTCCTTGAACATCGCAGTCGGTGAAAAAACATTCCATGGCCTGCATCCATTCGCCTTCGGTCAGGCGCTGATCTTGGTTCGTATCTGCCCATTGGAATAAGGCCGGGCCAATCTGGTTGCCGGGATTCAGGGTCAACTCCGGGGGAGGCGCGAAATTGGCAAAGTCGGGTGTGTAGCCATCGAGCCGGCCGGCCAACTGCTCGCGCATAAAAGCCCAGCGGTTGGAAATGAATGGTTTCAACAAGGGCTTCACGGCCAATACGGATTGCAGATCGGGCGGGGCGGGTGGGCCGCCGTCCGGCGGCCCACCACCTGGAGGCTCTCCGGATTCACCAGGGGGCGGTTCCGGCGGCTCTTTCACTTCTTTCACGGATTGGGTTACTGGCCCGTCGAGGAAGTTCAGATCGAACAAGTCGAGAGCCACCGATTTATCCTCAACCAAGGAAGGCCGGATGACGTTCCGGATTTGCTCCATGCGCGCAAAGATTTTTTCCTCGTTGCAGGGACCTGCCAGCAGGGATTTGACTTGCTGGCGAAAACCGGCGCGGATTTCGCCCAAAGACCAGAGTCGATCCAGGAAATTATTGCCCTTCACAAAGGGCCGGTGCACGTTCAGCTGGATTAGCTGGGCGGAATTGACCCCCAGGAATCCACCAAAGGCTTCGTTCAAATCCCAAGGCATGAATATCAGCCGGTGATTGAGAGGATGGAGATACATGAAAAAATTCTCTCCGGTCCCCAGCGGGCTGTCCATGTTGGCCAGGATGGTTTCCAAGGCCAGAAAGCGCAGGAAGGGATCCATCTCGATAAACGAATCAATCTCCTCGCGGAACCGCGGCGCATCCGCCTGATTCACCAGCTCCACCAAGGCCAGGAAACGCCGGACATCATCGGCATCGGCATAATTGCGGGGACCCATGCGTTCGGCATAAGCCGCCCAAAACGGTCCCAGCCAAGGCAGGCCGATCACCCGCTTGGGCCGTAACATGAGACCTTTACGCGTGCCAAAATGCCGTTGCAGAAAACGGCCATCCACTTCCTCGACTATAGTGTAGAGGCCCGCATAGGCGCGCTCATGCAGGCCGGGCACGGTCAGATAAATCCGGGCAAAGGCAGTGCGTGGAGCTGGAAGGCCGGCATCCCTAAAAAGGGAGAAAGCCACGGCTTCCCGCATTTGGGTGGGATCCATGGCGTTATTGTTCAGATTCAGCTGCGCCAGACCGAAAAAACCTGCGCTGGCATGATAAAAATTAAAATCCAATTTGTAGGAGCGCTTGATCGAATCGCGGGCAAACATGAAGGACGAGTTACCCTTGAAACGAAGCCCAATCCGCGGGAACTGCACCCCATTGAATTCCAAGGTGGCGGATTGATAATCATAAACCACCCCTGATCCCCCGGGTCCGCCGCCTGGAGGTCCGCCGCCTGGAGGTCCGCCGCCTGGAGGTCCGCCGCCCGGGGGCGCTGGTGGCTGCTTTCGAAAAATAGCGGAAAGAAACCCTCCGGACGGTGGCCCTTTGGGTGGGGAAGGCGGTTGAGCCTGAGTTTCCTTAGGTTCCATGGCCTTCCAACTTTCCGGACTAATGGTCAGGTAAAAGTCCCAGATGTTGGTCAGGCCGAAGAATTCATCCGCCTGGCGGTTCAGGTAATAATTCTTCAAGCCCTGGCGAATCGGCTGGACTGCTGGCACGGACGGGTAGGATGGCAAAGGAGTTTGGGCTCCAGCCAGCCCCACCAACATCCAGGCAATCAAACAGGCACACCAAACGCACCGGCCGGAATCAACCCATCTTGAACCCATTGGAAAAGCGCTGCACACAGCAAGCTATACGCCGAGCCCGCGATCCTCGATGCAACTGACCCGGATGGAACCTGATAAAGTTTGGAGCCGGCGGCTGCATTCCTCCAGCTGGCTGGCACTGGCGAAAGCGACCGCCGCGGACACTTCCAAGGCCTCGGCGGATTCATCGAACCGCTTCAGCACCGGCTGCCCGCCCCCTTGACGTAAAATGTCCAAGATCTGGGACAAGGCCACCTTTGGGGAACCCTGGCTGGAAATGGTTAGGAACAGATTGGGCTGGGCCGGCCCCGGGCCGCGCCGATGCCGCAGCCATAGGAACAAAATGACCGCGCCAAAACCAGCCAGGGCCACCAGTGGCTGGCCCGCTCCCAATCCGAGGCCAATGCCTATGGCTAAAAAGAGATAACTCAATTCCTCTGGTTCCTTGATGGCGGCACGGAACCGCACGATGGAAAGTGCCCCCACCAAACCCAGGGAAAGGGCCAGGGAGGATTTAACAATCGTGATGACGAGCATCGTGGCGAGAGTGACCAGCAGGAAATTGCGAGCGAAAGCCTTCCGGTTGGACAAGGAATGCCCAAAACGCTGGTAGGCCCACGAAAGCCCCCCCGCCAGGATTGCCGCCAAAACCAGGTTGACCAGGAACAAATCCAACGGGACGGCCACATTGGGGCCTAATATCGCATCGAAAAAAGGACGCTCTTTATTCATAAGATCAAATTTTAGCTGGATCAGTCGCGCTGGCTGGATCTTTGTTTCCAGACATTCGCCGTTCGTCACTAACCGCCCAGTTGCAGATAACCCTAGACGGGAACAACCAGTTTGCGAGTGAAAAATTGCGCTAGACATGCCTGGAATAAATTTTAACATCCGGAAACTTGAGTCGGCTGAAAACCCTCGGCCGCCACGATTCAATCGGATCGTTCGGGTTGGGTGGATTTGATTGTGCAAAGCACGTTCGTTTCCCAAAACACCAGGCAGCGGCTTGAGAAATATCAAATGGATTCGCATTTTATAGATCCTAAAATTATAGGGATTGGTTCCGCTTTGGGTTCGGCCGCTTCTTGGGCGGTGGGAGCTATCTTATTCAAAAAGCTGGGGGAAAGCCTCTCAGCTTTTGCCATGACCCTGGTGAAAGGGGCGGTAAGCCTGGTGCTGATGGCCTTGGTGCTGCTGATCGTCGGGTGGAAAATTCCGGACTCCCGCTCAGTGGGTTTGCTGGCCTTCAGCGGGGTGCTTGGGATCGCCTTGGGCGACACCTTTTTCTTTGAAGCTTTGAAGGAATTGGGGCCTCGGGTATTGGTTGTATTGGTGCTGATTGGCCCGGTAATTACCATCATTCTGGCGGTGCTTTTTCTGGGTGAAACCCTGAAGCTGATCACGGCCGTGGGCATCCTGCTGGTGATTATCGGGATTGGCCTGGTACTTTTTTCCAGCCTGAGCGGGGAAAATATGGCCTCGCGGTGGCGGGGGATTTTTTTCGGTTTGCTCTCCGTTTTATGCATGGCTCTTTCCACAATTGTAGCCAAAGTGGGTTTTAATGCCATGGAAGTGAAAAAAGCCCCCGCGGCCAGCCAGGCCGCCACGGCAACCGGGACGCCAGCCACCCAAGCAGCACCGAAAAGCGATACTGAAATGGCCGCCAATGATCCGGACACACTGGAGGCCTCTTTTATCCGCATGGGCGCGGGCACGGTGGCGATGTTATTATTTGGGCTGGGCACCAAACGGCTGGGCAATTGGGTGCTGCCCTTCAAAGATATCCGATTGGGCATCCGTTTCATCGCCGCCACCTGCGTGGTGACGTTCGGGGGGTTCTGGCTTTCGTTGGTTTCAATCAAATACATCGATGTAACTATCGCCAATACCTTGGGGTCGGTGGAACCCCTTTTCATGTTGCCATTGGCGGCCATTTTCCTGCGGGAGAAAATCACGCTCAAAGCGGCGTTCGGCACCCTGGTAGCGGTGGCGGGCATCGTAACGATCTGCCTTTACCAATAGCCTGGCAAAAGCCTGACTATTGCGCAGGGTGCGAAATATGCTAGAGTGGAAGGGATTATTAAATGTTAGATAACGAAAACAAGGTCGTTAAGGCGCTGGAAAACAATGATTTCCAGCGTGAGGCATTAAAGGAAGCCCTGCTTTTCCGCGGTCGGCGGCAGGAGGCTTTATTCGCCCTGGCCCGCCAGCGGCGGGATGAAGCCTTCCCCAGTCGCGAAGTGGAAGTCCGGAGTGTGATCGAAATTTCCAATGTGTGCCAGCAGGGATGCAATTTTTGCAACATGGGGCCGGGATCCACCCGCAAGCGCTACGTGATCAGCATTGATGAAACCTTGCACCTCACAGACCACATTTACGCCCAAGGCCGCCGCGTGTTGATGCTGCAATCCGGCGAGTTGCGAACCCAGGCATTTGTCAACCACGTGGCCCGCTGCAGCTCGGAAATTAAAAAACGCTACCCTGACATGGAGTTGATCCTGTGCATGGGCAACCTGTCCTCGGAGCACTATCAGAAACTTAAGGACACCGGGGCCGAGCGATACTTGATCAAGTTTGAAACCTCAAAGGCATCCTTATACGAGTCACTCAAGCCCAAGGATACTTTGAGCCAGCGCCTGGCCTGCCTGGAAAGCCTCCTCGAAATTGGGTTTAAAGTGGGCAGCGGCAACATGGTTGGCCTGCCGGGGCAGACCGAGGAAGATATCGTGGATGACTTGCTGCTGCTGAACCAATACCCGCTATCCATGGTTAGCTGCACAGTATTTATACCGGGAGAAGATTCTCGTTTGCGCGACAAGCCCATGGGCGACGGCGATTTGGCGTTGAACATGATGGCGATCATGCGCATCATGTTTCCAGACCGTTTGATACCCACCACCAGCGCCTTGGAACGGGCCAAAAAGGACGGTCAATTCCTGGGTTTGATGGCCGGCGGCAATACGGTCACCATCCATGATGGAACGCCACCCGCATTAAAGGAGTTGTTCCCAATATATTCAGTATTGCGCTTTGCCCCCACCACGGACCATATGCAGCGCATTACCCACCGGGCTGGATTGAAGTTCAGCAAATCACCGCTGCCTACTATCGCCCCCAAAACTGCAACGTCCCTAGCCTAGCACTATGAGTACCGCTACCTCCACCCATTACGATGAGCTGATCGATCTGGCACGGCCGCGCCTGGATGATTTCCAGCGGATGAAAGCCGCCGGACTCGTCTGCAAAAGCGGCGATTTCTACCCGTCAGTCCATTATCCTCCCATCACCATGTATCCGCAGTGCACGGAGGAAGAACTGTTCCGCACCTACACCCTGCCGCGGGACGGCATGTTTGACGTTTACATTCACCTTCCGTTTTGCCACCACCACTGCATCTTCTGCCATTATCCGGTGAAACTGGGTCCCCAGCTTGAAGAGAAGGACCGGTATCTCAAGGCATTGGAAAAAGAGATGGATCTATACATGCGGCGTTTGGGTATTTCCAAGATCAAACCGCGCTCGATTTTGGTAGGCGGCGGCACGCCGACGTATTTAACCATCAAGCAACTGGAACATTTCCTGAAGTTTTTCACCAACCGGATGGACATGGCCGGGATCAAACAGTTCAATTACGATGTGGATCCCACGACGCTGGTTGGCCCGGAAGGCTTGGATCGTTTGCGCATGATGCGTGATTATGGTGTGGATCGCTTGACGATCGGGGTGCAGTCGCTTAACGATTCCATACTGCGCAAGATGAACCGCGACCACAACGCAGCCACCGCCATAGAGTCGATCCGCAACAGCCAGGAATTTGGCTACCAGGTGAACATCGAGTTCATTTTTGGCTATCCCAGTCAGACGATTAAGAACTGGATCGATCTCATGCAAAAGGCTGTGACCCTGGGCGTGGAGGAAATCCAACTTTACCGGTTAAAGGTGGAAGCATATGGCGATTATCAGGGCACGATTAAAAAATACAAACAGATCCGCCCGCAGGATGTACCGTGCCCGGATGACTCGTTATTGATGAAGCAGGTGGCCATATTGATACTCAACCAAAACGGCTACACGGAAAACATCCGGCGCGTATTCTCCAGGCAAAAGAAGCATTTCTCAGTTTACGCGCATAACCAATGCTGCAATCTCCAGGATGAGATTGGCATCGGCTTGACCGCTTTCAGCAGCCTGCGCGATCGCTTTGGCCTCAACACCCAAAGTTTTGAGGAGTATTACAAAGCCATCGATGAGGATCGTCTGCCCCTGAATCGGGGATTGGTTCGCAGCCAGGATGAGCAAACCCGCTGGGGAATCATTCTGCCTATCAAAAACCGTGATATCCGCAAGCGCCTGTACCAAAGGGTCACTGGGGCCTCGCTCGACAAGGTATTCCGCACCAAGATTGAGAATCTGAAATCCTTTGGTCTGGTTGAGGAGGATGCCAACTCCCTGGGAGTGACCACTTTGGGGGCGTTTTTCGCGGATGAAGTGGCCCAGCAATTTCAAAGCGCCAGCTATATGGCTTATCCCCAGGAAGACTACGAAAACGGCCCCCTGAATCCTTTCCTGAACAACGACCCCGATGCTTAAGCAATTTCATTTCAGCCCTGCCGTGCTGAAGATAACAGTTTATCGGATATCAAGGCGAGCCGGTCAGCGGGCAGAGTCGGTCTCCGAACCGCCAATTCGATTGAAGGTTTAGGATTGACCGGCGTCGAATTTTTTGGATAGTCCTGCACTGGTTGGACTAAATACCGAAAAACTTATCAAATGGATCAAAAGATGGTTTCGAAAAGTGAGAGAATGATGGCTTGGGGACGCTTAGCTGGCGCCTTGGGTTGTGTTGTGATTTTGAACGCCTGCGTGACGGTCGAGGAACCACCGCCGCCGCCCCCTCCAGCGCGCCCGGTGGTAGTTCTGCCCGGAGGTCCCGCCCCGATATTGGTCGCCCCCGCTCCGATCATAGTTGAACCTGCTCCGATCGTGGTTGCTCCCGCTCCTGTACGCCCCATAGTGGTGGTGCCCGGCAGACCCGCACCGCCCGCACCGGCACCGGTTCGCGTGGCACCGGCGGCCCCCCCGGGACGTCCCACAGCTCCTTCCGCCCCAACGGCGGCGCCTACCCGGCCCAGCGCGCCATCGGCCCCGACTGCTCCTTCCGCCCCAACGGCGGCGCCTACCCGGCCTAGCGCGCCATCGGCCCCGACTGCTCCTTCTGCCCCAACGGCGGCACCTACCCGGCCCAGTGCGCCAACGGCTCCAACAGCACCTTCTGCCCCCACCAGGCCTAGTGCGCCAACAGCCGCCCCGACCAAAACGCCGCCTACGGCCCCGACCGCTCCCACCGCTCCAACGGCGCCGAGCGCACCGACTACCACTAAGAAAAAAACCAACGGTTAAGCGGACTTTAGGATAAATTTGCAGGGCGGGCTCTAAATACCCGCCCTTTTTTATTGGATAAATTATGCGCGTATTGATTGTCGGATGCGGATATGCGGGCCTGCCGCTGGGCATGGAATTAGCCGCTGAGGGGCATGAGGTCGTGGGCGTTCGGCGCACCCCACCGGAGATCTCGGGAGCTTTTCAAATAGTCGGCGCGGACATCACAAACCCCACTCATCTGGCCCGTTTGCCAGGCCCTTTTGATTGGGTTATCAATACGGTTTCCGCGGGCCAGAGCACGGTTGAGAACTACCGTGGCGTTTATTTCACGGGAACCCAAAACTTGTTGGCGTGGCTCAAAACGGCGGGTGTAAAAAAATATGTTTATACCAGCAGCACGGGCGTTTACGGACAAATCGACGGCTCCACGGTGAAGGAGGATGCCTTGGTGGAACCGCCCTCGGAAACCGGAGTAGTCCTTCGGGATACTGAAAAGCTCCTGCTGAATGCCCGCCATGAGCACGGTTTTCCCTTTATTATTTTGCGGGTGGCTGGCATTTATGGGCCGGATCGGGGCTACTGGTTCCGGCAGTTCCTGACTGGCCAAGCCCGTCTGGAAGGCAAGGGTGACCGGATTCTGAATATGATCCATCGGGATGACGTGGTGGGAACCATCAAGGCGGTTTTGCGCAGCGGCCGGCCCGGGGAAATTTACAACGCGGTGGATGACGAACCGGTGGCCCAAATCCACTTTTTCCGCTGGTTATCGGAAACCCTGGGACGCGATATGCCAGCGGCGGACTTTGAGCTGGCCAAATCTGAACGCAAGCGGGGTTGGTCCAACAAAAAGGTGCTGAACCGGAAACTGAAAATGGAAGTTGGATACCGTTTCAAATACCCCACTTTCCGCCAAGGTTATACCGCTGAAATCCAGCGCTTGGAAGACTTGGGCTTGATCCCGCCTGCTGCCACTTGAGCCGGTCACCCGATCCGGAACGAGACCTTTTTGATCCGGTCCTTGCCGAAACAGTTTTGCAGACGCTCCAGGATATCGTGGCGGTAAACCCGCACGATATCGCTCAGCCAGGCATGGCTATCCACGTTGATGAACAAAGTCCCTTTGGCCAGGTTGACTGGCTGTGCATGGGCTGTAATCCGGGGATCGATCAACTTTGGCCAGGCATTCAAAATCTCCATGTCTTCCCGCCGCCGGTCCAGTTTCAATTCAGCCAACACCCGGGCCAAAACCGGCTCCGGGCTCCGGGCGGCTGAAGCCTGCTCTTTTTCCGCGGCACTCAGGTCAATTCCCCGCCATTCGGCGAGAACCCGCTGGCGGGCGCTGAGGCAAGGCGGACCGAGCTTGGGCTTGTTCCACCACATAAGCGGGCGCATTACACCAACTCCAGGTTGTCGGCTTCGATGCGCACAGCGGCAGCCTGGTTTATAAAATCCAACCGCAACAATACCTGGACCAATCCAGAGCGGTTTTCCACCCAGCCCAACACGCCCCGTAACGGGCCAGTTTTGATGCGCACCTGGCACCCGGGTTTGATATCTGGAGCCAGTTGCACTTCCAAATCGGTTTCCAGCGCCAGCAGGATGTCGTTTAATTGCCGTTCAAACAACTCCTGGTCAATGACCTCCAGCAGATTGGCTACGTAATCGCTTTGGTAGATTCGCTGCCGCTGCAGGGCCAGCATGTGCAGGAACACGTAACCGGGAAACAACGGTTTCTGGAAGGCAACGGTTTTTCCCCGGTAACGGTGTACCGTCCGGTAGCAGGGCAGCGTGGCGTTTATGTTTTCACGCTCGCAAAACTGGGCCAATTTCTTCTCGCAGCGCGGCCGGGTATGGGCCACAAACCAGTCCAAACGGCCTTCCTGGCCGCCTGCATTTTCCTCCGCTGAACTGGGTATGGGTTCGTTTGTCATAACGCAGCTGGCATCAAATCCACGGGCATTTACCGGCACCAATTTCGGTCATTAATCCTATGAATTTCAAGTCAAATCAACATTCCTGACCGGGGAAAACCGGCCAACTCAAGCGCTGATCGGGGATCAAAGGGCGGTTTAAGGGCGCAACTGGGCACGGTAATAGATGCGGTCTTCCCTGGCTCCCACCCGGTTATTGGTGAATTCAAAAACACCTCCCGCCAAAAGGTTCGTTTCCAAGTTGAGCCACTGGTGAAAATCCGGTGAGGATTGGAGGACAAATCCCTGGTTGTAGGTGCCTCGCAAAAACGAGGTGAAGACCCCATTTTCAGATAACATTGGATTTTCAAAATGCACCGAAGGGTTCGCAGGCGCTCCGGCCATGGTCATTTGCCAGGTGCGCACCTCAGCCAGAAGGTTGGTGGGATCGTTTCTCACGAGACCGGTTCCATCACGGACCTCAACTCGAATGGTATTGGTTTGCTTCGGCAGAAAAGCCGGCCAAATGCTCATCTCCAGGCTATTGGTTCCTGGGGCGGCCACTCCATTCACTGACCACTGGATGTGCAAATTATGGCTGGCCGGCTCAATCACTTTCACCGCCAAAGCCACCGGCGCATTTGAAACCACCAAGTTGGTGGCTGATGGGCTCGATTCCTCGATCGGCCGCAGCAAGCGGTAAGTGGAAAACATCAGCGCTTCCTGGCAAACCTCGCAAAAAGGATCCAACAAGGAGCGCATGCGGCAGGTTTGTTTGGGCCGATACCAGCCAGTGGCGTGGTAAGCGGCGCCTTCAAATAATCCAATGGCACTGGCATACGCAGCGGTTTTGGGAGTGGGCACCGGAGTATTGGGCGATATCCATCGAGTCCACCGGATGAAATCACGCCGGGTTTCCTGGGTTGTATTGGCGGATTCAGTGCTTGATGAGGGTGCTTCGGTGTCATATTCATCCCCTAAATCCCCCAAAGTGTGCCCCAGTTCATGCACTAAAACCGCTGGAGCATAATAGTCCACCGAGGTGATCGGAACTTGCCCTCCCGAACCACCGTATTCCGGATCGTTAACGATCATCATCGCCAAATCATATTGGGGCATGAGTTGTTTCAGCAAGGCATCCACTTTCCCTTGGCCATCTGAGTATAACAGATCGCTGTCGTTGGGAGGAATTGTAATTAACCGGTCCAATCCGTAGGAATCGTAGGTGCTGTTGAAGTGGGTATTGCGATAAATTTTTCGTGACGGATGATCGGAACCTGAATCGACCGATGGTGTAAAAATCAGGTACACATTAAAAAAATTGCTATACTCGGTGTAAGGTGAGGTCTGCCACCAATCAGCCACCACTTTGCGGGCATCCTGAACGAACTTGCTTATTTCGCCTGATTGGTATCCTTCAGCCAATACCACCACGTTGATGCGGGTTTCGGGTGGCCCATTGGTAACCAACGCTTGGAGAGTCGGTTGGGCAGCCTGCGAAAAATAAAGGCTGAACGCCAAAATCAGGAATATCCAGATGCCTTTCACCGGTGAGGGTTTTGAAGGTAAAGCGATCATGGATTTTTCTTTTCAGGCAGTTGAATTACTCCCAGCAATTGGCGCTCCGAGCTTTTTTGAAGTGGATTATCTGATCGTCGAAAGAAATGGACGGCACGGGCTTCTCCATATCCTGGCAAGCGCAGGGTAAATTCAGCAGATTCGCGCTGAACCAGGAAAGTTTTGAGGGTTCCTTTTCCATCCGGAACGGCGTATTCCAACCGCTGGACTAATGGATCCGCCAGGCTGCCATTTTTGAGGATTC
Organism: uncultured Verrucomicrobiota bacterium; assembly: GCA_964409245.1. Taxonomy (GTDB): domain Bacteria; phylum Verrucomicrobiota; class Verrucomicrobiia; order Limisphaerales; family UBA1319; genus CAIMWS01. The sequence continues at coordinate 32,612 of CAYPCQ010000049.1, forward strand.
CTCCAGTTGCGGTGCGCATTTCATAAGCCAGGGGGCCAGATTTTTGATCGAAACGGGCAGATTTCAGCAAGCCTGGCCGGTTGGTTATGTCCAGCAGCGTGATGCCTTTGGCGTCCAATTTCAAATGCAGGAATATTATTTCCGCTGGTTCGGCCCCCGCACTGCGAACGATGATGGCAACCGCCGCCAGCAGCATTCCCAACCTCCTCTTTATTCCCCATCCATCCCACAACTGATGAGCCTGTTTCATGACCACACTTTTAAACGATTTACTCCGCATTGCCAGTCTTTCTCTTTGCGTTGAAATCCATATGGGGCCAAGGAGGAGAGCTTGAAAAACCTCAGCCCAACCCTGGACTGCTTACTAATTGGAGAGACATTTTGACACACTTTTCATGTTTGGGATTCTTCGGCACCATGTGTTTCAAGAAACTGAACCGATCTGGCTGAAAAAAGCTGGCTACCAACCTAATTAATTAACATAATAAACTCGTCATCAGTAACTTAAGGCCCACATTTCCGAATCAGCCGGGCACTCTCCACCATCCCCCTGTCGCCGCGCGCTGTTTATTAATGATATCTTGCCGTGAAAATGATGTTTGTGTAACTTCTACTCTCTTTAGTGAGATTGCAGTGATGAACAACGAAGTTAATAATCAATCAAAGGTCCAGGAAGGGCAGGAATCGGGGGAACTTTCCAACCCAACATCCAGCGCCACCGCAACCAACTCCGGGGTGAGTGGTGAGGTAGTCAATTTCCCCAAGCCACCATCCACCATAAGCGTGGAGGAGTTGGAAAAACTTAAAAACAGGGCGGCCCAGGCAGACGAGTTTTGGGACCGTCTGCTGCGTCAGACAGCGGAGTTTGATAATTATCGGAAACGGATGGCCCGGGACCGCCAGGAAGCGGTTCAATTCGCCAATCAAGCCTTGCTGCAAAACTTGGTGACGGTTTTGGATCATTTTGAGGCGGCGATCAATGCCGCCAGCCAAGCCAAAGAATCCAGCCTGGAATCTTTTAAATCAGGGATGAATTTAATCCACAGCCAGTTGAAGTCTGTGCTGATGGAAACCGGCTTGGAGGAAATCAACGCCCAGAATCAGACCTTTAATCCCTCCTGGCACGAAGCTGTTTCCCAAAAAGAAACCGCTGAAGCACCAGAGGGCCAGGTGGTGGAACAACTTCGCAAAGGTTACAAATTGCGAGAGCGTCTGCTGCGGCCCGCCATGGTGGTAGTGGCCAAGGCCCCATCCTCATAACGTATGGCCAAACGTGATTACTATGAAGTCCTCGGCGTCGAGCGTGGCGCCAGCGACGAGGAAATAAAAAAGGCCTACCGCAAACTGGCCATTAAGTTCCATCCTGATAAGAACCCCGGCGATAAAGCTGCTGAGGAAAAATTCAAGGAATTGGGTGAGGCTTATGAGGTATTGAACGATTCCCAAAAACGCCCCGCCTATGACCGCTATGGCCATGCCGCCTTCGATCAACGCTCCGGCGGTTTCGGCGGTGCTGGTGGAGGTGGAGGATTCCACGATCCATTCGATATTTTCCGGGAGGTTTTCGGGGGATCCGGGAGCATTTTTGAAAGCTTCTTCGGAGGGGGCGAATCCCGCGATGCTTCCGGGCCGCAACGGGGTTCAGACTTGCGCTATGATTTGGAGATTTCCTTCAAGGAAGCCGTGCTCGGTTGTGAGAAGGAAGTCAGCATCACCAAAATGGATGCCTGTGGCGAATGCAAGGGCAGCGGAGCCGAGGCCGGTTCCGGAAACCGCGTCTGCCAGACCTGTGGCGGCCGGGGCCAGGTGGTGACCTCGCGCGGGATCTTCAGCATAGCCCAGAGTTGCCCGCGCTGCGAAGGGGCAGGCCGGGTCATTGAAAAACCGTGCCGGGTCTGCCGGGGCGCCGGACGCCGGGAACGCACCTCCAAAGTGCCGATCAAAATCCCCGCCGGAGTGGATAACGGCGTTCGCTTGCGATCCTCCCAAAACGGCGAATCCGGCGCGCGCGGAGGTCCGGCCGGGGATTTGTATGTGGTGATCCATGTCAAAGCCCACGACATATTCCAACGGGATGGCGACGACTTGCTGTGCGAAGTCCCGATCAGTTTCGTTCAGACCACGCTGGGCGCGGAAATCGAAGTGCCGACCATCAGCGGTTCATCGCAAATCAAAATCCCCACTGGCACCCAATCCGGAACCACCTTCCGCCTGAAAGGCAAAGGAGTGAAGAATCTGCAAGGCTATGGATTCGGTGATCTGTTGGTGCGGGTGATCGTGGAAGTTCCCCGCTCGCTCAATAGCGCTCAAAAAGCCAAGCTGCAAGAATTCGCCGCCTTGTGCGACGAAAATGTCAATCCCAGCAGCAAAAGCTTTTTTGAACGGGCCAAGGATTTGTTCAGATAACCTTTTCCTGGCGGAAGGCTTCTTCGGGGAGCTTTTCCAGAATCCACCCAGATGCACCGTTTTTTTGCATCCACGACCGCGATCCAATCCGGTTGGGTTGAATTGGACGACCGGGAGGCACATCACGCGGCGGTGGTCTTGCGGCTGAATCCCGGCTCAAAAGCGGTGACTCTGGATGGCATTGGGACGGTGGCCCAAGCGGTGGTGCATAGCGTTTCGCGCCGCAAAGCCGTGCTGCAAATCCTGAGCCAAAGCAAAGTTCCTCCATCGGCCTGTGCCCTAATCCTGGTGCAGAGCGTGACCAAGGGCAAATCCATGGATTTCCTGATCCAAAAAGCCACTGAGTTGGGGGTTTCGCGGATTTGGCCGATCATCGCCGAGCGATCAGTCGTGCAATTATCGGGAGAAACTGCGGATGCCAAGGCTGAAAAATGGCGGTGGATAGCCGTTGGCGCCTTAAAGCAATCTGGCGGAGCATGGCTGCCGAAAATTGAACCACCCATCGCCTTTCAGGAATTCGCCAAAGCCGGTAATCCTTTTGTCCTTTCAATGGTGGCCAGCCTTCAAAACCAGGCAATTCACGCGCGGGAAGCGTTTGAGAAATACCAAGTGAAGAACAACCGATTGCCTGAATCGGTCGCCATGTGGATCGGACCGGAAGGCGATTTCACCCCCGAGGAGTATGCTTGGATTCAAGAATCGGGAGCGGTGCCAATCTCCCTGGGTGCTTTGACCTTGCGCAGTGAAACAGCAGCCATATTCAGCCTGGCTTGCCTGCAATATGAAATCCAGTGGCAGACCCGATTAGTAAAATCAGCCGCTTAATTCCAGGATAAATCAGGGGGGCTATCGGCCAGCAACCGGTATTGCCAGCCTTTCTTTTTCAGAACGTAGCTCCACAGATTTTGCGGATCCGGATGGAAAATAAGATCCAGGCTGGCCGGATGGGAAACCCAAGCGACCCGCTTCATTTCATCATCTAATTGGCCGGGACTCCAACCCGCGTAACCGGCAAACACCCGGATTTTTGCGGGTTCAACTATGGTTTCGGAAAGCTCCACCAACTCATCGACCGAATGACCGATCTTCAATCCATCCATCACGTTGGCTTCGGGCAAAAAATCGCCGGCATGCAAGTAGCTCAACGCCCCGGATTGGACTGGCCCCCCCACATAAACCAGCGCCTCTCGCAACGGTTCTGGCAAGTTGGCGACCAGCACTTCGCCGACCTTGTTTTCGCTGACCCGGTTGATGACCAAACCAAATGCTCCTTCCGGATCATGCTGGCAGATCAACACCACGGTATGGTGGAAAAAGGAACCAACCAACTGCCCTCCATCCAGCAGCAATTGTCCCTTTAGCGAATGAAATTTCTTTCCCGTGGCCATGCGCGTTGAATAAATATCTCAACCTCCAATTTTTATACTTCCTTTTTCTCCAATTTGCCACCCCAATCTGGCTGAAAAACGCAAAAGACCGGGCAAACACCCGGCCTTTAGCATTTTGAAATTTAGCCGACAATTCCCGCCCCTATGCCAGGGACTTTACCTTGGCAACGATGGCATTGGCATCAATCCCATACTTGCCGAGCAGTTCCTCGGGTTTGCCTGAACGCGGCAGTTCAAATACCGCCAATTTGTGAACCTTGAATCCTTCAGCGCTTAATTCACTAGCAACCGCTTCGCCCAAGCCTCCTTCAGGGTAATGATCTTCTACCGTCAAAATCAACTGGCTGGTTTTTTGAGCAGCGGAACGGATGACATCCGTGCCTATAGGTTTAACGCTATAGGCATCGATAACGGAAATATTAATGCCCTCTTTGGAGAGCAAATCAGCGGCTTTTAAAGCCTCAAACACGGTCACACCAGCGGCCACCACGGTAATTTTATCGGCGGCTGACTGGCGGACCACCTTGGCGCCACCAATCGGAAACACCTCTTCGTTTGAATAAATGACCGGTGTTTTCGGCCGGCTCGTCCGCAAGTAAGCCAAGCCTTTGTGGCTGACCATTTGCTCCACCAGTTTCTCGGCGCTGACTGCATCGCTGGGATAAAGCACCACGCTGCCTTGCACCGCTCGCATCATGGCGAGATCTTCCAAGCCCATTTGGGAACCACCGTCCTCGCCAATGCTGACCCCGACGTGAGAACCAACCAGTTTGATATTCGCTCGGGAAACGCCACCCATGCGAATCTGGTCATAGGCCCGGGTGAAAAAGGCGGCGAAAGTGGAGGCGAAGGGGATTTTGCCGCGCGTGGCAAACCCAGTGGCCACCCCCACCATGTTTTGCTCCGCGATGAAGCATTCCACAAACCGGGTTGGGAACTTCTTCATGAACTTCTCGGCAAAGGTCGAATTTTTGGTGTCGCCATCCATGGCCACAATGCGCGAATCCATATCCCCGAGGCGTGCGAGGGCAACGCCATAAGCTTCGCGGGTGGCTACTTTATCGCCTAATTTATAAGTTAGTGCGGTTGGGGTTCCCGGTGTGGCGGATGCCACCTCCACTTTGCTGGGGGCGGCAATGGGCACCCCCAATCCGGATTTTGCTTTGGGCCTTAACTCGGCAATGGCCTTTTCGGCCTCCTCCTTGGAAAGCGCTTTTCCGTGCCAGCCATCTTTGTCCTGCGTGAATGACACACCGGCCCCTTTGTAGGTTTTTGCCAGGATGGCCAGCGGTTGGCCACCCTTTTTTACCAAAGCCAGCGCCTTGAGGATTTCCTCCAGGTTGTGGCCGTCGATGGTCTTAACCCGCCAGCCAAAAGCTTTGAAGCGGTCGGCATAAACTTTCATGTCATGACCGAAGGCCGTGGCCTGGCTCTGGCCCAAGCGGTTGATATCCACAATCGCCACCAGGTTGTTGAGTTTGTATACCCCAGCCAGCGAGGCGGCTTCCCAGACGCTCCCCTCGGCGCATTCGCCATCGCCCAAAAGCACATAAGTCCGAAAATCCAGATTATCCAAACGCGCGGCCAGCGCCATGCCAACTCCCACGCTCAGTCCCTGGCCCAGCGAACCGGTGGCCACATCCACAAAAGACAAGCGCGGCGTGGGGTGCCCTTCCAAGTCGTGGCCATAGATGCGCAGCTTTACCAGCTCCGAGGTGGGAAAAAGCCCGGTTTCTGACCAAGCCGCATAAAGCAAGGGAGCGGCGTGCCCTTTGGAAAGCACAAACCGGTCATTATTGGCATATTGGGGATTCTTCGGATCGTAGCGCATATGCCCGAAAAACAAAGCTGCCACCACATCCGCCGCACTGCAGCAGGAAGTCGGATGGCCGCTGCCGGCCGCCGTGGTGGCAGCGATCGAATGGATTCGTAATTGGTCGGCAATACCCGCTAACGTCTCAATAAATTTCGTTTTCATCAGTTATGGGCACCGACCTTACACATCGGCCTTTAAAAGAAAAGTCAGAATGCATGCTGTGGAACCGCCGCCGGGCGCTCCGGTCAGCGACAGAACCTCACGGGTGGATTATTTCCCCGTTGCACAATTCCACCAGTGCGGCTATAAATGCCTTAATGAAAGTAGTTTGGCAGGCGATCAAGAGTATGCTTGGGCGATGGTTTCACCATCAGCCCAGGAGCGCCAATTCCTCACGCTTGTTGGGAATGTATCTGTCTGAAGCCAACCGGGATGGCTGGAATACACGCAACCACACCACCCGGGAACGCCGCAATGGCCGGTTCAGCCAAAACCGCCAGCGTGTGTAATAAATTACTGCTTCGCTTCACCAAACCGTTCCCCAGCTAAGTCCCATTAAGCTTTCCTCTGTTCCTTCCGCTTTAATTCCCCCCTCGTCCCTCTCCGCGCGCCGCGTGCCAAAAGTAACTGTTACCCGAGACGGGGTATCGTTGTGCCAAAAGGACTCTGGTTTTTGGTTAACTGATTCTGGGCTCCGAAGCGAGTTAAAACGAGCAGGGGGGCGGGCTGCGAGCCTCAGCTCGCGCCCCCCTGCGCATGTGGATTAAAGATTACATTTGACATAGCCATTCTTTTTCATATACCTTATACATTGTCGGCTCCGTACCAACTGTAACCTGCGATGATATGAATAATTTGACCCGGTTTGTTTGGTTTTTTCTGGCCGTCTCAACCGGATTTTGCGGAACCGCTTCCGCAGCTTCGGATCCGGTCTTGAGCTTGGTGCCCGACCATCCAGCGGCGTGGTTCCGGCTCAGGAACTTTGAAGCCGTGAATAAAACGATCGACGACCTGATCTCACAAACAGTGCCTCCGGAGAAACAAACCCGGGGATTCCTCATCCAGCTTTGGAATACACTATTGCCCATTCCCAAGGCTTCCTCTCCAGAACAATTAAAGCGGTTCGGCTTTGACCTCCGCAGCGGACTGCTGATTGTGTTTGCCGATGCCGGGATGGCGGAACCATTGATCCTCGCGCGTGTGGGCAATGAGGACGCGATCATCAACACGCTCAAGAATCATAAAAATTATACGTCACAGCATTTTGGAGAGGCAGATTACTGGCTCTCGGAGGGAAAAGCCTGGGCGCTTATCGGCGGTTGGCTGTGCTACTCCTCGCTGGAAATGAACGTCCAAAAATGCCTGGCGGCCAGCCGGAACGAAACGGCTCCACTGCACGCCAGCAACCGGCGGACGGAATGGAATTGGGCCTGGCAATCCACCTCGGCGGACACTGCGGGCTACCTGAACCTCCAATTGCTGTTGGAAAAACCGCTGCAGGAATTTTCCCAGGCGCCGGAAAACATCAGTAATAATGCCGGCTTCAAATTGATTGGCTGGTTGATGAAGCAAGGTCAGGGTCTTTCCGCGACCGCTGCTTTAAACACTTCTGGCTTGGTTTTCGATACCATGCTGCAGTTCAAGGAAAACAGTCCGGTTCTGAACTTTCTGGAGGGACGAGCCCAAACTTTTGAACTGGGGGGATCACTGCCACCCAATAGCGCCCTGGCCTTCAACTTAAGGCTTCCGGGGCAAAAAGTGCTTGAGGCGGGGGCAAAACTGGTTCTATCGATGGTCCCCGGACACACTCCCATTCCCGCCGAAACCCAAAAAGAGGCGCTCAACCGCTGCCAACAAGAAATGGCTCGGCACCTGGCCGCCTTTGAAAGGGAAATAGCCATCGCCATCAGCGGGGAACGCGGCGTCATCCCCCAATTTACTGTAATCCAGAAAATCCGGGACGAAAAATCCGCCAAAACTTTGATGGAAGGTTTTGTGCCCCGCTGCAACGAATGGCTGAAACTATTCGCGGGTCTCGCACCAGCGGAAGCCCAAAACGCACTGGCCCCTCTGGCCCCTGAAACCACAGAGAACTACGCGGGAACCACCTTGCACACAGTCACACTCTTCAAGAACTTGGCGGGCTTGTTGGGCTTGGACGATGAATCCATTGGAATGGAGGCAGCCTTCCAGCCTTTGGGACCGTGGCTTAAGGCCCGCCGATTGATCGGCTCCGGCGCCAAATCTTCCTGGTCGCCAGACGGGAAAAAGCTGGTTTATGGATCCGTCAATAACGAAGGCCTGCGCATCCTGGATGTGGAATCCGGAAAGGTTACCGAACTCACCCAAACGGGCAAGGATCCCGTGTGGTGCCCCACTGGCCAATGGATTGCTTATGTGGATTGCCCCAATGCCGGAAGCCCCGGGGAGGATTACACCGCCGAAGTTATTTTCCTGGCGCCCGAAAATGGCGGGCCAGCCCGGCGCCTGCGTTTAGGTGGTTATCCAAGCTGGTCCGGGGACGGCCAAAGAATTTTTTTCCAGGACCGCAAGTCAAACCAGGTTCTCGCCCTGAATCCGCACCAGCCCGATGTGCAGCCTGAAGTAATCCTTGATGACTGTGGCTCGTGGTATCCAGCGGTGTCCCCGGATGGCAAACGCATCGCGCTATGGAATGACGGGGCTTTGGCCATCTTCGAGCGTGGCGGAAAAAAAGCCATCATCTCGGCGCCGCGATCCAAACATCGCGGCATTCTGCCTTCCTGGTCACCGGATAGCCGCCTCGTGGTTTACGGAGGATTCGATAACGATCCGGGTGGCTTATGGATTTACGATGTGGCCAAAGACCAGCGTCTGCGGGTCGCTGGCGGAGCCTATACCTTGGGGGCCTGGTCTGCAGACGGCCAGAAACTCGCTTTCGACAATCGCACCGGATCCACCCGCGAAATCTGGATGGTTCAGATGGACGCAGTCCGGCAAGCCCCGGAAGCGCAGGTGGATGATTCGGACCAATCTTCGCTGAAATTCACATACGCGTGCCAGGACAATAAATTCGTGGCAGGCATTGGCTTGAACAATCAGCCAGTCAAGGATACATTAGATATCATCAACGGCCGGAAAAGCGGCCTGTCCAAGACCCGAAATTTTGAATTGGCGCAAACCAGCCTTTATCCAGAGGCCAACCTGGCCGCCTATTTCTCTCCCCTGCCCTATTTCCGGTGGGAAAACCGTTTGCATCAGGCCTTGCCGGATGACCTTTTCTCTTCCCTGAAACCAGGGATAGGAGCTGGCATTTCCTTGATCGAACGCAACCGGGGCTTCGCCTTGCGCGGTTTTGTATCAGCCAGCGAGTTAAAGCAGGTCGCCGAATTTTTGCGGAACCGCTGACCGCCACCGCGCCTGTAATATAGCTTTTATTGTTCTGTTAATGTTACTCGGCCGGATTGAGGACCGGAGTCCCCAAAGCCGGATGAGCAACCTGCAGCAAAACCCAACGGGCGCTCAAAGCCCGGGCTGTTTCGCTGGCCATGCTGGCGGACAGCCAAATCAAATCCCGGAGGAAAAAATGAATGCACATTCGTTACAGACGCGGTGGTGGGCGAGGTTCCTCGCAGCAGCGCTCACCCTGGGCATCGGTTCAACCTTGGTGCGAGCCGCTGTTGGAGAAGACGCGGCAGCCTGCAAAAAAAACCTCGAAAAAATCAACCAGGCAATCCTCCAGTATCGCAAAGACCACAAGGACATACCGAACTGGCTTTCCGATCTGGCGCCGCAATATTTGAAGGAGGCGGACATCATTTGCCCGATCACCCGGCGCACGGGCCAAGTCCATGGTTTCCAGCATGTGGCTGATCCAGCCAATCCCCAAGCCTACTTGTATGAATTCAATCCCCTGCCCATGGGCACCATCTGGGGAGGGGGCAACCGGACCATGCGTGACTTCAAACGGCGCCAGATGGGCTTGGTGGGCGGCGAAGTGCCCATCGTGCGCTGCCACTTGCATTCACCGATTTTGAACCTGGCCTTCAACGGCCTCATTTATGAAAGCAACCTCGCTTGGGAGGAGCGGTTCAATGATGTTATCAACTGGGACGACTGGAGTCCGGAACGGTTGTTTGGTGAATCACCTCCCGCCACGCCACCAACCCGCACCGCCAACCCGCCTGCCGCCGTTCCCGCCCGGCCATCCACCGAGGATTGGACCGGCAAGACAGCGCCCGGCATCAAGCTGGCCTTGCTGGAAGGTGGCGAATTCAGCCTGGGGGCTTTGCGCGGTGAAAAAGTGGTGATCCTCGATTTTTGGGCCACCTGGTGCGGCCCGTGCCGGAGTTCGATGCCGGTATTGGCGGAAATCGCGAAGGAATATGCCGATAAAGGAGTGGTACTCTACGCCATCAATTTGCGGGAGGATCAGGAAAAGGTGAAAAAGTTTCTTGAGGACAATAACCTCAAGCTCAAAGTGCCCATGGATGCCGGTGGGCAGGTGAGCCAGGTCTATAACATCCGGGCCATCCCCACCACGCTGGTGGTCGATAACAGCGGGACGGTCCGCCTCCAACACGTGGGCTTCAGCGCGGACCTCAAGCAGAAATTCACCAAGGGGCTGGATGAGATCCTATCGGCCAAACCAACGATCCTTGAAGCCGTCGAAAAAGCTGCCCCCAACACCAGCATCCCCTACCGGGATCCGGGCGCCAAACCCAACCAGCTTGACCTGACCGCGCAATACAATGCGCGCTTGAACCAAAACTGGCACGGGACTGCGGATATTCCCGACAATGATTTCCGGGACTTGAAGCCGGGACTTAACAACCTGGGTGGCGTATCCTTCGATGTGCGGGGAATTATCCAGCTAGCCGGCGCAACGTTGAGTGAAACGTCCAATCCGGCCTATCCCCGCCAAGTGGCGGGCATCAAAGTGGGGCTTAAATGCCAGAAGCTCCATTTCCTCCAGGCATCGGGCTGGCTGGGTGAAGATGGCGCCGTGCTGGGCAACGTGGCGGTTAATTACGCCGACGGGGAAATCCGTGAAATCCCCGTGGTTTATGGCCAGGATGTCCGGGATTGGTGGCATTACGAAAACACCCCCAAAGACGCAGCCCGCGCACCGGTGGCATGGACCGGCAAAAACCCAGCCACTGAAAAATGGGGAGGGGTGACCCTGCGCTTGTTCAAACGGACGTGGGATAATCCCCGCCCGGAGGTGGAAATAAAGAGCCTCGACCTGGTATCCAAACAGGCAGCATCCGCCCCGTTTGTGCTCGCCATCACCGCCGAATAGTCCAATAATCCGGCAACAATCGGATGGGTTGCCGTGATTGGTTTTAGATTAGGGACGAGCCGGGTTGGGGCAGCCCGGCTTTTTAGCCTTCTGCTTCATGCACGCATGGGGCGGAATGCCGATTCCGACCGTGTCCCTGAAAAGCAATGGGCCTGGCTGCCCTCCATAGCGAATCATGGTATTTCAAAAATCGATTCAACTGCAAACAACACATCATCGACAGATGCATGATCTGACGGGGAAAGTTGCCGAATTAGTGGCTGGATCCGGTGTGCAAACCGGGCTGGTCAACTTGTTCAATGTCGGTAGCACGGCGGCCTTGGGCACGATCGAATATGAGCCGGGTTTGGCGCAGGATTTACCCGATATGTTGGACCGCCTGATCCCGCCCAGCCAGGACTACGGCCACGAGCAGGCCTGGCATGATGGCAATGGCCATTCACACCTCCAGGCCACCCTGATGGGACCATCCCTGACGGTCCCGATCCAATCCGGGCAATTGGTCCTCGGCTCCTGGCAGCAAATTTTCCACCTGGAGTGCGACATTAAATCCCGCCAGCGATCCATTCTCGTCACCATTTACGGAGAGTAATCGCCATGGCTTTGAGAGTTTTGATCGTACCGGACAAATTCAAAGGCACTTTGACGGCCGCCCAGGCGGCGCAGGCAATCGCCGATGGCTGGCTCCGCAACCGCCCCCAGGACCACCTCGAACTGCTGCCCATGAGCGATGGCGGCGACGGATTCGGCGCGGTCATGAGCCAACTGCTTGAAGCTGAACCACAAAGCGTGGAAACGGTGGATGCCGCCCACCGGCCGCTGAAATCCACCTGGTGGTGGGAGCCCAAAAGACGGCTGGCGATCATCGAATCCGCCCAAGTGGTTGGCCTGGCACTTTTGCCCCATCGCCAATTCCATCCTTTTGAGCTGGATACCTTCGGGCTGGGAAAAGTGCTGACCGCCGCGGCCGAGGTGGGGGCCAGGAAATGCCTGGTGGGCATTGGCGGCAGCGCCACCAATGAGGCCGGCTTCGGCCTCGCCAAATCCCTGGGCTGGGAATTTGCGGATCACCGTGGCCAGTCCATTGCTAGCTGGATCCAACTGCACGCTTTGCGGCAGATCCTTCCTCCCAGGAAAAAGCGTTGGTTTGCTCAATTGACCGTGGCGGTGGACGTGCAGAATCCCTTGCTGGGGAAAAAGGGGGCCTCCCGCATTTACGGGCCACAAAAAGGCCTCACCCCCGCCGATTTCCAACCCGCTGAACGATGCCTGCGTCAGCTAAGTTCCTGTTGGGGAAAAAGCTTCGGGACGAACCACGCCAAGGAACCGGGCGCGGGCGCTGCGGGCGGCCTTGGTTTTGGGCTGGCAACCTTCCTGGGCGCGCGTCTGCAACCGGGATTTGACCTGTTCGCCCGATGCTCCAGCCTCGCCTCCCGCCTTGAGAAGGCGGACTTGGTCATCACTGGCGAAGGCGCTATTGATGCATCGTCGCTCATGGGCAAAGGCGTCGGCCAGGTGGCCCGAATGTGTTTCGAGCGGGGCATCCCATGCCTGGGAATGGCTGGTGTCCTGGGGAACCACAATCAACTCAGCCACCTGTTCACCCGGGCGCATTGCCTGGCGCCGGACCTCACCACGCCTGAACTGGCGCAACGCGCCGCCGCCCGCTGGCTGGCGGAACTCGCTAACCGCGTGGCCGCCGGTTGGCAATCCGTGGATTGATCCCTTTGGCCAAGGGAATCCGCGGCAGACCATAACCGTCATAATTCCCGGATCAGGATATCCTTGAACCGGATGCGCAATTCGTCGCCGCTGTGGAGCTGCAGCGCAAAGTGACCCTGGCGGCCGATCCGGTGCTTGATGTGGGCCGGGTTGTCCAAAACCCCGGCGGCATTCCAGTCCGCCCGCACCAACCCGTTCAGGATCGTTGTGATTTGCAGGCCACGGCAGACCAATGTGAATTCGTTCCAGGCACCGCCATCTTCGGCATATTTCAAAAGGAACTGATCAGGCTTGAACCGGGCCTCCATCGTGGAATCCTTCAAGGAAGGGAATATCCACCGCCGCTCCTCCCGGGTTTCGTCATAGATCAATCCAGTCCGCCAGGGCATTGCCTCTGGCGGATGAATATCCACCTGGGGTCCATCCAGCCATCCGCCATTGGCGGACGGATCAAACCGGCTCCGGAATTGGAGCCCGCTATTGCCGGGCGAGGAACGGTAAACCTGGAACTTTAACTTCAATTCAAAATCCCCATATTCCCCCTCGCTCAAAAGCCAGACATAATTGTGGTCTTTGCGCCCCATGGAATCGCATAAGATCGTTCCCTGGTCAGCGCTCCAGAAAGTTTTGGCTCGGTCCTGCGGCTGGCACTGAACGTTCCAGCCCGACAGGTCTTTTCCATTAAAAAGCGGCACCCACTTTTCGACCGTGGGTTCAGCCGCGATCCCCGAATCCAACGCCATTGCAAGGATAAACAAGAGTTTCTTCATAATCAGTCCTCAATCCACTGGTTGATCCAACCATTTCCGGTTCGGTTCATCATTTATTGCCCAGAAACTCCGGCATGGTAGCTTCGCCCGGGGCGCTGATGCCCCGGCGGTTGCATACACTGGACAGGGTCCTGAACAAAATCCGGATATCCAGCCAAACCGAGCGGTGGTCCACATACCAGACATCCAGTTTGAATTTCTCCTCCCAACTCAAAGCATTGCGCCCGTTGATTTGCGCCCAACCGGTGACGCCGGGAAGAACCTCATGCCGCCGGGCTTGCGCCGGCGAATACCGGCCCAAATATTGCACGAGCAACGGCCGGGGGCCAACCAGGCTCATTTCCCCCTTCAAAACATTGAGCAATTCAGGCAGTTCATCCAAGGACGAGGAGCGCAGCCAGCGGCCGAATGGATTCAACCGCTTCCCATCGGGCAATAATTGGCCATGCGCATCCCGCTCGTTGGTCATCGTTCGGAACTTGACCAGCTCGAAAATTCTCCCTCCCAATCCCGGCCTTGGCTGCCGGAAAAACACCGGTGCTCCCAGCTTCCAGCGCACCAGCACGGCAAGGCCGACCAGGATGGGCACCCACAGGAAGGCTGTCCCCAAAACCAAAATCATATCGAAGACCCGTTTCATGGTTTTTTCTCCAGCCAGCCAGTTTTATTTAATCCGTTCCGCCCCTGGACTGAGCGTGAATTTCCTGGACCCGGTCGATAACAAACTGCTGCTCCTCCAGGGTCAGCGAACTGGAACTGGGCAGGCATATTCCACGCCGGTTCAGGTCTTCCGAGACCGCTCCGCCGACACGCTCATAGCCTTGGTAAAGCGGTTGCGTGTGCATGGGTTTCCATACCGGCCGCGACTCCACGTTGGAGGCTTCGAGATGGCGGATCAATTCATCCCGTGACAGCCCAAACCGGGTTTGGTCGATCAGAAAGCAGCTCAGCCAATTGGTGTGCAAACCGTAGGGAGCCTGGGGCATGAATTCGAGGCCCGGAATCTCCGCGAAGGCGTCCCGGTATCGGAATGCCACTGCCCGCCGTTGCTGAACCCGCAAGTTCAGCACTTCCAATTGCCCTAATAGGATGCCCGCCAGGACATTGCTTAACCGGTAATTGTAACCGATCTCCGAATGCACATAATTTTGGTGGGGATCCGGATCCCGAGCCTGGGTGCCCCAGAATCGGGCTTTGTCCACCCAGCCGGCATGGGGGGAAACCAGCATCCCGCCGCTGGTGGCAGTAATGATTTTATTCCCGTTGAAGGAATACACCCCTACATCGCCGAAAGTGCCGGGATGCCGGCCTTTATATTGCGCCCCCAGGCACTCGGCGGCATCTTCCAAAAGTGGAATCTCATACCGCCGGCAGGTTTCGAGGATGGGATCCATATCCGCGCTCTGGCCAAAGAAATGCACCACGAACACCGCTTTGGGCAGGCGATTCACCGCCGCCCGCCGCTTGAGGAAATCGGCCAGTAGCTGGGGATCCAGGTTCCACGAGGCGCGATCGCAATCGATGAACACCGGCCGCGCCCGCTCATACAGCAAAGGATTGCACGTGGCAACAAAGGTCAGCGTGGGTGTCACCACTTCGTCCCCATCGCGGATGCCCAGCAGTTTGGCACCGAGATGCATGGCCGCCGTTCCGTTCACCAAAGCCACCGCGGGCAGGCCAGCCAGTTCACTGAATTTACGTTCCACGGCGTCCAGGTTCGCTCCCACGGTGGAGAGCCAGTTGGATTCAAAAGCCTGCTTGACGTAAGCCAGTTCGCCACCCCCCAGGTGAGGAGTGGATAAATAAATTCGTTTTTGATATCTTGGTCCGGCAAATCCCATACCTATTCCAGAACGGATAAACTACCGGACCTCCGCCAGCATGCAAAGATTAATACCGGCCGGCTTCGGGCAAAAAAACGCTCAGAACTTGGGCCGGAGAGACCTTATCTCTCGAGGAACTGGCGCATGGCGTCGCGGTTCAGGCGGTAAGAAAACCATTCTTTAAGATGGCGGGCGCCGAGCGCCTCGTAGACGCCCTGCGCCTTGATGTTCCAATCCAGGCAGGCCCATTCCATCCGCCCGCAGCCTCGTTCATGGGCCGTTTGGATAAACTGGCGCAGCATGCGGCTGCCGATGCCTTGCCGGCGGAATTCGGGCAGGACGAAGAGATCCTCCAGGTAAAGCGTGGGACGCGCGAGGAAAGTCGAATAGGTATCGAACAGAATGGCGTAAGCCACCGGCTTGGGACGGTTCGGGACAAACGCCAGCCAAGTTTCAAATCGGGGATGGTCGCCGAAACCATCGGCCGCCAGGCGGGCCCGGGCAGCATCATCGGGGGCCGGCAAATGCTCAAAATCCGCCAAAGCGGTGATCAGATCCACCAGGTCGCTGGCATCGGCTTTTTCGGCGCGGCGTATAGTCACATCCATGGCGTGCAGCTTGCCGTGAAGCCGCAGCGCGGTTCAATGAAAAAGCGGAAACGCCGGGGCAAAATTCCCAATTTCAAAACCTGATTCAAAGAACCAAGGCCAAGCCTGGTTCGCAACGCCATAGGACGGCTCACAAATCCATTCCTGGGCAATCTTTCGTGAAAGCAGCTCAACCCCAATGGCGGGCCAAGGAAAGAACCTCACAGGAATCCTCGTGGGCCACGCATCACGGAGTATTGAAAGCGCCTTTATAGCAAGCGGTGTCGCTGGCGCGCTGATCGTCCTCCGCTTTGCCACCGGTGCCATCGGCCAGCCCAAAATGTTTGGCCCGCAACACCGCCGCCTTGCGATACTCGGCATGGCCATCAGTGCACACGAAATTACCCCCTCGCTCATGGACCATGCTGTACCAATCAACTCCGGGCCGCAGGTTCACATGCCAGAAAGTGTATTCTCCCGGGCTGAGGCCGAAATCGGTGGCAACCGCCGGCCGCAGCGCGGTATAACTCACCAGGCGAATCGTTTCCTGGATAAAGATGATCTGGCTGGGTTTGCGAATCCGCGCCAGGTTAAGTTCCATGACCACTGCATTAGGCAGATAACTCGTGGCGCTGACCGCAGTGGCGTCGCTGCCATCACCCGGTTTCTTGGCATCGGGGCAGGCGTACACTTTGCCGCTGGAACTCTGCTGCGACGACTGGAGATACCGGGCCAGCCCATAAAGGCAGTTATTTTGCCAGCCCGCCGCCTTGGGATTCATGAAGTCCGGCACTTGGGAAGCCTTGGGTGGCAGTTTTTGCTGATCCTGCTCATAGAGGACCAGGGCCAGCCCGATTTGGCGCATATTGTTAAGGCATTGGGTGCGCCGCGCTTTCGCTTTGGCTTTTCCCAGAACCGGCAACAGCAGCGATGCGAGTATGGCAATGATCGCAATGACGACCAGCAATTCGATCAGCGTAAACCCCCGGGCCTTCACGCCGGGCGCCGATGCCCGGGATGACTTGCTCCCGGATTCTCCTCGAGCCAGGCTCGGTTCGTCAGCGGATCGGCGATTGGTATCGCAGAGGGTGCTATTCACTATTTTTTCCATATATTTCCTTTTTGAAATAACATCTATAAAAATAAACATATTAATAACGAATACAGGCTGTGATAGAGCCGGCTATTTTGATGTTGCCGGGCAATATGATTCCATGAGGCAACGCGCAGGTTTGGCACCCGGTTATTTCCTGGCCCATTCTTCCATGCCTTCGAGATTGATTTGCCATAGACGTTTTTTGGCCCACTCATGCGGTTCGGGTTTGGCGTCGAAGGTCAGTTTCACCACCGTGACGATGTCTGGCGCCTTCCGGGGCAGGCCTTTGAGCACAATCCGATGCGGCTCCTGGACAACCTCAATCTTCTTGCCGCCCACAAGGAAATTGGCGCTGGCCAGTTTTTGTTTGAAGCCGGGGAGGCTGTATTCCGTCCCCGGCCAGTAGAGGAAGAAGAGATACAGGTCACGGTCCCGCTGGCTCATGACGCCGCCGTAGGCGAATTCAAAGGGCGCACCGGTGGTGCCATAGATCGCCTCCCTGTTTTTGCGCAGCCAGGCGCCCACCAGGTGGGTGCGATCCTGGTACAGTTTGGGCAGGGTGCCGTCCGCCCGCGGGCCCACATTCCAGAGCAGGTTGCCGTTGTTGGCCGCCACCCGGACAAAAGTTTCCAACACCTCCCGTTCGGGATACCACATGGAAGGATCCTCGTGGCTGACGTGGTAGCCCCAAAATTTGCGCGTGGAAGTGATGCAGGATTCCCAGAAGTTGGTGGAGAAATTGCCGATGCGCTGTTCAGGGGTGTCGTATCCCCAGTTCCCGCCGGCTTTCGGCTTGGGCAACCGGTTGTTGATGACGATATCAGGCTGGTGGCGCTGGATCATGGCCACCAAGCGCCCGCTTTGCCAGTCCTCGCCGGAGAAATAATTGGCGCCATCGAACCAGAGCAAATCCACGTGGCCATAGCGCGTCACCAACTCCTCCACCTGGCGATGAGTAAGGTCGATGAAACTGGCCCAGCCGGCGGGATCTTTCCTGGGACCGGCAAAGTGGGCAGGGATGCTCCAATCCGCCAGGGAAAAATACAATCCCACCCGCAGGCCCGCTTGGCGGCAAGCCTTCACGTAATCGCCCACGAGATCGCGCCGGGGCCCGGTCTTCACGGCGTTATAATCAGTGGTGGCGGTGTCCCACAGGCAGAAGCCGTCGTGGTGCTTGGCGGTCAGCACGGCGTACTTCATCTCCGCTGCCCGGGCGGTGCGCATCCAGGCGTCCGGATCGAAGCGTTCGGCCTTGAACTGCCCGGCCAGGCCCAGGTAATCGGAGTTGTTGAGCAACTCGCGGTAAAGCGGCTGCTCGCCGTGGCCCAAGACGGAATAAATGCCCCAGTGGATGAACATGCCAAACCGGGCCTCGCGCAGCCATTGCAGGCGGTCGGCCGAGGTGCTGGCCGGGCCATACTCAGGCTCCTGGGTGGGGACGAGGGCACCCCATCCGCTCGGAGGAGTTACGGCCAGCCATGAAAAAGCGGCCAGGAGCAATCCGGCCAGCCGCCGGGCGCAGCGGGAATTGGCCAGAGCACACAATGGTGGTTTCATGGGTTCAGCCTATAACGGGACGGCCGGGGTGGCGAGCAAAACCATTGGCAAGTGATGTCGGATCAGTCATGCTCCACCCCCGGAAAAACGCATGCTTTGGATCCGCAAATACTGGCTGCCGCTGCTGGCCGTGGTCCTGTTCTGGGACGCGGTGCTGGTTTGGTGGTGGTGGCAAAGCCGGCTGGAGCACAGCCAGGACGCCCCCATCCGCAACGCCGCAAAACGCTACGGGGTGGAGCCCGCCTTGATCAAAGCCGTGATCTGGAAGGAAAGCCGCTTCAATCCCCGGGCCATTGGGCGGGTCCAGGAAATCGGGCTCATGCAAATCCGCGAAATGACCGGCCGGGAATGGGCCGGGGCGGAGAAGGTGGCCGGCTTCAAAACCGAATCGCTATTCGATCCGGCGGTCAACACCCGGGTGGGGGCCTGGTATTTGCGCCAGGCACTCAAACGCTATGCCGGCACTGACAATCCCCTGCCCTACGCCCTGGCCGATTACAACGCGGGGCGCGGCAATGTCCTGAAGTGGATCCACGGCGCGGCCCGGACCAACAGCGCCGCGTTCATCGCCCAGATCGATTTCCCCACCACGCAACGGTATGTGCGGGAGGTGATGGAGCGCCGCAAACATTACCGGTTGTTTTAAGCACCAACCGCGCACCTGAGACTGAACCTCCGGAGTCTGGGCGGTTCTCTCTGGTGGGCGGCCGCGTGGGCAAAGGGGGAAATTCGATGGGATTGATTTTAGTTCAATTGATCGCTAAGATGACGCCGGTTACGAACGACTATTATGCCATGAACGCACCATCCATCCCCACTGAGTGGACCCCGCCCGCCAACCACCACCCCGGCTCAGAGGGCATCCCCACGAGCGTGGAGGAAATCAAGCGGTCGATCCTCCAGAACCTGTTCCATCATCAGGGGCGTTTCCCAGCCGTGGCCGCCGCCAACGATTACTACCTGGCCCTGGCTTACACGGTGCGCGAATGGCTGATGACCCGCTGGCTGCGAGCTGCGCAGACCTATTTCGAGCAAACCAGCCGCACGGTGGCTTACCTATCCGCCGAATTCCTGCTGGGGCCACACCTAGAGAATAATCTGGTCAACCTCGGGCTGCTGGATTTGGTGCGCCAGGCCGTGGAGGAAATGGGCCAGGACTTGAACACCTTGATCCAACAAGAGGAGGAACCCGGCTTGGGCAATGGGGGTCTGGGGCGCCTGGCGGCCTGCTACCTGGATTCCCTCGCCACCCTGTCCATTCCGGCCATCGGCTATGGCATCCGGTATGAGTTTGGGATTTTCGACCAGGCCATCCAGGATGGCTGGCAGATGGAAGTCACGGACAAATGGCTGAAGTGGGGCAATCCCTGGGAAATCGCGCGGCCGGAAGTCGCCTTCCAGGTGAAACTCGGCGGCCACACGGAAGCGTGGCGGGACGAGCAGCACCGCTACCGGGTGAATTGGATCCCCCATCGCGTGGTCAAAGGGATCGCCTACGACACCCCCATCATGGGTTACCAGTCCGCCTCCACCAGCCTGCTGCGGCTTTGGAAAGCGGAAGCCAGCGAATCGTTCGATTTCCGAGCCTTCAATGCGGGCGATTACTACAAGGCGGTGGAGGAAAAAATATTTTCAGAGAACCTCACCAAAGTCCTTTATCCGAACGACGAACCGGCGGCGGGCCGCGAACTGCGCCTGGGCCAGCAATATTTCCTGGTGTCCTGCGCCCTGCAGGATCTGATCCGAATTTTCCTGCAGCGCGAAAAAAGCTTCGACCATTTCCCCGAAAAATACGCCATGCAGCTGAACGACACCCATCCGGCGCTGGCCGTCGCCGAACTCATGCGCCTGCTGGTGGACGACCACCTCCTGGACTGGGACATGGCGTGGGATATCACCACCCGCACTTTCAGTTATACCAATCATACGCTCCTGCCCGAGGCCCTGGAAAAGTGGCCGGTGGCCCTTTTGGGGCGGATCCTGCCCCGCCACCTGGAGATCATCTACGAAATCAACCGGCGGTTCCTGGATGAAGTGCGGCAGCGCTGCCCCGATGATCCCGGGCGGCTGGCGCGCATGTCGCTCATCGATGAAGGCGGGGAACGCTATGTGCGCATGGCGCACCTGGCGTGTGTGGGCAGCCACACGGTCAACGGGGTGGCTGAATTGCACTCGGAATTATTGAAGCGGGATGTGCTGGGCGATTTTTCCGAGCTGTGGCCCGGCAAAATCGTCAACGTCACCAACGGCGTGACCCCGCGGCGCTTCCTGCTGGTCAGCAATCCCATCCAGGCCCGGCTGATCACCGAACACATCGGTGATGGGTGGATCCGGAACCTGGATGAGCTGCGCCGGCTGCAGGACTTGGCGGGCGATCCCGCATTCCAAGCCAAATGGCGCGTAGCGCAAACGGATGCCAAGCGCACCCTGGCCCGGCTGATCCGTGAACGGACCGGCATTGAGGTGAACCCGGATCACCTGTTCGACATCCAGGTCAAACGCATCCACGAATACAAACGCCAGCATTTGAATGTGCTCCATATCATCCATTGCTACAATCGCCTGCGGCAGAATCCGGACCTGGCGATCCCCTCCCGGGTATGCATTTTCGGGGGCAAGGCCGCGCCGGGCTATTTCATGGCCAAGCTGATCATCAAGCTCATCAACTCCGTGGCCGAAGTGGTCAACCACGATCCCGCGGTGCAGGGCCGGCTGAAGGTGGTTTTCTTCCCGGATTACAACGTGAAAAACGCGCAGCCCATCTATCCCGCCGCCGATCTCTCCGAACAGATCAGCACCGCGGGCAAGGAAGCCTCGGGCACCGGCAACATGAAGTTCGCCCTGAACGGGGCGCTGACCATCGGCACCCTGGACGGCGCGAACATTGAAATCCGTGAGGAAGTGGGTTCTGAAAACTTCTTCCTGTTCGGCTTGACCGCCCAGGAAGTCCGGGAGCGCAAGCACCAAGGTTATCATCCTGGTGAGTATTACCAAAACAACGCGGATCTCCGGGCCGTGATCGACCAGATCCAATCCGGCTATTTTTCGCGCGGGGACGCCCGCTTGTTCGAGCCGCTGGTCAGCCATTTGCTGCACCGCGACGACTACATGCTGATGGCGGATTTCGAGTCTTACATCGACTGCCAGGAGCGGGTCAACCACGCCTTCCTGGACCAGGAAAAATGGACCCGCATGTCTATACTGACCGTTTCGCGCATGGGCAAATTCTCGTCCGACCGCGCCATTCAGGATTATTGCCGCCGGATCTGGCACGTGCAGCCGGTAGAGATACCAGAAACGTAATCCGCAGCCTGATTAACTCCAGTTCAGCGGAGGCGGGAAATCCGTGAAGGCGGTCAGGGATTGGATTCGGCCAGGCGGCGTTCCTCCGGATCCAAGGTTTTCCACTGGCCCGCAGGCAATTCCCCCAGCGGGAAGCGGCCGATCTGGATGCGGAGCAGCCGCAGGGTTGGGTGCCCGATGGCGGCGGTCATCCGGCGGACCTGCCGGTTTTTGCCTTCCGTCAGTTCGAGGCCGATCCAGCAATCGGGAACCGTTTTCCGGAAGCGGATGGGCGGATTGCGCGGGGGAACCACGGGCTGGGGTTCCAGGAGCCAGGCGCGGCAGGGCAGCGTCCGGCGCCCCGCCACGGTCAACCCGTTTTCCAAGGTGCGCAGCGAATCCAGCGCTGGAATGTGCTCGATTTGGGCATGGTAAATGCGGCGGTGGCCGTGGCCGGGATTGAGCAACTGCTGGTTCAGATGCGGTTCATCGCTCAACAGGAGCAAACCTTCGCTATCGGCATCGAGCCGGCCGATGGGGTAAATCCCTGGCGGAAAGCCAAAGGCGGCCAGCGTGGCGTTGGGCGAACCATCCGGGGTGAATTGCGACAGCACCCGGAAAGGTTTGTGGAAGGCGAGCAGCATGCCGGATCAGAATTTCTTGATCCGCCGCAGGACTGGTTTGGGGATGATGGGCGGAGGAACGGGCACATGAACCCGGAACGGGACGTCTTTTCTCGGCGGCTCCCGCTCCACCGCCGACGGCGGTGGCTCCAGGATCCGGCCCGGCTCGTAGTGCGCGTCGCCGATCTGGCCCGCCGGGAATTTGAATTCCCCCGCCGCAAAAGGAACCAATTCGGGGAAAGAAGACAGCGAGCCGGCGGCGGATGGAGCACCGGCGAAAGCCAGGTTATCGTAGCCGTTGACCAGCCATTCCAACCGGCCAGTTTGGACATCAACCAACAAACCATGCACGGGAACCAGGCGGCCGACCAAGGGGCTGGCGCGCGCGAAATCCACCGCCTTGATCACATTTTGCCGCTCGCTGGCGAAGAGGCCGAAAAACTCGTTGAGGTTGGGCGGCAGGGCGGAGCGGTCGATCCCCAGCTGACGGCAACGTTCGACCAGATCCGCCGTGGTCATCTGGCCCACCCGGCAATCGGTGTGGCCGATGATGGCGATTTCCCGGCCACCTTTGACCACGCAGGCCAGGGCCAGCGAACGCATCGTGCTGCTGAGCGGCCCGGTGACAATATTCCCGGCGTTGCGCAGCCAGACGAAGTGGCTCTCCTCCAGCCCCAGGATGCCCGGGAAAAACGGGTTGAGCCGGGGATCAATGCAGGTCAATACCACCAGGGGCAAGGCCCCGGAATGGTCCGCCGGACGCAGGCTGGCCTGGGGGTCGCCCGCAAAGGCCCGCTGGTTGGCCTGCACCATGGCTTCGATCAAACGCATGTCATCCCCAAAGGTAAAAAGCTTTCAAGGCCGCCGGCCGCCGCCCCACGGTTCAGCTGCCCGCCTCCGGCGTGGCCATGGATTTTTTCACCGCGGGGATTTGCTTGAGCAACTGCTCCAGCTTGATCCCGGTCAACCCTTCCACGATCGGCGGCAGTTGGCTCAGGATGCTGGAGATGTCGCCCGTCAGCCGGCTGGCGGCACCGTTGGGGCCCGGGCCATTGTTGATCATGATGATCTTCTCGGTTTTGGCGAGCGGCTCGCTGATCCTGGCGGCCAGTTCCGGCAGGATTTCCATCATCATCTGGATGATGGCGGCTTCATTATATTCCTTGAACGACTCGGCTTTCACCGCCATGGATTCGGCAGTGGCTTTGCCTTGGGCCTCGATGATGGCCGCCTCCGCCAGGCCGCGCGCTTTTTGCGCCTCGGCTTCCGCCAAGCCAGTGGCCTTGACCACCTCCGCCTGGGCCAGCCCTTTGGCTTTCGCTGCGGCCGCCGCGCCGGCCGCCTCGGCTTCCATCTGGAAGCGGGTGGCGCTGGCCAGCGTTTCCATGCGGTAGCGTTCGGCATCGGCCGGTTTTTGGACATTGGCCTCCAGCTCGCGCTGGCGGCGCAGGATCTCCTGCTGCTGAAGCTCGATCTGCTTCTGCTTCTCGATGATGTTCACCTGCACCTCCTCCGCCTTCACCAGCTGGCCGGTCTTGTATTTCTGCAGATCGTAGGCCAGGTCCGACTCCGCTTTCCGCTGGTTCACCGCCGCCTGGTATTGGGCCACGTTGATCTGGTAGTCGCGCTGGGCTTCGGCGATCTTCGCGTCGGCCTGGAATTTGGCCTCCTGGCCGGATTGCTGGGCTTGCGAGGAGCGGATCATCGCATCCCGATCCGCATCCGCTTGGGCAATCACCGCATCGCGCTTCACCTGGGCAATGCGCGGCTTGCCCAGCGCCTCCAGGTAGCCCTGGTTGTCTTTGATGTCCCGGATGGTGAAGCTCACAATGCCCAGGCCCATGTTGGCCATGTCCCCCGCGGCCACCTCCTGGACTTTCGCCGCGAAGGCGTCGCGGTTCTGGTAGATCTCCTCCACGCTCAGGGTGCCCAGGATGGCGCGCAGGTGGCCCTCCATGGTCTGCATGGCGATGTTCTTGATCTCGTCGCTTCCCTTGCTGAGGAACTGCTCCGCCGCGGTGGCGATGGACACATCATCCCCTTTCACCTTGATCTGGGCCACGCCATCCACCCGCACGGGCACGCCTTTGCTGGTGTAAACCTCGGGCGTTTGCACGTCGATGGTCATCAACTCCAGCGAGAGGAAATCCTTCTTCTCGATCACCGGCCAGATGAATTTCCCCCCTCCCTTCACGATGCGGAACCCCCGCGTCCGCACCGAGCCATCCGGGTCGGCATATTTCAGGGGCCGCCCGGAGATGATCAGAACCTGGTTGGGGCCCACCGTGGTGTAGCGCCGCGCCCAGACGGTCACCAGGAGCAGCACCAGGACCACCAAGCCAGCGGCCACCACCGCAATCATGGATTGCACATCGTTCAAGACCGCCAAGTATTGCATGGCTAACATAGTTTTTATTGGGTTCGAGGTTTGGGTTTGATGGTGGATGGGGAAAAGAGTCACGGCCGCACCACGTAAAACTGCGAGCCCACGATCCGGGCAATGGTCACCGTCTGCCCGCTCGGCACCGGCTGCCCACTGATTTCCCGGGCCGGGGCGGTATAGCGGGTGCCGCTCTGGACGTAGGCAATCTCCCCCACGCCATGATCGGCGATCGGGGTGATCACCGTGGCGGGTGCGCCCAGCAAATCCGCCACCTTGCCTTCGCTGGAACACTGGGTTCTGCGGAACAAGGCGCCAAACATCATGAAAATGAGGGAGGCGAAACCCAGCGCCCCCGCGGCGGAAAGCGGGCTGCTGATCCAGAGGCTGCGGGTGGCCGGAATCGTGTTGAAGATCATCCCTAATCCGCCAAAGGCGGTGATAAAAGCCATGATCGTGGTGGGGCTGACCGCCGCAAAACCATGGGCATCCACCCCCCCGGCTTCCACGTGGATTTCGTGGCCGCCATGCATTTCAGCCAGGAAGGCGCAGATGACGGCAAAGAACAAGCCGACTCCGAAACAGAGTAAATAGATTAGAAAAAGCGTGTCCATAACCACCGCCTATCTTATGTCAATACTATGCCCTTTTGGCGCCACTTTACAAGTTTATTCCGGCCGCGCCAACACACCTGCAGCACCTGCCAGGGCGGCCTTGCCCCGGTCAAGATCCCTGACTCTCAGCCAATCTCGCACCAGCCAGGGCCAAAATCACTTATAAAACCATGGCCGGTTTATAATCCCAGGAACGGTGTGGATGAATCTATTTTCATAACGTGCGTCAAGGGCCTGCAGGCGGGACAAGCCGGAATTGGATGGAGGTTCTCTACAGCGGATGCGTTTGGCGGATTATTGGACGGGCTTGCAGAGGGTGTCCCTGGTCCGTAGAAAACCATCCTGCCCTTGTCCTCTGCGCATGCCCACGTTTTGGCACCGGAATGGGGGAGGTTTTGAACCTGCCCGCCCCAGCGCCAGGAAGTTGCCCCCCCGACCGCAGGCAATTCCAAACTGGAAAGCGCCGCGGAGCGCGGCGCTGAACCAACCCCAATCCGTGGGTTGAAACCCACGGCTACCGTCAATGTTCGCTCTGCGAACCAACGGAACTGCCCTCGGACCTCCGCCCTCTGCTCCGCGCCTGGCCAGGGGGGGCCAAAAAGCGCAGATGTGGAATTAACTGAAATCAGGCGGCAGGAAGGTGAACATCCCGGTGGCAACCGGCAGGCTCAGGCCGGCTTGGCCGGCGCCGGGGCCGCGGGCGGTTGCCTGGCGGCAGCCGCCTTGGCCATGGCCTCCTGGACCTCCGCCAGTTTTCGCGCCCGGGCCTGGCGCCGGCTGGCTTCATCAAACAACTCACGGATAGACCCCCGGCAGTGCACATCCTCCACCCTTCCCCCGTGCTGCCGGGCTTCGTCCATTTCCAACCGGCGCTCGGCGATGGCAGAATGCCGCCGCAATTCCTGGAGCTTGCACAGCTTCTCAAACACCCCGAAATCCCGCTCCTTGAGCGCCTGCAGCCCGAACACGGCAAACGCGGTCTGCTGCAGGATTTCCGCGTTGGAGGAGAGGGTGGCGGCATTGGTGGATTGTTCCATCGCCTCCGCGGCGAAGGCTTCGAGCTGTTCAAAGGGATGCCGGAGGTGCCACCAAGCGTAGAACCGGGACAGGGCGGCCAGGGAAGTGTCGATGTTGTATTCGCATTTGATGGCCAGGAGCGCTTCCGTCTGGGAAGACGAGTTCAGCAGGTCGATGATCTGTTTCTGCCGCGCAGCAGGCAGGATTTTGAGGTGGGAATCGATCCGCGGCTTGCGGAAAGCACCCGGCGCCGGGTCCAGGGGCGTGTTTTCATTCATATTCATAATTGGTGCAGCCAAACCCGCCGACAGTGCCGGCGGACAGCGGGAGGAATACCCGCTGGCCAGAGCATGGCGGAAACCAGCCGGAGACGCTAATCTTCCATGGACTCAGTGGACTCCATTGGGGAAAATTATGAAGGATGAATTATGAA
>CAYPCQ010000050.1:0-59357 GCA_964409245.1 uncultured Verrucomicrobiota bacterium
AGGGAATCTGCTGCACCTCGGCCGGGTCCACTCGCCCGGCATGCCGGGCGGCGTTATCCGAACAAGTCACCGTTGACTGGCCGGCAAAACGCGGGTCGTCGCCGGGCTGGCCGCAGAGGTCGCCCAGATTCAAGGGAGCCTGGCCGGCATTGCGTTTCTCGTCGAAAGCGTTGCGGGAGCCGGCGCGGAAAAGAGACGTGCCGATGATCGTCCACCAAAGGTGGCCTCCGGCATAGCGGCACATATCCTGGCGGCGCGGATCGGTCAGTCCGTTGAGTTGGTCGTTCAGTTCGGGGAAAATCTCCCGCACGATCTGGATCACCGCTTGGGCGGTTTGCGCTTCGTCGATGCACGGCCGCGGCTGGCGGCCCGCCGGCTGGCGACGTGGCCGCGAATGAGTCCCAGCGAATGCCGAGTCACTTCCCGAATGAGCTTTTTTAACCGCTGGTAGTTGCGCGTCCATAATTTGACTTCGGCGACCAGGTCCATGGGTACATACACCGTGCGGGTCTTGCCTTGCTGTTTGAAGGTCAGATGCCAGCCGGGCAGGGCACAGCCGGGCCGTTTAAAGGCGCTCAAGTGGCCTTCGAGAAAGGGGCCGGTCCGGCCGATCTGGGCCAGGGCGGCGTCGCGCCCGGCGGAGTGCCGATTTTTAGGCATCAGGGTCGCTTTCATATAAATACAATATAATACTTATTGAATGACGCAACAAAAAAATCGCTTTCAGGGAGGTTTTTTCCATTGAATCGATGGGGTTGCGGACGCCTCACGGCCGAGGGCGCGGGAGAGTGCCCCGCGTTGGGAGGAGTTCGAGTCGGAGGCGGCGCCGCGGATGGCGCCGGGTCCTGGGCAAAAGCGTGCCTTGCCGAGGAGCCTGTGAAAAGCCATCGGCGGAAGCGTTTTTGTTTAGTAAGGTAAGATACTTACTGTTTTAGGCAAGCGCAAAAAGCAGTTCGAAGAAAAATTTTGGGGCGGAAGGGGGAAAATGGCGAAAAGGACGGTAACCGCCCCACAAACGGGCCGAAAAAAGTCAGGCCTCAACTCGAAGAATTTCTAATTCGGAACCGCCGAATCTTCCTTCCATGCTTGGGCCGGGGCGGAGCCTACAGGTCGTTCCCCTCAACGGATCTAGTGTGCCATTTACAGGTCGATAAAATGACAGCCATATTTCAAGATCTACAGGAACCGGACAATCCGCTGAACGGCAGAAGGTTGGAATCTGCGGCATCAATGGCGGAAATCTATCGCAGTCTCGACGGGCGAAAACCCTTTCTTTTCGAGCTTCGCGGTGAGACCGGTTTTATGCTCACAGTTGGCTTTGCTGGCGACAGCGGCAGTGTCCAATACAGTCCCAGCGACGGTTCGCCTCCCTATCTGATGGCCGTTTTGGATGGGGACGCGGAGAATGAGATTTGTGTCGAGTTTTTGGCAGGGAATACACCAACGCCCATCCCGCAACGATTTTGTCTACCCATTAGCGTGGTGGAGCGAATCATCCATGAGTTTATAGAGCGCGGAGCAAGACCAGGAGCAGTGAGTTGGGAGGAAATATGACGCCCAGTTTCAAACGCCATTGCGTTCTGATTAGCCTCATTTGGTTCTTCGCGGCCTGCCTGATTCAGGACGTCACAGCGGTCTATGCCTATGACGGAAAGCCCGCGATGAGCAATTCGTATGACTACATTGATAATGGAGCAATGGGTTTCGACGAAGCTACGATTCCCACCAAGAATGAAGGTAGCTGGAGAACCCCCGTTCTCGGCTGTTTTGCTGAATGCGCTGGATTTCTTGCCGCAGAGGGAACAGCGCTCCGAGAAGGTAGTTTTTCGATAGCGAACTGGAGCGGCTATCCCGCAAATCTGCCCAAACCAACCGGACCGTTCAGACTTTTGGAGGGCGCAGAATATGACGCGGCCAGAACAGCGACAAACCAAGCCAGCCGAGCTATGCACCAAGCTGACCCGGCCTTGCGTGGTTTGCAGTTGCACGAGATTCAGCCGGTGAAGTTCGGAGGTAGTCCAACCGACCCACTGAATAAAATTCCGCTGACACCACAACAGCACTCGCCGGCAACGACGTGGTGGAATCAACTACAACGCGACCTCGAAGGCAGATGACCATGACCTCAGCGGACAAAGAAAAGCTACGTGCAAAATTCAACGGCAACCCGCCGGCGGATGCGGCTTCGATTCGGCGGTTTGAAAGCGAGGCGGGGTTTTGCCTGCCAGAGGACTACGCGGAGTTTTTTCTGGAAGTGGACGGTGGCGAAGGTTTTTTCGGCAACGCATACGCCATCCTCTGGCGTGTTGGCGAGTTGATTGAGATGAACAAGGCCTACCAGGTCGCCGACTACGCACCGGGCTTGTTCTTGTTTAGCTCGGACGGTGGAGGCGAAGCCTTTGCTTTCGACACGCGCTCCGATGCCAAGCCCATCGTCTCCGTTCCGTTCGTCGGCATGGAGTTGAAGTCGGCGCGTCCTGTAGCTTCAAACTTCAAGGCATTCCTGGAGGAACTGTTCAGAATCTGAACGCTCATCCATGCCAGCCTCGAACAACATCCGAAGAAGCCGGACGCAAGACTGTGCTGGGAAAGAAATCTTTGAAATCCAGCCTGTGATTTTGGGCGGCAGTCCGACCGACCCCACGAACAAAGTCATCCTCCCTCGGCAACAGCACATCGAGGCGGTGCGGTATTGGAACAACGTCATTCGAGATCTCCGGAAGGCACAGAACTCTCAACGCTGAATCGGCGGTTCCCCGGTGTCCCGCCCAACGGTTTGAAAGCCGCTACCGGCGATTAAGCCGCGCCAGGGCCGCCCCCCCCGACCGCACGAGTCTAACCTTACAGTATTGGCATTTCCGGGCCGCAGTGGGGCAAAAAGCGACTTTCCGCAACTATTTCTTCCGTTCCCCGGCAGACCGTTCGCCGAAACCTATAATCCCCCCAGAAGCCTGCGCATTTGGCGCGGCGGATCCCCGGACGGGGAGCGGGCAAAGATTTGGTTGTTCCACGCCACCCACAACCGCATGGCTATACACCTCGCCCGGAAGGGCGAGCGGGAATGCTCTACATAACGGCAATGCCCCCTGGCCACGAAAGTGGCCCGGGAAGCGGGGGACGAGGCAGCCGGCAAGTCCCTCCTGGCTTTTCTTTTTGAGCTTGCCGTTTCGTCCTTTACAAACCCCTGAAGGGGATGCACTTGACTCCCTTGGCGGCTGGGGCCTAAAAACGCGCCGCCAGCACTTCCCTCCCAAACCCTTGGACACGGCAGGGCTACTTTTGGGCGTTGCTGGAATGCTCGAGCCAGCCGCCACCCAACACTTTGTAGAGGGTGACCAGGTTGGCCAGGCGGGCATACCGGGTTTCGATCAGCCCCCGCTGGGCAATGTATAGATCCTGCTGCGCCAGCAGCACAGCCTGGTAGCTGTCCACGCCGTTGCGGTACCGCATTTCCGCGAGCTGAAAGCGTTTTTGCTGAGCCTCGGCGAGGGCTTCCTGGGCGGCCAGCTGCTCACCCATCAACTGGCGGACGGCCAGGGAGTCGGCCACCTCGCGGAAGGCGGTTTGGATGGCTTTCTCATACTGGGCCACCTGGATCAACCGGCTGGCCTTGGCAGCGGCCAGCCCGGCGAGATTCCGGCCACCCGTGAAAATCGGGAAGCTGATCTGCGGGGAAAAATTCCAGGTGCTGGAAGGGCCGGTGAACAGGTTCGACAAATCCACGCTGGCGGTGCCCCCGGAACCGGTCAAAAGGATCTTGGGGAAGAACGCGGCGCGGGCGGCGCCCAGGCTGGCGCGGGCGGCCTTGAGCCCGTGCTCGGCGCCCATGATGTCCGGACGCTTCTGCAGCAGGTCGGAAGGCAGGCCCGGCTGGAGGTCGGCGATCAAGCTCTGAGCGATGAGCGGGAGCGGCGCGGGCAGATCCTCCGGCAGGGGGCAGCCGATCAGCAGCACCAGGGCGTTGCCGGCCAGGACGCGCAACTGGTTGAACACGGAGAGGCTGACGCGGGCGGTTTGCACCTGGGTTTCGGCGAGGCGCAGATCCAGCTCGGAGGAATCCCCCGCCTCGAAGCGGTGGCGGGTCAGCTCGCAGGCGGATTTCACGGAAGCCAGGGTTTGGCGGGCCAGCTCGAGCTGGGCATCCAGGCTGCGGAGGTTCAGGTACTGGCTGGCGACCTCGGCCACCAGGGCGATATGGGCGCTCTGGCGGGCCTGGCCGGTGGCAAAGTAAGTCTCGAGCGCCTGCTGGCTGAGGCTGCGGACGCGCCCGAACAAATCCAGCTCATAGGAAGTCACCCCCACGCTGGCCTGGAATTGATTGACCGTGGCGGCGTCTGTCGAGCCGCGCAAATCGCCCGGGATGCGCTGCCGAGATCCGCCGGCGCCGGCATTCACGCCGGGGAACAGGTCCGAGGTTGCAATGCGGTACTGGGCGCGGACCTGCTCCACCCGCAGGACCGCCACCCGGAGGTCGCGGTTGTTTTCCAGCGCCAGCTGGATGAGGCGCTGCAGGGCGGGATCGGCGTAGAACTCCCGCCAGCCCACGGTGCTGACGGACTGGCCGGAAGCGGGCGTCCCGGCGCCGGAATCCGCGCCGGCGCCCACCGCGGGCCAATCCTGGGCGGCGGGTGAAGCGGGGCGCTGGTATTTGGGTTCCAGGGTGCAGCCGGCCAGCAGGCAGGTGAGGCCGGCGGCATAGAGATATCGGTTTTTCATGGTTCGTGGATCAGTGGCTGGTTTCGGGCCGGTCAGCGGCGGGGGCCTGGGCGGCTTCCGCGCGCATATGGTCAAAGTGGGAGACGTGCTTGAAGATGCGCCGGGTGACCACATAAAAGACGGGCACCAGGAAGATCGCCAGCACCGTGGCCGACAACATCCCGCCGGCCACACCGGTGCCGATGGCGTTCTGGCTGGCGGAGCCGGCGCCGGTGCTGAGCACCAGGGGCAGCACGCCCAGGATAAAGGCGAAGGAGGTCATCAGGATGGGCCGCAGCCGCAAATGGACGGCCTCGAGGGTGGCCTCGATCAGGCCTTTGCCCTGCAATTGCAGCTCCTTGGCGTACTCGATGATCAGGATCGCGTTCTTGGTGGAAAGCCCGATGGTGGCCAGCAGCCCGACCTTGAAGTAAACGTCGTTGGGCAAGGCCAGAAAAGTGGCGGCCAGCAAAGCGCCGAGCACGCCCAGCGGCACCACCATCAGCACCGCCATGGGGATGGACCAGCTCTCATAAAGAGCGGCCAGGCAGAGGAACACCACCAGCAGCGACAAGGCGTAAAGCATGGGCGCCTGGGCGCCCGAAATCCGCTCCTCGTAGGATTGGCCGCTCCATTCGTAGCCGAAGCCCTTGGGCAGCTGTCTGGCCAGGTCTTCCATGGCCTGCATGGACTCGCCGGAGCTGACCCCGGGCGGCGTGGCCCCCACCAACTCCAGGGAGGGGAAGCCGTTGTAGCGCTGCAGCTGCGGGGAGCCGAAGACCCAGCTCTGCGTGGTGAAAGCCGAGAGCGGCACCATGGTGCCCTTGGCATTGCGCACAAACAACTTGCCGACATCGTCCGGCAGCATGCGGTGAGGCGCATCCAGCTGCATGATCACCCGCTGCACGCGGCTGCCGTTGATGAAATTGTTCACGTAATCGGAACCGAAGCTGGAGGCCAGAACCCCGTTCACATCCGAGAGGGACACGCCCAAGGCGCTGGCCTTGTCCGGGTCCACTTCGATCTTGATCTGGGGGGTGTCCTCCAAGCCTTGCAGCCGCATCCCCATGATGAAGCGGTTCGTGGAACCCATGCCGATCAGCTGGTTGCGCGCCTCCATGATCTTCTCGTGGCCCAACCCGGCCAGATCCTGGAGCTGGAAGTCGAACCCGGAGGACATGCCCAGCTCGGCAATCGGCGGCGGGTTGACGGCAAAGATGATCGCATCCTTGATGCCGGCAAAGGCCATGAACGCGCGGCCGATGATGGCCTGCACTTTGTGCTCCTTGCCTTTGCGCTCGTTCCAATCCTTGAGCCGCACGAATGCCAGGGCGTTGTTCTGCCCCCGGCCGTTGAAGCTGAAGCCGCTGACCGTGATATAGCTCATCACCTCGGGCTGCTTGCTGAAAAAGCTCTCCACCTGCTTGATCACCTGCAAGGTCCGCTCCTGAGTGGCCCCGACCGGCAGGCTGATGCTCGTGATGAGGTGTCCCTGGTCCTCCTCCGGCAGGAAGGAGGAGGGCAGGCGCAGGTAGAGCCAGGCCACGCCCGCAATGATCACCGCGTAAATAACCAGGAAGTAGCCGGCCTTATTCAAGATCACCGCCACCCAGCCCTGGTACTGGCGGGTGCGGCGGGCGAAGCTGCGGTTGAACCAGCCGAAAAAGCCGGTTTTCTCATGCTTGTGCCCCTTGGGGACCGGCCGCAGCAGGGTCGCGCACAGCGAAGGGGTCAGCGACATGGCCAGGAACACGGAAAACAGCATCGACGAAACCAGCGACATGGAGAACTGGCGGTAAATCGTGCCGGCCGATCCCTTGAAAAAGGCCATGGGGATGAACACCGCCGTGAGCACCAGCGTGATGCCAACCAGCGCGCCGGTGATCTGGCTCATGGCCTTGCGGGTGGCTTCCCGGGGCGGGAGGCCCTCCTCGCTCATGATGCGCTCGACGTTTTCCACCACCACGATGGCGTCGTCCACCAGGATGCCGATGGCCAGCACCATGCCGAACATGGTCAGCACATTGATCGAATACCCCAGCACAAACATGGTGGCGAAGGTGCCCAGCAGGGCGATCGGCACCACGATCGTGGGGATGAGCGTGGCCCGGAAATTCTGGAGGAACAATAACATCACCAGGAACACCAGCCCCACCGCCTCCACGAGGGTCTTGATGACTTCCTCGATCGAGATCCGGATGAAGGTGGAGGTGTCCAGCGGGTAATCCACGCGCACGCCCGGCGGGAAAAAGCGGGCCAGTTCCTCCACCTTGGCGCGCACCGCGTCGGCGGTGGTGAGCGCGTTGGCGGAGGGCGAGAGCTTCACCGCCACCGCAGCCGAAGGGAAGCCGTTCACGCGGGCCTGGGTGGTGTAATCCTGGCCGCCCAGCTCCACGCGGGCCACATCCTTCAAAAACACCCGCGAGCCATCCGGGTTGACCCGCAGCAGGATTTCCTCGAATTCCTTGACGGTGCGCAGGGTGGTGCGGCCTTGCAGGGTAATGTTCAGCTGCTGCCCGGGCACCGCCGGCCGGGAGCCGAGCTGGCCCACCGGCACCTGCGTATTTTGGGACTGCACCGCCCGGCTCACATCCTCCGGCACCATGCCGAAGCTGTTCAATTTCTGGGGATTCAGCCAGATCCGCATGGCATTCTGGGTGCCGAACATCATGGCCTCACCCACGCCGGACACGCGGCGGATGGGGTCCAGGACGCTGGAGGCGATGTAGTTGCCCAGGCCGATTTCATCCAGGCTGCCGTCGGGGGACGACAGCGCGAAAAACATCATGAAATTGCGCGTGGCTTTCGCCACCACCACCCCCTGCAGCTGCACCGTCTGCGGCAGGCTCGGCGTGGCCAGCTGGACCTTGTTCTGCACCTGCACCTGCGCGATGTCCGGATCGGTGCCGGGCTGGAAAAACAGGGTCACCGTGGACAGGCCGGAGGAATCGCTGCTGGAGGACATGTAGAGCAGGTTGTCGATGCCGCTCATCTGCTGCTCGAGCACGGAGGTCACCGTATCCTGCAGCGTCTCGGCCGAGGCCCCGGCGTAGGCCGCGGCGACGGAGATGGACGGCGGCGCCACCGAGGGGTATTGGGCCACCGGCAAATGGGTGATGGACAGGGCGCCCAAAACCATGATGAGGATGGAGACCACCCAGGCAAAAACCGGGCGGTCGATAAAAAATCGGGCCATGGCAGTTTCCTCTCTAGTTCTTGGGATTCCCGCCCGCGGGCGCGGTGGGGGCCGGCCCGAAAGGCACGGGCTTGACGGCCATGCCCGGGCCCACCTTCTGCAGCCCCTCCATGATGAGCCGCTCGCCGGCTTTAAGGCCGCTGTTGACCACCCATTGGTTGCCGGCCGCCGAGCCGATCTGGATGGGCCTCAGCTCCACCGTGTTGTCCCCCTTGACCAACAGCACGCTGGCGCTGCCCGCGGCGCCCCGCGCCACCGCCCGCTGCGGCACGGTGATGGCCTCCTGGTTGACGGCCTGCTCCAGCCGCGCGCGGCCGAACATGCCCGGCAGCAGCCACCGGCCCGGGTTGGGGAACTCCGCCCGCAAGGTCACCATGCCCGTGGTGGGATCCACGCTGATGTCCGAAAACATCAGCCGGCCCGCCTGGGGATACACGCTGCCATCCTCCAGGAGCAGGGTCACCCGCGCCTCACCCGCGGCGGCGCTTTTCAGGATCCCGCTTTCGAGCGCGCGGCGCAGGCGCAAAAGCTCGGTGCTCGACTGCGTGAAATCGAAATAGATGGGATCCAGCTGCTGGATCACGGCCAGCAGCGTGGTGGCCCCCTGCCCCACCAGGGCGCCCTCGGTCATCATGGCCTTGCCAATCCGCCCCGCGATGGGGGCGGTCACCGTCGCATAGCCCAGGTTCAGGTCGGCGGTTTCCACGGCGGCCTGGGCGGCCTGCACCTCGGCCTGGCCCTGCAGCACGGCGGCGGTGGCGTCGTCATAGCTTTGCTTGCTCACGGCGTTGAACTCCACGAGCGACTTGTAGCGGTTGGCCTTCGCCTCCGCCTGCTTCAGGCCGGCGTCCGCCCGCGCCAGGCTGGCTTTGACGCTGTTCAGCGTGGCCTGCAGCGGGGCGGGATCGATTTGGAACAGCACCTCCCCGGCTTTGACATCGGCCCCTTCCTTGAACAATTGCTTGAGCAGGATCCCCGGAACCCGGGCGCGCACCTCGGCGATCCGGACGGCATCGATCCGGCCGGGCAGCTCGTTGATGATCGGCAGCGGGGCGGAGACCACTTCCATGACCCCCACCTCCGGGGGCGGGCCGGAACGCATGCCCATGCCGGGCGGGCCGCCGCCGGCGCCGCCATTGGGGGAGGATCGGTTGCATCCAGCCAGCAGGCAAATGGCCAGGCAGCCTGGCAGCCATAAGCTGGTTTTCAATTGAAGGGTTTGGCTCATAAAATCGTTCCTGTGTTTACCATATGGATCGTGCCGTCGTTCAAGCCTTCGGCCCGTGCCCCGCCGGCCGGGCGGAGCGGGGCGGAGGCCGGCGCCTGCCGGGTCCGCAACGGCCGGAAACCGGCGGCAAAAAAATCGAGCATGTGCCTGGCCGCAGCCGCCGGATCAGCCAGGGTGCAGGCGCCCCGGCTGGCGGCCTCCAGCCGGCCCGGGTTGCACAAAATGAACCCGATGGCGCCCCAGACAAACTCCAGGCGCCAGTAAAGCTCGGACTCTGAGGCCTCCGGCAGGCTTGCTTTAAACGCCGCCATGAACTCCGCCTGCATCTCCGAAAACATTTGCGCCACCAGCTGCTGGCAGGCAGCATCCGGCTCCGCCACGATGCGCCCGATCAACCGCTGGGCCGGCGACAGCTGGGAACCGGCTTGCGAGGCGTGCACCAGGGGCGGCAAAACCACCGCTTCCAGGATTTTCTCCACCGCCAGCGGCTGGCCCTGGCTCTCCGTTGCGGCGTTGCGCAGCAGCTCCAGGTGCCGTTTCCGCAGCGGCTCCAGCCGGCGCTCCAGCACCGCCTTGAACAAGCCTTCCTTGGAACCGAAATAATAATGGGCCGCCGCCAGGTTTGCGCCCGCGCTGGCGGCTATCTGGCGCAGGGAGGCCCCGGCGTAGCCCAGCGTGGCGAAAGCCTCCTCCGCCGCGTCCAATATCTGGGTTCGCCGGTCCAAGCCCTCAGTGCCACTCATCGATCCGCCCTTGAATAAAACGTACGTTTAAAACTACCGTTCGGAAAACTATAGAACCATCCCTCAGGCGTCAATCGCAATTCCATTCTGACGACGGACCATCCGGCAGGTCAATGCTGCGCGCTGACTCTGGAATAATGCGGTGGCGTGGTGGCACCCTGATCGCCAAATGGGTGGCTTCCCCCTCATCCTTGAGGCGGTTCCTGGCGAATCCGCCGCTTTTGGGCTTCATCAACCTTGGTTTGCAAAGTTGACAATTTCAGAAACTCAGGCCACCTTATGGCTGCTATGCCAGCGACCCTTGAAAAATCCGGCAGCCAGGCAAAGTTGCCGCCCAACGAACAGCTGATGGTGGATGAATTAACCGCGGTCATCCGCAAACACCAGGATCAAGCCCCGGCCACGATCGCGCGGCTGGTTGGGATCGCCTTCGAGTTCTCACTGGGCGCAGCGGAGTCACGGGAGGACAAGCTGGCGCGGGCGCACCTTCGCGGCCTGGAAGCCCGGCAACAGCTGGCCGAAGTGGAAGGGGGGAGCTGGTCGTCGGAGGAGGTGGCCCGGCTGCTTCAAATATCGAAAACGGCGGTGCTCAAGCGGCTGGCGGGCGGCCGCCTGCTGGCGTGGCGGGAGGAGCGGCTCCAGGCAGCCCGGTTTCCCCGGTGGCAGTTCGATGCGCACGGCCAGGTGGTGGGCGGGTTGGAGGAAGCGCTGGCCATCCTCAACCAGGATGAGCGTCTGGACGCCTGGGGCAAGATCCTCTTTTTCCTGCAAGAGAAGCCGGGCTTGGGTGGCCGCCGGCCGTTGGACCTGCTCCGCGAAGGCAGGCAAAAAGATGTCTGCCTGGCTGCCCGTGCCTATGCCGAGTGATCCCCTTCCTTTGCGGCCATGGTATCAGCCGGGACCTGATTTCCATCAGCGGGCGATTCCGGCCACCCGCCAGCCCCAGCAGGCTTGGTTTCGGGTGCATCGGTCCGCGGCCCCGGCGGTTCAGTTCGGGAAACTCCTGCACCATCGCTTTTCCCATCCGCAGTGCCCCTTTCCATTGCTTTACGCCGGAGCCACCATCGCGGTGTGCCTCTGGGAATGCTTCGGCGATGATATCTTCGGCGGGCGGCGCGTGATTTCCGCCGCCAAGTGGAATGGCTGCAGCCTGAGCCGGAGCGTGGTTCCGCAGTTGAAAGTGTGCGCCGCCAGCCAGGAGCCCACCCGCAATGCCATGGGCGTTGACAAAGACAGCCTGCTGGCGGCTGATCTCACCATCCCGCAGGCCTGGGGCCTGGCGGTGCAAGAACACCCGGCTGCTTTCGAGGCCATCAAATATTCAAGCCGGTTCATCGACCTTCCGTGCCTGGCCCTCTTCGGCCGGGGAGACCTGCCAGCCAGGCTCCAAGCCACTTTGCTGGGGCCGCTGAATATGATTGATGCCGCTGTGGACTGGCTGGATGAGCGGAAGGCGGCCCTGGTTTGAATTATCGGGCACTCAGCGTATTCGTCACGGTGATGCCCTCAATCTTGAGGCCTTGGGCGCCATCCAGGTCGATTCCCCGCTCCCGCACCAAGGTCTCCATGACGTGCAGCCGGGGATCGCCGTTTTGCACGACGATCCGGCGGGCGGCCTCGTCATAGGTGAAGCCGTCCCATGGCTGGCCATCCCGAAGGATCTTCTTGGGCGGTGCGGAGAGCGGCGCGGACCAACGGCCACCGGCCTCACGGCGCCAGCCTTCAACCAGATCCGCCCCGCTGATGACAACCGGGTCACCTTTGACAGCGCTGATCGCCACCCCGGGGGTCCGGGGCCGCAGCGTTTCGCGATAGAGGCCGGCCCGCAGGAGGATGGTCTCCCCCGGCCCGGCCACCGAGCAGGCGCGGGCCAGGCTGGCCAGCGGCACCGCCGGATACCCCCACGCCGGGGCGTCAGAAGCGGCCGGATGGCGGGGATCCACGTAATAGACATTGGGATACTCCAGCGCGCCGATGGTCGGGCCCGCGTGGCCCGGGCGGATGGCCGGGCTGCCCGGGCGCAGGCGGAAATTCCGGTTGGCCGCGTCCACAAACAAGGGATCCACGCCATTGAGGTTTTTTTCGCCAGGCGCCGGCGCCGCCGCAAAGGTGACGTTGTATTCGACCACTGGCCGGGCCGGGGTGAAATCCCGGTCCTCATCCACAATGGCCCGCTCGGCGTAACAGAGGATGTTGCTGTGGATCAAACCGTTGGTGGATTCCCGGCCGCGCAGGCCAATGGCGGCCCAGCGCACGGTGGCGATGGTGTTGTTGCCGATCGTCACCCCCGGGGTCTGGATGATGTCCGGCCCCCAGCCCCCGCTCAGGGCCGGATAATTGGCGGACACGATATTGCCCCGGAAAGACCAGTTCCGAACGCTGCCCAGGTGCGGAGCGCTTTCCACCATGCACAGCTGGTGGAAGTCGAAGCAGGCATTGTCCTCAAACACCAGATCCGTCGCGATCTCACCGTTGACGGTGAACGTCTGGAGGCAATCGACATGGGCCACCCGGATCTCCGCCGAGGTGCTGCCATGATAATAGTTGCACCGCTGCAGGCAGCCCTTGCCGAAGAACCGGGTGTAATCGCAATCGTCAAACCGGCTGCCCGGCGTGAACATGAACAGCCGGCTCACCTCGTTGTGCTCCACCAGCCAATCCTCGCCGCCCAGCACGAAGCCATACTGGCAGTGATGGACCCGGTTGAAGGCGATCCGGTTGTGGGCCACCGCGGAGTAGTCCCGTGTCTGGCCATCCGGGGCCGGCTGGCCAACGGTCCCGGCCACCGCGGTCATCATGTCGTGGATGTAATTGTCCAGCACTTCGCAATGCTGGCCCCCCAGCTGGACCGCCACCGCCGGCTTCGTGGCGGTGATCTCGAAGCCTTCGACCCGGATATAGCCGGCCCGCAGGTCGAAACCGCCCACCACCACCGAGTGCCGCGGCATCGCCCGCAGGGTGATGGGCCGGTGGTGCGCCCCACTGGTGGCGACCTGGATCCGCCCCTCATACTTGCCCGCCATGACGAAAACCGTGTCCCCCGGCTGGGCGAGATCGGCGGCCGGCTGGATCGTCTTGAATGGCTTTTCCTCCGTGCCGGGATTGGTGTCGGCCGCGCCCGGCGCGGCCTGGTCCACCACGTAGGTGGCCGCCCGCACCTGGCCGGCGGCCATCGCCACGCCGATGGCGATTACCGGGATCAGGCTGGCAGCAGCAGTATATAGTGAGCGTTTGAGCCAGCGGACCGGATCCACGCTCCAGGTGTCCAGTATCGTCGGGTTTCCAATTGGCCGGGCCATGCCAGGTAATCTAAGGCCACCTGGGGCACGGTCAAGCGCGCCATCGCGGGCGCGGCGATTGACTCAGGGGCGGTTTTGGATGATAGTCAGGCTCCAGGAAAGGAACTATGAATCTCGATTTATTGAAGCACCCGCTGCGGGGCATTGTGCCGCCCATGGTCACCCCGCTGAAAAGCCGGGATGAATTGGATGTGGCGGGCGTGGAGCGGCTCGTGGAGCACATCCTCGCCGGGGGGGTGCACGGCCTGTTCATCCTGGGGACCAGCGGCGAAGCGCCGAGCCTGAGCTACCGGCTGCGCCGCGAACTGGTGGAGCGGGTGTGCCGGCAGGTGGCGGGGCGGCTGCCGGTGCTGGTGGGAGTCACCGACACCTCATTCGTGGAGTCCGTGAACCTGGCGCGGTTCTCAGCCGAAGCCGGAGCGCAGGCCGTGGTGATGGCCACGCCCTACTATTTCCCGGCGGGCCAGCCCGAGCTGCTGGAGTACCTGGAGCATATCGTGCCGGAGCTGGTCCTGCCGGTTTACCTGTACAACATGCCCATGATGACGAAGGTTCCGTTCGCGCCGGAAACCATCCAAAGCGTCCTCCAGATGAAGCAGATCGCGGGCCTCAAGGACAGCTCCGGGAATCTGGAGTATTTTGGGCAGCTGGTGGGCCTGGCCCGGCAGCGGCCGGATTGGGGCTTGCTGGTGGGGCCGGAGCACCTGCTGGCGGAGACGGTCAAGCTCGGGGGCACCGGGGGGGTCAACGGCGGGGCGAATTTCCACCCGCGCCTGTTCGTGGACCTCTACGAGGCTGCGTGCCGTGGCGACCAGGCCCAGGTGGATCTGCTGCAGGCGCGCCTGCTGCAGCTGGGCGGCATTTACCAGGTGGGCAAACATGCGTCGGCCGTCATCAAAGGGATGAAATGCTCGCTGTCGTTGCTGGGCATCTGCAGCGATTTCATGGCGGAGCCGTTCGCGCGCTTCCGGTCCCCGGAACGGGAGCGGGTGCGGGCCATCCTGGCCGGGCTGGGCCTGCTCCCATGAGGCTGCCGGGCCAAGGGATTGGCCTGGCCGCCTGGTTCCTGCTGGCGGTTCCCCCACCCCTCTCCCAGGCCGAGCACAACGCAAAGGACATGCAAGCCCCCTCCTTCCCAACCGTCCGGCAGGTGACCCGCCGGCCCGCCGGCCACATCCTCACCAACCTCGGCGCGTGGTCGCCCGACAGCGAGTGGATTGTTTACGACACCCGCCCGGATCCCGCCGGGGAAATTTTCCAAGGGCACACGATTGAGATGGTGCACGTGCGCACCGGGGAAGCGCGGGTGCTTTACACGGCCCGGAACGGCGCGCATTGCGGGGTGGCCACCCACCACCCGGCGCTGCCGCAGGTGGTTTTCATCCTGGGGCCGGAAAACCCCACGCCGGACTGGCAGTATGGCCCGTACCACCGGCAGGGCGTGGTGGTGGATTACGGGGCCGCCCCCCGGCAGTGGAACCTGGACGCCCGCGACCTGCTGCCCCCCTTCACGCCCGGCGCCCTGCGGGGCGGATCGCACGTGCATGTTTTCAGCCCCGGCGGCGGGGCGGCCAGCTTCACCTACGAAGACCACGTGCTGGCCCGCTTCCAGGAGCCGGGGCCGGACCACGATCTGAATTTGCGGAACATCGGGCTGAGCGTGCCGGCCAGGCCGGTGAAGGTGAAGCCCGGGCACCCCAGGAACCACGATGCGGAGTGGTTCAGCGTGCTGGTGGCCCGCACCACCGCCCATCCCAAGCCGGGCTCGGACGAGATCCAGAAAGCCTGCGAGGAAGGCTGGGTGGGCACGAACGGCTATGCGCGGCCGGATGGCTCCCGCCAGCGGCTGGCCCTGGCGTTTCAAGGGCTGGTGGCCGCCCCCGGGGGCGGCGCCCACGCGGAAGTGTTCATCGTCGATCTCCCGCCGGAGGTCACCGCGCCCGGCGATGGGCCGCTCTGCGGCACCGAAACCCGCGCCCCCCAACCGCCACGCGGCACGGTGCAGCGGCGGCTGACGCGCACCAGCGGGCGGAAATTCCCGGGCCTCCAGGGGCCGCGCCACTGGCTGCGCGCGGCGCCCGATGGCAGCCGCATCGCCTGCCTGATGCGGGACGATGCGGGAGTGGTGCAATTGTGGGCCATTTCGCCGAATGGCGGGGATCCCACCCAGGTGACCCGCAACGCCCACGATATCGCCTCCGCTTTTACCTGGAGTCCGGATGGCCAGTCCGTGGCGCATCTCCTGGATGGCAGCATCGCGCTCACCGACCTGGCCACGGGCCGGACCACCCGGCTGACCCCGCGTTACAGTGATTTGCCGCCCCGGCCGGAAGCTTGCGTGTTTTCACCAGACGGCCGGAAAATCGCCTTTGTAATGCCGGTCCGCACCGAGGACGCGGTGTGGAACCAGGTGTTTGTAGTGGGGGTGGAGTAAGTTTTGGCGGCTCAGGCCGCCTGGTTTAAAGCCTCGCTGGGGAGCCGGCGGAACCGGCCCGGCCGCCAGGGGGCTTGCTCCAGGATCTCCGGCCGCAGGGTGCGGCTGATCAAATCGTTCAACGTATCGCAGCCCTTTTTCTCCATCAGCCGTTGCTGCCGGTTTTTCAGGATGCGGAGGCTCACCTCCAGCCGTTGGGCCACCTGGCCGGGAGGCATCCCCTCCGCCAGCATTTTCAGCATTTGGGCATCCTCGGGGGAACAGGCAAACTCCTCTGGTTGAGGCTCGGCGCCTGGCGTGGGCAGGCCCGGCGCCGCTCCCACGTCCTGAAGGGCGCCATCCAGGAAACGGTTGCCGCTCATAACCTCACCAATCGCCTGAAACACCTCGGTGATGGAGCCTCCACCTTTGAGCAAATAACCGGAAACCCCCGCCTTGAAGGCATCCTTGATCATGGTTTTATTGGCAAAGCCGGAGAGGATCAGGATTTTGACTTGCGGCCAGGCCGCGGTGGCATTCCGGGCCAGGGATATGCCGTCCAAATCGGGCATTTGCACATCCATGATGACCAGGTCCGGCAGGGTGCAGGGGATGACCTCCAAGGCTTCCCTGGCATTCGCCGCCTCGCCCACGACGACCAGGCCGGGCTGTTGGTGCAGGAGCAGCCGCAATCCGGCACGGAGAATGGTGTGGTCGTCCACCAGCACGATCCGGGTGCATGGTGGTGCCGGGCTGGAGGAAGTTGCGGGAGCGATGGCAGACGGTTGGTCCATAGGTCAA
Organism: uncultured Verrucomicrobiota bacterium; assembly: GCA_964409245.1. GTDB lineage: Bacteria > Verrucomicrobiota > Verrucomicrobiia > Limisphaerales > UBA1319 > CAIMWS01. The sequence continues at coordinate 16,376 of CAYPCQ010000050.1, forward strand.
GGCCAGCCCACGCAGGCGCGCACCGTTTTCAAAAGCACACCAGCGGGAAAAGGCTTGGGCAGGAAATCAATGTTGGCCGCCTTCAATTCGTTGAGCTGCGGCGGTTCCTGGGCATACCCGCTGATCAGGAGAACCTTGAGGCTGGGCAACGACTGGCGGAGGGTGCGGGCCACGGTCAAGCCATCCATGCCGAACGGCATTTGCAGATCCGTGATGAGCAGATCCGCCCGGCGGCCGAGCTGCTGCCAAACCTCCAAGGCTTCGGGGCCATGGCGGGCCACCCACACCTCATAGCCGCCGCTGGTGAGGATCTTGGCGGCAATCCGCCGGACGGAGGGATCATCCTCCACCACGATAATCGTCGCCGCTCCCGCCACAGACTTGGGGCGCGCATCCAATTCTGAGCGGTGTAGGACATCTTCTTTAACGTTAAATCCAGCGAAGGATTCCATCACCATACCCTATTCCAGTTGCCCGGGAACCTTTTATGGCCATTGAGTCCGCCCACGAACGTCACCGTTGCATCATCAGCCAACGAATTTGCACTCATCATAAGCCATAACGCAAAAGGTTCGCCTTTCTTGCACGGTTTTTTAAAAAAACTGAAATATTTTTCGGAATCCGCCTCCATTGCCCCTCCTCGTTGATGAAAAGATCCTGAACCTGCTCAGGATAAGGCTTCTTGGCCCTGCATTCAGTATATTCCCAAACGAACGCGACGGCTAATGAGGCGGCTGCGTATTTTCTGCGTAGGAAAAAATTGCCCGCCACCAAAGAATCCCAAACCTGACAAACCCTTCGCCAGCACTTTGGCAGCAAAAAAGGTTGGCCGGAGCACAGGTTTACGGCAGAGTTTGTGGAGGATAAGGGAAATTACAACATGGCTGGCCTGCCGATTCGTTTAACCACAGTGGCCCAGGTGTTCAGCGACCATTGCTGTTTAGTGGAGGCGCTGGGCATACCTGATTTATCCATCTGCGCGGCCACTCCCAAGCAGGCCATGGCCGGGCTGTCGATGCGGGTGCGGGCCTGGCTGGAAAAACAGCCCCTGCAGGAAATCCACCGCTGTCTGGCCGCCAGCCCGGCCAAACTGGCCACGCAGACCATTACCATCCCGCCGCCCAGGAAAAATCCGGCATGGAAGGAGGCGTTGACGCTGACCTTTGAATACGTGCAGCGCCAGCTGGATGAAACGAACCTGGCAGCCTATATCCCGATTATGGGGATCGAGGTGGTGGGGGCCAGCGAGAAACAGCTGGCTGAGCGGATTGAAAGCCACGCCCTGGATGCGCTCCAGCGCGCCAAAGCCAGCCAATTCCTGGTCTCCCTGCTGCAGCTGCAGCAGCCGGTGAAGATCGTCCTCGGCGAACTGCCGCTGGCCATCACCCCGCCGAGCCCGAAAAAAACGGCCGAAGCCAGCCAGAAGCCGGATAAAGAAAAGCCGGTTTTGGAAAAGGTGGCCAATAATTTATGCAAGCAAGTGCTGGGGGCCGCCTGCGAGGTGGAGGATTGGCTGGAGCGGCTGGCCGATGTGCTGGGCGGGAAACGGCCGCGCAGTGTTTTGCTGGTGGGGCCATCCGGCTGCGGCAAGACGGCCATCTGCCATGAACTGGTGCGGCGGCGGCAGGATTTCCACTTCGGGCGCACCCAATTCTGGGCCACCAACGGCTCCCGCCTGGTGGCGGGCATGAGCGGCTTTGGCGCCTGGCAGGACCGGGTCCAAAAACTGGTGCGGGAAGCCGCTGAGCAAAACGTGATTTTGCATCTGGGCAACCTGTTGGAATTGATGGAGGTGGGCAAAAGCACGCACAACCTGCAAGGGATGGCTTCCTTCCTGCGCCCTTGCCTGGGCCGGGGCGACCTGCTGGCCGTGGCGGAATGCACCCCGGCCCAGCTGGCGGTGATCGAGCGCCAGGATGCGCACTTGCTGGAAGTTTTTTCCATCCTGGAGATACCGGAGCCGGATCTGGAGAAAGGGCGGTTGATCCTGCTCGCGTGCTCGGAAGCCGCCGCGGCCGCCAAAAAACCGGCCATCGATTTCGCGGCGCTGGAAACCCTGGACCGCCTGCATCGCCGCTATGCCACCCACTCCGCCTATCCCGGGCGCCCGCTGCGGTTTTTAGCCAACCTCCTGAACGACCCAGCCCGGATCGCCACCCGCATTGCCGCCCCGCTGGTGACCGCCGCCTTTGCCCGCGAAACCGGCCTGCCGCTGTTCATGGTGGATGACTCCGTCCCCCTGGATCTGGAGGCCACCCGGCAATGGTTCACCGCCCGGGTGATGGGGCAGGCCGCAGCCGTGCAGCAGGTGGTGGACCTCCTCGCCACGGTCAAGGCCCAGCTGGCTCGGCCCCGCAAACCGCTGGCCTCCTTCCTTTGCATCGGCCCCACCGGCGTGGGCAAAACCGAGCTGGCCAAGACCCTGGCGGAATTCCTCTTCGGCCACGCCAGCCGCCTCACCCGCTACGATCTGAGCGAGTTTTCCGACCCCCTCGCCGTGCAGCGGCTGATCGGCGGGAACCACCAGGGCGAAGGCTTGCTGACGGCCCGCCTCCGGGAGCAGCCGTTCAGCGTGCTGCTTTTGGATGAGTTCGAAAAAGCGGATCCGTCCTTATTCGACCTGCTCCTGCAAGTGCTGGGGGAAGGCCGGCTCACCGATGTGGCGGGCCGGATCGCGGATTTCTCCAACGCCGTGATCATCCTGACCTCCAACCTGGGCGCCCGGGAATTCCAAAAAGGTCCGGCCGGTTTCGCGCCGGGCCGCGATGCCCAAACGGCCGCCCGGGAACATTTTGCGGCCGAATTGCGGAAATTCCTGCGGCCCGAGTTCATCAACCGGCTCGATCGGGTGCTGCCCTTTGCGCCCCTGGATGCCCCCACCATCCAAGCCATCGCCAGCCGGGAGTTGGAATTGATCCGCGGGCGGGATGGCATCCGCCTGCGCCAGCTGGATTTTCAGGTGACGGAGGAGGCCCGGCAGCATTTATCGGCCACCGGCTTCGACCCGCTCTACGGGGCCCGGCCGCTCAAACGGGTGATCGAGCGCCAAGTCCTGGCCCCGCTGGCGGAGGCCATCAACGGTTATTCGGCGGATCTGGCCCTGTCCGCCCGCATCGGTTTCCACCAGGGGCGCATCCAAGTCCAAGTCCGTCCCTGGGCGGAGGAATCCGGCAAAAACACCCCCCCTCAGGCCGCGGATTCGCCCCTGTCAAACCTGGCTCTGGAAGTGACCGGTTTGCGCCGGAAAGCCCAATTGCTCAAAGCCGGAGCGGCCGTAGCCAGCTTGGAAAGCAAGGTTGAATGGGCGGAGCTCCGGAGCGACCAGGCGGAAAAACCCGTCCCCAAAGAACGGAGCCAGCCGCCTTTCGAACCCGCCGAACGGCTCCGCAGCCTGCAGGGTTTCCTCGAGCAGGCGGAGGCCATGGAGATGGAGCTCAGCCTGGCCATCCTCGAGCGGACGGACCTGCCCCAGGATGTGCTGGCCCACGAATTGAATGTGCTGCGCAGCCGCTGGACGGCCCTGTTGGAATCCATTTTATGGTTCCAATACGAGCGGCCCGACCTGGCCGTGCTCGGCATCTACAGCGAGGATTCCGCCCTTACCTGGATGCTGGCCCGCCAATACGCCGGCCTGGCCGCGGCGAGCGGCGCCGCCCTCAGCTTCGAAAAAGTGCTGCCCGCCCCCGGCAGCCGGGGCGTCCACCGCGCCGGCCTCCAAAACCTGGAGGGCGGGGAGGATGCGGAGCGGGTGATCGGCCTCCTCATCCAGGTTTCCGGCTACTTGAGCTGGCCGCGGTTTGAAGGCGAGCACGGGATCCACTGGCTCAAGGATGGCCCGGATGAAAAGCCCTGTTTTGTCGATGCGGCGAATAAGGATCTGGGCGGCTACACTCCGCCCAAAGGCATCACCCGCCACCGCGGGCTCCCCAGCGCGGGCCGCTGCCGCACCTATGACCTCGCGCGCAAACTCATCCAGCATAATGGCTGGTATGCCTGGACCCCCGCCCAATTCTCGCGGATCATCCAGGAGGCGCTGGACCAGAAAATGGACAAAATCCTGGAGCTGACCCTGCCCGATCCCGGGCTGGCCCTGTCCGATGCCGTGCCGTTCTGAGCGCTCCCCCCCCATATAACTGAAGCCCGCCATGCGCACCCTCCTGCTGCTCAAATCGGTCCCGCGGTTAGCCGTTATCCTGCTCGGGGTTTATCTCGCCCTGTTGGTGTTCATCTACTTCCGGCAGCGGTCGCTGCTCTATTTCCCATCCCATGCCAGCCCGGCCACCAGCCTGGCGCCGTGGCGGGACGGAGCGCGCCTCATCGGCTGGTGCCGGGAAGCGCCCAATCCGCCAACGATCTGGCTGCTGCTGCACGGGAACGCCGGCCAGGCCGCCCACCGGGATTACGCTCTGCGGCGCCTGCCCGAACCGGATTCCCTCTACGTCCTGGAATACCCCGGATACGGTTCCCGCGCCGGCCGCCCTTCCCGGGGTTCGATCAACCAGGCGGCGGCCGAGGCCTACCAATTGCTCCGCGCCCGGAACCCCCACACCCCCGTCTGCGTCCTGGGCGAATCCCTCGGCAGTGGCCCCGCCTCCGAATTGGCGCGGGAAACCATTCCTCCGGACAAAATCATCCTGTTGGTCCCTTTCGATTCCCTCGCCAAAGTGGCCGCCCGGCATTTCCCCTGGCTCCCGGTGCGCTACCTGCTGCAGGACACCTGGGATAACGTGGAAGCCTTGCGGCACTATGCCGGGCCGGTCGACATCGTGGCCGCCACCGGCGACACCGTCATCCCCATCAGCCACGCCCGGGCCTTGGCCGCCCAGGTTCCGAAAGCCCGTTTCATCCCCTTCCCCGGCGGCCACAATGACTGGTCGGAGAGCGAAGCAGTGAAAATCGAACGCTGATCCGGGCCCCGGCCTTGGGGAGGGGGGAAGTGATTGCGCCGCCCCTGCCAGCCGCCATTAAAACCACCCCTTTGCCGGGCCACCACGTGATCCTGGTTCTCCGCCTGGCGTATCCGTCCAGGTAATCACTCCGCCCGCCTTGGGTGGCCCCGGCAGCGGGGAGCGGGACTCGGAACGCCACCGTCACCGGGCCGCCTCAGTGCTGGCGAAGTTGTGCCACGGGGAACCCAAAAACCGGGCTTTTTTTTGTTGATCCCGCACCCAAAAGGCTGATGCCTTTACTCTATCCTGCCCAAATTACCTAATGCCGCCATTGAGAAAGCGTTCCCCATGGCACGCCCTTCCGATTTTGAAGTCCACGCCAATGAAATCATCAATCCGCGGGGATACTTCCGGCAGTTTTCCATCCAGCATCGACTGGACTTTTTCCAATCATGGATGGTTTTGGCGGAGAAGCATCAGCTCAAGGTGGTCTACCGTGCCATTGCCAAGAAACGCTATGTCCGTTGGTTGCTCGAAGCTTTTGGCCCCGGGGTCTTGATTAATCCTCATATCGCAGCCTTTCCTTTGGCCGCTCAAGTTCTTAATGATCACCTCCGCTCGCTACCCGGTTCGCCCTTGGGCATTCTTATCTCGGACGAGAATAAAGACGTAATGCGTGATGTGGAGAAATCGCTCCGGTTGTTGAGAGGCGGCCAGGGCGGCTTGAGACTCAGTCAGATTATCGAGAAAGGATTCTTCATTGAATCCCATCAAAGTTTACCGCTCCAGCTTTGTGACCTCTGTGCCTTTTGCCTGCGCCGAATGGAGGAACAAAAAGCGGGAGTGGCCATCAAGCGCCTCGACGAGAACTGCATTCCTTGGGTGAAACCATTAATCCATCGTGCCGCTGAGCCGCTTACGGATGTCCTGACTTGGCTGCAAAACCAGCAAAAAAAGGAGCGGCCAGGGACTTAGCCACGGGAACGGATAAGGTCCGAACCACCCTGGTCGCTACAGGCAACATGAGGCATGATAAACGGGGAAGCAAACAAAAAATTACGCGCGCAGGTTGTTTAATGGAACCCATAAATTTTTGCCTGTTGATCGCAAAGCCGTTCAGGATCGCCTGAAGAAATTCGCTTTCACAGGCCTTTTAACCCAGGATTTGGGTTGGGATTGGCACACCACCCACCTCTCCATCACTACGGATGCTCAACCGCTGTCCTTGAAGGCAGGCGCCCACAAGCGCGGCATGGCCGCGTATCATATTGCGCACGGCAGTCACTCCCCTCGCCCGCCTTGGGTGGTCCCGGCGGCGGGGAACGAGGATCGGAACGCCACCTTCACCCGGCCGGCTCAGTGCTGGCGAAGATGTGCCACGGGGAACCCAAAAACCGGACTTTTATTGGTTGATCCCCAACCTAAAGGCTGATGCCCCCGCCCACAGCCGCCTCCAGGTATTCCACTCAAAACGTCCAAAAAGAGTTTTCCCCAGCGGGCACAAACTCCTTCTTCACCGCCAGCACCCGGTGCGCCCTCAAAAAGGCGTTCATCTCCACCTCGGCGCCAGCCAGGCTCTTGACCGGCAGGATGAAAAGCTTCAGTTGCATCAGCCTCGGCTCTTGCAAAAAATCAGCGGCCGCTGCGCGGACTCTGGTTTTCCTTATTCAACGCCATCGGCCAATACCCGCTCCGCTGCCTCTCCGCAGGCTTGTCTGGCTCGTCCCTCGCTGCGCCAGCCTGCTCCGGTCAGCTGCGCTCCCTTCTGTTCCTGGCTGTGCTCACTGACCTGAGGCCAGGGCAGGGCGGAACCCCAGGTCGATGCTCCGGTAGCCCGGGTTGATCCCGCCCCGGTTCGCCGTGCGGCAGTACCTGCCGCCGTCGTGCCAGCTGCCCCCGCGGCCCACGCGGTTCGAACCCGTATTCGGTCCCCGTGGGTCGGTCACACTCCCGCCAGGATAGGTTCCATACCAGTCCTGGCACCACTCCCACACGTTCCCATGCATGTCATACAATCCCCAAGTGTTGGGCAGCTTCTTGCCCACCGGATGCGTTTGGCTGCCGCTGTTTCCAGAATACCACGCATAATCCCCCAGGCTGGTGTAGTTGAGGTCATCCCCGTAGCTAAACCGTGTCGCCGTCCCCGCCCGGCAGGCATACTCCCACTCCGCCTCCGTCGGCAACCGATACTCATAACCGGCTGGCAATCGCCCCGCTGCACGCTCACGGGCTGTCAATTTGCCGCAATAATTGGTCGCATCATACCAGCTCACATTTTCCACCGGCCGCTGCGGATCTCCGGTGAAACTGGACGGATTGCTCCCCATCACCGACTGATACTCTGCCTGCGTTGTCTCGTAATTGCTCATCCAGAATCCCTTGGTGATAGTCACCACCGTCTGCGGACCTTCAAACGATTCCCGATCTTTTTCCGTCGAAGGACTCCCCATCGTGAACGTGCCCGGTGGGATCCACACCATGCCTTGGGGACCGGAATTGGTTTGGAGCCGGTAATACCGCGCCCCGCCCCGCCAAACATTGGTGTCATAGAAGGCTTGGGGGCTGTTGGCTTCGAGGGTAACGAATTGGATCCCAGCCCAGCCCGGCACGTCATTGATGATTTCCGCCCGCTCAATGAGATAGATGCCCGGCTGCCCTTTCACGGTGAGCTGGGGCACCAGTTCGATCCTCAGACTGATCGCCGCCGCACTGGCGGCCCGGTTCGCCGAGGCCAGAACCACCCGCAAGCCCGTGTTGACCAGCCGCACATTGGCCGCGTGCGAACGCCGCGCCGTCCGGCAATCGTCCAGCACAGAGTTCCACGCCCCTCCGCGCTTTACCCGTTCCGCTCCCGCCGCCGGCCCTCGCGGATCGGCCACGCTGCCCCCCGGATAGGCTCCATACCAGTCGCTGCACCATTCCCACACATTCCCATGCAGATCATAGATGCCCCAGGCGTTCGCCGCTTTTTGCCCTGGAGGATGGGTCATCCCCTCGCTGTTCTCGTCATACCAGCCCCATCCGCTCATGCCAAGCCCTTCCGGGTCTCCCGCAGGCTGGTTGGTGACACCCGCCCGGCACGCATACTCCCACTCCGCCTCCGTCGGCAGCCGGTATTCCTGCTCCCCACTGATCCGGCCCGCCGCCCGCTCCCGCGCCGTCAGCTTCCCGCAATAATTGGCCGCCTCCGCCCAGCTGGCCATCTCCACGGGCAGCCGGTCGTCTCCGGAAAACCAGCTCGCGTTTTCCCCGGTCACGGTGCGGTATTCCCCCTGCGTCACCTCCTGCCGCCCCATCCAAAAGCCCTGGCTGATCGTGACCAGAGTGGCGGGCGACTCATCCTCCCGGTGGCCGTGGTCGGCCGTGGTGCTGCCCATCCGGAACTGTCCGGGCGGCACCCACACCATGTTCGTCAGGTTCACCGTCGAAACCCGGTAATTTGACACCCGGTAATATCGTTGGCCGCTGGCGGTCCAATTGGTGTCATAAAAAGCCATTTGGCCGCCAAAAACCCAAGGGTAGTTGGTCACCGCCGTCCATTGGGCCTGGGCGCTTAAATTGGTTGCCTGTTCCAGCGCGATTTGCCCAGGACCCGCCACAACCTGGAGATGCGGGATGAGCCGGACGCTGATTTCCGCCTGCGCCGATGCCCGGATTGACGCCCAGTGCAGGATGCCTGCGGCGATAATCACAGCCATTGTTTTGTTTAGTTTCATAAGGCCTTTCTATTGTTTTCAGTTCAACTTTTCAAAAGGTTCTGGTTCTGTTTGCCACTTGGTGATGCGCCGCAAGCGTTTCTCCATTCGGTTTCCACCGTGATGATTCCTTCGCGGAATAAAATATCAAGGATCATGGGTTTATCTTGTGGATGAAGGGATTAAAGGTCAAAAAATAAAAGTTCTAAAATCTGGGCTTCCGTGAAACGTTTTGGCCCTCTGCTGCGTAGCAGGTCAAAAAATTGAGTTGGCGTGATTTTGACGCATATCTTTGCCTTTGGTGCGCTGCCTGTGGAAAAGTTGGGGCTGGATATTGTAAGGCGCTGGATAGGAGCCATTTGCGAGTATGCGCCCGGGCCGGAATGAAACTCATGGCGTGCTTCGGGGAAGTCCGGGCATATAGCCATCCCGGCCATCGGCTCCCCAGCCTGGCCGCCATCTCAATTACAGTTTTTCGAGTTGCTGCCTCATAAACTGCCGAACCTGGGGTTGTTTTACCCAGCATCCGGCAAAACTCTGATGCTCCTGGATTATTAACCTGAAGGCAGCGAAATAACCAGCTGTCTGCAACGAACGCGGTAAAATTTGCAGTAAACGCAGGTACGCGTCATTTTGGCACACCTTTCGGATGCCCCCCCCTCCGGAACCACCCGAAAAAATGGGATAATCATTTGGAGGGCCTTTATCGAAGGCTCAAAAATTGGAGACAATCATCATGCCTCGCCAACTGTATTATTCCCCGCAGATTGACCGATTCCTCATTATCTGCCTTTATTTCCAGGCCCAGGCCGAAAAAGTTCCCATGACCGTGCTGACCAACCGTCTGTTGGAAAATGCGCTTCGCCATGGTGGCGGCTGGACCAAAGCCCAGGAAATGAATCCGCAGGCTACCAATCCGCCCAAGCAATAAGCCCCCAGCGGATCACCCACAGCCCAGCCAGGTATTTCACTTGGCCGGAAAACAATCCCTCAAAAACCACAGAAAACGAATGGGCCAAAAAAAAGGCTATCACGTTTGAAGCCAACTACAGCAAGAAACTCGGTTTGCCGGGTTTTTCATCCCACCAGTATTCCGCGGCCTTTAAGACGGAACTTACTGATATCAATTTGGGGTGGGATTGGCGCCCCACCAGCCTCTCCATCACTGCGGAGGCTCAGCCGCTGTCCTTGAAGGCCGCCGCCCGCAAGCGCGGCCTGGCCGCGTATCATATTGCGCACGGCAGCCACTCCCCTCGCCTGCCTTGGGTAGTCCCGGCGGCGGGGAGCGCGGATCGGAACGCCGCCTTCACCCGGCCGGCTCAGTGCTGGTGAAGTTTTCAATAACGAGGAAAAACCGGGCGGGTCAAAGGGGGATCAAAGGTCTTTGACTTCGATCCAGGTTTGGAGCTGCTGGCCGGTGTCGGTGTCGGTGACGGCCAGCTCGTGGCGGCCCGGGGAGAGGATGGCGCGGAAGCCGCCGTTGGTCTGGAGGCACGGCAAGGTGGGGCTTTGCCAGGCGAGGGGCCCCGGCCCGGTGGCCTGCAGCGGCAGGGTGCGCCCGTGATCCGGCAGGTCGGGATCCAGGAAATACCGGGTTCCCGGCAAGGGGGAAATCAGCCGGAGCACTGAGGGGGCTGCCAGTGCCACCGCCTGGCCATTCAGGGAACCGCCCGCGCTGGCCAGCCAGGAGCGGTATTCTTCCGGGAGGATCACCCGGCCTTGCGCATCGTAATCCCGGGCGGTTTGCGCGGCGGGCAGGTTGGGCGCCAGGAACTTTTCCCGGACGGCCGCCGGATCGGCCTCCCGGAGGAGCTTGCCGGTCCACGGGTGGACCGGTTGGGCCACCACCTGGGATGGGGTGGCATACCAGGAGGCGCCGAAATGGTCGCGCAGGTATTGGACCATCTCGTGCATGATCGGCGCGGCTCCCGCCACCCCGGACACCCCCTCCATGGGCGTGCCATCGAAATTGCCCACCCAGACGCCCACGGTGAACTCGGGCGTAAAGCCGATGGCCCAGTTATCGCGGAAATTGGAGCTGGTCCCGGTTTTGCAGGCCACCGGGAAATCAAACCGCAGGTGGGATTCCAGGCCGAAGGCCAGGGCGCGGGCGGAATTGTCGCTGAGGATATCCGCCACGAGCCAGGCGGCCCGGGCATCGGCAATGCGGACGGGACGGCTGGGCGGCTCGTTTTTCAGCAGGCGATAAGGCCGGTATTCGCCCAGGCGCGCCAGACAGGAGTAAGCGGTGGCCAATTCCAGGAGGCGGGCCTCCGCGTTGCCGATGGTCAGGCCCAGGCCGTAGAATTCGGGCGGCTGGGTGAGGGTGGTGAGGCCGGCCGCCTGGAGCAGGCTCATCAGGCGGGCCGGGCCACCCGCGGCGGCCAGGACTTTGACGGCGGGGATATTGAGGGAATTGGCCAGGGCCAGCCGGTAGCGGACCGGGCCGTGGCAGCGGCGGTCGTAATTGACCGGGGTAAACACGCCGGTGGGCGTGGGGAAATCGGTGGGGATATCGGCCACCACGGTGGCCGGGGTGGCGCCCCGCTCCAGGGCGAGCAAATAGGTGAACGGCTTGAAGGTGGACCCCGCCGAGCGCGGCGCCCAGGCGCCATTGACCTGCCCCCCCAGGGGGGCGAAGTAATCCTCCGAGCCGACCAGGCACCACACTTCCCCGGTGGCGTTCTCGAGGACCACCAGGGCGCCGTTGCCCGCGTGGTTCAGCCGCAGCCGCGCCAGGCCGGCTTGAAGCATCCGCTCCGCCTGGCGGTTGAGGCTCAAATCGAGCGTCGTCTGGATCCGCCCGCCCGCCGGCGCCGGGGAGGCTGGCGCGCCGCCTTGGAGCTGGCGGAGGAGATCGACAAAATGCGGCGCCTGGAAGGAACGCGCCATGGAAGCCAGTTGGACCGGCTCCCGCAACGCCCGCTGGCAATCCGCCCCGGAAAGCGCGCCAATGGCGGCCATCCGGCCCAGGATCCACTGCTGGCGTTTCCGGGCTTTTTCGAAATAGAACCGCGGGTTCAGGAAGGTGGGGCGCTGGGGCAGGCCGGCCAGGAACGCGGCCTGGGCAGGCGTGAGGGTGGCCAGGGGCTGCGCAAAATAATATTCCGCGGCGGCGGCGCAGCCGGCGCGCAGGTTGCCGTAATCGAGGCGGTTCAAATACTCGGTCAGGATCCGCTCCTTGGGCCATAACTGCTCCAGCCGCAAGGCCTGGGCGGCCTCGATGATTTTCGACCGCAGGTTGCGGGGCCGGGGCTGGGCCAGCTTGACCAGCTGCAAAGTGATGGTGGAGCCGCCCGAAACCACATGGCGATGCCGGAGCCAGCCCCAGGCCGCCCGGGTGTAGGCCCGCCAATCCACCCCGGGATGCCCCCAGAACCGCTTGTCTTCGGCCGCCAGGGTGGCGGCCACGAGGCAGGCGGGGATTTCCCGGCAGGACACCCGGCGCCCCAGGCGGCCGCCGGCGCCGGTGACCTCGCGCAAAGGCAGCCCCTGGCGGTCCACAAATTCGCAGCCGTCCGGCGGCGGCTTGAAAAGGGCTTGGGGCAACGGGACCAGCGGCAGGCAGGCCCAGGCCGCCAGCAGGCCAGCCACCGCGCCCAAGCCCAGGCGTTTGCACCAGGCAAGGATTCGCCGCCGGAATGGGGGGCTCAGGCGCCACATGGTGGAACCAGGAAGGCTGCCCATCCGCAGGCGGTGATGCCAAGGCACGCCATGGCCACTGTTCAGGGATTGGTGGGGCCGCTTTTCTGCCTTTGCAGCATGGAGTTCAAAGCCTGGGCGGCGGCTTCCAACCCCGGCTTGAGACGCAAGGCCTCCTTGAACTCGGCCACCGCTTCCTCGGGGCGGTTGATGGCCTGCAACGACAGGCCCAGGTTCTGATGGGCTTCCGCATACCCGGGCCGGCGGCGGAGCGCCTCCTTGAAGGAGACGATGGACTGCTCCATCCGGCCCAGGCGGGCCTGCGCGGCGCCCATGAAATTATAAGCCAGGGGCTGGGCGGGATCGATGCGGATCACCTCGCCGAATTCCCGCACCGCCGCCTCCAATTTCTGGTGGCTCAGGCAGGCGGTGCCCAGGTTGAAGTGGGCCTCCGCATAATCCGGCAGGTATTTGGCGGCCAGGGTGAAATGCTCCATCGCGGATTCATCCTTGCCCAGCCGCATCAAGGCGATGCCGAGGTTGTTATGGGCGGAGGCGTGCTCCGGCAGCACCCGCAGGGCGGCCTCGAAATGCTGCACCGCTTCATCCAGCTTGTTTTGGGAAGCCAGCACATTGCCGAGGTTGTTGTGGGCCTCGGCGTAATCCGGCATGAGCTTGAGCGCCTCGTGGTAATGCTTGACCGATTCCTCGATCCGCCCCAGGCGGGCGTTGGCAATCCCCAGGTTGAAATGGACATCCTCGGAATCCGGGCTCATCTTCAGGGCCTGCTCGTAAAACTCCAAGGCCTCCGGCCATTTACGCTGCTTGATGAGCTCGTTCCCTTTCGTCATGGCCGAGTATAATTTCTCGTCGGCGGGCTGGCTGAGGGATTGCTTGAGGGAATCCCCCGCGCCCGCCGGATTGCCGCCACCGGCTTTGCCCCTGGCCGCCTCCTCCGGCAGCTGCGCGGATACAAATTCAAAGTCCGACTTGCCGCCCGCAGCCGGGGCTCGCCGCGCCGGGGCCGATGGGTATGGCGGGGCTTCCGCCACCGGCCGGGAACGGCGCCATTTGTAAGCCAGCCCCCCGGCAAACACCAAAACCACGAGGATGCCAGCGGTGAGGACAAAGGTCCGATCACCGCCTCCGCCCGGCGTTCCGCCGGTGCGCGTTTTTATTCCAGAACTCATAACGCCAGCCAAACCAGCCAGCCGCCGGTTGCGAAAACCCCATGCCTGCCCACGCCGTGGAGCGCCGGTTCACGAGGGTATTTCAGGCGGCCTTCCTGATTCATCACCAACTTAAAATTTTGTGGGGAATTGGCAAATTCGAAATGCAGCCATAGAAGGCAGCCGCCGGCGCCGGGCGAAGCTTCGGCGGCCGGATTCCCCGGCCGTTTTTTACTGGTTATGGCAGGGGGCAGCGGATTATTGCCAGGGGGCTGGCCCGCTATCCGGGGCGGAGGTGCGCTGAGCCATCCACCAGATGTCCTGGTTGTTGGCCACCGTGCCCCGGTGGAGCTTGCTGTAATCGGTGGTTTTCAGATGCAAGCCTTTGGGGCCAACCGTGGTGGGATCGGTCCATTTATGGATTTCGGCATGCCCATCCATGAAGGACAAGGCGCCGGCATTATTATGGAAGGCAGCGGGATAATCCACCCACCCCTGGCTGGCCGTGTCGGCCATGCTGTTGGGCATGCGGAAGCCGAACCCGCCATCGTTGATGCTGGCGGGGTGCTCATCGATGAAAACCCACAATTTCGAGGGTGAAGGGCGGGTGCAATCAGCTTCCTTGGCGTAAACCTTCCATTTGCCGCCGGGATTGGAGGTGGAGCCGCCCACCAGGCCGGAATCGAGCCAATAGCCGAGCGTGGGGGTTTTGCCGTCATACCAGGTGCCAACCGCCTGGCTGGCGGATACACTGCGGATGCGCCTGACCTGGCCCACCTTGGCCACGTTCACTGTGGTCCAATCCGCCGGGCAACGGTAGATGCCCGCATTCTTGGTGTAAGGCCCGAGCACGGCGATTTTCGGATCGAGCAAAGTTTGGATGTCCCAATTCGACGGATTGTTCCCGTCGAAATCGACCGTCCCCCTAACCCATCCGTCATTGCCGTAAGTGTTCAGGAAAAAAACACCGTTAAAGCTGTCGGCATACAGCTTGAAGGCCAGCAGGAGCTGCTTCATGTTGTTCAGGCATTGAACTCCCTGGGCCTTGACTTTGGCTTTGCCCAGCGCCGGCAGCAGCATGCTGGCCAGGATGGCGATGATGGCGATCACCACCAGCAATTCGATCAAGGTGAAACCGGACGGCTTGGCCGCCCGCCGGGCCACCGGGCCAGGCGCTGCGGCCGCCAAGGAAACATGGCAAACAGAGGGCATAAAGGCTTTTTCTTCTTGGTGTTTGACTGGAATATAAATCCCCCATCGGGAATGTAAAGCCGATTCCAGAAAATGCCGATATGCGGTGGCAAACCGGGGCAAAAGGTTTAAATTGATGGTGTGAGCAGCAAAAAGCGCAACATCCCCGTCAGCGGTGGCACCTTTGGGCAGCCTTTATCGGCCGCTTTCGAGAAGCTGCCTGCACTCCCTGCCCTGGCTGGGCCAGGCGCCACGGATCCAGAACCATCCGCTCCCCGTCCCCCACCCCCGGTGAAAAACCGCGGGCGCGTGGACATCTTGCGCCAGACCGCCCACCGGGGTGGGAAAACGGTGACGGTGGTGGCCAACTTTGTGGGGATCGGCTTGGAGGAAAAGCAACGGCTGGCCAAGCAGATGCAGAAAGCCTGCGGAACCGGCGGCACCGTGAAGGAGGGCCGCATCGAAATCCAGGGGGATAAACGGGAAGCGGTGGCTCGCATCCTGACGGAAGCAGGCTTCCGGCCGGTGTTCGCGGGTGGTTAAGCTGCTTAAAGGAAACTCCAGGAAACTCCTGCTAAACAGCCAGGCGCTGGGCCGGGAGGTGGGGCAAGGATCCGGCGCCGGCGAATCAGGGTTCGGCCTTGGAGGATGGCTTGCGAAGCGGTTCAGAATCGGATAGGTTTTCAATATGAGATCGTTTTTGGGCATTATTGCGGTGTTGGTTCTTGGCGGGGCAATCGTCCGGGGGGAATCCGCTAATCCCCCCACCAAGCCCAGTGTATATATCCTGCCGATCCGCGAGGATATCAGCCCGCCGCTGGTTTACCTGGTGCGGCGCGGCGTCAAGGAGGCCATGGAAGCCAGGGCGGATTTGCTGGTTTTGGACATGGAAACCAATGGCGGCCGGGTGGATGTGACCGAGGAAATCATCGAGATCCTGGGCCAATTCAAAGGCAAAACCATGACTTACGTGAACCGCAAAGCCTTCTCGGCGGGAGCCTTCATCGCCGTGGCGACCCAAAAGATTTACATGTCCCCCCAGAGCGTGATCGGCGCCGCGGCCCCCATCATCATGACCCCCGGCGGCGGCGTGGAAAAACCTTCCGAAACGCTGGATGCCAAAATGACCTCCGGGGTCAGCGCCTTGGTGCGGGCCTCGGCCGAGAAAAACGGGCACAACACGGATGTGGTGGAGGCCATGATCGACAAAAACAAGGAGCTGAAAATGGATGGCCAGCTGCTGAACGAAAAAGGCCGCATCCTCACGCTGACCAACCAGGAAGCCGAGCGGAAATACGGCCAGCCCCCGAAGCCGCTGCTGTCGCTGGGCACTTTTGAAACGCTGGATTCCCTCCTGGCTGAACTGGGTTTCGGTTCCGGCTTGAAAGTCCGGGTGGCCCCCACTGGCGCCGAGCGGCTGGCGTTCTGGATCAATTTAATCAGCCCAGTCCTGCTGATCATCGGGATGGTGGGATTATACATCGAATTCAAAACCCCTGGTTTTGGGTTTCCGGGAGTGGTGGGGATTCTGGCCTTTGCCCTTTATTTCCTCGGCGGATATGTCGGCGGCCTGGCTGGCTTGGAATGGGCGGCGTTCTTCCTGCTGGGATTGGCGCTGTTGGTCGCCGAATTCTTTTTCCTGCCCGGCACGCTCCTCCTGGGTTTTTTGGGGGTGATGCTGATGATCGCTTCCATCCTGATGGCTGGAGTGGATATTTACCCGGGCATGCCCGCCTGGCCCGGCCTGCCCCAACTGCGGGTGCCCTTGACCGAATTCGCCGTGGCCGTGATCGGCACCGGGGTGATCGCCTGGCTTTTGCGGTTATGGCTGCCCAACACGGTTTTTTATCATACTCTGGTGTCTCAGGCAGCCAGCGGAGTGGAATCCATCGCAGCTCAAGCCCAGGTGCAAGCCGCCCAAAAAGGACGGGTGGGAGCAGCGCTATCCACTTTGCGGCCCAGCGGCAAAGCCCAATTCGGCGAGGAGATCATCGACGTGATCACCCAGGGGGAACTCCTGGAAAAAGGCCGCCGGGTGAAGATCATTGGCCACAGTGCCAACTCAGCCATCGTGGAAGAGTCTGACTAGTGCGCCGCCACCAGGGAACGGCATCAATTGCGATTGCGGTTTATCAGCCTTTCTTTGGAAGCTGGGAGGAAAGTGTTTGCGCCGGAGATTCTTGCGCCAGAATAGGAGTGGGCCGCGGGCTTATCCTAGCCTTTGGAAATTGCCCCAATTTCCAGGTTTAAACCAAGTTCACTTTTGGGAACCGTCATCGGCCGCGTTTTTGAGGAACGCCGAGGGCGCGATGGGATCGACAATCCCAAGGGGATTGCGAAACCAAGCCCAGGGTTGCGAGGAACGAGCTACCCTGGGTGGACAAACCCACGGAGTCCACAACCCCACAGGGGGTTGCGACCGCCGGCACCCGAATGCCTGGACCTCAGGCTAATGGTTTGGCTTCTGGACGCAAACCCCTTTGGGGTTGACTATGACTTTGCCGCTTGCCTGGGGTAGCTCCGCCAGCGGGGCAACCCCGGGCTTGGTTGCGGAATCCCGTTAGAAATTCACGGAGGGAAAAGGGAATGGCCACGAAAGAGCGCAAAGGGCACAAATGGACCGGGTTGGCAGGGTTATCCCGCCCTTTCAGGGCTGGGGTGTGGGTTCGCCTGGGCGTTACCCTGGGCGATGCCCAGGGCTGGATTAACGCCGCCCCGTTGGGGCTTTCTCTTCCTGGCTGCTCTTTTCCTCTTAAACCCACCCCTCTCCCCGGCAGCGGAGCGAGGGGATCTGCGGCGGGCGGTGCGGGCAGGTTTGCGCTTTGCTTCCGCGATTTACTTTCGCTCCCAGGGCGTAATCCATCTCCTCTGGATGAGGGCCAGGGTGAAGAGGAACGCCGGGGGCAGCAGGAGGCCGCCTTTTGAGGGTGGCAGGTTCAAAACATCCCCCATTCCGGTTCCAAGAAGTGGGCCTGCTCAGAGGTCAGTTGCAGGATGGTTTTCTACGGACTAGGCTTATCCTGACCCGATCTGCAAGCGGCGAAGAACGAATGCCTTGCCCATAAAGATCCAGCCAGCACGGCCGAGCCAATTGCCCGGGCGCGGTTAAGGAGTGTTGGTAACTGGCCGCTGCGCCGGGTTGTTAGACCATCCGCCAAAGGAGCGGAAATCCGAGGGACGGCGGTGTTCACGCTTGGAATTGTCACGGGAAGCCGGATCGTCAGGTTTGCGGCGGCTGCGTTGCTTGTTCAATTCGTCCAGCTTCACCCGCTGCTCCTCGGTGAGGATTTCCCGAACCCGCTCACGGGTTTTGCGCATTTCGCCCTGGGCCTTGGGATTCACATCCTGCCAGAGAACCTTCATGCGTTCGTGGCTTTCGCGGTAAATTCCTTCGATTTGCTGGCGCTGCTGTTCGGCCAGGTTCAACTGTTTGGCCATCCAGTTCAAGTGCTCCATGCGCTGGTTCAAGCCAAAATCCTGGGGGAAATTACGCCGGACACTTTCTTTTTCCGGGGTGGTGAGCTTCATCACCACGCCACCCGTGAGGATGCCCGCGGCAAAAATGACCAAGGCGGCCAGGATTGGGTACCAGGTTTTCACCTTTTCACCAATTCTCTTCCGGATTATGAAAGGCAGCCAGCAAATGGTTTTCCACTTCCGAATCCACGGAATCGAGGTTGATATCCTGGCTCGCTGGATACAGCCAGGCCCACGTGGAAAGCAGCAAGGTCAATCCCAGGCAGGGGGCCACCGCACGCCAGAGCACGGCCGTCCAAAGATCCCAGGCATCCGGGCCAGGCCGTGACCGCAGGCCGGCCATGATGCGCTTTTCAAAGGCCAGCGGCACCGTGTCGGAGGGCGGATTGGCCCGCGCAGCAGCGATTAATCTTCGATTCAGTTCATCCAGTTCCATAAGGCCACCATATATCCAGACGGGCGTTTAAAAACGCCGGTTACAATTTACGTGAACGCATCAGACGTTCCAGGAATTTCCGCATTTCGCGCCGGGCCCGGAAAGCCCGCACTTTGACCAGGGAAACCGACCAACCCGTCAATTGGGCGATTTCCTTGACTGGGCGTTCCTCAATTTCCAGGAGGGTGATGACCAACCGGGATTCAGGGGACAGGTGTTGCAAGGCCTTTTCCACCAATTCCCGCGCGGCCAGGGCCGATTCGTTGGAATCTGGCTGGCTGGCCACAATATGCTCCATCAGAGCCACATCATCCTCAGTGATATCGGCGAGGGGAAATTCGCGGGATTTTTTGCGGATGCGAAGAAAATCGTAACAGACGCGCACGGCCAGACGCATCAGCCAGTGCTCAAAGGGGGCTTCGGCGCGGAAGGTGTCCAGTTTTTGGAAAGCCTTCACAAAGACCTCCTGCACGATATCCTGGGCCTCGGATTCAGACTTGGCGTAACGCCGCGCGGTGGCAAAAATCCGGGGCTGGTAGTGGACCAACAAAGGTTCGAAGGCGTCGAGATTGCCGCTCAAAACGGCTTTTATTAATTCCGCCTCATTTTCCATGCGCAGAGTGAATGGCGATATACCGTATCGTGCTGGCCGAACCGGGTCGCAATAGCGCGGAAAGCAACCTCCGTTTCCGGGCGGTCATTACGACCGGGTTACCTGCAGCAGGCGCTCAAAATCATCCGAAAACTTATGGATTTCGTTGGTTATCTTTTGAGGTTGTTCAATGAGGGTGCTTAAAACCCGGCTCAGCATTTCCGGTTTCCGGAGGGCGATTTCCGCGGCGGCCGTGATCATGGAGAGATGGTTGTTAACGTTGTGCCTCATATCGGATAATTTCCGTGTCAATTCCTCAATTTGATCCGGACTCAGGGCAACCGGTTGTTCTGGCAGGGCCATGTGACTAAATTAGCAATTCCTGCCACCCCATGGCAATACTCTAACTGAAATAAAAAAAGAGACCGGGAATTACCCGGTCTCTTCGCAATTCAGTTGGTGCTGCGTTTTACTTGTTCAAACGATACACCTTGTTGGCTGAGTCGATCGGCAAAACAACCGTGTTGTTCTCATCGACCACGGTCACATCAGCATTCACATCCATCCAGGTTCCATTGAAGGAACTGCTCTGGAGCTTCAGTTCACTGCCGAAAGCGGCGGGCCAAGTCACGACCACACTGTCACCCGACCGTTGGATCTGGATCACCGACCGGCTTTCAACCATGCCAACCGGGGCGCCACCGACCAACTGGATCGGCGTAATGACTTGTTCGCCAAGGTTGCCAGCAAGGTCAACAACCTTCCAAGCCCAGACATTTTGGGATTCAGTCAGCGCGCGGTCCAAAACCAGAACCACGGTCTTGCCGTCGGCTTGGACGGTGGCGCTGGATACGCTATAGCCGCCGAACATGATGTAGCTCAAGCGGTCATTGCCCACGATGGGATCCAGTTTCTCGTTGAAGACCAGTGTGATGTTCTTTCCATTCAAGGTGCCAGTGGCTGCGAGCAGTATCGGAGCCGTGGTGTCATCAGTGACGGTCAGGGTCGCCGCATCGCTGAAGAGGATCACGCCAGGGACGCTGACCACCGCGCGATATTTGGCGCCATTATCAGAGAGCGGAGCGCGGGCAATGCGATAGGTCTTATCCATGGCACCGTCGATATCGAACCAGATGGAAGATCCGGCCGCTTGTTTCTGCCACTGATAGTTGACCAGCGTGAGCCCGAAGGCATCCACTGCGAACGAGGCCGGCTGGGTCTTGATCGTAGTATAGCTGGCCGGTTGAGTGGTGATGAACAGCATGGTTGCATCCGGATTGCCGTAAGTGGCGATGGCATCGCGGCCAATCGGCAGATAAGCTGAACCATTGGGAGGCGTGGAGCCATCGGTCGTCCAGGTGACGGACAGATTATCGTCGCCGGTGCCTGCCGCCGCCAGAGCTTCCACATAGTATCTGCTCCCGGCAACCAAGGTCTTGACCACCGACTTCTGACCGGCTTCCTTGTTCCATTCACGGATACCAGTGCCGCTGGCCACCCTGGCGATCAAGGCTTTGCCGGCGGAGGTTTGATCCGCGCTGAGGTAGAGTTCAGCCTGGCTGGCGGCCGAGATGAAGAAGGTGTAATCGCCGCTCACCGGAGGAACGATGAATCCAGAAACCTTCTGGCTGTAATTGTCAGCCGCATTGGACGGGGCTTCAAACCGGGTCAGGAAACCTACCGAGTCTGGCTGCAGCGGATACTTCGCGCTGGCTTTCAGATTGGAGAGCGGAGCAGCGATGCCATTCCAGACTTCACGGTAGAGGAACCCGGCGGCCTGCGTCCACGCTGCAACACCGATCCGGCTGTAGGGACGGATGAGCGACCCATCAGTGCCCATCAGGCCGATGAAGTTGATGGTGTAGAGAGCACCGGGCACCTGCTGGCTGGTCGTCAGCACGACATTGCTTCCCGTGCTGTCCAAGGAAGCAGCCGTGATGGTCAGGCCGTTGTCCACCCGATAGTCGGCCAACTGCGTAACTGATTGCGGGAAGAGCGCCTTGGAGAAGCTGACGGTGACCTTGGTCAGCGTCGGATCGGCAATGGCAGACAGCGGAGTGGGACCAGCGGCGGGAGTGCCCATCACGAGGTCGCGATACATGGCCCGGGTGCGCACACCGGAATTCACACCAGCCGAGGTGGCCATGCCGACCAGCAAAGTGTCAGGCAAGCCAGCGGCGGCCAAGGTGCCCTGCTCGATCCAGTTGATGCCATCGGCCGAAACCAAGGCGGTGAACACCCCATCCTGGCGGACGAGCCGGACCCAGGAATTCGGGAAGGTCGAGGGACTGCGGGTGGCCGTGCCAGGCCAGGCGGCCGTAGCGCCATTTTCGGTCGCCCGGACATTCTGTTCAAACCGGTTGTTCCCACCCGCGGGACTCACCACCAAGCTGACGTTGGGGCTGCCGGCATTGGTGCTGTAGCGGGCCATCAAGCCTGCCTTGGCGCCAGCAGCGGTCTGCGTGATGCTTTCAACGCGCACCCGGACGTCGAAATCGTTCGTGACCGATGTGTAAACAAAGTGCAGTCCATCGTTGGTGTTGCCGATGTCCGAACCGCCGGCGTTGGCTTCAAAATCCCTGGCTGAATACGCATAGGAAAGGCCGTTGGTGATGGGATCCGTGAAGGTGTCGGTATAAAGGTCCGTCTGACCCACATCCTTGGGCGACAGATAAGCCATTTCAACCTCGTTGGTGGAAGTCGTAACGTTGCCGGCGAGGTCTTTCACCCCGGCGATGCGCAGTGTAGCACTGGCACTGAGCGGCAGATTGACGTTAAGCAAAACCAAATTGTAGTTGGTGTCATAATACTTCACGCTGCTGATCGAGCCACGGTAACCAGGCAGCGAATAATTGGCCACGGTTTCAGCGGAGGCTTGATCCACCCATTCGTTGAAGCGCACGGCCAGGACTTTTCCACCCCAGAACACGCCAGCGGAGTAAACCGCAGGAGCAACCGTGTCTTTATCCACCGTGACTTTGACCGCATCGCTGATCAGGCTGGTTGTGGAATTGTAAACCAACACGCGCCATTGGGTGGTGCCGCCATCAGCCAAACGCACGATCGGCTCCTTGTAGGTGGTGGAGGTGGCCCCTGCGATGTTCACAAAGGCGGCGTCGCTGGCGCCTTTTTTCTGCCACTGATAGTTGAACGGACCACCGGCGCCAGTCGTTACACTGAAGCTGACCGGGCGGTTTTCAACAATGGTCGTCCCCACCGGCTGGGCCGTAATTGCAATCGGCACCACAGGCATCCGGCCGAAGCTGGTGAAGGTGGCCTTGGTCGTGCTGGCTGTATTATGGCTGGTCGCCGCCAGACCAACATAAATGGTGGCCGGGAAAGCACCCTCTGAACTGGAAGCGGTGTCGTAGGTCTGGAAACTCGTCCAAGTCACTCCGTCCGCGCTGGTGAATCCGTAGAAGATCGATCCCACCCGGGCCAGACGCAGCCAAGTGTTGGGATAGGTGACCGCCTTGGAACCAGCGGAACTGGTGTCACCACCGGTATTGGCGCGCCATTGCAGCACATAGGAATTCTGGCCAGTGGCCGGAGTCCCCAGCATGAACACGTTGCGGCTCTTCTGATCGAGCGTCACCCGGGCCATGATGCCCGCCTTGGTCCAATTATCGGCGCGCGTCAGGTTATCCATTCTGACCTTTACGTCAAAATTACCGGTCATCTGCACATTGCCGTAGGCGAGTTGATCATCAGTGCCCCAAATATCTGCGCCACCGGCTTCGATGGTGATCTTATCGCCCGCTGCCGCCGCCGTTTGCGTATTGTTGATGCGGGTCAGATTCGCTTCAAAGGCTTCCAACGTGTTGGTCGTGGCAACCATGGTATTACCCGCTGCCGACTTGTCTTTAATGTTGGCCACTGCCAAGCTGTAGGTCTCCCCGGCAACCAAACCGAATGCGGTGATGTTAACCGTAAAGTCGCCTGCCATGGCGATGCGGCTCATGCCGACTGTGGAACCATTCTTGTCCCTCAGTTTATAATTCGCGGCGGCCGCCGCCGTGGCGGAAGTCACTGGTTCGCTGTAGATCACTGAAATATTATTTGTGAAGAACGCCACCGAGTGCACGGTTGGGGCCGTGGTATCGGCCGTAACGGTAAGGGTTCCACTCGCGCTCGCCGCCATGGAGAAGGTATTGTAAACAACCGCATTCACGCCAGCGCCGTTATCGCTCAAGGCCACATTGGGCAGGAAAACCGTGGGGCCATTGGCACCGGCAATCGCCACGCCGCCTTTGTACCACTGGATCGTGTAACCGGGAGTGCCGGTGCCAGTGGGTGTGCCATCAATGCCAGGATATGAACCCGTAGTCCACACTCCCGCCGCACGCTGCTCATAATAATAGCGGTTCAAGTAATTGGCATCGAAACCAGGGACGTCGATGCTGAATATGGCGTTGCCGCCTTCGGCCACCGACATGTTGGCGGGCTGTTTCGTCACACTAACCGGTCCCAAGGTCAGGCCGTAGGGTTCCAAATATTCATTGGAAATGGGCGCGGCACCGTTGGCGATATCCGCATCACCTGGTTTCACCCAGGCGATGGAAATGTGGTCACCGCCACCGCCTTCTTTGACCAAGCCTTCAATGTAGTAGCGCTGCCCGGCCAAGAGGTTTAAGGAAGCGGATTTTTGTGCCGCATCTTTCTTATATTCGCGGGATCCAGTCCAGCCTTCGTAACCGGCGATCATCCTTTTGTTGGCCGGGTTGTCGTCGGAACTAAGGAAAAGCATCGTGGAGTCATCACCGGCGACATAGAAGAAATAATCGCCACTGACGGGAGGAACCACATAAGCTTGGATCTGGCCAATGTAATTATCGGCAAAATCGGTTTTTTCCAGGGAGGTCACGAAGAACTTCCGGGAAGCATTGCCGGCCTTGAACGCAGCGTTGTTGGTGATGTCAGCCATCGTTGTGCCACCGATGTTGTCGTAGGCCTTGAACACCACGGGAGCCAGGAACTTGAAGTTCTTCACCGCCGTCGCAATCGTGTTGGGCACGGTAGCCACGTCCTTGACCCCGCTCACGGTCAGCCCGTAATTGATGCCGAAATTCAAGGTCGAGGTATAAAGATAAACCCCGGTATTGTTGGCATCAACCATCGCCGCGCCGAACACCATAACGCCATTATCCACCAAATAGTTGGCGGGATCGGTGGCCGTCGATGGAATGACGGGTTCGGAGAAAGTCACTTGGATGCGGAACGGATTGTAAACGTTCGCGCTCACGGCCGTAACCGCCGGCAGTGTGACATCGGGATTGACCTTCAGCACGGCGGGACGGCTGATGATCATGCCCTGCTTGGTGCCCACTACGAGGCGGAACTTGGCGTTGTTGTCCTTCAGCGTCGTTTTGAGGCTGTAGGACGACAGGGTTTCACCACTCAGTGCCACCATGGGCTGCGGGGTGTAATCCCGATACCACTGGTAGTTGACAGGTTCACCGTTGATGGTGCTGCTGAAAACCACCGTCTGGTTCTCAACGGTCGTGATATCCGCCACATCCTGCAGGAAGCTCGGGATGGGGTAGAAGCTCATCGGGTATGGCTGGGCATACCGGGTGGGGATCGGCCGCTGGTTGGCGCCGTCAGGCAAGGTCCAACCAATGGCGATATTGTCACCCCCACCGCCCTCTTTATGGATCACCTTGTAATAGCAGATCTGGCCTTTGGCCAGGGTGATCGCAGCCGATTTCTGGCTGGCGTTGGCGGTCCAGTTTTGGGAACCGGTGGCACCGCTCAACGAGGCGATCAGGGTGGCACCCGCCGGATTGGCGGTGGTGCTCAGCCACAGTTCAGAGGAGTCGTCGCTGGCAAGCCAGAAGGTATAAGCACCGGCTTGCGGTGCTTCCAGATACCCTTGGATCATGCTGCCGAAATTTTCAGCGACATTTTGAGATCCCTCAAGGTATTGAGTGAGGGTCTCCGATTGGAGCGGGCTGCCATCGGCATTGGGTCCATTCGGATAGATATTATAAACAACGCCAGACGAGTTGGTGGCCTTGGCATTCACCAAGTCTGCCACCGCCGTGCCGGGTATGTTGTTATAAAAGAACCGAACGGCGAAACCAGCGTGGGCCCGCTGGGCACCCAAACCGGCAAATAATAGCGCCAGGATGAAGGCTTTGGTACAGTTGCTTCGCATAGGTAATCCTCTGATTCTTCTGATTTTGTCATGGGTGGTGGCAACCCCTTCAAGGCAAGCACTCGCCCACCCTTGAAGTGTCCCGGCTTGCTTACGCAAGCTTCTCACTGTCTCACTAATAAAATCCATTTTTTCGGAAACCGTCCAAATTTGACCATTTTCGATCGAACATGCAACATAAAATTAATTTTTTAACGCAAATTCGTTTTTTCGGCACCTTTTGGAGCTTCCAACCGATGTCCTTTTCATCCAGGCAAAAGCGTCAATTCCATCACTTCATTTCCAATAAAAATCCACCGTTCAGCCTGAGCTTCGCTACCCGCGCTCCTTGGGTATCGGGCTCAGCCGGGCTTGCCGAAATTGCTTCGCTGGGAAATGACCTGGAACGGAAAAAGGTGCCATTTCAAAACCGGAGTAATGATTATAAATCTTTGATTGAAAGCATCTTACATAAAAAACAATCCGGCAAACTCAGTCATCATTCATTCGCCCAAAACCACCTTGCACCATCCGCTAACAGGGTTTAGACAATTCCCTTTGAAAAACGTTGAAATTAATTTTCTGCTTTCCCGCCATTACATGGCACAATTGTTGCTGCATTGCTTTGTAGTGCCAATGGGATTGAGTTTGGGGAAACCGGGATGGCTGGAATGGAAAAAAAATTTGTTCCGACACCTTAACCGAGTGCAGGATGGACCAAAAATTGCCCGGACATCGGCCCCCTCACAAAAATTTTGCCCCAGGCCTGATGATCAGGAAAACCGGGTCTATCGACCAGTGATGAGTAACAACCCGCCATCGTTACATGGAGTGCGCACACTGGCATTTTACCAGTGCTCGCGAAGTGAATGCCGAGCGTGTGGAGATTCGAGCGGTGGAAATGGTTGATGGTTGCGCCATTCAATCGGCAGCAGATAGTGGGGCAAGTTCGCGCTGGGGCTTTGGCCAGAGTCAAGTTACGAACCAGGTGCATAACCACCGCGATCTGGAGCGGGCGAGCAACCAAGCCTGCCGCCCATGGATCCGGCGGACCAGCATCGCTTTGAACCCGGGCTTGAAATTAATGTATTCTTAAGGTTGTTTGTTCTAAGGTATGCGTCATTAAAGGATTGGTAAGTGGTCGGAGCTTTTAGACCTTCGCCGAAGGGCAGGATCAGCTCGAGGTTAAGAAACGGGCAACTGGCGCCACCCGAAGGAATGAAACCTTTTTTATTAAATGATGGCATTCCTCCAAGGACGGGCAAAAATGACCTCCAGCGGCATGGAACTTGACAATGGGGAGTTTGCCGCATGACGATGGGTTCTTTGCCGGATCTGGCGCAAGTGTAAGTTATGGCGGAAGATAAACTGCAACAGCAGCGATTGGAACTGAAGTATCTTTTGAGCGAAGATACGGCGCTGCGCATCCGGGATTTCGTCAGCTCTTATCTTGAGGTGGATGAATTCGGCGCATCGCGCCCGAACTTCTCCTACCCGGTGCACAGCCTGTATTTGGACAGCGACGATTTGCGGCTTTATTGGGAAACCATCAATGGCACCAAGAACCGGTACAAACTGCGCCTGAGGTATTACGATAACCGGCCGGATGCCCCGGTGTACTTTGAAATCAAACGGCGGATGAACAACTGCATTCTGAAGCAGCGCGGGGGCGTGCGCCGGGACGCGGTGGATCTGCTGCTGGCGGGGCATCTGCCCGAAGCCTGCCATCTGACTTCGAATTCCTCGCGGCACCTGGTGGCGCTGCAAAATTTCTGCCACCGCATGATGAACCTGCGGGCCAGCCCCAAGGCGCACATCGCCTACCTGCGGGAAGCGTGGGTGAGCCCCCACGACAATTCCATCCGGGTGACGCTCGACCGCCACGTCAGCTGCACCCCCGAATTCTCCACCTGCCTGGGAACGAACATCAGGACCACCAACACCACCTTCGGCCAAGAGGTGATCCTGGAGTTGAAATTCACCATCAGCGGGCACCCCAACGAATTTTTCGACCTGGGCGGCGATCACATTATGGACTTGCAGTCCAACTACCGGGCGCCGCGGTGGTTTCCAGATTTAATCCGCGCTTTTGGGTTAATGCAATGCGGCGCGGCCAAATATGTTGAAGGAATATCGGTCTATGGTGAACACCATTTCAGGAACAACACATCATGGGGGCCACCCGGCGCGCCCGCCCCGGACGCGGAGGGCGGTTTCCCAAGGGAAAATGCGGGGATGCACGGGGGGATGCCATGATTGATTGGTTTTTCCACGGCGATTTTGCCACCTCCCCCACCAACATCCCGGCGGTCCTGGTCGGTTTGCTGCTATCTTTCATCTGTGGCCACGTGGTGGCGTGGACTTATGTAAAAACCCACAGCGGCCTTTCCTTCTCGCGGACCTTTGTCAGCTCGCTGGTGGTGATCCCGGTGGTGGTATCCATGGTGATGATGGTGCTGCAGAACAACTTGATCACGGCCTTCGGGATGATGGCGGTTTTCGCCATTGTCCGCTTCCGCAATGTGCTGCGGGATACCATGGACACGACCTACATCCTGTGCGTGATCGCCTCGGGCATGGCGTGCGGCACCCAGAAATACGCCACCGCCGTGCTGGGCGTGGGGATCATCATGGGCGTTGTCTTCTACCTGCATCTCACGGCCTTCGGCACCCGCCACCGCTATGACCTCATCGTGAATCTGCACTGGTCGCGGGCCTTGAACGAGCTGGCGGCGGTGAAGGAGGTTTTCCACAAGCACAGCCGCCGTTCGCTATGCGTCAGCCAGCGCGCCAACGAGGGTTACGCCGGCACGGACCTGTCTTACCGCCTGCTGATGCGGGATCCGGAACGGGTGGAGGATCTGCTGATCGACCTGCGGAGCGTGCCCGGAGTTTCACGCGTGACGAGTTTGCAAGCCTTGGACGAATCGGAGATGTGACATGCCCACCCCCACTATCATTCCCACTCCCTGGTCCCAACATTGGCGCGAATTCCGCATCCGCTTTGTGCCCTTGATCGTGGTGGCGGCGGCCGCCATCGCCACCATCACCCTCTGGCAAGGGTATATATTCCCGGCCTCCCTGGTGGGCCGCGCGGAAGCGGTGCAATGCCCGGTGGCGAGCCCCAAGCCGGGCATCATTTCCAGGCTGTATGTGACGCGCTTCCAAAAAGTGTCCGCCGGTGATCCCATCGCGGACATCAGCATCACGGATACCAACGTGGCCGCCGCCTCCCTGGCCGTGATCCGGGCCGAAATCGATCTGCTCAAGGCCGGGGTCAACCCGGTCACCATCTGGCAGCGCACGGCCATCGATTACGATCAACTGCGGCTGAACCTGCTCCAGCAAAGGGCCCAGCTGGCCGCCAGCCGCGTCAATCTCCAACTGGCGGAAACGGAGTTCCAAAGGACTTCCCGGCTGCACCAGGAAAAACTGGTCTCCGACGCGGAATTCGAAATCGCGCGCAACACCCGGGAGGTGGTCCGGACCCAAACCAGCGAGGAGGAACAGATCGTCAAGGAAATGAGCCAGGCGCTGGCGCAGCTGGCGGGAGCTGCCAGCCAGGCCCAGGATCCCACCAACCAGCTGCGGGCCGCCCTGCGGGTGCAGGAGGAAAAGCTCAAGCTGGCCGAAGCTGAGCTGCGGCCAATCACGCTGCGCGCGCCCACCAACGGCATGGTGGTGCTGATTTCGCAATATTCCGGCGAAACCGTCCTGCCGGGCGGCCGCATTGTCACCATCAGCACCCTCACCAGCGAGCGCATCATCGGCTACCTGCGGCAGCCGCTTTACTTGAAACCGGAACTCGGCATGAAGGTCCGGGTCCGCACCCGCAGCTTCAAACGCATGGGCGGGGAGGGCGAAATCCTGGCCATCG
Organism: uncultured Verrucomicrobiota bacterium; assembly: GCA_964409245.1. Classification (GTDB taxonomy): domain Bacteria; phylum Verrucomicrobiota; class Verrucomicrobiia; order Limisphaerales; family UBA1319; genus CAIMWS01. The sequence goes on from CAYPCQ010000050.1 coordinate 45,480, forward strand.
GCAGCCAGATGCAGCCGATCAACGATTTGCTGCTGCCCCCCACGCACCTGGCGGTGGGCGAAGAGGGCTTGCCGGTGCTGGTCAGCATGCCGGATACTCTGCGCTCCCCACCCGGGGCTGCCCCCAAAGTGCAGCCCGGCGAACTGCTGGATCTGACCATCCTGCCCGATCCGAAACGCCGCTGATTGGGCCGGCGCCGAGGGTAAAGGCCCGAAGCGGGCTTGGAGGAGTCAGGCCGTTAATTTCAGGCTGTATATTATCGGCTTTTCTTTTTCTCAAATCAGGTTAGGCTGGTGCTATTATGGGGCCAAAGATCGACACATCAAATCCGCAGGCAGTGGCTCGGGAGGTTCAAGCCATGTATGTGGACCTGTTCCCGGGCGCCAATCCAGTTTTCGTGTCCCAAGCTTTAGGGTGGCTGAAGCAATCCTTCGAAGGCAAATATGCCGAATACCAGCCCATAGACACCCATTATCACGATCTGGAGCACACCTTGGAAGTCAGCCTGTGCATGGTCCAAATCCTGCATCGCCGCCAGCGGCTGGGCGGCCAGCCAAGCCTGAACCGGAAGTTCTTTGAGCTGGGCCTGCTGGCGATCCTCCTGCATGACACCGGCTATTTGAAATCCCGAACCGACACGGAAGGCACCGGCGGCAAATACACTTTTATCCATGTGGACCGCAGCGCTGCCTTCGCCCGCCAGTTGCTCTCGGACAACGGCTATGACGAGGCTTCCATCAAGGCTGTCCAAAACATGATCCACTGCACGGGCTTGAATGTGAACCTGAACAAAATCCCGTTTGGCAGCGAGTTGGAAAAAATCGTCGGTTTCGCGCTGGGCTCAGGGGATTTGCTGGGGCAGATGGCCGCCGATAATTACCCGGATAAACTGCCCGCCTTGTTTGAGGAGTTTAACGAATCCGCCCATTTCATGCGGGACGGCCAGACCCACACGGGAGCGTTTGAAAGCGTGGAGGATCTTTTGCGCAAAACACCCTCTTTCTGGAAGCACTGTGTCCTGCCCAAGCTCCAGGTGGATTTCCTGGGCCTTTACCGCTTCTTGAACGATCCCTATCCTGACGGCCCCAACTACTACCTGCGGAAGATTGAGGAAAACCTGGATCGTTTGCATCGGCAGCTATCCGGGCTGCAAGCTGCCTCCGCCTGAGCAACTTCCCTAAACCACGGCCATGCCCTTGGCCCGGTCCTGTTCACCGTGGTTTTTTTGCTAGAACCGCCCGCCAGGCTGAAGAATCCCCGGTGCGGATGGCCTCCGTGCGGCTGAATCGTTGCCGCTGATCCTCATTCCTGGCGAACCGCTCCCAAGGATCTATTTTGACAAGCGGAAAACATACTCTAATTGGCGGCCAATCAGCCCGCCAATCGGGCTGATCTTTTAGTTTGACGATTGCATTTCCAGTGTGTATGAATCCCGGAATAGTAAGAAAGACGCAAACTTATGAAAAGCATCAGCAAAACCAGTTTGGCAGTTTTCAGCACCCTGGCTTCGCTTATTTTAGATCCGGCCGGTTTTCAGGCCAACAGCCTGGCCGCAGAACACTCCGCCCTCAAGCCAGCCCCCCGGACCGATCAAGGTTGGAAGGATCGCGCCCGCTTGCTTAACACCCGGGTCAAGGAAAACCCCGGCGCCCAAATCCTCTTTATTGGGGATTCCATCACCCAGGGATGGGAAGGTGAAGGCAAGGAGGTCTGGCAAAAGTATTTCACGCCGCTCAAGGCCATCAACCTCGGAATTGGCGGCGACCGCACCCAGCACGTCCTTTACCGGCTGGACAATGGCAACCTGGAAGGCATCCAGCCCAAAGCCGCCGTGGTGATGATCGGCACCAATAATTCCAACGGCGAGGACCACACCCCCGGCCAGATCGCCGACGGGGTGCGGGCCATCGTCCAACGGCTGCGGGACCGGGTTCCAGGCGTAAAAATCCTGCTCCTGGCCATTTTCCCCCGCGGAGAAAACTATAATCCTCAGCGCGGCAAGCTGGCGCAAATCAACCAGGTGTTGCAAAAACTGGACGACGGCAAGCAGGTCTTCTTCCTCGATATCGGCCACCGGTTCCTGACGGAAGATGGCTTGATTCCCGGCGAGATCATGCCGGATTACCTCCACCTGACCCCGAAGGGCTATGAGATTTGGGCGCAGGCCATCACCCCGTGGCTCAAAAAAGCGCTGGGCGAAACGAAAGCGGCGGCAGCGGAAGCGGATCCCTCCGGCGAGTGGATTCTCAAGATGCGCGGCCCCAATGACCAGGAAGTGGAAATGCCGATGACGCTGAAGGCGAGCGGCGAGAAACTGACCGGTCGCGTGGCACGGGGCCCCGACCGCTGGCTCGAGATTTCCGAAGGCCGGATCCAGGGTGGCCAGCTTTCGTTTTCCATCAAGCGCGATCGGGATCAAAGCAGCCCGATGGTTTACAAAATGGAAGCCAAACTGGCCGGCGACACCCTCGAGGGAACCGCCACCACCGAAATGGATGGCACCCCGATCACCGTGAAATGGGCCGCCCAGAAAGCCAAAACCAACCAAGCGGCGCTCGCTCCCGCGGAGTTCGATCCCACGGGCGAATGGATCCTCAAAATGGCGGGGCCGAACAGCCACGAGGTAGACCTGGCCATGAGCCTCAAGGCCGAGGGCGGCAAATTGACCGGCAAGGTGGCTCGCGGGCAGCTCACTGACCGCAAAATCCGCGGGTCGGATATCGTGATGGAGATCACCGAAGGGAAAGTCACCGGCCAGCAGTTGTCCTTTGTGATCAAGCACCATGACGACCAGCAAGGCTGGCTCGTGTATCGGATGCAGGCCAAATGGGCAGGAGGCCAGCTAGCCGGCCAGGCCACCACTGAAAAAGGTGGCAAGGAAATAACCACCGAATGGACCGCCACCAAGGCCCAGCCTCAAAAACCAGTGGCCGCCGCCACCCCTTTTGATCCCACCGGCGAGTGGATCCTCAAAATGGCGGGGCCGAACAGCCACGAGGTGGACCTGGCCATGAGCCTCAAGGCCGAGGGCGGCAAATTGACCGGCAAGGTGGCTCGCGGGCAGCTCACTGACCGCAAAATCCGCGGGTCGGATATCGTGATGGAGATCACCGAAGGGAAAGTCACCGGCCAGCAGTTGTCCTTTGTGATCAAGCACCATGACGACCAGCAAGGCTGGCTCGTGTATCGGATGCAGGCCAAATGGGCAGGAGGCCAGCTAGCCGGCCAGGCCACCACTGAAAAAGGTGGCAAGGAAATAACCACCGAATGGACCGCCACCAAGGCCCAGCCTCAAAAACCAGTGGCCGCCGCCACCCCTTTTGATCCCACCGGCGAGTGGATCCTCAAAATGGCGGGGCCGAACAGCCACGAGGTGGACCTGGCCATGAGCCTCAAGGCCGAGGGCGGCAAATTGACCGGCAAGGTGGCTCGCGGGCAGCTCACTGACCGCAAAATCCGCGGGTCGGATATCGTGATGGAGATCACCGAAGGGAAAGTCACCGGCCAGCAGTTGTCCTTTGTGATCAAGCACCATGACGACCAGGAAGGCTGGCTCGTGTATCGCATGCAGGCCAAATGGGCGGGGGAACAGTTGATCGGCCAGGCCATCACCGAAAAGGGCGGCAAGGAAATAACCACCGAATGGACCGCCACCAAGGCCCAGCCTCAAAAACCGGTGATCCCCGCCACTCACTTCGATCCCACGGGCGAATGGATCCTCAAAATGGCGGGGCCGAACAACCATGCAGTCGATATGGCCATGAGCCTGAAATCCGAAGGCGGCAAATTGACCGGCAAGGTGGCTCGCGGGCAGCTCACTGACCGCAAAATCCGCGGGTCGGATATCGTGATGGAGATCACCGAAGGGAAAGTCACCGGCCAGCAGTTGTCCTTTGTGATCAAGCACCATGACGACCAGCAAGGCTGGCTCGTGTATCGCATGGAAGCCAAGTCCGCTGGCGAGCAGCTGGCCGGCACCGCGAAAACCGAGCGAGGCGGCAAAGAAGAGACCAACGAGTGGACCGCCGTGCGGAGCAAACCATAGGTTCCCTGGCTGGTGGGCGGTCCGCCCGGCAGCCCCCGGCCCGGCCCGGCAACCGGCAACCTTTTAGAAACCAAAAGCCGTTTATGTGGCTGCCCACATAAACGGCTTTATCATTATCGATTGGCTGGGTGGATCAGGCTAATTTCCAAGGCTCGCGATAGGGGCGGGAGAGCAATTTGCTGGCGCCCTCATCCTCCAGGATGCATTCCTTGGCGGCATCCCATTTGATCTTGCGGCCAGTCCGCATCGCGATGAGCCCCAAATGGCCGGGAATGGCCGAATGATGGGCGGTTTCCGCCGGGGTCAGGGTGGGCTGGCGCGATTTCACGCAATCCAGGAAATTCCGATGGTGGTTGCTGGAGCGCAGCAATTTCACTTTGCGCAGGTTGTCCGGCAATTTGGAAATGTCCTTCCACTCCGGATTGGAACAATCAAAGGCTCCCCGGTCCACCCACACCCAGCCATCAGTCCCGATCCACTTGGTGCCACCGCGGATATCGCCGTGGCCGCCCGCGATGACCATCGTGACCTCCTGCGGGTATTTCAAATTGATGCGATATTTGGTACAGGTGTTCCACAGGGCATCCTCCGGCGGGAATTCGCCCTGGCCTTCCACCTCGGAAGGGCCGGCGTTGTCCCAATCCATCCCCCAATGGGCGATGTCGCAATGGTGCCCGATCCAATCCAGCAACTGGCCGCCGCCGGTGTTGTAATTCCAGCGCCAGTTCATGTGGATCCGGGCCTCGATATACGGCATCATTTTCGAGGGGCCGATCCAGAAATCATAATTCAGCCGCGCCGGAGGCCCGGTGACACTCCGCTTATCGCCGGTGCCGGCGAAGTCGTAGTGGCCGCTGGGCAAACCAACCTCCACGCGGGTGACTTTCCCGATCAGCCCGTTGCGGATCATTTCGGCCGCCTTGTGGAAATTTTCCACCGACCGCTGCCAGGAACCGGTCTGCCAGATCCGCTTATGATCGCGCACGGCTTTGACGATGGCCTGCTGCTCGGCGATGGTGCGGGCGAGCGGTTTTTCCCCGTAAACATCCTTTTTATGGCTGGCAGCCTCCACGGCGAGGAGCGCGTGCCAATGATCGGGCACCGCCAGCATGACCGCGTCGATATCGTCGCGGGCCATCATCTCGCGGTAATCCTGGTAGGCCTTGCAGTCCTTGTTCTTATATTGGTTGTTGACGGTGTCCACGGCCTGCTGGAGATGCTCTTTATCCAGGTCGCAGGCGGCCACCACCTGGCAATCTTTCTGGGCCAGGAAGGCCTGGGTGTTGCCGGGACCCATCATCCCCCACCCCACCACCCCCATGGTGATCCGTTCCGAGGGAGCCGGCCGGGCGGCCTGGCCGAGGAGGGTGGAGGGTGCCAGCACGGGCGCGGCCAGGGCGGCGCCGGCGGCCGCCAAAAAATGGCGGCGGGTCATCGTGGATTTGTTTGGTCTGATATCTTTTATGATCATGGTCTGCATCCATGCATCAACCGGGGCCGGGATGCAAGGCCAAAACCGGGGTGCGCAGCCTCCGGGGACCACCCACGGCCGGGTATTCGGCTCCGTTGGCCTGCCTATGGCGGATCGCCCCCGGCCTGCGCGGGGCCAGCTTTACCGTTACTTTTCCCCGGTGGCCTCTTTCTCCCAAGGCACCACCCATTTATAGATCGTGTGGTCGGGCAGATCGAGGTCGGCGGATGGCGCCTCCATGTTGACGGTCTGGACCGGCTTGGCGCCGCGCATGTCGAAATCGTGCGACACGATGCGCGAGCCGGGCCTCAGCCGGGCCAGTTGGGACATCAGCTTCACATTCAGATCCGGCAGCAGGTAGAGCGTGACCACCGTGGCTTTGCTCAAGTCGAGCGTGAAGATATCGGCCTCTTTGACCGAGGCCAGGCGCCCGACGTGGTTGGTCCGGATATTTTCCTGGGCTTCCTTGACCCGTTCGGGATCGATGTCGAAGCCGGCGGCTTTCACCCCATATTTGCGGGCGGCGGCGACCATGATGCGGCCATCGCCACAGCCCAAATCGTAAACCACATCGCCCGGTTTGACTTCCGCCATTTCCAGCATTTTATCCACCACGGCATCCGGGGTGGGCACATAGACGACATCCGGGGTGCGGGCGGGAGTCCGGATGGCTTTGGCGGTGGCCTTGGCGCTGCCGCCATCGGCGGCGGCAGCCGGGATCCGGGCCGCCAAAAAACAGGCGATTCCGGCCAGAACCATCCCTTGGGTGAGGTTTTTTAATGCGGGTTTCATAATCATAAACGTCAACCGGGCCATACCGGGGAAAAACTACCACCGCTGCCCGGCTAAAGCAAGCTCGCGGCAAGGCAAGCAAAAAATCCGCTCAACCTTTAATTTTACGATTGTGTTGCGGGTGTTTTCGCCTTAAACCCGGCCACCATGATATCGGAACTGAACACGGTGGGAGCAGCCGGCGCCAAGGATCTGTCGGAGCGCTTTGCGGTGAAAATAGCGGCGGAAATCCAGGCGCCGGTCCGGTCGGTCAGCGCCACCGCCCGGTTGCTGGCGGAAGGTGCCACGGTGCCCTTCATCGCCCGCTACCGCAAGGAAGCCACCGGTTCCCTGGACGAGGTGGCCATCACCACCATCCGCGACCGCCTGACCCAGCTGGCGGATCTGGAGAGCCGCCGGGAGGCGATCCTCAAATCGCTGGAAGAGCGCGAATTGCTGTTCCCCGAGCTGCGGGCCCAGATCGAAGCAGCGGAGACCATGACTGCGCTGGAGGACATCTTTGCGCCCTACCGGCCCAAGCGCCGCACCCGGGCGGCCATCGCGCGCGAAAAAGGGCTGGAACCGCTGGCCGGCTGGCTGCTCAAGCACCAGCAAACCGCGGGCGCCAGCCCCGCCACTGAGGCCGGCCGGTTCGTGGTCGCCTCAGACAACAAAGACCTGGCGGTGCCCACTGCGGAGGACGCCCTGGCCGGCGCGCGGGACATCCTGGCCGAGCAGTTCAGCGACCACGCCGATGCCCGCCGGGAGGTGCGGACGCTTTTCGAGAAGGAATCGGCGGTGAGTTCCCACGTCATGTATGGCAAGGAAAACGATCCCGAGGCGGCCAAATACCGGGATTATTTCCAATGGTCCGAGCCGCTCTCCAAGACGCCCTCGCACCGCCTGCTGGCCATGCGGCGGGGGGAGCAGGAAGGGCACCTGATCCTCCAGATCAACGTGGAGGAAGCCAAGGGGATGCAGCGGTTGAAGGACCGGTTTGTGGCCGGCGCCGGGCCCATCGCCCAGCAGGTGGCGCTGGCCTGCGAGGACGGCTACCGGCGGCTGCTGGCCCCCTCCATCGAAACCGAGATGCGCCTAGCCTCCAAGCTGGCGGCGGACACCGCCGCGGTGTGCGTCTTCGCGGAGAACCTGCGGGAGCTGCTCATGGCCGCCCCGCTGGGCCAAAAACGGGTGCTGGCCATCGATCCCGGCTTCCGGACCGGGTGCAAAGTGGCGGTTTTGGACGCCCAGGGGAAGCTGCTGGCGGACTGCGTCATTCATCCTTCCGCCTCCTCGCCGCGCCAGGTGCAGGAAGCCCGCGACATCGTCAGCCGGATCTGCAAGGATTTCCAGATCGAGGCCATCGCCATCGGCAACGGCACCGCCAGCCGCGAGACCGAGGCCTTCGTCCAATCCTGCGGCCTGCCCAAGGCGGTCACCGTGGTCATGGTGAATGAAAGCGGAGCGTCGGTTTATTCCGCCTCGGAGGTGGCCCGGGAGGAATTCCCGGACAAGGATATCACCGTGCGCGGCGCCGTCTCCATCGGCCGGCGGCTGATGGATCCGCTGGCGGAGCTGGTGAAAATCGACCCCAAAAGCATCGGCGTGGGCCAATACCAGCATGACGTGGACCAAAACCTCCTCAAGCAAAGCCTGGATGACACGGTCGTTTCCTGCGTCAACCGCGTGGGCGTGGAGGTCAACACCGCCAGCCGCCAATTGTTGAGCTACGTGTCCGGCCTGAACCAGGCCACCGCCGCCAATATCGTTTCCTACCGGGATGAAAATGGCCCGTTCCACTCCCGGGACGAGCTGAAAAAAGTGCCCCGCCTCGGCAAGAAAACCTTCGAGCAAGCGGCCGGCTTCCTGCGCATCCAGGATGCCGCCAATCCCCTGGATGCCAGCGCGGTCCACCCGGAAAGCTATCCCATCGTCGAACGGATGGCGTCTGATTTGAAAAGCTCCGTGGCCGACCTGGTGAAAAAGCCGGAACTCCGCCAGCGCATCCAGCTGGACCGCTACGTGACCGAGGCCGCCGGCCTGCCCACCCTCCAGGACATCGTCAACGAGCTGGCCAAGCCGGGCCGCGATCCGCGCCGCCAGTTTGAGGTGTTCCAGTTCGCGGCGGGCATCGAAAAGATGACCGACCTCAAGCCCGGCCTGCGCCTGCCGGGCATTGTGACCAACGTCACCGCCTTCGGCGCCTTTGTCGATATCGGCGTCCACCAGGACGGCCTGGTGCACGTCAGCCAGCTGGCGGACCGCTTCATCAAAGATCCCTCAGAAGTGGTGAAAGTCTCACAGCGGGTCACCGTCACCGTGGTGGAAGTGGACTTGGAGCGCAAACGGATCGGCCTGTCGATGCTGGCCAAGCCCAATCTCACCCCCCGCACGCCGGGCGCGAAAGACAAGCCCGCCGCCGGGTCCAGCCCCCAGGCCAAAGGGCCGGGCAACTCATCCAGCGCTTTCGGCAGCGGCTGGTTCGACCAGGCGCTCAATCCGAAAAAACCGAAAGCGGATTAGCGCATGATCCAGGTGAGCAGCGGCGCCACCGCCAGGCTGGGCAGATACTCCGCCAGCTCCACCTTGCGCAGCTCCAGGATCACCAGGGATACGCTGAAAATCAGCATCCCGCTGATGGCGTTGAGGGAATCGAGCAGCACCGACTGCTGCAGCACCGGCTGCAGCATGATGGCGCCCAGCGTCAGGGTGCCTTGCCAGGCCAGGACCGGCAGGCCCGCCAGCAGGGAGCTCCACCCAAACACCCGGGCGAAGTAAAGCGTGGACAAGCCATCCATGCACGATTTCACCAGCAGGGGACGCGGGTTTTGAAAGAGACCGTCCTGGACCGCTCCCAGCCAGGCCAGCGGCACGGCGCAAAACAGGATGGTGCAGGTGATGAACCCCTCCCCCCAGGGCACCGCCCCGGGCTGGGCGCCGGTCAGCACCCGCTTGGCGAACTGGCCCAGCCGGTTGTGCGCCTCCTGCAGGCGCATCCCGCGGCCCAGGGCCTTGCCGATCATCATGGATAAAACCAGGATCGTCAGCTGCTTGATCACCGGCAGAATCCCGCCCCCCAGGCCGTGATAGGTGGCGCTCAGGCCAAACCACACCGTCAGGATGCCGAGTATCCTTTTAATCTGCATCTGCCGTGCCGGAGACAGGTTTTTGGCGGTTTTCAAACCCGCCACACCGCCACCCAGGATGGCTATTACGTTGATAATGGTGCCGATCATGCGCCAGGCGAATTGGCCAGCTCGCCGACCATGCCGACACTGGCACGATCCCCCCTCCGCTTGAAAGTAAAAATTTGTATTTGCAATTATCCAGCCCCCAAGGCAGGTTAGTGGCCTGCGTCGGGGCGTAGCGTAGCCTGGCTAGCGCGCGTGGTTCGGGTCCACGAGGTCGTGAGTTCAAATCTCACCGCCCCGACCATCTCAATCTTTCATCGTTTTTATAAGGGCCGGATTCAAGATTATCGGGCATTGATGATCTGTCCGGCGGCTTGGGCAGGGCCTTGTATTGAATCAGCATCCCACCCTGCCGCCTCACCTCAACCACTTTATTGGCAGGCGTTTAGCGGGACCGTACTTCTAATAAATTTGCCAGTTGGATTCTCAACCCATAAGGAGCCGGAAACAAATGGAAGTGGCAAGTTCGCGCCGGGGTTTTGGCCAAGGGCAAGGCACGAATGAGGCGCTGATCCGTCCTATTGTCCTGCCCGGTTGGCCGCACCACGGCGCCAGGCCCCCGCGTCCGGCAAATCCCACCCCACCGCCTCTGCCAGGTGTGCGGCAAACGATGGCACGCTTTTCCCCAATAGCGCCAGGTGTTCCTCCGGCGTCCGCTTCCGCTTCCGCGCAATCTCTTCCAACCGCGCGACCACTGCCCCGGCATTCAGCGAATACAGCGTGATGAGGCAATCCGCCGGGTGGCATGCGCACACGTCCCAAGGCTTCAGTGCTTCTGGCAGGAAATGTTTCAGGTTGCTGGTCTCGATCAGATTCGCGTGGCCGCGGATGGCCGCAGCCAGGACGTGCCGGTCCTTCTCGTGGTTGGCGCAAGCCCCCACCAAGGATTCAGTTGGCGCAAGCCCCCACCAAGGATTCACTCACTGTCACCATCGCTTCGGGAAACGCCAGTTCCACCGCCTCCCGCCACGACTCCGACAACGCTTCCGGCCACCCCAGCTTGCCCGTTTGGGTGCGCTGGGCTTCGTCCAGGATTTCCCGGTTCCACACTGGCTGATACAACCGGGGCGTTTCCGCCAGCGTCAGGAATAAATCGCACAGGCCAAAGTTGGCCAGCACGCAGGCATCCAGCACCACCCGGGAATCAGCGTTCATCGCTGGCGCCAATTTCCTTGTCGTATAGTCCCGCCGCTTCAACCTTGCGGCGCAAGTCATCCAAGGCCGCCCGGCGGCGGGAATCCCGCTGGCGCTGGAACTTCACCAGGTCTTTCAGATACACCCGCCGGTGCGTCCCCACCTTGTGATACGGCATGGCATCCTTTTCCAGCAAACCCACCACGAAAGGACGCGATACTCCGAGGAACTCCGCAGCGGCCTGGGTGGTCATGCTTTCGCTCTCTGGCAAGAGTACGACAGCCTTGCCCTCACGCATCGTCCGCACCACCCGCACCAGCAGATGGAAGATGGGCTCCGGCAGTTCCAGGCGCACACCTTCCCGCCCCACCAGTGCCGGGCGCTCATCCGCCAGGATGGCCTCGCTCAGGCGATCCAGTTCACGTAATTGACGCGCCGAAAGCGCCGACGGGTCAAACCGGTTTTCAGTCATCTTCATGGTCTCAATCTACCACCTCTCCCAGCCGAAAGCAACGCAATACTCGCAATAACCGAAACCATCAGAGACGGGACGCATAAATCAGGCCAACCGCACACACCAGGGCAAAGGCCGTACCGCACAGCGCGAGTATGGCCTGCATTTCAACCCCATCCTTCGGATCCAGACTGTACACGTATGCTTCCAAGGCCGGAAACTGTTTTGTGTGCTCTTCAATTCGATTCCGGCGCGATCGCTCCTCGTTTCGCATAACAGCAATCCCAACGAGCGCGAGCGCCACAAAGCCCAAAGGAAACCAATCCATCCAGTGGTTGCTTTTGTCCCATAGCATCGATTCGGAACTCACCGGCACACCAGCTAAGAAACCGCTGGCACCAATCAAAATAGCCGACGCTGCTCGCGAAACCCGCGAACGAAAGCGTAGCGCCGTGTCCCGAGCGAAGATGCGTGCGCCGGCAATCACAGGAATCAACCCGAGCAGAACGCCAAAATTCAGCCGTGGTTGCGCTGCCATTGCACCACCTCTTTTCCAATTCCATCAACTCGACGTGTTGATCCGACTTCCCTGCACACAAGATCAAACCCAACGGCTCGGCCTCATCCGGCTCGCACTCATGGCGCTTGAGCCAGTTCAGGTAGAGTTCCATCTGTCCCTTGTCGCCCGCCTCGAAATCGCCAATCTTCAAATCAATCGCCACCAGCCGCCGCAGCTTCCGATGGTAGAACAGCAGGTCGAGATAGTAATCCCGGCCATCAATCTGCATCCGCTTCTGCCGCTCCACGAAACAGAAACCCACGCCCAATTCCAGGATGAACGCCTCCATCTCCCGCAGAATCGCCGCCTCCACATCCTTCTCCGCGTAGGTGTCTTTCAACCGCAGAAAATCCAGCAGATACGGATCACGAAAAATCAGATCGGGCGTCAGTTTGTCCTCCTCGCGGAGTTTCTTCAGTTCCATCGCCATCAGCTTGGCCGGCTTCTTCGAGAGTGCCGTGCGCTCAAACAACATGGACTGCACCTTCTGGTTCAGGGTGCGCGTGTTCCACGGTTCCAGCCGGCACATCTCCGCGTAGAAGTCCCGCTTCAATGGGTCATCGAGATAAATGATCCGGCGCAGGTGCGTCCAATTCAATTGTGCACTCACCGCGTGCACTATCCTTGTGTCCGGGAAAACTTCGGCGAACCGGACCATATTGAACAGGTTGCGCTTGGTGAACCCGCGTCCAAACTCGGCGGACAATTGTGCACCCAATGCGTGCACTATCTTTTCGCCGTATCCAGCTCGCTTGTCCTTCAGGATGTCCGTCCGTATCCGCTGGCCGATTTTCCAGTAAAGCAACACCAGCGCGGAGTTGATCCCCTGTGCCATCGTTTGGCGCGTCGTGAGAATCATCTCCCGCAAATCCGTCAGCAACCCCTTCGCGCCGGACTTGGCCGGCAACGCCGGGATTCTTTTCAACGCCATTTTCCCTTTCATGGTGTTTTCTCCTTCCTGGCAAATTGTGTCCCCAGCGCGGAAACCATGTTCACTGCACTCGCCAATACAATCCCGGTGCGGACACATTTTGCAGGCACTGCCTGCAAAATCTCCGCCCCCTATCCAGGTAATCCGTGGTTTCATGCTTTGCGTTCCTTGCGGCCTCTCGCCGCCCATTTGAACCCCGTCGTGTAATGGCAATCGTTCCACCGGTTGCTCATCTCCACGCTCCCCCTTTCCGGGTCCAGCCCCAGGGCCGCCTCCCCCTGCTTCACCCCTGCGTGGATGCACACCTTTTCCGGTTGCAGCCCCAGGCAAGCCCCCAGCCGGTGCGCCGTGTCGCAGGCCGTCCACGGGCCAATGCCCCGTAGCGGCACGGCATTGCTTTATAAACCACCCGGCCGGGTTGGGCTCAGCCTCCAGCCCTGTGCCGGCCTGTTTCCCATTTCCCGCCCCCCTTGTCAACCACTACCCTCCCCGGACCACATGGTTCGCCTTCCGGCAAATGGAATGCCTGCCGGTTAAGGCTCCCGCCCCTAAGCCTCCCCCGGTAGTCCGATTGGCAGCCTGACCCCGCCATCTTTCTGAACAGGATGCCGCGCCCTGTGCCCGGTCCATCTCGCACCGCCCCCCTCTCACCTTCACACCACCGCCGCCGCATTCTTTTTTATCGTTGCCATGCTGGTAATCTTTCACTTTTCCACCACCCGTTGCAGCCCGATCTTACTTTTAGGGGTGTTTGCGCCGGATTCCGCTCTGATGGGAACCGTTGGCCCATGCTGATTTCTGGCCATGGTCGTCTGGCCTTTGCCGGTTTTGCTGGCACCAACCAGCCTGCCGGGCGCTCTGCCCGTAAAAAAATGCTGGGGCAGCCTCCGAAGAAACTACCCCACGTCCTGCTGTCGAAACGAGCAGAGAGGAGAGATGTAATCAGATAAACACCAGCCCGCCCTGGTTCGTCAAGTGTCCGATTAAAGTTTCCCAGGAAAAACTCATAAGCACCTTGTTGGCAACGCCTCGCACAGAGACCGCTCTTGCGAAATCAACGCGGCACTCCACGCGGGGAGGCCAGGCCAGCCGATAGTCCTTGAATCCAGGATTACGCTAACGATAAACCTTCCGTCATTTTGCGCTTTTTCCCGCCCCCTGCCTCTCCAGCCAGGCCCACCGCTATCCGCGTTGCTGGCCTTCAGTATTGCGCCCCCAGCCATCAACCGCTCTTCGGGCACCCTCGCCCACTTCCGTGGGCGAAGGCCTGGAGTTTGGCAAAAGTCTGAATCCGCGAAATGCGGACAAAGCACTCCGCTGGC
>CAYPCQ010000051.1:0-57910 GCA_964409245.1 uncultured Verrucomicrobiota bacterium
CCATGCCGATACTTTACCACTGTTAGTCTCATCTTGAAAGCGAATTAGAATTAGCCTTGGGATTGCCCAAAGCCTCCCCCTCAAAATAGCTGTTGGTCAGGTCACAGAGCAGCACCGTGCGCTTGGTTTGAAAGAGTTCCAGCTGCCGCTGCCGCAGATGCTTTTCGAGGGCGGCCTGATGCTTGTGCAGCTGATCGCTCACCCGGTAAAAGCGGTAAGGGCAAACGCATTAAAAGACCTCGTTAGATGACTGAGAAAGAGGAAAGGATGATCGGCGTAATAAAAAAACGCTTCTCCACGCTTCGCCGCTTGGCCATGAATCTACTCAAAAAGGACACCACCAAAAAACGGGGCATCAAAGCCAGCCAACTCAACGCTGCCTGGGATCTTAACTGTTTAGCGCATTTGCTGGGCTTTTAAATGCGTTTGCCCTGCTCAATTTTATAAAGCACGCTTGTGTTTCTGCCGCGAGATTGGCTATATGGAGGGAGATTGGCATGGTCATGGCCGTGATTGCGCATGTGGCGGAATCGGCAGACGCGCCAGACTTAGGATTTGATTTTTAGGCTTTTCTTTGGGTTGCTTTCCACTTCTTTTTTTCCTGATAACTCCTTTATTCCCTTGGGGATTTGCGGATCCCCCCATTTTTTTCAAGGCGGCACAGGAGCGCGAGAAAATCCGCGAAAGTGTACCGTTTTGTGTACCGCTTTTTTGGACCAAGCCGGTTTTAACCACCTCGCCACGGCTTGGGCGTCATCCATCAGGCCACCCAGGCCGGACGCGCCTACGGGCTCCCAGATGTTGTAAATCGGTGGCTTAAAACCTTCCTCCAAATGCTTGTGGGTGGGTTTTGTCGGAAAACTTGCATTTGCAATTTTTCCGACAATCTCACTTACCGTGTCCTTGTGGCACCCCACATCCGCCGCGATTTCCTCTTGGGTATAACAGGCAAGCCATGCCGCCCGCTCGGCGATTACAAAACGGGACGGATTTTGGAATTGCTTGGATCCGCGTGGTCATGGTAATCATGCCGGTGTTCATAGCTGAATATGAACCGCCGATTTGTTGGACTGGTTACCAAGCCAGGGCGTTAATTATCGACAATGATGGGCCGTCCTTGAATAGGTTGAACCGCGTGGTGGCGCTTGACCGAAAAGCTTCAGCGCTTTCGAGGGCGGCCTTTTGCTTGAACGGATAGACAATGAAAAACGCAGCATCAACGGCAACCATCGCATTACCTCAGGAAATAAAAGCACAGCTTAGCGAAGTCGCACGGCGGTTTGGCGTGAGCGCCTCCGGATTGGTTGAATTCTTCCTGGAGGAATATGGTGCCACGGTCTATCAGCAGGAATGTATTGTTTGCGGCGAGTTTTTTCCCATGAGGTATGAGCCTTACCCTGTTGATGATGAGGAAGGATGGAAAGCCGTTGCATCTTACCACTCCTCGGGGTGTAAGTGGCTTAAAACGCGAGCCTTTCGCCTGAAGGTCTAACCTAATCCCCAGTCCCCATAAACGAGCAGGCCCGCTTTCAATGGCGGGCCCTTTTGTTGGTTAGTGCTCCGTGTGGGGCTAATTCGTGCTGATGGACTCCTCCGCGTCCTCAACAATCACTTTTATCTGCTGCACGTCCAGCGAATCGGTATCCGTGCCAGGGAAGTGCCGTTTGACCAGTTCCAGGCTTTTGATCTTGAGCCTCTCATAAAAGCTCTGGGGGCCATCGCCTGGCTGCGGGGCTTCAACCATGGACAGGTCCACAACAGAGCGCACCGAGCCATCGTGCCGGTCGAGTAAGGTTTTTATGGCAGTCCCATCGCCCTCCAGCGCCATGGCAATGATTTTTTCCGCCAGTTCCGCCCGCCTGGAGGGCGTCAGCGCCCGCCGCAGTTGTGCGGTGATACTTCGGTCCTTTGGTCGCCCGCCAGCGTTGCCGCTTTGGCCGGGCCTAAACCCGCGCCCCGTTATTCCGCCCGGCAGCTTGGCGTTTTCGCCGTTGTTTCCTCGTTGCTCTTGAATGGGCAAGCCATCTGTTTTGTGTTCATCATTCATAACATGGTTTTTTCCTGGTTACGGTTTCCATAACCGTTGTTTTCAAGGCGCATTATGCGGCCATTTGTGGCTGCCAATGAACGATTTACGCGGGATTCGTCGTTTTGCGTGAATGGGTGAAGTGACGCATTCGGGACGCCAAAAGCGCATTTGGTGCGTTTTTCGGTGCCAAAAAGTGCCAGGCGGATTTCCCCGGCGGTTGTGAGGATGCGATCCAAGAGGGTGTTAAGTTCAAATTTCTCACTGTGAGAAATTTCGCTCTGATCCTGGGGTGTGGCGGCGGTTGGGGTGGGTTCCAAATTGGAAGTTGCTTCCAAATTCCCAACTGTTGGGAATTTGCACAGGCTCCGGAATGTGCTGGTGGCTTCAGTGATACCTAAATTAGGCATTGTGCCTAATTTGGCCTGGGGTGTGGTCGTGTTCATGGTTTTGGTGGTGGATTTTGATTCTTGTGGTTCACTCTAAAAGCCTTTTGTCGGCAACGGCTGGAGCAATACTTGTGGTTCCGAATGCTTTCCATGGGTTGGAAGCAAACTTCACAGGTTTTGTTGCGCCATCGCGCTCGCCGTTCGGATCGCTTCATGGTATTTGCCTTGTTCCGACCACTTAAGACTTCGCGGTGGCAAGCGTCAGAGCAAACACTAGTGCGCCAGTGCGCGATGAAATACTTTTTGCACACCCCACAGGTATGGACCGCCAGCTCGCGCACTTGCCTTTCATCGCGTGTGAAGCAACGTGTGATCGTAGTGTCGTAGGGTGGATAGGCATTGGGAAACAACAAGGCGTGAAGCTCGGCTCTGGTGTCATCATGCAGGGTTGGGACGTAACGGCCGGTCAAGCCTGTCCGGATCTCGATGCCTTGGTAAACCAGGCCTTTCCCGGGGTGAAGTTCTGGAAAAAGGACTATTTTCATAACGCTATTGGCTATTTTACCCAATGTCCGAATTTCCATTATCGTTACATTGACTTGATTCCATTGCCTTGAGCAGTTTTTGAGCCTGGCGGGGTGCCTCTAGCAGATAGGCCAAGGCCACCTTGGCGGCGAATTGATCGTTCTCGCAAAAAAGGAACGGGTGCCGGTAGCGCCGCGAAAAACTGGCGATGGTTCCGAAAAATGCGCTTGGACTCATGCCGGACAGCCTCAAGCATTGGCTCATGCTGCCGGATACTACAACGGCCATGCTGGCCAGGTGGGTGGCGCGGCGCAGCTCGCGTTCAAAGCGCTCCCGCTCCCGGGTGAGGCATTGCATCAAATCGGATGGAGCCTTCCGCTCAACGGTGACGTCCGCGTTTCCAGCCAGGCAGAAATCACCCACGGCCAGGGTAGCGCGCTCTAATCGAACCCCATCCCAAAACGGTTCCCACGGGTGCGGGTCTGGCTCACGGGTATCACAGGCAACGACTATCTCGGTTGGTTTTTTCATGGTGGAGGTGAGCAGTGCAATGGCTCCGGGCAATATCTGCTTTGCGGATCGGGTGTTGTCGGGTTCCGTAATATGATCAGTTTTCAATTGAGCCTCCATGGCTCGGGTTCCGGCAGCAGGGTTTGTTGGGGGTTCCCTGGCGTGATTTTGATTTCGACCCTGAACCCGTCGGAAGCTTCAAAAATGATCGGCTCACTGGTCATGGAGCAGTTCGCCAGCACCACGCCGCCGGATGACACCGTCACCATGTGTGTGCTGCAATCGAGGCCGATAACGGGTGGCGTAATCACCATTGCTGGTTGGGGGTCGAGTTTTTGGAGTTTTTGGAGTGTCAGAATGTCCATCATAGGTATCTATGGATTGGTCGAAAGTCAGGTTTTGGGTGTAATTCTCCCATCACCCCAGTAACCCCACCAAGGGGGGGTAAATTCTGCAAATACGAGTACTTTCCAGGAAGTTGTACCTCTTGGTGGGGTTACTGGGGTTACTGGGGTAAAGCATCATTTCTTGGTGAAGGTATAGCGTTTCTGCTCCAGGTTTTCCTGACGCTCTGGACTATAAACTTGCACCGTTGTCCGGCAGACCAAGACATCGTCCACCGTGGCCTGCCCATCCTTGCTTAAGCATCGGGCCATCAGGATGCCAACCTGCCGCTTGCCATGGTCCGGGTGGCCGGTTTTCAGTCCGGGAAGCTTGATGCCTGCCTGTTCTCCCAGGTCCACAATCTCGCTGGCGGCCAATTCCTTGCCGGTCTGGCCTTGCCGGACCACTTCCAGCGCGATGGCCCGCAGCCAGGCCATGGCGGGATTGCTCACCCGTTCCTGGGCCTGCCGGTGGCCTTCCATGAGCGGGCCGGTTTGGAATATTTCGCGGGCAAACCAGTTCATGGTTCCCGCCCAGGCGCGGAAATCGTGGTCATTGCATGGTGTGGCTGGCTTTCCCGCCTCCAGCCAGGTGCGGATGATGGCGTGAACGCAGCCCAGGTAATAACCTTGGCGGGCCTCGATGTGCGCCAGGATGTCGCCCTCGGGAAAAAACTGGTAGGCGTAATCGGCGGGCCGCTTGCGGATGCGGATGATGCTTGAACGGTTGGCCAGGTCACGGGTGGTTTCCACGCCGTTGCTGGTCATCTGGAAATTGACTCGCGAGCAGTCCAGCAGGATCTCGCCCCGGTGCGGCACGCGGAGCGCAACATCCTCACCCCAGGTCAGAACCATTTCCCAAAATGTTGTGTCGATGCTGCCGCGTGTGTTTTCCACGGCAATGAACGTCCGGCCCGACAACAAAGCCGACGCCAGGGATTCATCCATGCTCCCGACGCCGCCGTCTTTTTGGCTGATGACATAAGCCCGCTCGCCGTAAACCGCGCGCAGCATCCTTTGGCGGAAGGTCTTACCGGATTGCGATTGGTCCGCCTCCGCAACATCCACCGGGAAATTGCCTTTAAGCCAACCGCCAATGCGGAGCGCGGGACTGATGAACGACACCAGGGCGCGGGCATGGTCGCCGGGTGTCAGGAAGTCAAAGTCCGCCAGCAGGCCAACGACGGCCTCCTTTGCCTCCGCCAGGGAAACCGTTGGCACCTTGACCTTTCCTGTGACCAGCACGCCACCGGCCACGGGGTGATAGCCATTCTCGAGCAGCACCGGCTGGCCGTTCCCGTCCGGCACCAGGACCGGACTGGCGGTAATGACGCTGATTTCAGGCAGGATTTCCAATGCCGCAGATGTGGTCATCAGGGCTTTGGCGCTTTCCTCTGAACAGCGTTTCAGACCTAACAGCAGCTTGTCGTTGGCGCGATAGTAGGCAAATAACTGTTGGCCGGTTTCATCCAGCATCGTGCGGAGCCGGGCCGGGGTAACCAAGTCGAGGCTTCCGCTTTTGGAAAGCTCAACCATGTTCCTCCCGCGCAGGAACAGCCTTTGCCCTTTCGCCAGGACCGGGAAAATGGTCCGGGCGGACTGGTCGAACGAAAAATAATCGTTTGGCGCGATCATTACGTTGGGGACAAAGGGCGCGTTTTGCTCAACCACAATACCCTGCGGAGAGTTCTCATCCGTGACCAATTCATCCACGGCAAAGCCCGATGCGCGGGCCAGCTCAATCAAAGGGGCGGTTTGGTTCATAGGTCGAAATCGGGAGTCATGCTGGCCAGCCGGTCGCTCATGGCGGCCTTGGTTTCACGCACGGGCAGTTCGCAAATGGGCGTTTCGGTTGGGTTGGGGTTCAGGTAAAGCAGGCGTTGCTCGGCGTTATTACGCATCCGCCAGCAGCCTGGGAGCCTGGTCAGGCGCACGCCGGACAAAGCGCCAGGGTCGAATCCCATCGCCTTCAGCAGGCGCTTGCAGGGCATAATCCGCTCATTGAACTCGGCCTTGGTCTGGGCATCCACCTTCCACAAGGCATGAAGACTGTCGCCGCCGGAAGTAGCGAGGCTGACGATTGGCAGCGGCAACTGGCAAACCAGTTCCAACTGTGTTTTCATTGGCAGCTTGTCGGATTCCAGTAGGACATAGCGAAAGCATGTTGCGGATGCCTCTTTGCGGTAACTGCCATCGCGCTCCGAGCCATCCAGCGGGGTGGTCTGGAAGAATACACCATTGCGCCACCGGCGCTTGTGCTGGCTCAATTCCGCGTGGTCCCAGGCATACTGGGTGCGCTTGTCCGGGCCGGGCGAAACCATTGATTGGTTCACCAGTTGCCAACCGGGCGGGGCCATTCGCAGCAGCATCAAGAAAACCGGCGGCGGCGGGTTGGGTGCGCCTTTTTCGGCGTCACTGGAGCAGATTGCCACATGCTCGCCGGGGCGGAACATGTGCGCCAGAAAACTAAGGCTGTCTTGGGTGTCGGGCCGGATTGGGCTGCGCTCCCATAGGTCATTCTCGCTCCAGCCGTCCAGGCGGCCAGCCAGGCGCTCTATTTTCGGCATGTCGGGCTCCACGCTCTTAAGCGGTATGGCAGGCTTCACGGTGGGCAGGGCCGTGCCGGTCGGCCGCCTGGGCGCATTTGCGGCAGCGGAGCGCAGTTTGTGTTCCAGTTCGCGGTCCGTCCAGGGTGGTTTGCAGCGCTCGTTATAAATTTTCAAAATGTCCAAACGCTCGCCGTCGGTTAGCTCGGGAAACACTCGGACCAAGGCTCCCGCCGCCGCAAATGTTTGGTCGTGGCCGTGTTGACCGGCAATGGCAGGAGGCATTTTGTCGATGTAGGACGATGCTCTTTGGAACGGGGTCGCTACGCGGGGGGCCTTTAATTTCATCGCCCGCTCCTTTCCACGGTCGTCATTGGGCGGTCGCCGTTTTGGCTCGGGGGGTTTTGTGCGGTTGAGCAAATTCCCCGGCCTTCGCGCGGCGCACGAAGCGCTCTGCTTCCTCCTGGGTGAGGTATACCCGGCCGAAGATGTTTACAGTCTTGAGGACGCCGCGCTTGCGCCACCGCCAGCCGGTGATCGGGGTTTTACCCATGGCGGCCAGCCATTGCCCGTAATCCAAAAGCGCCGGGCTCGCTTGCTTGCTTTTTAACTCAATTGCATCTTCCTTCATGAGATTACTCATGTGGCCACAATCCCACACAAGCCCGCACTGCGGAATCCGTCAACTGAGGGGTAAGCTGTACTAGCTTTAGGCTATTCTGCCATGCTTTTCAAAGCTTTAATTACGGCGGTGCGGATGGGGGAGTAGCGTTGTCCGGTAGGGCCTAAATCGAGATTAGTGAAGCAGGGAATTATCCGCGCGTCAGGATATTTGGCCTTGATGTGAGGCATGACGACTTGATCCGCCCATGCGGAGGCGTTGCGCTTGCACAACTTCGGCAGGGTTAGGCTGGATTTATCGAATCCCCATTTCGGTAAAAACTCCTCATATTCCGCTTGGGTGAAGCCGATCTTGCGCCACGACACCGCCAGCAGCCGCAACGCATCATGCTTATGGAGAATGTCCCACACGAAATGATTGACTGGCGTATTGAGACTGTACTTGATCCGGATCTTGCTGTTCGATTCTCCGGTGTGGATGGGACATTGACTACCCAAGTTTAGAGACGATAGCGCCAGGGGGAAGTGATTATTCGCATCGCCATGGAGCGCAACCAGCATGGGCCAGTTGGGCACCATTTCAGCGATCTCCCGCAATGCTGGAAGGTTCGCTTCAACCTTCTGCATCGTCTGGAGCCTGGTGGTCAATTCCCGCGCCAGCAGGGCCACCCCCATCAGGGATTCTCGGTTTCCTGCGTCTGCCAGGTCGCAGAGCGCCGCGTTCGCCTTTTGCGCTTGCAGGAACAGCTCTGTGACACGGTTGAGATCCTGGTTGGTGTTTTTCATGCGGTTTGGGCGTCCAAAACGATCGGTTCAAAACGCAGTCTGCGGGCGGCGGCCTTGGTATGCTCGGCCGCCAGGTGGCCATATACCCGTCCGATCAGGATCCCGCCGTCTTTGTGTCCAAGCCAGCGGGCGGTGGTCATGAAATCAATGCCGGACATCACACAAAAACTGGCGAAGTAATGGCGCATGTGGTGAAACCCCACCTTGGGCAATCCAGCGGGGCCACGGGATAGGCGCAAGGTTTCCACAAAAGACTTGGCGGCAATGTCCTGGCCGCCGCGCTGCGGGCTTGGGAACAGCCAGGTGCAATCCGGCGGGCGGTGGGCCTCCATCTCTTTGAGCAGCAATTCCAGTCGGTCGTTGAAGTCCACCACACGCGCCAGGCGGTTCTTGGTTTGCCCATCCCAGCCGATGGTCACCTGGCCGTTGTCCCAGTCCACGTCCTGCCAGCGAACGCGCAGCGCCTCATTGCGCCGGGCACCGGAGTAGGCCAGGAATTTCACGTAATAGCTGAATTCCGCGCCGTTCTTGGAATGCTCCATGGCGCTGGCGCATAGCCGCTCAATATCGGAGTGAGTGAGCAGGTCCTTGCGGGCGGGGGTGGCCTTCAGTGGCTTGATCTGAAAAGGGATGGCCGACAGCCAGCCGTCTTCAATGGCCCGGTTCAGAATGTTGCGCAGCACAATCACCCCCAGGTTCACGGTCCGGGCGGCCTTACCGGCCATCTGCCGCTTGGCGATGAAGCCCCGCACCTGGGGTTGGGTGATCTTGTGCAGTCGGGTTTCGCCAAAATGCTCCTTCAGGGCGGTGATATGGCTGGCCTCGGTGCCGATGGTCTTGGCGCGTTTGGCGTCGGGGACCTGCCGGTAAAACTCGAGGTATTTATCAGCATACTCGGAAAACTTGGGGCTTTGCAGGGGGGCGGCCAGGGTTCCGGCGGCTTGCTTGATCTGCAATTCCTTGAGGGCCGCCTTGGCCCCCTCCACGCCCTGGACTCCTTCCAGTCGGTGCCAGGAGTGTTTGATCTTGCCGGTATTGCCATCCCGGCTTTTTACCCGGGCAAAATAGGCTCCGTGGCGCAGATACAGGCCGCGAATTGGCCGCTTGCGATAATCCAGCACGATTTGGTAAGATCGGGCCAATATTGATGGAGAAGCTCCAGTTATTTGGCCGGATTCACCCAAGGGTTCACTTGGCGTTGCATGCGCTTTCATGTCAAGACAGTGTACCGTTTTGTGTACCGTTGTCAAATTTTCCGGAGCTTTTCAGTCATAAGTCATTGATGCTGTGAGATGCGCATGTGGCGGAATCGGCAGACGCGCCAGACTTAGGATCTGGTCCCGAAAGGGGTAGGGGTTCAAGTCCCCTCTTGCGCACCACTATCTCGTAACCCATTGACTTTAGGGCGGATTTGTTTAGGATTCCCGGGCGTGATGCGAAGCCTAAACCCTTCCTGCACAATTAGATGAACGCCCCTGCCAATCCATCGCTGGGACGGGTGTTGATTCGTTGCTGGATTTTGATTTCAGCAACTTTCAGCGGAGCAGGCTGGATTCTATCCACATTGCATGCCTTGAATGTTTGGGGCTATTTGGCGGCCTTGGGCTGCTTGGGGATGGCCGTTAAGCATTTGTTTTTCAATCAGGTATCGGATCGGGCTTCCTTTAGCAGGCAATTGCGTTGGTCCCGCATTGGTTCCCGATACCGTCGCTTTTTTCCAATGGCCTTCATCATGCTGCTTTTTCTGGCCGCACTGGGAGGGCTCATTTACCCTCCGAACAATTATGATGCCTTGAGTTACCGTTTGCCGCGCATGTTGCATTGGATGGCCTCTGAGCATTGGCATTGGATTGACACCGGCGACCAGCGCTTGAACACCCGCACCTGCGGATTCGAATGGCTCACCATGCCATTGCTCGTTTTTACCAAGAGTGACCGGCTTTTTTTCCTGGCCAATGCCACCTCCCAGCTATTGCTGCCCGCGGTGATCTTCCGGGTTCTGCGCGGCTTGGGTGTTGGCCACCGGGTTGCCTGGCATTGGATGTGGCTGCTTCCCACCGGCTACAATTTCGTCCTTCAAGCCGGCAGTATCGCCAATGACACTTTTGCCGCAGTCTATGGCTTGGCGGCCTTGGATTTTGCCCTGGCGGCAAGGCAGTCCAAGAAAGCCAGCGACCTGGGGTGGTCATTGATCTCAGCAGCTTTGCTGGTGGGGGCTAAAAGCAGCAATTTACCTTTGTTGCTTCCATGGTTTATTGCCGTTTTACCAAGCTGGCGGCTGCTGCTGCCGAGCCCTCTAAAAACGGCCATGGTGGCCCTTTTTGCCCTGTTGATCTCCCCTGGCCCGACGTTTCTGCTCAACTATCAATACTCCCGGAACTGGAGCGGATACGGCATTGAGCCGGCTGGATTTTTGCCCACCACTCCGGCGATGGGACTGCTGGGCAACACTCTCATTCTGCCCATGCAAAACCTGGTGCCTCCGGTGTTCCCGTTCGCCCGCCAGGTCGTGGAAAAAGGCCCGGGATTTCTAGAACCACTTTATTCCAGGTTGGTTCCCCATTTCGAAAGAGGGTTTTTGTATATTGGGGAGCTGCAAAATGAGGAGTGGGCAGGTTTGGGATTTGGCCTCTGTATGTTTTTGGCCTGTTCCTGGTTGGGCGGGAGGTTTTGTTGCCCGAATCCGAGAGCACCCAACAGCACCGGCCAGGATCAAAGCCTCAAAATCTGGTTGTGGGCCATTTTGCTGGCCCCGCTTGGCTCGCTCCTTTTTTACATGTGCACCATGGGCGTGGCGCCGGCCGCCCGGATCATCAGCCCTTATTATCTATTCCTTGCTCCATTGATCCTGCGTGGGCGCCGGCAAATGGCGGTGACCCGGGTACGTTGGTGGCAGTATGGCGGCCGCTTGGTGTGTGGCTTGGCGTTGGTGGTAGTGGTTTTGACCCCT
The DNA here is from genome assembly GCA_964409245.1 of uncultured Verrucomicrobiota bacterium. Lineage (GTDB taxonomy): Bacteria > Verrucomicrobiota > Verrucomicrobiia > Limisphaerales > UBA1319 > CAIMWS01. The sequence goes on from CAYPCQ010000051.1 coordinate 10,737, forward strand.
TCCCGTCCACTGTGGCCCGCCCGCCAAGTTTTTGCCCGGGTGGCGGCATGGCATCCCGAAAGCAAGCTGTGGGCGCGCGCCCAACGGGTTTATTCAGTTTACGGCCAAAGAGCGGATATCCTGGCCCCGCTGCGAGCTTTAATTCCCCCGGAAGCGACGACGGTCGGTTTTGTGGGAGCACACACGGACTTGGAAACTTCGCTTTGGCGTCCATATGGTTCGCGGCGCCTGGTTTGTATTGATCCCCCCCAATTTTCCAGCGGCCGCCGGCAACCAGCCGTGAATTACGTGGTGGTCAGCTCTTACGGCCTGGCCCAGCGCGGGAAAAACTTGAAACAGTGGCTGGCAGACCATCATGCTGAGTTGTTGCACTCCATCGAGCTGGACATCCTCGCCTCCAGTGCCCCGGAAACATGGCACCTGGCACGCCTGCTGGGAAAAAATTGACCCATGGTGGCCACGACACTTCCATGGTGCGCCAGAACTCAGCCGCCGGGTATTGGGACCTTGCGCCAGGCATGGCTTCGCGGCTGTTTAATTCGGCCGGTCAAGCTTTGGCTCGATCATCGAAGGGAAGAAAGAGGCAATCGCCGTAATCCTGCCGCCTATCAGCTTTCTCAATTTTTTACATGGGCTGTTTTAATTGGCTCTGCACCATCCTGCCCCGGCTTGGCAAAAAGGATCTGGCCGATGCGCCTGCGGCTCGATTGTTTGGCGGTTTCATCACGCAGAAACCAGCTCACCCAGGGGGACAACACCATCCGTTTTCAGGCAGGGCAAACCAACGGACAACGGCCTGGCCCACCCATGGATCGCCGATGGGAATTGCATTCCGGGCCTAAAAACGAATAACGTGGGCCGCAATGATTGGCGGCTGGATTAGCAACATTCAAAAATATTCGCTGCAGGATGGTCCGGGCATCCGGACCACGGTTTTTTTGAAGGGCTGCCCGCTCGCTTGCGCATGGTGCCACAATCCCGAGACGCGTTCGGCAAAACCGGAGATCATGGTTTTCGACAATCGCTGCATCCATTGTGGGCAGTGTTTTCAGGCCTGCACACAACCCCGGAACCTGCCGCACTTTGAGCCTGCCTGGATCAATCCGGCTTGCGACCAATGCGGTGGCTGTGTGGCAGCCTGCCCAACCGGAGCCAGGCAACTCAGCGGCAGCCTCATGACGTCCGCCACGGTGATGCGCGAAATCCTGAAGGACAGAACCTTTTATGATGAATCCCAGGGGGGAGCCACTTTTTCCGGTGGCGAACCGCTGGTCCAGCCCGGGTTTTTGCGGTCTTTGTTAACCGCCTGCCGCAGCCATGGAGTGTCCACGGCCGTGGATACCTGCGGATTTGCACCGTGGGGAACGCTCCAATCCATCGCGCCGCTGACCGATCTCTTTCTTTTTGACCTGAAATTTTTTTCGGATGCTTTGCATCGCCAATTCACGGGTGTTTCGAATCAACAGATTCTCCACAACCTGCGGCAATTGGGTCAAATGCACGCCAATATATGGATTCGAATCCCGGTCATTCCCGGCCTTAATGATACCCCGGAAGAGTTGGAGCAAATGGCGCGTTTCACAACTACCGTTGCTTCGCTCCAGCAGGTGAACCTGCTGCCCTACCATCGCTCGGGGGAACCGAAGTTTAAACGCGTGCGGCAGCCGTTCGGCCTCAGTCACATATCCCCCCCCAGCATGAGCCACATGGAAGCGGTCGCCGAGCGCTTCCGGGCTTATGGGCTGACCACAAAGATTGGCGGCTAAATACCATGAATATGAAATATTCCCATTGCCTGTTTTGGCTCCCTGGTTTACTAATTAGCTGGTGCGCCACTGCCGGCATCCAGTCAGCACCCCCTGACTCCGTTCAATTGCCCGGCCAGCAAGCCGATGGCTCGGTCCTCCTGCCCAACCAATGGTCCCTGCGCCCGGCGGGGCGCCAGATTCTGGTGGGCGATTTTCCCGTCAACATCGCGCTGCATCCGGGCAATCGGTACGCCGCAGTGTTGCATGCCGGGTATGGCAGGCATGAGGTGATTATTCTGGATTTGCCGGGGGCCAGGATCATTTGCCGGGCAGCGCTGGAGGAAGCCTTTTACGGCCTCCGCTTCAACCAGGCAGGAACCCAGCTTTTTTGCAGCGGCGCCAGCAATGAAGCCGTATTCCGCTTTGACTTCGCCGATGGCTATCTGTCCCATCCAGGGGAAATCCGCCTGCGGCCCGTTGGCGAGCGTGGCATTCCAGCCGGCTTGGCTGTGCATCCCGATGGCAAAACCCTCTTCGCCGCCAATTTGAGGAAACATTCTGTATCCATCGTTCAGACCAGCGATCCCGGAACGGTGCGGGAAATTCCGCTGGCCATGGTTCCCTTGTCCGTGCCTGCCCGGCTGGCCAAGCCATCTGAGAATGAAGATTTGGCCGCGATTGCCAAACGGGATGAAGCCTCACTGGACCAAGCCCTGCCAACGGATCCATTCCCATACGATTGCCAGGTGGACCCTGTTCGCAATCGCCTTTATGTCAGCCAGTGGGGGCAGGCCTCGGTGGCGGTGATCGATCTGGACCGTGGTCAAGTAGCCAGCCAATGGCCCGTGCAAGAGCATCCCAATGAAATGCTGCTGGCTTCCACCGGCAAACTTCTCTATGTGGCCAACGCCAACCGGAACACAGTGATGGTCATCGAAACCGCCACCGGCCAGGTCTTGGAAACTATTTCCTCGGCTCTTTATCCTGACTCGCCACCAGGTTCCACGCCGAACAGCCTGGCGCTGTCGCCAGATGAGAAACTGCTTTTTATCGCCAATGCGTGCAACAATAACCTGGCGGTTTTCGAGGTCAGCCAGCCGGGCCAATCCCGGTCGCTCGGATTCATTCCTGTGGGCTGGTATCCCACCTCGGTCCGGGTGACTGCCGATGGCAAATACCTGGTGGTTGCCAATGGCAAGGGCCTCATCTCCAAGGCTAATCGCCACGGCCCCCAACCTGGCAAAGAGCCCCCGGCAAGCGTCCGGGAATACATCGGTGGCCTGCTGCAGGGCACGGTCAGCGTGATCACCCTGCCCAAGCGGGAGGCCTTTGAAAAGCAGCTCAAAACCTACACCGCCCAAGCTTATTCCTGCTGTCCGCGGACCTCGGAACCAGTCCTGATGGCTATTCGCGAAAAAGATAATCCCATCCCGCTCAAGGTGGGCGGTCCATCACCCATCAAATACTGCCTTTACATCATCAAGGAAAATCGCACTTACGACCAGGTATTCGGCGATTTGAAGATTGGCAATGGCGATCCCAGTTTGTGCCTGTTCCCGGAACACATTACTCCCAACCATCACCAATTGGCCCGCCAATTTGTTCTGCTCGATAATTTCTATGTGGAAAGCGAGGTCAGCGCGGACGGCCACGAGTGGAGCATGGGGGCCTACGCCACGGATTTTGTCGAAAAAACCTGGCCATTATCCTACGGCCACAATTCCCGGGGCAAGTATTCCTACCCCAGCGAAGGGAATTACGCGATTGCCACCCCGGCTGGAGGTTATTTATGGGACCGGGCAAAAGCCGCCGGAGTCAGTTACCGCAGTTATGGCGAATTTGTAAGCAATGGTAAAACCCCTTCCGATCCGGGAACCAACAAGGCCCCAGCCCTGAAAGGCCATTTTGATCCCTGGTTCAGAAGCTTCGATATGGAATACCCGGATGTAAAAAGAGCCGCTCGTTTTGTGGCGGAACTCAAGCGCTTTGAGCAGGAAGGGGAAATGCCCCGCCTGCAAATCGTCCGCCTGCCTAATGATCATACCTCAGGGACTTCGGCCGGCAAACTGACGCCCACGGCGCAAGTCGCCGATAACGACCAGGCTTTGGGAACGGTCATCGAAGCCATCAGCCATTCCAAGTTTTGGCCGCAAACCGCCGTGTTCGTCGTGGAGGATGATGCCCAAAACGGTCCCGACCATGTGGATGCCCATCGCACGGTCGCTTTGGTGATCAGCCCCTATGTCAAACGGTCGGTGGTCGATTCCACGCTCTACTCCACGGCGAGCATGTTGCGCACCATGGAATTGATCCTCGGCCTGAAGCCAATGTCGCAATTTGATGCCGCCGCGCTGCCCATGTTTCATTCGTTTACTTCCGCCCAGAACCTGGGACCCTACACGGCTTTGCCGGTTCAGGCGGATCTGAATGAGCGCAATGCCAAAACCGCCTGGGGATCCCAATTATCCGAAACCATGAATTTCGCCCAGGAAGACGCGGCTGATGATTTACTTTTGAACGAAGTAATTTGGCGTTCTGTGAAAGGGATCGAATCCCCGATGCCACCTCCAACGCGGGCGGCTTTTGTTTTTGCCCTGCCCGAAAAAAGCGCCAGTGACGACGATTAAAGAGGCAGGGAAGGCCGGCCGGACCGGTGGTTTAATCTGGCAGCGTCCGCCTGGCGAACTGGTTGCGTGAGCCCCTGGCCCCCTCTGGCAGCCCGCTTTCCAATACCGGCGCCAGGAATGGGATCCCCCCTGCGCCATCACACATTTTCCAGGCATCGATTGTCATTGCCGCTTTCCCATCGGGCCTTTATATTAAAGATGTCTGTTGTAAAGGTTTAGGGTTAATAGCTTTATGTCCGTGCCCTCTTTAGCCACGCTCGCTCCTGAGCTTTTCGAGCGGTTGGAAGCAACCGATGCGGTGGATGGTCCCTGCGTAATCCATGATTTTTTCGTCGAGCGCATCAAAGCGGACGAAATGGCCATGAACAGTGTGAATCCCAGCCATTACTGTCTTTTGGAGGAATTGGTGCAGCGGGATATACTGCCTTTGTATGAGCAGTTCGACTCCAAGAAAAACACCATCTTGGCGAAACAATCGCACCGCGCCCTATGGAAATATGTTCTGGGCACGGTGTTCGGCTTGGAAATCCTGGAATCGTTGCTCACCCGGGGCCGCAGCCTGACTCCGCAGCTTATGATTCCCTCCATCCTTTTGGAATCTGTCCTGGGTGCCTCGTTGTTTTATTTTGCCGGCAAATTGGATGGCTGGAAGATTCGTCTGGCCCGCAGCCAATTTTTTCAAGCCATTGATGGGCTGGACAAAAAATTGGTGGTGGATCAACAATATGACGCCTTCAAGGAGGCCATGGGAGCAGATGAATTGGTGCGGGCAGAGGCCATGGAAATTCTCTCGCAATACCCCAAAGCCAGTGAATTCTGGCGGGATTACCGCCGAGTCTGCCAGGCTGATCCGGTTTACTCCGAAGACCGCAAACGCCTGGGGATTCCTGCCTTTGATCGGTTCCTGGAACTGCATTTGAAAGGGGTCTATAATGAGGTCGCCAGGCAGCGGCGTTTCCACCAGCTTTTCCTCCTGGCCCACCAGGTTTTTATGGATAGGGATCCCAATTACATCACCGACTGGCTCTCCAATTCCCCGGCTTCGCGGGAGCGGATAAAGTGTGATCGCGGCAGACCCATGGCGGAGGTTGGCTCGCCTCCCATCCCAAACTCGATTACTACGCCTGAGACTTCCAGGCAAAACGAACAAACACGTCCTCAAAAGGTAAAACAAAATGGATAAACGAATTTTCAACGGCGGCTCCTATCGGGAAGCGCCTTGGGCGGTATATTTCAAAGGCACCAGCGCTTTGGTGATTACCGGGGCAGTCCTGCTTTTCCTGTGCGTAGTAGTTTTCTATGCCACCTGCACAAAGTATGTCAAACCCAACGAAATGGGGATCAAGCAGGTGGATATCAACCTCGGCGGATTGCTGGGCAAAATGGGGATTCACGAAGAGATATACCACGCGGGTATCCACCGCCAGTTTCTTGGCTGCGAACGCATCCATACTTTCCCCAAGGATGTCCAGGTGTTGACCCTCAAAGCCGACAGCACTTCCGAGGAAAACACCCCATATGTGCGCTTTGGGAAAGCCGCCAACATTCAAACCTCGGATGGTTTTCAGATTGGCTTGGATGTCTCGATTTTATATCACATCACCGATCCATATAAGACACTCAGCCAATATGGCTTGGGGCGCAATTATGAAGTCAATGGCCTCCTCCAGCGGGCCGAACCGGCTTTGAAGTCCACTTTAGGCATCATGAATCCGGAGGATTTTTTCAACACCAAATTACGGGTTCAAAAACAAAATGAGGCCCGCGAGGCCTTAAACAAGGAATTCAGCGACAAAGGCATAACCGTGGATCAAATCCTGGTCCGGTTCCCGCACTATAATCCCGTAGTGCAGCAAAAAATCGAGGAGCGCAATCTCCAGGAACAAACCCGCTACATGAACATCACCGCCGCCACCGAGGCGGAAGCGCAAGGACGTTTGACCAAGGTCATCGAAGAGGGGAAGGCCGCCATGAGCATTGTTCTGACCAATGGCGCCAACTATATCACCCGCAAGACGGCCGAAATGGAAAAATATGACCGGATCAAGCGTTCCGAAGCGGACAAAGTGAAAAACCTGGCGGAGGCCGAAAAAAACCGCCTGATCAATGAGGCCTACCAGGGAATCGGATCGGATCGGATCGTGGCCATGGAAATGGCGGACGTGCTTAAGGGCTTGGATTACATCATGGTGCCCGCGGGAGGAAAAAGCGGGTTCAATCCACTGGACCTGCAGTCGCTATCACAAATGCTTCAACTGAATCAAACCGGAGGGAAAACCAATGAATACCGCCAATAAACTGATCGCCATACTAGCCGGCCTGGGCCTTCTGGTGTTAACCACCATCTGCTCCTACCATTCCACAGATTCCACCGAAGTCGGCGTCCGAACCCGCAAGTGGGTTCTCTTCGGCAAGCCAGGCGTCGAGGAGAAAGTCTATCTTCCGGGATCCACCTACTTCTTCCTGCCCATCATCAACGAGTGGACCGTTTACGACACGAAACTCGAGGTGATTGAAATGAAGAAGGATCTGGCGCGCGGCAAAAACGACGAACTGGCCTTTAAGACCATTGAAGGCAACGATCTCCACCTGGACATCCGTTATGCGTTCCGGATCGACGCCAATCGCGCTCCCTACATCCGCCAGCACGTGGGCAGCAGCTTTGAGGAGATTCGGGACAAGGTATTCAAAACGGTGGTGCGCAGCCGCACCCGGGATTTTTTCGGCGAGCTTACCACCCAGCAATTTTATAATGCGGAGGAGCGGAACGTTGCCACCGAACAGGCCAAGCAAGGTTTGCAGGAGATTTTAAAGAATTACGGCATCATATTGGAGAGTGTCTCCCTCATGGACTACCGCTTCAATGATGCCTACTCAAAAATCATCGAGCAAAAAAAGGTGTCTGAGCAGAACCGTTCCCAAATTGAGGCGCGGATGATCGCCCAAAAAGAGGCCAACACTAAATTGCTCAACGAGGCCCACGGCACTGTCAACGGCATGATTGCCCATGTGGACGGTGTTTATACCAACACCGTGGCCGCCGCCGACACTTACTTCGATCAACAGAAAACGATCGCCGATGCCACTCTGGTGGAAGGCAAAAACAAGGCGGAAACCATCAAAAAACAAAGGGAAGCCATGGCCAGCGCCGGCGGCGAAACCCAGGTCCGCATGAAAATCGCTGAAAACCTCAAAGGCAAACGCATCATCATGATGCCGGTTAACGAAGGATCGATGAATCTTAACACCATGGATGTCAATAAGTTCCTGGAAATGACCGGAATCCGAACCCTGGGTGATCGCAAGTGATTGTTCATCCGCCAGCGCTCTTCCCATTCACCCTGCGAACGGCAATCGCCTGCAAATACTGGAGCTTTTGAACGCTCCTGCGTTCCCGTCCTATAGCACGGCGTTCGGGCAAAATGTAGTTTCAAACCACTACTGGGTGATTGCATATTGACATGAGGCGTTTTTGTGCCACAGTGTATAAGCTTTAACGAAGATCAGCATAAGAAATAACACTGGAATGCCAGCCATTGGGCATATGGGGCGCTTCGGTGGGAAGGGGCTGGTCCTTGTTCAAGACGGGATCGATATCGATCCTTTTTCATCAAAGCGAATACCCAGTGAATAATATGAAGACAACATGGTTAATAAGCCCATCGTTTTCGGCCCTGGCGCGGGCGATTGCGGTGGCCGGATGCGTAGTGTTCGGAACGTCTGTCACCCAGGCTGGCAACCTGCTCTCGTGCACCTCGAGCCAAACCGGGGATTTGATTGCTCGAGGTTTTTACATTCCAAGCTATCCCGGCATTACGCTGGATTCCGCCACGCTGGCATTTTCGGCCACTGGTGCGGGCAGCTACCATTTTGGATTGACCGTCCGGGCCGGCACCTACGACGGGGCAGTCTTGGGCACGTCGGAAGCGACGGTTGATTTGACCGGTAATTACACCCAAACCAAGCAGGTGCCCTTCTATTTCCCCTCGCTCAGCATCACCAAGGGCAGCCGGGTCTGCTTCGTGATGAAACTGGTTTCGGGTCCCGCAGGTCAAACGACTTACTTTTCCGTAAGCAGCAGCTGGACTGATGGATGTCCGGAAGTCGTTGAAACCGAGGGAACCAATCCTCCGCTGAGCGTTTTCCGGAGGAATGGTGTGGAGTTGAGCATTACGGGCAAGGACAACCTGGCGGTCACCACTGGCGGCGTGATTCAGCCCGCCATCGACCACGCGGATCCAGGGGACACGGTATCGGTGGGGCCCGGCACCTATAACGAAAACATCGTTCTGCGCAGCGATGTCAATGTCATCGGCGCCGGTTTTGCTTCCACCATCCTGCGTGGTCTGGGCAGTGGCCGGGTGGTGCAAGCGCTCTCGGTTACCAACTGCCGGATGGAGGGATTCAAAATCACGAACAGCGGCAATGGAAGCGGTGACGCCGGTGTTTACATCCAAGGTGGCAGTCCGGCCTTCAACAACAATTGGATCATCGGCAACATCAATGGAATTCGCATTGAAAGCGATAGCAGCGCCTTGATCCGCAACAATGTGGTGGAAGGCAACGGCAATTCGGCCAGTTCCAGCCTCGACTATGGCATCCTCTGCCTTTCATCCAAGCCGCTGATCGCCAACAATTTGATTATCAACAACACCGGGGTGGGGATTTATTTCGCCTGGGCAGCCTCAACGGGCGCGCAAGTGATCAATAACACGATCACCGGCAATAAAGACAGCGGCATTTGGTGTTATCAAGACGCCAACGTCATCATTAAAAACAACATCCTCACCGCCAACAGCACGGGTATTTCGGCGTCCCACGGATCCACCACTCCTTTGATTTCATTCAACGACGTCTGGGCAAATAATTGGAAAAATTACGATGCTCAATCCGGTGGGGTAGCGGCTGCGGGGCCGGGAGATATTTCGGTGGATCCCAAGTTCGATCCGGCCGGTATTTCGCGCTATGCCTTGCTGCGGGGATCCCCCTGCATTGACACTGGCGATCCGGCGTTGGTGTACAATGACCGGGATGGAAGCCGCAACGATATGGGTGCCTACGGAGGACCCAGTGGCTTGCTCCCGGGCTTGGTCAGCCCGCTCACCACCGGTTTTTTGTTCAACAACATCGGCAAAATACCGACTTCTGAAATCACCCGCAGTGGCAGCCTCGCAGGTCTGGCTAACGTGACCCCGGCCGTGGCCAGCGCACTGAGCATTTATCCATACAAGGACGCGCCCTTTGGCGGTATGCTCTGGATTCATGGATTGTTTGGCATGAGCGACTCCACGGTGCAATATTATAAAATATTTGCCGCCAAGTGGAATGGCAACACCCCACCCGCCGCCGGCGACTTTCAGCCCGTCACCGATCCTTTGACCAAAATAAAGTATACCATCACCTCCGATGGCCATGTGGTTTCAACCCCCGTGCAGGTAGGTCCAAATGCCGACGGGTATTATCAGCGAACCGACTCGGGTTATTGGTCGTTCCCTGACTTGAAAATGATCTGGAATACACTGCGCCTGGAGAATGGCCGCTATGACCTGATCTGCAAAGGCTACCAATATCGCTCGCTCCTGGGCGGCCGGACCTCCGTTTCTCCAGGAATCATTTTGCCGCTCTTTGGTTATCATGAAGTTGCCCTTCCCACCAATGATTTAAGTCGCATAACGCTGCTGGTGGACAACTCACCGGTGGTCGCCGAATTGGTTTCCGTGCGGGATCGCAATGGCAATGTCATCCCTGAATGTGGTTTTATCAATGTGGCCACGGACCGCGACCCGCTGCAATTTGAAATCAAAGCCTACCACACCAACGGTTTTTTGCAGTATTATGGCCTGTCCGCCCTATACGGCCGGAACCGGAGCGGCGGCGTGATCGCCTCGGACCAGTATGTTGGAGCGCATGATTCCTCCCGGCCTTTTTGGAATGGCCCCAATCCGATTCTCGTCAATGCCGGGACCGCCTTCACCGCTGGCACTTTGACGCCTTGGACAACCTGTTCATACCAATTCTACCTTGAGGCTTATGCCCGCACCACCGATGGTTTCAATCTGATTTACGGCGCCTCATTCAATGACCATTACTTCATCAATGTGGGACCGGGAACCCAGGTAACCTGCACTGCCGATTTGAATGGCGACGGGGTGGTGGACGGAGCGGATCTGGCTATCTTCGCCTCCCAATACGGGCATACGAACGGCGTAAAAAAAGCCAGCCTGCCACGCTAGCCTGCCCTTTTAAAAGCACTCCTATGAGAAAGGTGCAACAATGAAACTGAAGTGTTTATCAGGGATTTGGCCCCTCCTGGCCACCCTCATCGCGGGATCTCCGCAGCGGCTCGCCGCCGGAGCGGTGGACATCTACGGCGAAGCCACAACCGCAGGCAACCTGACGACCGTAAATCTCTACGCGGATATCATCAAAGGACCTTTGGTGAGCTTTGGGGTCCGTCTCCTTTACGATCCGCGCCAGGTGGCGGCTGGGGAGGCCACCAAAAACTCCTCGGTGTGGTTTTTTTCCGACGGGAAAAACCGATACCCGTATCGCGATCCCGACCTGACAACCCCCGGGGAAATCCTGATTGTGGGCGGGAAACTGGACGGCGCCAATCCACTGGAAGGCGTTACCGGCAACCGTGTTTTGCTCGGCACGGCAGTTTTCAAAAGCCTGACTGGGGTGGATCCGAAATTCGATCTGGCCATGGGCTATCCCATGCCCTACCAGAATTTCGTCACCGCGGGAGGAATCGTGCTGGATAATATCGCCGGGCTCGTTGAGTTCAAAGGGATTACTCCAGCGCCTGTGGAATCCAAGGTTCTGCTCAGCCTGAACCGGAACACGGAGGGCATCCTCACGCTCACGGTGTCAGCCACTGCCCGCAAACAATATACCATTGAAACCTCCCCCGATATGCAAAAATGGACGGTGGTGGAAACCGGCATTGCCAACGCGGATGGCATTTTGCAATGGATCGAAAAGAACCAGGGTATGCAGGCCCGGTTTTTCCGGGCCCGGGAATAGGGCAAGACCGGATTCGCGCGTTACCATAGTTACTCTTCTCCACGCCGCGCCGGGAAATCCCTCCTGGCGCGGCGTTTGTTTCGGGACATGGAATCCAGTGGATCCCGGGATAGCATTTGGCCCCCCGGCTCAGGGCGATCCCAGCCGGAAAAACCGCGGTGATTGAATAAGGTTCGTGACGGGGATCAACACCGGCGTGTTGGTGAGGATCAGCCGGTGACCGGCCACCCACGGGCCGGTGACCTGGGAGGCTGTCTGGAGAGTCCACTCGGAGCCTGGCGCCCCTTGTGCACGCAAGACCAAGGCAGGGGCGGCCTGGGCAATTTCCAGCCATGGCAGGCCCGCTGGAGCAAACTGCACCATATCCACCCAGCCGGCATCGAGCCCCTCTTTTTTATCCACATCCTTGCTGTACTCCCAGTGCAACACATGCATTCCAGCCGGCACTGCAGTTTCCAGGCGGCTCCAATCCGCCTCCCCGGAAAGGCGAGCCAGGCGTTTCTCATCCAGCCAGAAACTCAGAATGTCATAATCCCTTTCCGAGGAGACCCGCCACCAAAAGGAGACCGTTCCGGGGCCATCCACAAAGGTTTCCAGGGCTGAAATCTGCTTATCCCCGATGAAACCGCTTTGGGCCGCCAGGCCATCGCGGGCTGCGCTGGCCTGGGCGAACCAAGGCACATCGCCGCGTGTGCTCCAGGCCAGGGTTGCATTGTTCAACGCCAGCGTCAGCGTTGGCGGAGCTGGATTCACCGTCAACAAGGCGGCCAGGCTGGTGGCACTGCCCGCCGGGTTGCTGGCCACGCAACTGAAACGGACTCCCGAATCCGCCAGCACCACCCGGGCCAGCCGATACTCCTGCTGGCTGGCCCCGGGAATGGCCACTCCATTGCGCAGCCAGCCAAAGGTCAGCGGGGCACTGCCTGTGGCCCCCACCTTGAAGGTCACCGCCGCGCCCTCGGTCACCGGCTGGTCAAGGGGCTGGATGGTGATGGCTGGCAGCCGCAGGGTTGGATCCGCCACCACATTAAAGAACTGGCTATAGCCCGCATGCCCCGCTCCGTCGTCGGCCCACAGGCGCAACTGGCTGGCCGCCTGGCTCACCGTCACCATCCCCTCCCAGATGCCGCCCGCCAGGGCCGCACTGCCTGGAGTGACCTTTACTCCGGCCGGCACCACGGGCAGGTAAAGCATATCGACCAGCGGCCGGGCGCCGCGGAGTTCCTTCTCCGGGTAGTTGTCATCGGGGCTGAACCAGGATTGGCCCACGCTGCCATCAGCAAATATGGCCGGGAGGTTCGTCAGGTAGTAGGTGGTCAAGCTCGCTGGATTGAAAACACCCAAACGGTAACGCCGGCCGGCCAGCAAGGAAACCGGGACCGGCAGCGGGCTTTCCGCCCAAGCCGCTCCGGTGGCGGCCACCGCCTGGCTCGCCAGCAAACCGCCATCCTCCTGCCAGAGGCTGACTTTGGCGCCGTAATAGGTGCGGAAATGGGTCACGAGCAAGTCCCGCCCCGGAGTGAACGAGAATCCATCGGTGTATCCCATCTCCCCGCTGGTGCCAGTTTGCTGCGGAGAAACCTCTCCAAGGAGGTTGGCTGCGGTCCCGTAAGCCGCCCCCCGGATCGCCGGGGTGGATCCAGGATTGGCAACCAGGTTTTCCGACTCGTCCCGCGCCTCCAGCCGGGCCGCAAATGGAATATCAGCTTGGGGATCCCCCCCCGCCAGATCCCAGGTGAAATGATCCAGCAAGCCGAGCGTGGGGGTGAAAACCACCCGGTCCACCCAGCCGGCGTCCTGCCCGCCGTTGAATGAATAATCCTTGAGGTAGGACCATTGCAGGGTTTGCTGGCCAGGGGGGACATGCAGCCTTTTAGCGGCCCAGGCGGTTTCCCCGGTAATGGCGGCGTAGATCTGCCCGCCCACGGTGAAGCGGAGGAAATCGTATCCTTCCTCCGATGACACCCGCCACCAAAACGTCACCCAGCCCGGCCCGGCCACCGTGGTTTTCAGGTGCGACTCGCCCCCATTGGCAATCCGGCCGCTGCGGGCGGCCCCCACGCCATCCTGGCTGGCCAGCGTCTGTCCGGCCCAGGCGGCGCTGCCATAGGTCACCCAATCCAGCACCGCATTGTCCAGCGCCGCAGCCAAAGGTCCAGGCACCTGCACCTGCACCACGGTCTGGAGGCTGGTGGCCATCCCATAACGGTTGCTGGCCACCAGGGAGTAATTTCCCGCTTGGGCGAGCGCCGCCGGATCCAGAACCACCCGGGAGCCTGCCCCAACCGGAAGCCCGTCTTTGAGCCATACGCAGGCGATCGGCGCCGCGCCCGTAACTCCGGCGGACAGTTCCGCCCGGGCGCCGGCAAAGACGGTCACCGGCTCCGGCTCGCGAGTCACCACCGGCGCCAGCATCCGCAATGGATCCGTATCCAAATCCAGGCTCCAGCCATTCTGGATGATACCGGAATCCCCCCGCTCCGCGTCCCACACGTACAGGGACCACTCGCCGTTGGGATCGTGCCCGGCCAGGTCCAGCAGGTTCGTGCTGGAGATCCCATCGGGCGCGGGCGCGGGGAATCCGCCGTTCTCAGCATAATTCGCCCAATCTGAGGGCCGGAATCCGCCCGAGACCAAGGGCGCATTTTGTCCGGTCATTTTCCCCATCCGCTGGTCGAACACCAGGGTCGCATTCGTGGCCCCGAAGCTGCCGCCAGACTTGGACAGCAGCACGACCCGTTGCCCCGCGGGACTCACCAGCAGCACCGCCACGTCGCCCGAGTATGGGTGCGAAAGATTGGATAAAGTCACCGACACATTGGTCACCACGCCCGCCACGCCTGAAACCAGCAAGCGCGAGGGGTATGGGTCGGCCGCCGCGTCGTCCACGATGTTGATGGCCTCCGGCCGGGCGATGCGGAAGCGGCTGGCGCCATCCACCACCACGGTCAGCACCGCCACCGCGCTGGTGATAGCTCCGTAGGGATTGCTCACCACCACGCTGTAATTGCCCGCCTGGTCCGCCCGCACCCCGGGGAGGCTCAACCGGGCCGCCGTGGCCCCGGCCACATTCGTGCCATCCTGCCGCCATTGCCAATTCAAGGGCGCCGGCCCTTCGGCGGCCACCTCCAGCCGCGCCTCCCCACCGGCCAGCACCGCCTGGCTCACGGGCTGGGCGGCGATGACCGGCGGCTGGCCCGCCGATGGTTTCACCATTAAGGTCCCCTCAAAGGGCCGGCAGCCATAGGCCGTCACCGTCACATGGATGATCCCGGGACCCGTGGATGCCACCCCCAGGGCGGCTTGCCCATCAGCCCCGGCGATCGCCACTTGGTGCACCCCCACCTCCGGGCCATAGAGACAAACCTGGCTGCCCGGCTCGCCGGTGGCCACCTGAACCCGTTGCGACCCCGGCGTAAGGGCCGGCGGCAAGGTGGCGGCCAGCGGGCGCGGACGCGGCAGCAGCACGTGTGTTTCCGGATCGCCAAACACCTGAAAAATGCGAAAGGTATCGAGGTTGGCGCCCAGCGACGGCACATACCGGTTTTGCTCGAGCATATACATCTTGGCGAAGTTCAGCAGAGGCCCCAGCCGCGTCCGGCTCCCCACCTGGCCGTAAGCTCCACCCGGGGCAGGCAGGTCTTTGGGCCAATCCGGCTGGGTGGATTGGTTGTGCCAGGCCAGATAATCGGGCAGCAGGCCGGCCAAAAATCCATGGGTCATCCAATCGTTGCACCAGCTGGTGCTCGCATCCACCGAGGCCACCACCGCGTAGGCGCCCCCACCCTCGTGCAGCAGCCAGGCCGCGGCAAAATTGTTGTCGTACATATAGCTGCCGGTCAGGCAGTTCATGGAAAGCACCAGCGGCCGCCGCTCACCGTTGGCCAAGCGGCGGATGTCCGCCGAGGTGAAGGGCGGGTCGATCCAGCCATCAGGGTTGCCGTGGTCCCGGTGCAGCACCAGGCTCACTCCTGCATTGATCGCGCCGGCCAGCCGCTCCCGGGCCGCCTCCTCCGGCAGGAAATGGTCCCACACCCGCGATCCGATCTGGTCCGTGGCCCGCCAGAGCAGCGAATTCTGGTTCCAGTAACACTGGGATGTCACTGCATATGGGTTGACAAAGGTGCGCGTGCAGCCGTAAGCCACCCCGCCGGGGGCCTGCTCGAAATAGGCCGCCACCGCGTCCGCCGTCTCGCAAAAGAGCTTGTCCGCCCGGTTATCCCGGGGAGTTTTATCCTCCAGCATGGCCGCCACCGCCACCTTCTGGTACATATCCCCCTCCGGCGGGGTCCGGTCCGCCGCGAGGCATTTGGCCAGCATCGCCGTCAGTTGCCGGTCATCTGCCGCCGGCAGCCGCCCATACGCCAGGTCCGGGTAAATATCCGCCGCGTCGCGGCAGGCGTAATCCAAGTCGTAGCGCCCTTCATAGCGCAGGGTGCGGCTGATCGGACGTCCATCAACACCCCGGGCGGGATTGGCGTCCCCCAGGATCAGAAGATATTCCGGGTATTCCGCCGCAGGCAAACCCCGCAGATACTTGGTGACCGCCTCGGGGCTGGGCGCCCCATCCGGACTGATCTGGGAAGTCCGCACCAACCGCATGCCGCAACCTTTGCGCCGCTTCCAATCCATCCACTCCGCCAGCCTGGCATTGCCGGCAAACTGATCCGGCAGCACCACCAGGTAAGGGCTTGGCGCGCCTCCCGCCGCCCCCTCCGGCAAGGTTTCCACCGGCTCTGGCGGGGGTGGGGTGCTGGCGGCGGATACTCCCGCCGGCCCCCAGACCACCTCCACCTCCAATTCCACCGCCGCCAGCGCCGCCCGCCGCCCCGGCAGCGCCCGCACTGGCGCCACCGCCAGCGACAGCAATCCCTGGTTGCGGATCCTACCCACGGACCACGCCACCACCTGGCTGGCGGGATAGGGATTCCCGCTCGCGTAGGTGGCCGCATCCCAGGCGAAAGGCTCTGGCGGCCCGTTCTCCAGTGGGAGCGGCTGGGCCGGCTCCACCTCCAGGCCCTCGATGCCCACCTCCACCACGCTCCGCACTGATACCCGGGGCGTGACCCCCACTGGGATGGGCAGCAGGAAATGCTTCACCAGCACTGCGGGCTTGCCCGGCTCATTCAGCCAGGTCCATCCCGGCGCCTCCAGCCGCGTATAGAGCCGGCCCGCGTGTGCCGCGGGCTGCGCCACCAGGCCGGGCAGGCCGGCAGTGATCCGGATGCGGCTGGCCCCCGGCTCCGCCTGCGGCCCGGCCACCAGTGCGGCTTCCGCCTCGGTGAGGCCCCGCAGGGATATCCACTCGCGCACGGACGGATCGTGGAGCCGGATCCCGCCGCCAGCCGGCTCCGCGCCAGCCAGAGCCAGCCCGCCTTGGAAGGTGAAGCCGAGCCCGCACACAATGGGTAGCAGGACCGCCCAGGAACACGGCACAGAATACAAATTGAATAACCCGCGGCCGCCGGGGCATCGTTCAAACCGCCCCGCCCAAGCCACCATTGATTGGACAATACTTTTCATCGTGAATAGAGGTGCAGCCAGACCACGTTTCCAGCCATCGATCCCAGCCATCTTGCACCGGATTATCCGCAACCTCCCGTGGGATTCAAGCGCGGCGTGCAAGCCAGCCGTCAGCCGCGCCTTGGCAACCGCAGCCCGGGCCATGCCTATGCATGCTTTCAGTTTAGATCCAAACCTCTCCTTTCAGCGCCTGGCGCTTGCGCCTTGGTGTTGAATTCCCGCCCCAGCCAAAGTGGCAAAGTTTTGGCTGCATTCCCCCTCATCCGTGCTCCTGGAGGTAAGGGAGCAAAGGCACCGTAGATTTTGGCTCAAAACGTAAAGTGAGCCGTGATTATATCCTTAACAAATCTGAATTGAACAGATCTGACAGCGGTGAACGACATGGACGGGTTTCAAGCGGCCTTCTTGGGATCGAAGGTGGAATGCGCCGCCAATTGTCTCCACCAATGCTGTTCTTCCGGGCTGATGAGGGACGGAACCTGGATGGAGATCCCGGCGTAAAGATCGCCTCGCCGGCCGCTTCCGGCGGGCAGGCCTTGGCCCCGAACGCGCAATTGCTGCCCCTGCTGGGTGCGGGCGGGAACCTTCACGGAAACGGAGCCTTCCAGTGTCCGCACCGTAACTGTTGCCCCCAGCACCGCTTCCCACGGGGACAGCTCGAGTTGGCCCACCAAATCGGCGCCGCGCGCGCGCCAATCAGGATGCTGGGCGTAGCGGACCAGCAGGTAGATGTCTCCGGCGCTGCCGCCATGCCACCTTTGCCGGGCACCCGGATCGATTGGCCTTCCTGAACTCCGGGCGGTATGCGAACCTGGCAAGTATGGTTCTCTTCGTGCCCCGTCCGGGCATTGGTTCGCCGCACCGAAATGGTTCGCATCGCCCCCTGGAGCACTTCCGTGAGCGTAATGAGGATGTCCCCCTGGATATCCTGCCCACGGAGCCCTTCTTCCGCCTCAACCGGCCCGCTGGCGGATTCGCCGGCAGCGAACGGAGAACCACCTCGCGCCCGCCTGGCGCGGCGGCCAAAAAACTGCTCAAAGAAATCACTGAAACCCGTGCCCTCGAATTGGAATTCGTAGGTTTCATCCCCTGCTGCCCTCGCCGCCGGCCGGCCCCTTGCCCAGCCCGGGGCTGGCCCCGGTTCCGCCCCGGTTTTCCAGTTCGCACCCAGTTGGTCATACTCCCGGCGGCTCTCTGGATCGCTCAGAACCTCGTGTGCCTCATTGAGTTCCTTGAATTTCTCCTCGGCTGTTTTTTTGTCTTTGGCAACATCTGGATGGTGCTTTCGGGCGAGCGTGCGGAAGGCTTTCTTGATGTCTTCGCCTGTTGCCTTCGGAGCCACCCCGAGGATCTGGTAATAGTCTTTGAATTCAAGTGGCATGGCGGGCAGGTTTGGCAGACGCCAGGTCATTCACCACCACTTTGGCCGGCCGGAAGACCTGATGGCCTCGCCGGTACCCTCGCTGGAACACCTCGAGGATGGTGTGGCCGGGCTGGTACGAATCCGGGCGCTGGATGACCGCTTCATGACGGCGCGGATCAAACGGCTGGCCGAGGCAATCCTCGGCCTCGATGCCATGCTGGCGAAGCAATAGGCATAGCTGCCGCAAGGTCATTTCCGCCCCCTCCCGTAACTGTGGGGATCCGGAGGCGGAGCCGGAGTTCAAGGCCCGTTCGAGGTTGTCGATGGCGGGCAGCAACTCACGGATGAATGATTCCTTTTGCGCGCGCGCCTGTTCCCCGGCCTCCTGCCGGATCCGCCGCTTGAAATCCTCGAAGTCGGCAGACAGGTGGATATTCCAGGCTTTCCGCTCCTCAAGTTCCTGGCGGAGAAAGTCTGACTCAGCGGTAACCGCGGCGGCGATTTTAGCGTCCGCGTCCGGTCCCGTGGTGAGCGGGACTCTTATTCCAAGATTCATGCCATTAAGAGACTTCACTTCGCTATTTCACCGTCTCCATCCCAGCCAGGCTCATCCTTCCCGGGCAGTTTCTAATCCCCACGCACGGATTGATTTCCGCTCACTCCATAAGGAGTGCGAAATTTCCGCAGCACCGCGAGAAACATGAGAAAAACGGCTCCGGCCAATCTCATAAACCCGATCACCAGAAAGACCGCCGCCCCGGTAATGATCGCTCCAGCCCTCTGCTTGAGTTGTGTGGGAGCGGTTGATCCACTGCCCAGCCTTGGATGGCCTTTTTGATCCGGGATTCCACCATCCGTCGATCCTTCCATGGCGGTGGTGCCTGGCGCAGGTGCCGCAATGTTTTTCACCGGTTGCACAGGTCCGCTCTCGACCTTCGTCCAGGTGAAATATCTGGGGGGAGTTCCCGGTTCGGGTGCAGGCCTGGTGCTTGTTTGCCCTAATACGGCCTTATTCCCCAGGGCCTTCTGCCACCAGGCGGTGATCTCATCCACCACCTGTTCTGGCTGGGGTTTGCGCTTCTCCTTTTTAGCCAGATGCAGGGTCAACATGCCGTCCTGGACCTCGGCACTCACCTGCGCGCCTTTATACCACTCGGGCGGAAATCCGGCCTTGATCCGATATTCATGTTCGTCCTCGCTTATGTCGATCAACGGCGCCCAGGCGGCCGCCGCCAGGGGTTCTTCCTGGCGCTCGGGCCACTGGGCCGGGGAGCGGCTGAACAATTCGCGCAGCCCTTGGTGCAGGGCCGCGATTTGTGTTGATTGATCCCAACGGGTTAATGCTTTCATCATTTCACTTTTTGTTGACAGGCGGGGTGCCATGCCGCCGCACCTGCCTCCCAACGATTCGGAAGCTGCCGGGCATGAGCCATTGGGATTGTTTTCATCTGGAATACGTTAGGCCTCCCGATCGCCCACCGCTATGGGGTAAAACCCTACCCGAACCTGATCCTTTGGGCACGCTTTGAACAGGGCCAGGATGGAACTTCGCCGGCCGTTAAAGAAACGGTGTCAGCAAGCGTGCGAAGCCATCCAGCAGACGGACTGTCAACGGGCGGCCGGCCACTTCTGGAAAACTGGCCTGGTGGGCTTTCTTCAGCTTGGCTGCGATCAAATCCTCGAGCCGTTTGGCAAGCTCCACGTCATAGCATTCCAAGTTATGTTCAAAATTCAACCGCAAGCTGCGGGCATCCCAATTGGCCGAACCAAGCAGCACCCAACACCCATCCACGAGCATCAATTTGGAGTGATCGAACGGCGGCGGGGTGAGCCAGATGCGGCACCCATGCTCAAGCAACTGGCCCCACATCGCCCGGGAAGCCCGCAGTACAAATGGCAGATTGCTTCGGGAGGGCAAAATGATATCCACCTGCACTCCGCGCATGGCCGCCACGTTCAAGGCCGAGATGATGGCGGCGTCGGGCAGGAAATAGGGTGTCACGATCCGGACGGAATGCCGCGCGATGGAAAGCGCCCCCAACAGCGTCCAAAGCAGCTTCTCAAAATTCTCATCCGGGCCGTCGGTCACCCCCCGGGCGAGCACTTTGCCGGCCATTTCAAGTTTGGGGAACCACGCCTCGCCGCGCAAACGCTCACCGGTCGTGAACAGCCAGTCATCGACAAAGACTTCCTGCAATTGGGCAACCACCGGCCCCCGCACCTGGAAGTGAATATCCTGCGCCGATCTCCGTGCGCGGTGCCGGAGGCAATGTCCCAGGCGAATATTCATCCCCCCGGTGAATCCCAGGCGCCCGTCCGCCACCAAAATCTTCCGGTGGGTGCGCAAGTTCAGGGACATCAGGTGCCACAAGGCCAAGGACGGCAGAAACTGGGCGTGCTTTACCCCCTCCTGGCGCAGGGCGCGATGAATTGTGGGCCAGGAATAGCGGATGCCCATGGCGTCGATGAGCACCCGCACTTCCACGCCCCGGCGGGCGGCCTCGCCCAACGCTCGCGCAAAAGCCAGCCCAACCTCATCCTGATCGAAAATATAGGTCGTGATCGAGACCGTCTGGCGGGCTTCACGGATCGCAGCCAGCATGGCCGGATAGGCCTCCTCTCCGTTGAGGAGCGGTTCGATTCGGTTCCCCGGCAGCAGGGAGCGGTCCAACACCCCTCCCACCAACCGGGCCAGCTGGCTGAGATGCCTGGCGTGGTCCGGCAGAAAGCGGGTCAGTTCCTCAGGCGGGCACCCAGCCTCAGCGGCCTCGGCCCGGTAGCGCTCAAGTTTGCTCCGCAGCCAGGCGGCTTGATGGCGCAGGCGGTTCACCCCAAAAACAAAGTAAAGGACCGCCCCAGCCAGGGGCAGGAGCCAGGTAAAACCGATCCACGCAATGGCCGCCCGCAAATCCCGCTTGTTGAGAAGGGCGTGTCCGGTAGCCACCAGGGCCATCAGCAAAGCCAGGCCCGCAACACCGATCTGCCAGCCCTCGCGGGCCAGGTTCAACATCTCGGGGGTGATGGCCATTGAAAAACTCCTATGCGGCGAGCCTCCGGGCTGGACACGTCCAAGCCGGTGTTCCTCGGGGTGCCTGGTTTGATGAGCGCCCGGGCACCGGCCGCCTTCTCTGCGGAACCGAGTGCGATCACGATGATTTTGCCGGGCTGGCAGGCCTCCTTGCAGTGCGTTTAGACTGTTCTATTTCGACAGCCAACCTCGTGCCTATTCGCCAATTCCGACTCAGCCTCGAACCAATGCTCGACATCGTCTCCATCGCGGCTGCCTTGATTCAGATAGATGAAGTAGGCTCTGCGGGCAACCTCGTCTCGAGACTGGCTGACAAACACCTCAGCGTTGTGAAAAGCTGCTGCCGCCGCGGGCGGATGCGGACCGGTTGGCCTCCCATTTGGGGATGATATTGATTTTTTCATGACACTAAAACATACCCGCTCCGGCCAAAAGGGCGCTATGGGGCTTTCACCCCATTGACGCAACCTTGAAAATGAAAATCGGAGTCCATTCACCAAACTGCGGTGGCCCAAGCGGAGCTCGCGCCATTGGCCGGCGCGGCGCATAAAAGCCAATCGAAGAACCCACTTAAAACCGTGCCCTCGATTCAAGCGCCCCGGCGGTCGGTGATTGGCCCAAGCAACCGGTCTTGGGGATGATCTGTATTAGCCATTTTTACTGGTGGATCATCGTTGATTTAGATCGCTTTATCATCTGCCAGCCGTGGCTTTGGTGGTTCCACCCTTGGCTGCCGCGGCCGGAACAAGGTTTCACTGGATTGATAAAACGGTTGACTCGGGAACCATCGCTTTCCTAAAGTCCCCTCCTCGGTGAATATTCACGAATACCAAGCCAAGCAATTATTGGCAAAAAATGGAGTTCCTGCTCCGGCGGGGAATGTGTGCCGCTCAGCCCGCAAGGCTCAGCGGATTGCGCAGAAACTGTTTTCAAACGGCCTGGACAAGGTGATCCTGAAAGCCCAGATCCATTCTGGAGGGCGGGGGAAGGGGACTTTTAAAAACGGCGTCAAAGGGGGGGTAAAGATTTGCCAGTCTCCTGAGGAAGTCATCGACGTGGCTAAATCCATGCTGGGCCAGGTTTTGGTGACCAACCAAACCGGTCCCAAAGGCCAGAAAGTCAGCCGTCTCCTGGTGGAAGGCGTTTATGACATCCGAACGGAATATTACCTCGCCGTATTGCTGGATCGGGTGACCTCCCGTCCCATGATGATGGTGAGCACGGAGGGCGGGATGGAAATCGAGGAAATCGCACGTAAGACACCGGAAAAAATCATCAAGGAAATCATCGATCCGGCGGTTGGTTTGATGCCCTACCAGGCCCGCAAACTGGCCTCCGCCTTGGGTTTCACCGGATCATTGCTGCATTCGGCCAGTCAATTGCTGGCGGGAGTATATCAGACTTGGTGGGAGAACGATGCCACCTTGCTGGAGATCAATCCTCTGTGCATGGTCGAATTGCCGGATGGCCGCATGAGCCTGGTGGTGGATGCCAAGATGAGTTTCGATGCCAACGCGCTTTATCGTCACCCGGAAATTGCTGAAATGCGGGATACCGCCGAGGAATCCCCATTGGAATTTGAAGCCGGCCAGCACGGCCTGAACTACATCAAGCTCGATGGCAATATTGCCTGCATGGTCAACGGAGCCGGCCTGGCCATGGCCACGATGGACATCATCCACCATCATGGCGGGTGGCCCGCAAATTTCCTGGATGTGGGCGGCAGCGCCAAAACCGGGCAGGTGGCCGCCGCTTTCAAGATCATCCTCAGCGATCCCAATGTGCGCGGCATCCTGGTGAACATATTCGGGGGCATCATGCAGTGTGACATCATTGCTCAAGGCATTGTTTCGGCCGCCCAGGAACGGCAAGTGAAAGTGCCGGTGGTGGTGCGGTTGGCTGGCTCCAAGGCTGAGGAAGGCAACCGGATCATCGGGCAATCCGGGCTGAACTTCGCCAGCGTGGGCAGCCTCGATGAAGCGGCGAGGACCATCGTCCAGCTCGTTCAAACCCCGGTCTAGGCGCACTTTGCGCATTCAAGTCCCAGAAAGCAAATATGTCCATTTTGGCAAATCCTGAAACGCGGGTGATCATTCAAGGCATCACGGGGCATTACGGCGCTCTGCATGCCCGGTTGAGCCTGGAATACGGCACCAGAATTGTGGCCGGTGTGACTCCGGGCAAGGGCGGGACACGTTTTGATGAAAAAGTGCCGGTTTTCAACACCATGGCCGATGCCGTCCGGGAAACGGGGGCCATGGTATCGGCGATTTTTGTGCCTCCGCCTTTGGCGGCGGATGCCATCCTGGAAGCCGTGGATGCAGAGCTGGACTTGGTGGTGTGCATCACCGAGGGCATCCCGGTTAAGGACATGATCAAAGTCAAGCGCGCGATGGAAGGCAAAGCCACCCGCTTGCTGGGGCCGAATTGCCCTGGTTTGACCACCCCGGGTGAGGGCGGCCAAGGCTGCCGCATCGGTATCATCCCCAGCCTGATCCATAAAAAAGGACATATCGGGGTGGTTTCCCGCAGCGGCACTTTGACCTACGAGGCGGTTTCACAATTGACCCAGCGCGGTCTGGGGCAATCCACTTGTGCCGGGATTGGCGGTGATCCGGTGCATGGCATGTCGCATTTGGAGATTATCCAGATGATGAATGACGATCCGGATACGCACGGCATCATCATCATCGGCGAGATCGGTGGATCATCGGAGGAAGAGGCGGCGCATTGGATCAAGGGCCACGTTCGCAAGCCGGTGGCGGCGTTTGTCGCCGGAGCTACTGCGCCGCCCGGGCGGCGGATGGGGCACGCCGGAGCCATCGTCAATGCCGGAGTGGGAACCGCAGCGGCCAAAATCCAAGCTTTCAAAGAGGCTGGCGTGGCGGTGGCCCCTAATCCATCACTGATTGCAGACACTTTGATCCAGTTGCTGTGATCCGCGGCGGTGGCAGTGTGCCAGCCTGGATTATTCCCTTGAAATCACTCGGTTTGGACTTACTTTGAAGCCATGTCGTGGGCTAACGTAATGACCACCTTCAATCCCGCTGAGGCGCAACTGATGCGTTCGCGCTTGGAAGCCGCCGGTTTCGAGGTCAACCTCGTCGGCGAGTTATCCGCTTTGAGCATGGAAGGGTATTCTTTGAGCACTGGAGGCATTGATGTGCAGGTGCCGGAAGAGTCAAGGGAGGATGCCCGGGCGCTGCTCAAATCCAAAGATGCCACCTAAGATGAATTCACGCTGGACCGAATTATTTGAAAAGCTCAAGGAACAATTGCCCGCCGGTGAGTTGCGGACCGAACCCGCCTTCTGCCAGCCATATTCCATCGATAAATGGACGGCTTCCAGTATGCCCGATGCTGTGGCCTTGCCGCGCACCGCCCGCTCGGTGGCGGCGATCCTGAAATTCGCCAATGAGCACGGACTGCCGGTGACACCTCGCGGAGCCGGTTGCGGTTACGCTGGAGGGTGCGTACCGGTCCAGGGAGGCTTGGTGTTGTCCCTGGCTCGTTTGAACCGGATCAAGGAGGTCAATGCGGCGGATTTCGTGGCGGTGGTCCAGCCGGGAGTGATCACGCAAAAGCTCCAGGAAACGGTGGAAAAAGAGGGTCTGTTTTATCCCCCGGACCCCGCCAGCCGCAACGAGTGTTTCATTGGGGGGAATATCGCCACCAACGCGGGCGGACCGCGCTGCTTGAAATACGGAGTGACCCGGGATTATGTGCTGGGCTTGGAGGTGGCGCTGGCCGATGGCACGCTGCTCAAGCTGGGCAGCCGCACGCACAAGAATAAGACGGGCTTCGACCTCGGCCGGTTGTTCGTCGGTTCCGAGGGAATGCTGGGGGTGGTGACGGAAGCGATCGTCAAATTGATCCCGCTGCCGCCGTTCCGGGCCTGTTTGTCGGTTGGTTTTGGAGCCATGGAATCCGACGCGCAAGCCATCCGCAAAATATTTGCGGGCGGTTTCCTGCCCTCGGCCTTGGAAGTGGCCGATTCTTTCACCCTGGCGGCCGCTCAGAAGCGCACTGGCAGTTCCCTGCTGGCCGGATGCCAGGCCCATTTGATCGTCGAGATGGATGGCCAGGAACGATCAGTCCGCTCCGAGCTGAAAGAAGTGGAACGGATTGTCCTGGAGTGCCAGCCCCGGTTCGTGCGGCGGGCCTTTGGCCAGGCGGATTGCGAAAATATCTGGCAGTTGCGGCGCGAATTTTCCTATGCTTTGAAGGATACGGGGCTCCAAAAGTTGAACGAAGACATCACTGTTCCCCGGGGACGTCTTGAGGATCTGTTCCGGTTCACCGCCCAACTCCAGAAAAAGCACCATTTTCCGATCGCTTGTTTTGGCCACGCTGGCGATGGCAATATCCATGTAAACGTCATGGTCGATTCCAAAATTCCAGGCATCGATAAGCAGTGCCGGGCGGTTTTGGATGAATTATTCACCAAGATTCTGGGGTGGGGGGGAGTCATCACGGGTGAGCATGGCATTGGGCTGTCCCGCAAGCCTTGGTGGAAGCTGGCCACCACGCCGGAAGTCCGCGCTTTTCATCAAAGGATCAAACAGGCTTTGGATCCGCAAGGCATTCTTAACCCGGGCAAATTCCTGTCGGAATAACTTAAAGTTCCGGGGGCGCTCGCCCGGTTGGGAATTATTCCCGGTTGATTGTCAAAGGAGCCGCTTTTTCCGGCGTGGCCACTCGCCTCACCATTGCATTGTTGGGCGGCGGCAATTATCTTCACGGGCATATTTATGGATAACCGAATGGATAAAAATTCAATGAATAACGGTTGGTGGACGGCTTGGATAACGGCTGGCTTGGCCGGTATTTTGTTGGCGTTTCCGATCATCACTGACGGAGCTACGAAAACAAACACCCCCAAAAGTCCGGCCGCCAAGTCCACCGCAAAAAATCCTGCCAAAGCTTCCACGAAGTCCCCGGCGCCTGCCACGCTGGCGCGGGAGCCATATCTGGGTGCCATTGTGGTGGAGGCTGCGAGCGGCCGGGTTTTGTTCCAAGACCAGGCTGATGCCAAAGGATATCCAGCGAGCGTTTTGAAGTTGATGGACTTATTGATCATCCTGGAAAAAATCGAACAACGCCAACTCACGCTCCAGGACCAGGTGAAAGTCAGCGCCAAGGCCTCGAAGACCGGCGGTTCCCAAGTGTGGCTGGCTGAGAAGGAAGTTTTTACTGTTGATGAATTGTTATACGCCTTGATGATTCAATCGGCCAATGATGCGGCGGTGGCACTGGCGGAAAAGGTGGGCGGCACCACTGAGGGTTTCGTGGAAATAATGAACAAGCGGGCCAAGGAATTGGGGATGAATAACACCGTGTTTTATTCGGTGCACGGTTTGCCGCCCGGCAAGGAGCAGCAGCCGGATGTTACTACGCCGCGCGATTTTGCCCTGTTATGCCGGGAATTGGTCAAGCGCAGTGAGGCCTTGCGTTACACCGCCACTCGGAATCGGGATTTCCGGCCCGGTGACAAAACCATCGCCATGCGCAACCATAACCATCTGCTGGACCAGGTGGATGGCTGCGACGGTTTGAAAACCGGCTATTATTTCAAGGCCGGTTTTTCCATTGCGGTCACTGCTGCACGCAATGGGCAGCGGGTGATTGCCGTGGTCCTGGGCAGTCCCACCAGCAAGGGACGGGACGCCAAGGCCGCGGAGTTGGTGGCCAAAGGCTTCAGCGCCCTGGCAGCGGCGACCTCAACGGCGAATCCGGCAACGCCAGCCGCCAAAGGGCATTGAAGTGCCACGTCCGAGGCAGGTTTAACAATAGATTTGGAACATGAAAAACTTAACGAACGAAATGCCACTGCCAGTGAATTGGACGCCGGATTCGTGGCAAAAGAAAAAAGTTGCCCAACAACCAGCCTACGCCAATCCCGAGATCCTTCAAAAAGTGCTGGTTCAGCTGGCCTACCTGCCCCCTTTGGTGTCCAGTTGGGAAATCGAGAATCTGAAACGGCAACTGGCTGAGGCAGTTCATGGACGACGGTTTTTGCTCCAGGGCGGGGATTGCTCCGAAAGTTTCGAGGATTGCACCTCGGATAGCATCGCCAGGAAACTGAAAATCCTGCTGCAAATGAGCCTGGTGCTGGTGCAAGGAGCCAAGAAACGCGTCATCCGGGTTGGGCGCTTCGCGGGCCAATACGCCAAACCACGGTCGGCCAATCTGGAAACCCGCGGCGAGGTAACGTTGCCGAGTTATCGTGGGGACATGATCAACAGCCTGGGATTCACGCCCGAGGAGCGGGAACCCAATCCGGAATTACTGCTGAGGGCTTACGAGCGGGCGGGGTTAACCATCAATTTCATCCGGGCTTTGGTGGACGGCGGATTCGCCGACTTGCATCACCCGGAATATTGGGATGTGGGTTTTGTATCCAAATCCCCCCTCGCCAAGGAATACATGCAGACGGTTGAGTCCATAGGCGAATCCTTGCGGTTCATGGAAATCCTGGCGGGCGGTTCTTTGGGCGAAATCAACCGGGTCGATTTTTTCACCAGCCACGAAGGGCTTCACCTTCACTACGAGCAGGCGCAAACGCGCCAGGTGCCCCGCCGCGAGGGGTGGTATAACCTTGCCACCCATTTCCCCTGGATTGGCGAACGCACGCGAGCCATCGAAGGGGCCCATGTGGAATACTTCCGCGGGCTGGCAAATCCGATTGGCGTCAAGATTGGCCCCTCGGTTACCCCCAATGACGCGGTGGCCCTGGCCCAAAAACTTAACCCAAACAATATTGCCGGGCACCTGACTTTTATTCACCGTTTTGGGGCCGAACGAGTGGAAAGCTGCCTGTCGGCCATTGTGGAGGCGATTCGCCAGCAAAAATTACATGTTCTTTGGTGCTGCGATCCCATGCACGGGAATACCGAAAACACCAGTGGGGGATTCAAAACCCGGCGCTTTGATAAGATCATGTCTGAATTGGAACAATCCTTCAAAATCCTCAAAGCCTGCGGAGCACACCTGGGAGGAATGCATATTGAATTGACCGGTGAAAATGTAACCGAGTGCATCGGCGGCGCCAGTGGAATCACGGAGGCAGATCTCAGCCGGGCTTACCGATCCCAAGTGGATCCACGCCTTAATTATGAACAGTCCATGGAAGTGGCGTTTTTAATTGCCCGCTTGATCGGCCAGCATCGGCGTTAATAGGGGGCTGGCAATGAGCTGTCCGAAAGCCTGGCCAAAGTTCATTTAAACCCGGTTCCGAAAGCGTAAAATTGGCTGGCGGTTCGGAGGTATAATCGATTCTCCACAATCGCTGGCGTGGCCATTACCTTTTCCCCCATTGGATTGCGGGCCAGGACATTAAAGGAATCACCGGCTGCCAGCACGGCTACCGAGCCATTCTGAGAGGCGATGTAGATTTTCCCAGCGGCCGCCACTGGCGAGGCGTAATTATCGCCTGTTACTCCCAGGCGCTCTTCGAGGTAAAACGGCGCCCCGTTCGCTGCGTTGAAGCAGGAAACCATTCCGCCATTTTTAACCAGGTAAAGCCGATCTTGGAAAAACAAGGGGGAGGGGACATACGGCAGGCCTTTGGCCTGCTTCCAAAACACATGGCTCGAACTCACATCTCCTTGACCGCCCAGGCGAACGGCCATGGCGGCGTTTTTTGACACTGCAAAGATGCGGGCGATGCTCTCATATTCTTCGCGAGTCAGGAATCCGTCCTTGTTGGCATCCATGTATATAAAATGTTGCTGGGCAGGCCCGGGCGGCGCCTCAGTCCGGGACAAACGTCCGTCCTTATCCTGATCTGATGAATCCAACAGGTTTTGAAAGGTGGGGAATTTGGCTGGTCCCGGGCCAGTGCTCCAGCCCGCCACATAAACCATCTCGTTGGCTACTACCGGTGACGAGCACATTTCATTGGGAAAACCGCTCACACTCCATTGTTCCTTACCAGTTGCCAAATCATATGCGGCCAGCCGCAAGGTACCGGGGACGATCACTAAATTGCCGACGATGGCCGGGGTCGAAAAGCCCCTTCGGAATCCGGGGCGGTCAGCCCGCCAAATGATTTTACCGGAATGCTTGTCGATCGCCAGCAGGTGGGAATCCACGTCCTGATCCCTATTGATTAAAAGTAAATCCCCAGCAAGCACCGGAGAGGTGCCGGCACCGTGTTGCGTAATGGGGGTGGCCAGCGGAAGACGCCAAGCCTCACGCCCGCCAAGGTCATAGGCCAGCAAGCCAAAGGATCCATAATATACAAAGAGGAGGTGCCCGTCCGTGGCCGGAGTGGAAGCAGCGGGATTCCCCAAGCCGCTCACCGGCTCCAATGGGGTGGCCGGGGCTGTTTGGCGCCAAAGTTCCTGGCCGGTGCGGCGATCCAGACAGAAGACAAAAAGTTTGTTTTGCTCACATCCGGTGAGGAAGATCCGACCGTCCCAAATGCATGGTGAGGAGTGGCCGGGCGGGGTGGTTGTTTTCCAGACGACGTTGGTTTCCGGGCCGAAATGGACCGGGGCATCGGAACGATCAGCCACCCCGTTGCCCGAAGGCCCCCGGAACTGGGGCCACCAAAGGTCCGGATTCGCTGCCTGTCCGGCAGCCTTGGCGGCCATCGCAATAATCAGACACAACCATATCGAACGCATGGACAAGCGAATGGCCGAAAAAGGTTGGAAAATCAAACTTAAAGCGGAAAATTCCGATTCTGCCCCGCTTATCCCTTAACTGTTTGCTCCGGCAGCTGGGCGGGCAGGATGATGGTGAAAGTGGTCCCCTGCCCAGGGGTGGATTGGATTTGAATGCCAAAGCCCTGTTGCTTGGCGAATTCATGCACCATGTATAGGCCCAGGCCGGTGCCCCGGCGGCTCGAAAAAGCCTTGGTGGTAAAAAATGGCTCAAAAATGCGGTTTAAATTCTCCGACGCAATGCCGCAGCCATGGTCTTCCACCGTGATGCATACCCACTGGGCGGCAGGATTCGGATTCAAAAAAAGGGATTCCGAAAGCCGGGTGGAAAGGGCGGTTCGGAGATCGATGCGCCCATGGCCGCCCATGGCATCGGCTGCGTTCATAATGAGATTTAGCAGCATCTGCTGCAGGAGATCCTGCACACCGGGGGCTAGGGGAACATCGGGTTCCAGGTGGCACTGCACATCCACTTCATGCAAAAAACGGTCGCCCATCAGGTGGACGGTTTCCTGGACCACTGAATTAACATTGAGGGGTTCCAAAGGTGTGGTGCGGCTGAAACCCAGCATAGCCTTGATGACTCCACCACCCTGATCCACCACCGTAAGTATGCGCTGGATTCGCGTCCGGATTTTGTCGCGATCGGAGATGTTTGACTCGATGATTTGGGCTGATCCTTTGACGATGGAAAGGATGTTATTAAAATCATGCGCGATACCCGCGGCCAAGGTGCCCAAGGCACGCATTTTCTGAACGTGGAGCAAAGCTTGGCTGGCTTGTTCGAGCTGGCGGGTACGTTCGTTGACGATTCTTTCGACCTCGGCGTAACTTCGTCTTAAGCGCAAGTGGCGGTTCACCGCCAAACCGGCGAGAACCACAGCCACCACTGCGCCTCCGAAAACAACGAGAATGAGCCGGCGTTCCAAATACCAGGGGAAAATAACTGTGAAATCAAAAACCGTGGCCTGGCGCAGGATATTGCCATTGCGATCCATGGCGCGGATTTGGTATTGATGCGGCCCCGGTGTTGACTCACGAAAAGTGACTACATTGTCCCGTTCGAAGGGCGACCAGGCCTGGCTGTCGAGACGATGGGAAAAGAGCAGTTTTTCGGAGGCTGTTTGCTTCCATTTGTCGCGCCCATAAAGGTAAAGGGTGATGGACTCCTCACTGTAATATTCCCTTTGATTGCCAAGGCTTGAGACCCAGGCCAGCGGAGGATCGGCATCCACCTCGGGATGAAACAGGCTCAGTCCCCGGGCGGTGCCTGCCCAGATCTGGCCCGCTGCATCCTCAACCACCTCGTAAACCGCATTAGCTGGCAAGCCTTCGTCGATGGAATTGGCAAGCCAGGAACCATCACGAAAACGGTAAAGCCCTTCGCTGGAGGCCACCCAAAGTGTGTTGTCATGGGTTTGGGTCAATCCATAGATGCGATCCAATCCCCCGCGAACGACCATCCAGCTTTGGCCGTTGAACTCGTGGATTTTACCCGATCCACCGACCCAAATTTTATCCGGCCCTAGCTGGATCATGCAGAGAGCGGTCTCCGGGACTTCGCCGTCCGCACGGGTGAACAGCTTCAATTGGCCTTGGCTAAAAAGCGCGGCTCCGGAGGAGCCGCACAGCCACAGATCGCCTTGGCTTGCGGCCTGGCAGAAATAAAACTCCACGCGGCCTATTTCCGGGGATGTGGAATGCCAGAAGGTTTCCCAGTTGGAGCCATCGAATTTCTGCAGCTGAAAAGAGGTTCCATCCATGTTAAAGGTTTGGACGCACGCGGAGCGATCCGCCAATTGGCCGAGCAATCGCCTTTTGCCGGCGCTGCCGCTTTGCATAACCTGGTAATGAGCAGCTTTGGGATCGAACCGCAAAAGATGGCGGCTGCTATTCAAAACCAAGGTGCCGTCCGGCAGGCAAACCATGGCGTCCATGGGCTGAAAACTGATTTCTAGTTCGGACGGGTAGGGGAAGTTGGTCCAGGAATTCTGGTCAAAACACCAAAGCCCGCTGGCATCTGCCGCCCACAGGCAATTGGTGCGCAAGGAATCCATTTGGATGGCGTGCAGGGGAGCATTAGGGGAGGGCAACGATTTAGGGGTTCGCCAAAGATTCGGGCAATATCGGACCAGGCCTTCGGAAGTGGCGATCCAAAAAGCGCCTTTAGGTTCCACTAGTACATCCAGCAACTGGCCGGAAAGCGGTCCCTCCCGCTCCGGGATTTCCTCCCCGGCCGGATTAAATGAAAAGAGCGAATTGATGGAGGCCGCCCACAAGGTCTGGTCT
Source organism: uncultured Verrucomicrobiota bacterium (assembly GCA_964409245.1). Lineage (GTDB taxonomy): Bacteria > Verrucomicrobiota > Verrucomicrobiia > Limisphaerales > UBA1319 > CAIMWS01. The sequence continues at coordinate 43,010 of CAYPCQ010000051.1, forward strand.
GCCGCCAGCCAGGCTTGACGAATCCTGCCCCGCTGGATGGGGTGGACCATCCAGTGAGAATTCCTGAAACAAACTACCGTCGATTGGCTTTTGCCGGAAATTTCAGCCACCGCCACTACCTGGTTATCCGGAGCAATCATGGGCCGTTGGAATTTTTCCAATTGATGATCCGCGGGCGGGATGAATTCCTGCCAAGACTCGCTGCCTTCAATGGCCGGATTGCCGGGGTGAAAATGTGCCAAGCCATTCTGGCCAGAGATCCATAAGGTGCCATCGGGCGCTTCCCCCAGGTCAATAAATGATTTCAGTCGGGTATGCTCGGCACGCTTGATAACTCTGGCGGCATTGGTTTCGGATTGGAATGCCATCAGGCGGTCAGGCAATAAAAAATAGAGGCAATCCGGCAGGCCGGGAACCAGAGAGATTGGCCGCACCCGGCGCAATAAATTCGTTTCGGTTTCGCTCTGAATTTCCGCCAGGAAAAAGGATTTCCAATGCCCCTCACCGAATTGCCGCAGTCCATTGGCACCCAGCGACCAGACTTGACCTTGAGCGTTTTGATAAACCCGGGAATTGTTATCCCCCGGTGAAGGAATCAAATTGACCACGTATCCATCCATCCAGCTGATCATGCTGGATTCGCTGTGGCGTACCCAAATATAGCCCCGTGGACTGATTGAGATGGCATTGCAGTAAGAATCGGCGAGTCCATCAGCGGTTTTAAAGACTCGCCAGTTGAAAGGCTTTTGGGCTGATGCAGACTCGATGGCGCCAAAGAGCGCAACCATTGCGTGAAGCCATGCGAAACGCAAAAGGAAAAGGAATGGCGGCGGACGTCCTGACCTTGGGGTTGTTTGTTTTAAGCTGAACCTTCGGCCAGCTTTCACACTCGCGGGGTTCATTTTTTTGCATCCCCACCCGGAGTTCGCAACCGATTCATTTCACCGGGAGCAAAGCGACTGTTGGCTGGGGGGCCGGGAAACCAGGAAAGTTCCAGGGGGCTCGGTTTGATTGATTGCACCGGAATCACCAGCACTTCATCGCCATTTTTTTCGCGTCCAAGCCAGCCACCCGCTTTGGCAATGCCTTGGCGGGCCAATTTTTCGCTGATCCTGACTAGTTCTGAAAAGTCGCCAGCCCCTGAATTGGGCAAGTGATCGGATTTGATTTCCTTCACGAGCCGGATTGGCAAAGAGTGGAATCCCAGAGTGGTGAATAAAATGCCCGCCGCGGTGGCAGTGTTGCTATCCGTATCCTGCCCGCAGCGGCAGGTGATTCTGAGGGTCAATTCCGGATTCCGGTTCCCGTATAAAAGACCAATCAAGATATAGGCGCCGTTGATTTTGCTGTCTTTGCCGCCCACCGATCCATGCTGGTAATCTGGATTTTGGCGGTATTTGCGCTGCACCAGTTGCCAGGTTTTCTCCCAGTGCTCCGGATGCTCCTTGAACCAGGCCAGAGTATCCCGCACCATTTCAGCGTACTGGCTGGCGGGTGGAATGGCCGGCAAAGCCTTTTCTACCAAGATAGCCGGATCGTTTTCAAAGAAGGCCAGGGAGTATAGCGTGCCAATGAATTGTCCGGCATAGAGACCATCCCCATAGGCAAAAAAGCGGCCGATTTTTTCGCCGAAAGCAATGGGGATGACGGACATGCCGGGAGCGATTAAACCAGTAAAATCAGCCACTGTTTGGTAATCCGTATCTGCCGCAAAGCGATTGAATTGGGGATGGCCGGCATCGGGAGGGGCGATTCCCTGGCGCAGGTTGTTGCGGCCGGTCTCGAGCGCGCCTGTCAGCGGGAAGTCGCTATTGGCAAAATCGATGGCCGCCTGACGCTCGGTGACAGCCATGCCATGCTTTTCCAGGATTTGCAAAAAAGCCGTTTCCACGCTCAAATCCGGCAGGCGGGAGATTTCGGAAAATTTCCGGAACCGCCAGGATGGCATCTCGCTTTCCGCCAGAATGCGATCACTGAAACGGTATTCGCAGGAGCCAGCCCACCCCAACCCGGCCATTTGACCAAGCCAGCCGGCCATCATCTTATCACGGTAGTCCTTTAATGGCAGCCGCAGGAATGCCCTTTTTCCTGTTTGCGCGGGCTTATTCGCTGCCGCTGAAAGCCCAGGAGGGGGCAGCAGCAAGGTGGCCAGCAGCATCCACAGGAAAAAGTTCCTGGAAAATAATCCCAAGGTAGGGTGCATCAAAAAGGCTCCAAAATTGATCATTTAAGCTGTCTGGAATTCTTAAGCGGTCCATTTCCCGTGGCAAATTATTTCGCATGCAACTTTTCAGGCCCGTTTCGTGTTTTGGTTCTGATGAGTATTTGCAGCCATTTTCACGGGCAGAACGCCACCAGGCGCGAGGAAAGGTGGGAATCGTCCCGCCAAAAGGCCTGGCCTTTGGATAAATCGCCGGTGACTGTTGATGACGATGGGTTTTTCTATTGGTTTTTTGTTGCTCGCAGCCAAGCGCGGGGCGAATGATAACTGCCTGGCAAACAATGGCAGGAAGGTCCATGGCCTTCCTACTGCAAGGCATGACGTCCAACCAAGCGGTTGGTCTCGGGCCGGAAGCGGTAAAATCTCCGGTCCGTTCGGCAACGATGGAAGACACTCATCCATTTGAAATTTTTATGCACCAATACCAGGACATGGTATTTACCACCGCCATGCGCTTGCTGGCCCGGGAAGCCGAGGCTGAGGATATTACTCAGGAAGTTTTCCTTAAAGCCTACGAGCGGTTTGCCGAGTTGCGAGACAGCGTCTCAGCGGGCGGGTGGTTAAAAACGGTGGCCCGCAACCTTTCGCTCAATCACTTGACCCGGCACCGGTCCCGGTGGCGCCTTTTTTCAGAAATGACTCAGGATGACGCCCTGCCGGATTATGAATCCAGCTTGCCTGATGCCGTGGGGTTGGTGCCGGGATCAGAAACTTCAGACCGTTGGAATTTCCTGGAGGAAGCGCTTCAGAAATTGCCGGAAGCTCAACGGATTACGCTCGTATTATATCATTTTGAGGAAATGCCATATGAAGCGATAGCGGCTCATCTGGGAGTAACCTTGAGCAAACTGAAAACCGATATTCATCGCGGACGGGCGGCGTTATACCAGATCCTGAAAAACCATCCCGAATTCGCTACGGAATTTCCCTCCCTTTGAAAAGGCTTATGAACCATCAAAACGAACCGCCCAACGACCTGCAAGCAGAAGCCCGATTATCACGGATATTGCGCCAGGCGCCAGGTTATCGTGCCCCTAAATATTTGGCGCCAAAGGTTCTTGCCGCTATTCGGTCGCGTGAATCGATGGTTTGGTGGCGCCAATCTTTTGCCCAATGGCCAGCGGGATGGAAATGGGCTTTTTCCGTGCTCGCACCCATGCTGATGGCGATGCTCACCGGTGCCTTTTGGGCGCTTTCATCCCATTGGGACGCTTCGGCGGCCCTGGACCATTTGGAATGTTGGCGCAAGGCAGCCAGCTTTTGGCAGTTTGGGTCTGCCATCTTCAACGCGGGTGAGATAATCGTCCGCCAATATCTCTACGCCTGGTTGGTGGGGGCGGGTGTGGTTTGCCTGGCAATGTATCTGGCCTTGGCTGGGCTTGGCACCGCCTTTCTGCGTTTTGCCTGGCGCAAAGCAACCCTTTGATCCAACCCCATATGAAACGATCCTTTTTGATTTTCGTCTTCCTCGGCGGCTGCCTTCTGTATGCCGGGAGTGGCAACCGTGTATTCAGCCAGCCGGTGGAGTTGGAAAAATCCACCAGTCAGCCGCAAACCATTCACCTGAATGAGGTCGTGCAAATGGGTGGCGACATCGTGATTGCTTCAAATGAAGTGGCTCATAGCTGCGTGGTCATCAACGGCCACCTCAAAATTCAAGGACGGGTGGAGGGGGATGTGGTGGTCATCATGGGGTCGGCCGAGATCAACGGATCAGTGGGAGGAGGTGTGGTTTCAGTTCTCAGTTCCACCCGTTTTGGCCGCCAGGCGATGGTTGGGCAGTCCGTGATTTCGGTCCTGAATTCCACCGAGTATGATCCACAATCCCGGGTCCATGGCGACCGCCTGCAGTTTCCTCCCGGCATCAACAACCTTGACTTTACCTGGCTGCGGGATTGGGTGGCCGATGGCCTTTTTATGGCCCGGCCGCTGCCACCCAACTTAACCTGGGGATGGATCGTCGCTGGCCTGTTTTTCGCCCTGTATTTTGCGATTGCGCTGGTATTTCCCAGGCCAGTCCGGACTTGTGTGGCGGTTTTGGAGGAACAGCCGATTGCGGCACTTTTCTGCGGTCTGGGATTGTTTGTTTTGCTCGGGCCACTGGTTTTGTTACTCACCATATCGGTTGTGGGAATACCCTTGCTGCCTTTCCTGGCGTGTGGGTTCATGGCGTTTTTCTGGTTCGGACGAGTGGCGGTTTATCAGCATTTCAGCCGCGAATTCGGCCTGCAATTCGGGCTGAAGATTTTTGAAAACCCCCTTCTCGCACTCCTGACCGCCATGGTTCCCATTACCTTGTTGTTTACGGTCCCAATTTTAGGTTTCCTGGTCTGGGGCTTGATTACTCCCTGGGGAATGGGTGCGGCGCTTTTGTCCATGTTCAGCGGCCTTAAAAGGAATGGCCCCCAGGTTTCCGCCGGCGTTTTATTCCCGCCCGCCTCCGTTTCTCCCACCTCCAGTGATTTCGGTTTGGACTCTTCCGCCTCAGGTATCGGCCCAACCGGGCAATCGCTGGACATCGGGGGCCTCGAGCGGGTAGGATTTTGGCCTCGCCTCTGGGCCTCTTTTCTGGATTTGATCTTATTGAGTGTCATTTTGATTCCCTTTCATTGGGCGGGCGCTTTTTTGCCCTGCTTTGTCGCCTATCATATCGGTTTTTGGGTGTTCCGGGGCACCACCTTTGGCGGTGCCATTGCGGGAATCAAATTGGTCCGGATTTCCGGCCAGCCTATGGATATCAACGTGGCGGTGGTTCGAGCGCTAGGGGCAATTCTATCCTTCGTGCCGTTGTTCCTCGGATTTTTCTGGGCCAGTTGGAGCCGGGAAAAGCAAGCCTGGCATGACCGGATTGCCGGCACGGTGATGGTGCGCCTGCCCAAAGGCGTGCAGCTGATTTAATTTCGCAGGGTCAATGTACGGGGCGCCGGGGGGGAGGGTATCGAAAGAGTCAAAGGAAAGGCCGCCGGTCGCGTCCAGCAACCGGTTTCTTTCAAAGAATAACTGCGGTTAGCCAGGAAGCAGGTCTTTCCCGGTGCCGCATCAAACACAATGGAGATTTGCAATTGCGCAAAACCTGCCGTGGCGGATTCACAAGCCAACTCCAAACGGGGTGGATTTCAACTTGCGATGGACGCCAATGAGTGATACTGCATGAGGCATGATCAAGCATTTCAGCATCATCGGCGGTTTTTGGCTGGCCATGGCTATGGCGGGCTTGGCAGGCGAAGCGCAAGCGAGCGTCAAATCCCAAATCCCGGTTCCCACGGCCGGGCAGCTTGCCTGGCAGAAAATGGGAGTCATTGCTTTTGCACATTTTGGGATCAACACCTTTACGGATCGTGAATGGGGAGATGGCAAGGAGGATCCGCAATTGTTCAATCCCGAACAGTTGGATGCCAGTCAGTGGGTGGCGGCCCTCAAGGCGGCGCGTGTGAAGCTCTTGATCCTGACGGCCAAACATCACGACGGTTTTTGTCTCTGGCCCAGTAAATATACCAGCCATTCGGTGAAAAACAGTGCCTGGAAAGGGGGCCAGGGTGATGTGGTGAGAGAGGTCTCTGAGGCGTGTAAAAAAGGGGGCCTCAAATTTGGAGTTTACCTTTCACCTTGGGACCGGCATGAAAAGACCTACGGGGATTCGCCTGCTTACAATGAGCATTTCCGCAATCAGTTGACCGAGTTGCTCACCCAATATGGTCCGGTGGCTGAAGTGTGGTTTGACGGGGCTTGCGGCGAGGGGCCAAATGGGAAGAAACAGGAATATGATTGGGCCAGTTTTTACAAGGTGGTCCGGCGTTGCCAGCCAGGCGCATTGATTGCGATCTGCGGGCCTGATATCCGCTGGGTTGGCAACGAAACTGGTGTGGCCAGGGAAAACGAAAGCAGCGTCCAAAAGCCCAATCCTCAAATGCATGCTCCGGTGGACTATGTCTGGTATCCGGCGGAATGCGACGTTTCCATCCGGCCCGGCTGGTTTTTTCATGGGGCGGAAAATGAGCGGGTAAAAAGCCTCGATCAATTGCTGGGCATTTATTACCAATCCGTGGGGAGGAATTCAGTGCTGCTGTTAAACGTCCCACCTGACCGCCGGGGATTGATCCATGAAAATGATGTCCGGCGCCTGGCGGAATTCGGGGCTGAAATCAAGCGTCGTTTTGCCAAGCCACTCGCCAAAACCAGCGGCCGTGGTTCTCTAGTCCGCCTCCCTTTGCGCCGCACCGCCAGGATCGATCATGTATTGATCAGCGAAGATATCCGTTATGGTGAACGGGTGAAAGAATACGTGGTTGAAGGGCAAATCAAGGGCCAATGGATGCCTTTATGCCGGGGGAAAGTGGTTGGCAGCCTCCAGATCCAGCGGATCGCTCCCGCCGAAGTAGAAGCGGTTCGCTTGCGATGCCTCCAATGTGAAATGCAGCCGGTCATCAGCCGCTTGGCCGTTTGTGCGGTGGATAAATAATTATGCGTCTCCCCCGCTTCGGAAATCGGATAACCCAGAATTGCTGGTGTTGGATCGGCGCCTGGTTGCTGCTTCCCATAGCTTCAATTGCGGCCGGCCAGGCGGAGCAACCGTTTTATGCGGAGCAACTGATATTTCCGCTGGAGCATTGGCACAATCACGCCTCGTGTGTCGTCGAAGCACCCAACGGAGATTTGTTGGCATGCTGGTTCCATGGCTCAGGAGAACGCCAGGCCGACGACGTTAAAATTGAGGGGGCCCGGTTGCGCCTCCACGCCCGGAAGTGGGATTCTCGCTTCACTCTGGCTGATACACCTGGATATCCCGACACCAATCCCGCGCTCCTGATCGATCCCCAACAAAGGCTTTGGCTTTTCTGGCCCGCCATATTAGCCAACCGCTGGGAAACGGCCTTGATGAAATACCGGGTTTCGGAGGATTACCAGCGTCCCGGCCCGCCCCGATGGAAGTTCAACGAGGTGATGCACATCATTCCCCGGCAGGGTTTTACGGATGCTGTGCAGCAGCACATTGCCAGGATTCGCCAGGAACTTCCTTCGTTTCCGGCAGAGGAGCGACCCAAGGCGGAAAAATTCCTGAAGGAATTGGATGGGATGAGCCAGGACAAGCTTTCCCAGCGATTAGGTTGGATGACCAGAGTTCATCCCATGGTCCTTGGCCAGCAGCGTTTGATTGTGCCTTTGTATTCAGATGGGTTCGATTTTTCGCTCATGGCGATCACTGACGATTGGGGTTTCCATTGGCATACCAGCCTGCCGTTGACTGGATTGGGAAACATCCAGCCCAGCATTGTGCGGCGCAAAGACGGAGGTCTTTTTACCTTGATGCGTGATAATGGTCCGCCACCTCATCGGTTGCATCAAAGTATTTCCATGGATCAAGGTGAGACGTGGAGTACTGTGACCGATAGCCTCCAGCCTAATCCTGGATCCGGCGCCGAAATCATCGGTTTGCGGAACGGCCACTGGGTGTTGATCGGCAACGATACCGAAGCGGGGCGCCATAGCCTGGCAGTCCAAATATCCGAGGATGAAGGGAAAAGCTGGCCTTGGAAACGCCATATTAAGCTCGATCCGCCCAGCACCGAGGCTGGATCTTACCATTATCCGAGCTTGATCCAATCCCACGATGGCAGTCTGCACGCCACTTTCAGCTATCATCTGAACCGGCCAGGAGTTGCGCTGGATGCCGATGGGCAACCAGCCCGGAAATCCATCATGCACGCGCATTTCAATGAGGCATGGATTCGCCTGGGGGACTGCAAGTGATTCCCGGGGCAGGGGACCGCTGGTTTTGATCCGCTGGCGCCTTGCGCGCCAGTTTTCAACCGGGTTGGGAACCAATGCCCCGGATACCCCAATTAGAGGCATTAACGCCATAGGCAGCCAATGCATTTTCCCGCCGGGAAGAACCTTTCAGCGGCGGGCAGTGCATCGGAAAATTACTGCGTTGGTTTGTGCAGCGCTTTATCAGGCCTCCTGGACCACCTTCCACCCCATGGCCTCGGCGAGCGCGAAAACCGGCTCTTTGAGATCCCCGTAGCAGGTGACCCGGTGCCAGCCCCATTGATCCCACATGCTGAAGAGTTTTTCTATGTCGCCCACCGGTTCGGCGGCGAGTTTGGTCCGGCAGGCGCGGTCATCCGGATCATTGGCCACCGCTTTGCCTTGATGGAAGAGGATTTCCTTCCTGTCGGGATGGATTTCCGCCGTGGTGGTGAGATATCCCAGCGGCATGATGGAGCGCACTGAAGCGCCCTGCCGGTCCTCGGAATGGGTCATGATCGTGAACGGATTAGCCGATCCCTTAGGGCCAAAAACCTTGTTGGAAGCCACACAGTGCGCGTAAATAATCTGGCGTTTGGCCGTGTCGATGACTGGATCCGATATGTAACCAGGCCGCCCTTGCGTCAGGGTGGTAACCATTAACATGCTGGCAGTGGACCGCACATCGCACTCACAGGCGCCCACGAGGGCTTCGTTATTCAGCTCATGGAATCCCAGGCAAGGATAAGCGTGGATATGGCCACCATAAAATCCACCCAGGCAATTCATTGTGATGGCGTTGGCATTGTGTTTTTTCAGAACCGCTTTCATGCCGAGGTACATGGCAGCGGAGGTTTCCAAGGTTTCGCGTGAAACACCCAGCACTTCCGTGGCGTTTTTCTGCCAGCGGTCAGCCACGGCTCGTGATTCATCCTTATCAGCGTTTTTCCAGGCATCGTTGACCTCCGCAAAGGAAACGTTTTCCACCGGAATGCCAAACATGGGAGCCGCAGACCCTGACTCGGTGCCCCGCACCGCTAAAATCCTGGATTCCTTGAGATGCCGCAGGCAATCGGCTGTGGCTAAAGGCTTCAAAGGATCTGGATTGCAGGACAGATCCCCTGGCAGAGGAGTCTGGCGGCTTCGGCTCCGGGCTACCAAGGTGGAAAAATCATTTGCGGCCCCAGTCTTGACCGATTGTTCCAGGCAATTAACCGCCTGGGCCAGATCCTCGATGTTGGAGGATGAGACAAATCCGACATGCGGTGTTTTTTGGCGAAGGAAACCGGCAGTATAAGTCAGAAACCCGCCGCTGCCGCCATATTGGAAATCGGCGTAAATTACCGGCTTGCCGGCGGTGGCGATTTTTTGCACCACCTGGTTCCAACAGTTCATCTGGTAAACAAGATAGCCGTCAATTCCGGCGTTTTTGTCATCAGCCAATATTTTTTCGGCCTGTTCAGGCCCAGTGGCGAGGGAAGGAACAAATTCGCATCCTGGGCAGCGTTTGGTTAACTCGGTATTGATCCGGGTCATTACTGGGGCGAAATCAAATCCTTTGTTTGGCCAATCCGGCCCCGGTTGTTGGGCGGCGTGCAATGAGTAAACAATCCGGATTTTTGTTCTTGATCCCTTTTCAGCAGCGGGCAGCAGGTTTTTAGGCATTAGGAACCCTGCCGCACATAGCGCGCCACCAGCCGACAAAAATTGGCGGCGATTGAGGCTGCAACAAGTACATCCGAGGGCCGGTGAATTTGTTTTCAATTATATCCTTTCATTCAACTGGGGTGGTTCAATTAGATAATATTGTAATGAGCGTGCTTCAAGAATGCAATCCCGTTGGGGAAAATATTTTTTGATGCCTGACGGCGCCAAGATGTTGTAGGATCAAGTTCAATGAACAGCACTGCACTCAATCTTTCGCGTCGTTTTACCCTGATGGCGCTGCGAGCCGGCGTCATTTTCGCAGTGGCAATCCAAGCCGCCAATAATACTGCCGCTGCCACTCCCAGCGAGCTGTCGTTATGGTATGAAAAACCAGCAGGGCAATGGCTGGAGGCGCTGCCTGTTGGCAACGGACGGCTTGGGTGCATGGTGTTTGGTGGCATCGATGTCGAACGTCTGCAATTAAACGAGGACAGTCTCAGTTCCGGAGCTCCGCAGGACAGCGATAATCCCGATGCGCTGGCGGCGTTGCCAGAAGTCCGCAGGCTTTTGTTTGAAGGCAAATACAATGAGGCCAATGCCCTGGCTATCAAGCGGCTCATATGCAAGGGGGCCGGCTCGAAATTCGCCAGCGCGGCAAACGTTCCGTTTGGGTGTTATCAGACTCTCGGGGATCTCACGCTGAAATTCGACAGCCTAGTCAAAGCTGCGGAAGCCAAGCCAATGGAAGGGCATAAGCAGCCCTTGCTCCTGGCTGATCGGTTCGAAGGATCCGACACTTTGGGCTGGAAGGACTATGGCACAGCCACCCAGCGCAAAGATGGCCGTTTGGTGGGCGCCAAAGGGATGGTTACCGTGTTGGACCGGGTCAATGAAACCAACTTGATGGCCAGTGTTGAAGCCAACAGCAATGCGGAAGCTGGAATTATCCTGCGCTTTCGCGACCCTGGGAATTACCTGGTCGCGTTGTATAGCCCGGTGTTCAAGGCGATCTATATACATGACCGTAAGAACGGGGAATGGGGCGAGCAATTGGGCAGTGTGGCGGTGCCGGAAATAGGGCCGAAGATGCGGTTGATGGCCGCCGCCAGCGGTGATTATGCCGCCATGGTGATGACAGATGGAAAAAAGACCTACCACACGCCCGTTGTGGAGGTCAGCAACACGGGCAGCGGAAAAATCGGCCTGTGGCTCTACCAGATTGGTGACCGCCAGGAATATGGCAATTTCGAGTTGTCCCAGACGCCGTTGTTCCTGGGGGGTGTGGTGGTGCGCCGGCCGGTTGATTACCGCCGCACGCTGGATTTGGACCGGGCAATCGCCACCGTCCGCTATCGTGCAGGCGATGCCACCTTTACGCGTGAAGTTTTTTCCAGTGCCCCAGACCAGGTGCTGGTCGTGCGTCTGACGTGTGACCAGCCGGGCAGGATCGGATTCATTGCCAGCTTAACCCGGCCGGAAAGATTCACCACCGTGGGTGAAGGCACCGATGGGCTGGTCATGAGCGGGCAGATGAACGACGGCCAAGGGGGGGCGGGTGGAATGAAATACCTGGTGCGGCTCAAAGCCATCACGGAGGCCGGCAAGGTGGGCGTCACAGGCAATAGCTTGCAGGTGGAAGCGGCCAACTCTGTCACGTTGCTTCTGACCGCCGGGACCGACTATAAGCTTCAGCCACCGTCCTATCGCGGCGCGGCCCCCGAACAGTCCACGGCCGGCCAGCTCAAGGAAGCGGCGGCAAAGTCCTACGAGGAGTTGTGCCGGGCACATGTGACTGATTACCAGAAAATGTTTCACCGGCTCGCGCTCGACCTGGGCGGCCGTGAATCCCGCTCGCTGCCCACGGATCGCCGGGTGGCGCGGATGAAAACCAAAACCCCGGATCCCGATTTGGAGGCGTTGCTGTTCCAATATGGCCGGTATCTGTTAATTTCGAGTTCCCGGCCGGGCGACCTGCCAATCAACCTGCACGGCATCTGGGCTGACCAAATCCAGACGCCTTGGAACGGCAACTATGTGGTTGACCTGAACGTGCAGATGGCTTACTGGCCGGTTGAGACGGCCAATCTTTCCGAGTGTTTCCTGCCATTCTTGGATATGGTTGAGGCATGGCGAGTGCCTGGGACAAAAACCGCCAGGGTGCATTACAACGCCCGAGGATGGATCGTGCATACAGTCATGAACGTGTGGGGTTTCACTTCACCATCCGAGCACCCCGCCTTTGGTATGTACATGGGGGCAGGGGCCTGGCTTGCCCAGAACCTATGGGAGCACTACGCCTTCACTGGCGGCCGCGAATATCTTAAACGCGTTTATCCGGTGATGAAGACCTCGGCGGAGTTCTACCTGGACTGGCTGGTCAAGGATCCCAAGACAGGCAAGTTGGTCTCCGGGCCGTCCACCTCTCCCGAGCATGAGTACATTGCCCGCGACGGCCAGCGTGGCTGGCTGTGCATGGGGCCGTCCATGGACCAGCAGATCATCTGGGATTTGTTCTCCAACATGCTCGAAGCGGCCAGGGAAATGGACATCGACGACGATTTTGTCCGCCGGGTTAGTGATGCGAGGAAACAGTTGCTAGGCCCGCAAGTCGGCTCCGACGGCCGGCTCATGGAATGGGCGGAGGAATTCAAGGATTCCGAGCCGGGGCACCGGCATCTGTCACACCTGTTTGGCTTGTATCCCGGCCGGCAGATCACCCCGCGCATGACGCCCGAGTTGGTGACCGCTGCCCGCCAGGCGCTGGAATACCGTCTGGCGAATGGTTCAACGCAGGTTGGCTGGAGCAGCGCCTGGACCATCGGCTTGTTCGCCCGCTTGGCAGATGGTGATAAAGCTCACGAACATATCGTGAGCATGCTGGAGAACTTGATCGCACCGAACCTGATGGACCGCGTGTTCCCCAATGCCGGTTTTATGGTCGATGGCAACTTCGGCTACACGGCGGCTGTGCCGGAAATGCTTTTGCAGAGTCACGCCGGGGAAATTGCTCTTTTGCCAGCCTTGCCGAAGGCTTGGCCAAGCGGATCAGTCAAAGGCTTGCGGGCTCGCGGTGGAGTAACGGTAGATATTTCATGGCGGGATGGGAAGCTGACCTCCGCCAGGATGGTGGCCGACCGGGATGGGAAATATCAGGTGCGGATGCCCGGAGGGGTGGAAACAACCGCTATCAACTTAAAAGCCGGACAAGGAGTGGAATTATGAGTTCTTTTTTTCCGCAGCATCTTATCGGGCGAATTGGTTAGCCGGAAGGATCATCGTTTTCATCGCCCACGTTGGCGGGCAGATCCGGAGCGCCGACTTCCTTGTATTCATTCAGTTTATTGCGCAAGGTTCTGATGCTGATGTCGAGTATTTTGGCCGCATGAGTGCGGTTGCCACTGCATTTGTTGAGAGCGGCAAGAATCAAGCGACGTTCCATCTCGCCCAAGCTGGGAAAGGGATTCAGATTGTCCCAAACTGCGGGTGCAGTTGCGGGCTGCGGTTCGGCTGCTTTCACAGGTTCACTGCCAGGCAGGAATCCGAGATGATCCACATTCAGTTCGCCATCTTCTCCGCAAAGAATGATTGCCCGTTCCACCACATTTTGGAGTTCGCGCACATTGCCTGGCCACGAATGGTTCAGCAGGGTGGTCATGCACACCACTGAAATCCCCGGCGTTCGGAAGCCGTGTTTGCGGGAGAAGCGGCGCATAAAATGTTCGACCAGCAAGGGGATGTCTTCCTTGTGATCACGCAGAGGTCTGACATAAATGGGGACCACATTGAGGCGGAAAAACAGATCCTGGCGGAATTCCTTGCGCTCAACACTTTGCTCCAAGCGCCGGTTGGTGGTGGCAATGACCCGCACATCCACCTTGATGGTACGGCTGCCCCCCACTCGTTCCAGTTCCCGTTCTTGCAGCACACGGAGCAGTTTGGCCTGCACCGCGGGCGAAATTTCGCTGATTTCATCCAGCAGAATTGTTCCGCCATGCGCCAATTCAAACCGGCCCTCCCGCTTGTTCATGGCCCCGGTGAAAGCCCCTTTTTCATGGCCGAAAAATTCGGATTCAATCAGGTTTTCCGGGATGGCGGCGCAGTTTACCCGGATGAATGGGGCGCTTGCGCGCGGGCTTTGACGGAACAAAGCCCTGGCCACCAGTTCTTTGCCGGTACCGCTTTCGCCCTGGATGAGCACCGTGGCCTGAGTCGGGGCCACTTTCCGGATTAATTGCCGAAGCTGTTCCGTGGCCGGGCTTTTACCCAATAATTCAAAACCGGCTTCGTCAGCTTCTTCATGGCTTAGGTATTGGCTGACTTTTAACAACTGCGTAAAATTTTCCGCTTTGCGCAGCGTGACTTCCAGCTGGTCCACGGAAAATGGCTTGATAAGGTAATCAAAAGCACCGTTGCGCATGCACTCAACGGCGGATTCCACCGAGGCAAATCCCGTCATCATTACCATCAGAGGACGCTGCGGCCGGGATTGAAGCTGCTGCAGCAAGTGGGTGCCTTCTCCATCCGGCAGACGGACATCGACCATCATCAGATCGAAAGTGTCCTTGGCCAGCAGTTCCTGGGCATCTGCCAGCGTGCTGGCGGATGCTACGTCATAGCGCCTTTGCCGCAGTTGCTGCTCCAGGTTCTTGCGGACGATCAGGTCGTCCTCAAGCACGATTATTTTGTCGATAGGCATGCCGGGAAGGGATTATATGCCAGAACTTTGCTTGCGGTAAAGTGCTGTTGCCATTTGCGTGTTTTGCCTTTGGACGGGTGGCAACTGCGTGGCCGGCAGCATGCCGCGCCGGAGCAAGTGTTGTTCATTTTCACGGTCCAACATCAGAATGCGCATGATCAAATCCTGGTTTTGCCGGATCAACGCTCCGACTTCCGAGTATTCGGATTTTTCTGATGGGGTCAATTGCTGCCAGCGGGTGCGCACCTGGCGCAAGCGATCCAGGGATAAATTTAATTTCAACAGCAAGTTCTTTTTCTGCGGAGTCAGCTTCTGTAAATCCACATCCTCCGTGCCGCGCAGAATGCGGTTCTCTTGTTCCACAAGCACGAGGATATCCTGGCAAAGGCCATAATGCCCGCGTAAATCGTCCGCCCATTCGGCGGGCGGCTTCGCCGGGGTCTTTTTAGCCAGACTGGCTGCCCGGGCCTGGATTATGTCAATTGTTCTCACTAGGGCATCCTAATAGGAAGTCGTCTCTGAGCCAAGCAACATTCACAGGGCAAACGCATTAAAAAAGCTGTCTAAATGGCTGGGAAAGAGGAAAGGAGGA
>CAYPCQ010000052.1:0-57563 GCA_964409245.1 uncultured Verrucomicrobiota bacterium
AATCGCAGCCCGGCTGGCCAAGGCGCGGGCCGCCAGGTGTTTTTTTTCTTGGTGGATAGGCGTTTTGGGCCTCGGGGCCATGGGCACAGCGCCACCAGCACGTTCGGTTTTGGCCAGGGAGCGGCGCAGTTGGCGGTTGACGAGGGCGAGAGCCTCGGCGCACGACCCGTGGACGCAGTGAATACTTGGCGCTCCATCTAAATAGATCGTGCAATCACGCGGGCCGTTGGGCGAGTTGTGAAGGCCGATGCCTGGGCAGGCGCAAAAGCCGGTGGTGGTGGTCTGCCAGTCGATAGGGCCGAGAATTTGCTCGGCGGTTTTCTGTAGGCTCATAATCTTGGGCTTGAAGGGCTTTCCCAAGCGGTGTAGGGTGTGAACAGTTCAATCCACGCCTGCCCGCCGGGGGCGGCTTTTGTTCAGGCAATGAACTTCACGACTCGCTGGCTGTCCAGCCAGGCATCGACATCCGCGAGGCGGAAGCGCACGCATCGGGCGGTCAATTTGAGATAGGGCAGCCCTCGCCTCATCCGCTCCTCAACCGTGCGCGTGGTGCAACGCAGGTAACCCGCCAAGCTCTTTTTGTCCATCAGGCTTCCCGCCTCATTGTTCGTGTTTCTGTCCATATTTCGCAATCCGGCGAATCCAACCGCCTCTTTGGCGGCCTGGCGAGCCTGCGGGATACCCGCCTGTGCCTCGCGTTGATTCGCGCTGCAACCCTGATAACATGGGTTTTTTGCGGAAAATGCGGCTAAACGGACGATGGGACAGCGGCGGGACAGCGGCGGGACTTTGCCGCGACATTGGCGGGACAATTTTCTGCGGAAAAAGTATCGACGGCCTTAGAGGCGCTTCGCGCACTTCTCCAAATCGGTGCGCCGGATGCGGATTTTCACGCCATCCGGCGAAAGTTTTTCGACCGCCAGCCATTCGCGCTCGATCCACCGGCTAACGGTTTTGCGGTTTTTCCCAACGGCGGCGGCGGCCTCCTGGATGCTGTGGAAAAACTCGGGCAGCGGGGCCGGGGGCGTGGTTGCTTCAAGCGAGCGCTGCCGGAATACGAACGCGAGTTCTTCGGACGAATGTTGTTTGAACCACACTGCCACGGTTTTGGTCCGGCCTCCGGCGAACGTGGCTTTGGCGCTGGAAACCCGGTCGAATTGCCCGATGATTTCGACGCCATCGAGGGCCATCAGATCCGGCTTGCCTGGCCTGGCGCGGGCGAGCTCAATACCAAGAAAGCAATCGGCCAGGACTATGTGCCAAATAAAACGCGGATCGTCCATGCCGATGATGTTGATTTCGCTGGCGGAATTCGGCACCTGCGGCGGCGAGGGCGGAAACTTTTCAAGGCGGAAGATCCGGTGCGCGGTCCCGTTGATTCTGATGGTAGGTTCCATAAATCATTCTCCGACCGCCAAAAGGATCACGTTGCCTGGCTGTGCCGGTTGCACCGCGAACCATTTGGCGGCTTGGTCGGGCCGGACGAGTTCGCGATAGTGCGCAAAGATCATCGCGGGTGAGTTTCCGGCCTCCAGGGCGCACTGTGCGGCGTTCTGAAGCACGGCCAGCCGATAGGAGCAAAATGAGTGGCGGAGCGCGTTGTGCCGCCACGGGATGCCCGCTTTGGCGGCCGTTTTCTGCATGGTTTTGTAGAAGCCAAAATGTGCGCCCGCCCACACGGGGCCACGGCGGCCAGCGTAGGGCGCCAGCCAGGCGGCCAGGTTGTCGGGGATTGGAGCCAGGCGCCTGGCTCCCGTTTTCGCCTTTTGTTTCGCCACTTGGATGAATCGGTTTTTCAAGTCCACTTCGCCCCAATCCAGGCGCTCGACCTCCTGGGATCGCAGTCCAGAGAACGCTGAAATGGCGATTGATGGCAGGATGTCGTCATTGGCGGCATTAAGTATGGATTGGATTTCCAAAGGGGAATAGATCTCGATCTCGCCGCCATGGTCCCGGGGGATTTCGATGCCGTCCAGCAAATCGCAATCCTTCGGCAGATACCCGCGCCCCTTGGCGAATTCGACCAGGTTTTTCACTGCGCCATAGTGATTCTTGAAGGTTCGCGGGGCCACCTTCTTAAGCTCAAGATAACGCCGCAGATCGCCGCTGGTGACCGCCGCAATCGGGCATCGGAAGGCTTCGGCAAAAGCGCCGCATCGGTAGTGCAAATCCTGGACATGCCGCGCACTGCGCTGGGCGGCAGTTTTGGCGGCGAGCAATTCCTCGACCACTTCGGCAACGGTTTTCCTGGGCATATCTTTGGGGTGGCGTTTGGCGTATTCTTTGGCGGCCGCCACCACGAATTCGTGGCCAACCTCCTGGGCCGCCTCCGCGAATTTCTCCGCCAGCGCATCGAGCCGGATTCCGAACGGTTTTGTGATCTCGAGCGCCCGTCCGTAGATTGCCGCATCAAGCGCTGAAAGGTTCAGCGCGGCGGCGTCCCCGATGGCCAGCCGCTTGGCGGCCTGCTCCGCCTCCAGCCTGGCCCGCGCATAATCCACGAAGGCCGTCCGGTGGCGCTCGCCGCCAACGCGATAATCGACAGAAAAAGTAAATTCTCCGCCGGGGCGCTTGATCCGGTAGATGCGCACGCGCACGAATCCTTCTTTGACGATGACTGGAAACTTTGTGGGTGTTTTCACGAAGATAAGGTAATTTATTGTCAAATAAGTGTCAAATTATAAAACAAGGGGAAGGCTGTTTTCTTTGCAAGTGCTTGATGTTCAGGGGGATAAGGATGGGGTGGCCAACGGGGATCGAACCCGCAACAACCAGAACCACAATCTGGAGCTCTACCATTGAGCTATGGCCACCGCTCAGGATGCCCACTGTAATTTTAACGGGTTCGGGAGTCAAGTGGGCAGAAGGCAGTAAATGCCGGTTTTTGCCGCTTGCGGAAGGCCCAACAATCCCAGCCACCTGCGACCGTCAAATAACTGGTGTCAGTTTTTAGTGGTTTTGCAGTGGCAGTCTGCTAAATCTGCATGGCTGTGGAAATCAGTGCGAAAACAGAAAGTTCAGCGGTGGTGACGGAGGCGGCAACTCCGCCCGCCACCGCGATTGAATTGACCGGCATATCCCGCCATTTTGGCGAGGTGCGGGCGCTGAACCACGTGGATCTGGCGGTCCGGCGCGGCGAGTTTTTTTCGCTGCTGGGGCCGTCCGGCTGCGGCAAAACCACCTTGTTGAGGATTGTCGCCGGCCTGGATTACCCGGACCAGGGAACGGTGCGGATCGGCGGGCAGGATATGGCGGACATCCCCGCCCACCTGCGCCCGGTGAATACCGTTTTCCAGTCTTACGCCCTGTTCCCGCACCTGAGCGTCTGGGATAACATCGCCTTCGGGCTGCGCATGAAGAAAGTGCCCGCCGCCGCGCAGGCCACCCGGATCGACCGCGTGATGGAGATGGTGCAGATCCTGCCGCTGGCGTACCGCAAACCGTCCCAGCTCTCGGGCGGGCAGAAGCAGCGCGTGGCGCTGGCGCGGGCGATTGTGAACGAGCCCCAGGTATTATTGCTGGATGAACCGCTGGGCGCGCTGGATCTGAAATTGAGGAAACAGCTGCAGGAGGAGCTGCACCGGCTGCAGCGGCGGCTGGGCATCACGTTCCTCTACGTGACGCACGACCAGGATGAGGCGCTGGCCATGAGCGACCGGATCGCGGTGATGAACCACGGGCGCATCGAGCAATTGGATGCCTCCCGCCAGCTGTATGAGCAGCCGCGCTCCCGGTATGTGGCCCAGTTTTTGGGCTCGTGCAACCTGCTGGAGGGCAACTTGTGCGCCAGCTCCGATTCCGCGTGCGAGGCCATGGTGCAGACCACGGTGGGCCACCTGCGGGTGTGCCTGAACCATCCCGCCCCGCTGGGTTCCCATCAGAAGCGGCTGACGCTGGCCATCCGGCCGGAAAAAGTCCAGCTCCTGCCGTTGAATGGCCACCCGCCCGAAAATGGCGTGCGCGGCTTGATCCAGGATCTGATCTACAGCGGGGCGGAGACCACCTGCCTGGTGAAGGTGGGCGAGTGGATGTGCAAAACCTGTTCGCTCAATTCCAGCGGCCAGCACCAAGCGTTCCGGATTGGCCAGGAAGTCACGTTGAAACTGCCCGCCGACGGCATCATCATCCTGGAGGATTAGGTGGCGGCGCATAATGAACATGGAGAGCGTCCCGCCGAGGTGCTGTTTGGCGAACGGTTGACGCGCCGTGACCATCTCCGGCGGTCGGCCATGCTCAGCGGCCCCGGGCTTCTCTGGGTGGTGATATTCCTGTTCCTGCCGCTGCTGTTCATGGTGGGCATCAGCGTCCTGTCCCGGGGCGCCGCCGGAGAAATCAGTTTCACGTTCACCTGGGAAAATTTCCAGCGGTTTGCCGGTTTCGGCGAGCTGGGATTTGATCCCATGTATCCCACCATCATCCTGCGCAGCCTGGTGCTGGGGCTGGCCACCACGGCCATTTGCCTGGTGATGGCGTTTCCGCTCACCTTTTTTATCGCGGGCCTGCGCTCCCCCTTCAAAAACCTGGCTTTGACCCTGGTGATCATCCCGCTCTGGACCAATTTATTGATCCGCACCTACGCCTGGCAAATCCTGCTGGCCGGTGACGGCTGGCTGGCCCGGGCCGCCGCCTGGGTTGGGTTGACAAGTGCTGGTCAGGCGCTATACCCGGGAACCCTGGCGGTCTATACCGGCATGGTGTGCGATTTCCTGCCGTTCCTCGTGCTGCCGCTCTATGCGTCGGTCGAAAAAATGGATTGGTCCATTGTGGAGGCGGCGATGGATTTGGGCGCCAATGGCTGGCGGGTATTCCAGCACGCCGTCCTGCCCCAGGTCAAACCGGGGGTGGCAGCCGGCTGTATTTTAACCTTCATCCCGGCCATGGGCACGTTTGTGATACCGGATTTGCTGGGCGGATCCAAAACCATGCTCCTGGGCAATGCGATCCAGCAGCAATTCGGCCCCAGCCGGGATTGGCCATTCGGGGCGGCCATCACGCTGCTGGCGGTGATCATCGTGATGCTGGGCCTGTGGCTCTTTTACCGGCTCGATGCGAAGCGGGGGGACGGGATGATCCTATGACCCGGGGCCATTGGCTGCTGACGCTGTTGTCGGGGGGGCTTTACACCTTTCTTTACGCGCCGATCGTGGTGGTGATCGTCTATTCCTTCAATACCGCCCGCTACGGTTCCGGCTGGCGCGGATTCACGGCCAAATGGTACAGCACGCTGTGGAACAACCCCCAGGCGCTTTCGGCGGCCGAGAACACGCTGGTGCTGGCGGTGGCGAGCACGGTGCTCTCCACCGTGCTGGGGACCATGCTGGCGATGGGCCTCAACCGGTATTGGTTCCCGGCCAAGCGGCTGGCGAGCTGGCTGCTCTATGTGCCAGTGGTCATCCCGGACATCGTGATGGCGGTGGCCATGCTGCTGTTTTACGCCTTGCTGAGGGATTTGGCTGGCTTGTTCAACCTGGGGCTGACGACCATGGTGATTTCCCACGTGACGTTCCAAATCCCTTTTGTGGCCATCGTGGTGCGTTCCCGGCTCTTTGGCCTGGATCCGGCGCTGGAGGAGGCGGCACGCGATTTGGGGGCCACCCCCTGGCAGACTTTTTGGCGGGTGACCTTCCCCTTGATCCTGCCGGGAGTGGCGGCGGGGGGCATGCTCGCCTTCACCTTGAGCCTGGACGATTTCGTGGTGAGCTTTTTCACCTCGGGGCCGGGATCGACCACCCTGCCGATTTTGATTTACTCCTCGGTCAAGCGTGGTATTACACCCGACATTAATGCGTTGTCCACCCTGATCATACTGGTTTCCGTGGTGGGGACCGTGCTGATCACGTTGATGCAACGCGCAAAACAATAGCAGAATCAATATGTTCAAGAAATTATGGTTGCTGGGGATGGTCTTGGGGACCGCCGTTTCGACATGGGCGCAAGCCAGCAAATTGAACCTTTATATCTGGAGTGAGTATATCGACCCCGAGATCGTGAAGGATTTCGAGAAAAAGTTCGATTGCAAGGTCACCATCGACGTTTTCGAGGACGAATCAGCCATGCTCGCCAAAATCCAGGGCGGCGGCGCGGGATTGTATGACGTGGTGGTGCCGCCCGAGCAAGTCATCGGCGCCATGGTCAGCTTGAAGTTGCTGGCGCCGCTGCGGCATCAGAATATCCCGAACCTGAAGAACCTGGAGGAGCGTTTTTACAACCCGGTTTACGATCCGGGCAACCGCTACACCGCGGCTTACCAATGGGGCACGATGGGCATCTACGTCCGCCAGCCCAAGGACAAGCCGGTGGCGGAAACGTGGGGCATCCTGTTCGATCCGAAGCAGCAAGCGGGCTCGTTCGTGATGATCGACAGCCACCGGGATTCCATCGGCGCGGCGTTGAAATACCTCGGGTACAGCTTGAACTCGACCGATCCCAAACAGCTCAAGCAGGCACGGGATCTGCTCCTTAACGCCAAGAAAAGATCGCTCGGATTCGAGAGCGGGGTGGGGGGCAAAAACAAGGTGCTGGCCAAAGGGGCGATGGCGGCCATTGTTTATAATGGCGATGCTGCCCGCGGCGCCAAGGAAGACAAAGACACCTATTTCTTCGTGCCGAAGGAAGGCAGCGAAATCTGGGTGGACAGCATGGTGGTGCTGGCCAAGGCGCCACACCGGGATCTGGCCGAGAAGTTCATCAATTTCATCCTCGACGCGGAGGTTGGGGCCAAGCTTTCCAACTTCAACCAATACGCGACGCCGAACAAGGCCGCCAAGCCGCTCATAACGCCCGAGGATTTGAAAAATACGGCCATCTATCCCACGCCGGAAATCCTCGCCAAGCTGGAATTCCTCAAAGATCCAGGCCGCCAGGCCAAGCTTTACGATGAGATCTGGACCCAGGTGAAGGCCAAGTGACACACCTCGCATGACTCCGGCCCAGTGGGACATCATTCAGCGAAGCGCGCGGCTGGAGAGCTTTCCGCAAACTCCCACCGCGCTGATCGTGGACAGCCCCTGGATCCCGGGCTGCCTGGGGATCTCCACCCTCGACTACCTGACTCTGCCGGAGGTCTGGCTGAAGGCCAACCTCCAGGTGGAACAGGCTTTCCCCGGGATCATCTTCCTGCCTGGATTCTGGGTGGAGATGGGGATGTGCGCGGAGCCGAGCGCCTTCGGGAGCCGGATCAGTTTTTACACCTACAAAACCCCTTCCGCGCATGCGATGTGGTCCGCGGTGGAGGAAATCCCGGACCTCAGCCAGCCCAATCCGCGCACCGATGGGCTGATGCCGGTGATCCTGAACTACTACCGGCACCTGGAGCCGCGCGTGAAAGATGCCGGTCAGGTGATCAAAATCGTGGCGGCCCGCGGCCCGCTGACGGTGGCCGCGCACCTGCTGGGGGTGAGCAATTTTCTGCTCGGGCTGAAGACGGAGCCTGCCGCCACCCAGCGCCTGCTGCGGACCACCACCACCCTGGTCAAGGATTGGCTGGATGCCCAGGCGGAAGCGCTCTCTGGCGTGGAAGGGGTGCTCATGCTGGATGACCTGGCCGGTTTTCTTTCCCCAAAGGATTATCAGGCTTTTGCCCATCCCTGCTTGAAGGAGATATTCGACGCCTATCCCCGGGCCGTGAAGATTTTCCACAACGACACGGACAATCCGGTTTCCTTCCGGTTTTTGAAAGACCTGGGCATCCACATTTTTAATTTCACCCATTTGCAGCCATTGCCGAAAGTGCGGGAGCTGGCGGGGCCGGATATCTGCCTGCTGGGCAATGTTCCGCCGCTGGAGGTTTTGGTGCGTGGCACGCCGCAACAGGTGACCCACGCCGCCGCCGAATGTCTGCGGACGCATCCTTCCCGGCGGGGTTTGATATTGTCAGCCGGGGGCGGCACTTCACCCGGAACCCCCGGGGAAAACGTGGCGGCCTTGGCCAGCGCGGCCAGGCAAGCGGAGGAGCAACATGCTTAAAATCGCCATTCTGGGCGCGGGAGCCGTAGCGGACAGCCATATCCAGGCCTACCAGAAACTGAAGGACCAGTGCCGCATCGTGGCGGTGGCCGATTTATATCCCGAAAAGGCGGCCGAAAAAGCCGCCAGGCATCAACTGGAGGCTGTGGTTTGCGGCAGCCACCAAGCCTTGCTGGACACGGTGGATTTTGACGCGGTCTCCGTCTGCCTGCCGCCATTCGGGCACGCTGGCGCCACGGTGGATCTGCTGCGGGCCGGGAAGCATGTGCTGGTGGAGAAGCCGATGGCCACCTCTCTGCAGGAATGCGACGACATGCTCGCGGCCGCGGAAACGGCCGGATGCCAGCTATCCGTGGTGGCTCAAAACCGGTTCAAAACCCCGATGATGAAGCTGAAGCAAGTGCTGGAATCGGGGTTGGCTGGCCGCATCCGGCACGCCCAGGTGGATTCATACTGGTGGCGCGGTGAAAAATATTACGACCTCTGGTGGCGGGGAACCTGGGCCAAGGAAGGGGGTGGCTGCACCATGAACCACGCGGTCCATCACCTGGACCTGTTCCAGTGGATGATGGGCATGCCGGCCCGGCTGCAGGCGGTGACGGCGAATCTGTGCCACGCGAACTCGGAGGTGGAGGATTTTTCCACCGCCATCCTGGTTTATCCCGATGGCGCGGTGGGGCAGGCCACCGCCTCGCTGGTGCACCACGGCGAGGAGCAGCAGCTGGCCTTCCAATGCGAGCATGCCAAAGTGGCCGTGCCCTGGCAGGTCAAAGCGGCCCGGCAAAGGGACAATGGATTCCCGGAGGACCATGCGGGGCTGGTGGCTGAAATCCAACAATTTTATGACCAGCTTCCCGCCCTGGCCGCGGAGGGGCATGACGGGCAGATCGCCAACTTCCTGGCGGCCATCCAGGGCCGGGAATCCTTGCTGGTCACCGGGCGGCAGGGCCGGCAAACCCTGGAGCTGATCACCGCTATTTACCAATCCGCCCACCTGGGGGGAACCGTGGAACTGCCTCTGCCGGCTGACGCGCCGTTTTACACCAGCGAAGGCATTCTCAAGCAGGCCCGCCATTTCCATGAAAAGACGCGGAGCATCGAGAATTTTGCCAGCAACGAGATTACCCTGGGCCGCAATTACGGCCGTTGATCCCCATGCAAAAAACTGACGGCATGAATTACGCGCCGCAAGGCAAAGCCCGGCCGGTTTGCGCCCCGGGCGAGTTCCCCTTCGCGGCCATCGGATTGGACCACGGCCACATTTATGGCATGTGCAATGGCTTGCGCGAGGCCGGGGGCACCCTGGAGTGGGTGTTTGATCCGGACCCCGCGAAGGTCGCAGCCTTCCGCAAAACCTACCCGGAAGTGAAGGCAGCCGGAACGGAAGCTGAAATCCTGGAGAATCCGCGGGTGAAGCTGGTGGCCAGCGCGGCCATTCCCTGCCAGCGCGCGCCGATCGGCTTGCGCGCGATGGACCACGGCAAGGATTTCTTCGCGGACAAACCGCCTTTCACCTCGCTGGAGCAGTTGGCGGCGGCCCGGCAGAAAGCGGCTGCCACCGGACGGAAATATGCGGTTTATTATTCCGAACGGTTGCACGTGGAAGCGGCGGTGTATGCCGGCCAGTTGATCCAGCAAGGCGCCTTGGGGCGGGTGCTGCAGGTCATCGGCTTGGGGCCGCACCGGCTCAACGCCCCAACCCGGCCGGATTGGTTTTGGGATCCCCGGCAGTACGGGGGCATCCTGGCGGACATCGGCAGCCACCAGATCGAACAATTCCTGCACTTTGCCGGCGCCAGCGAGGCCCGGGTGCTGCACAGCAAGGTCGCCAATTATAACAACCCGGAACACCCCGAATTCCAGGATTTCGGCGATGCCACCCTGCTGGCCGGCAATGGCGCCACCTTCTATTTCCGGGTGGATTGGTTCACCCCCCAAGGGGCCAGCTGCTGGGGCGATTGCCGGGCCATGATCCTCGGCACTGACGGCACGCTCGAATTGCGCAAATACCTCGACCTGGCCCGGGATGCCCAAGGCGACCATGTGTATCTGGTGGACCACGCCGGGGAACACCATTGGGCGGTGAATGGCCAGGTTGGCTTCCCCTATTTCGGGCAATTGATCCGGGATTGCTTGAACCGCACCGAACTGGCCATGTCCCAGCGACATGCCTTCCTGGCTGCCGAGCTTGCCCTGCAGGCGCAAGCCCAGGCGGTCCGTATCACCAGCCAGGCTGCCCTGGTTTGATTTCCCGGAGACGGCCGGTTATGGGGGCCACTCCGTGCTGTCAAACCACCCTGGATGGCAGAATCTTGGGGAAATACAGCCAAAGATGCCCGAGGTCGTCATTCTCCCCAAAATAGATCTGCCCATCGCGGCCGGTAACCGCATCGCCAAAGACGTAGCCGTAGCGGCGCCGTTCCAGGACCGACAGGGCGACGCCCAGGTTTGCGGTTTGGCGGGTGGCTGGATCGTAGCAGAACATCTTGGCCAAATCCGCTCCACAGAAGCCGAACAACCGGCCGTCATGGGTCACGGCCATGGGGCCAGCGGGCGCCAGCAGGGTCCGGCCCAGCGCCGGGCTGAAACCCCGTTCTTCGTCGAAGCTGAAGAGGTCGCCGCTGGCATTTGCCGTATAAAGCAGCCGGCGGTGTGGATCCCTGGCCCAGGTCACCGGCACCTGGCTCCAGTCTCCTGGCGGCTGGGGAACCGCCCGGCGCTGGAGAATTTTGGAAGCGGCATCGTAACGCCACAGGTGGCCGGCACCGTCCTGACCCCAAATACAGTTCTTGAAGCCTGCGGCCAGGCGGCCCTGGCCTGGCAATTCGGCGACCACGGCGATCGTGCCGCGGTCCGGATCCACTGTGAACAGGTGGTTGGTGGTGATGCCGGCCATCAGAGTTTTCGATTCTGCCGCGACGGCATGCACCAGCGGTTCGTTGTCAACGGTTCCCAGCGCTTGATAGGGAGGACGCCCAAAACCCCATTCCTGGATGAGGTCGAAAGGCAGGCCGGAGAGTGGCCCGGCGGCGATTTGCCCACCGCGAGGGCCATTAAGGAAGGCGGCAAACTGGTTTTTCCCGCAGCACACGGCCACACAATGGGTGGCGCCAGCCACCACTCCGCGATCGAACACCACCCCGGTGGCGCCGTGGAACATGCCCACGAAGACATGGGCCGCGCGGCCACTGGTGCCGCCGTAAACAATGCCGTCGCTGGTGATGTCCAGGCAGGTGATTTTGCTTTCATCGGCCGGGATCGGAACGCTGGCGCCCGGAAAGCAGGTGGGGAACGCGGCCATGGTCCCCTCCTTCATGAAGGTGCCATGCACGATCTCATCGATCAGGGCCCTCGACTCCGGGGAGTTCAGGTCATATCTGGCTTTTTTCGGTTCGCTCATAAGGCACCTCATCCCCACATCCGGATTGGCAGGTGGGCATTGTTGCGTTTGCGGGCGGCGGGCAGGTGCACCTTGAACACCCCCACCGGCCGGGTTCCGACGACTCCAAAAAACAGATCCCCGTGGTGGTCCACAGCACCGCGGGAGACGTATTGCGCCGGGCTCGCCGGGTGCTTGAGCACCGCCACTTCCCGCCTTTCGAGCGTTTTCGGATCCAGCCGCCATACCACGCCTTCCCGTTCGGCACTGCCCGGCGGCATGGGGTGATAGACCGGGTCAGGCCAGCGGGATGCCACATAATACAGCTGGCCATCCCCGCCAAACACCAGGCCCCCGCAATGGTCTTTGAACGTATCCATCGGGATGGTGGGATCCCGTTTTTGGGTGGCCGGGCCGAGGTCTTCCACCTTGGGCCAGCCTTTTTCATTGAGCCAGATGCGCATGAGCCGCGGGGCGGCGATCCAGGTGACTGCGTAAACGCTTTCCCCATCCGGGGCGGGAGCCACGTCATAGAAAACGCTGTGCCAGCCGGTTTGGAATTCGGGATCGTGGGGCAGGACAAAGGGGGAGCGCTCCAGCCGGTCTTTTTCCGGATCGTAGCCGACCAGATGCCCGTAGTCGTCGGTGGTCCACACCCGGTGCTGGCGGTCGAGGAACAAGGTCTGGGCATTGATGGAGCCGATGCGGCCCAGGTCGCGGCGGGTGCGTTTTTGAGTGTCGTAAATGATGAAATGATCCCGGGGATAGCTCAGGGAGTACAGCCGGTGGCGGCTTTCATCGTGCAGGAGGCAGCGGCAGCCTTCCTTGGGGATCATGGTGTCCCACCACCGCACCTGGTCTTTCCGGGTGTCGTAGGCCAGCAAGGCGCTGCCCCGGAAACATCGCTTGGGATCGTGCCACGAAAGCCAGGGCGAATAGGCGGGCTGGTCGATCGGCGGGCCGGACAAATGAGTGGCCATATACAGGATGCCATCCTCCAGCGAGGGGGCGAAGCTGTAATGGATCTTGCACTGGGTGGCCCGGCCGGAATCACCCGGATCATTGACCATCTCGCCGAGGGAAAAGAGATAGTCCAAGGCATCGGTGGATTCGTTGTATCGGGCCACTTTCACGACCCCGCCCGGGACCGATTCCGCGCAGGCGGCGGCGTAGATCCGCCCATCGGGGCCGACCGACAGCGACCAGCAGGTATCGGCATCCGGGTGGCCCGTAAAGGGGTACCAAGTGGTTTTAAGGGGGGCCTCGATGGGAGGGGTGGCGGTTTGGGCTTGGGCCGGCGCCCGGCCGGCCGCGGGCAGGGCAAGCCAGGCGGCGGCCGCCCCCGCGCCGCCTTTGAGGAATTCGCGTCGTTTCATATCCATGTTTTACCGTTGGTTTTGACGATTCGCATACGCGGGCCGGAAGAAAAGCTGGTAAATGCCGCCGCCCAGGATCCCGCCGAGGACCGGCGCCAGGATGTAAACCGTGAGCCAGCCCAGCCCGTTGACGCGGAAGGGAACCGCGCCCCATCCAGCCAGGGCGGTAAAAATCCGGGGCGCCAGGTCGCGCGCAGGATTGAAGCAGGCGAGGGTCAAAGGGGCGAACAGGGAAATCAAGCTGGTGTAAGTCAAGCCGATGGTCGCCGCGGTCAAGATTTGGGGGCGGCCCTGGTTCCGTTCATCGGTCGAGCCCATGATGACCAGCACGAGAATGGCGGCGCCGATCAGTTCCACGCCGAAGGCGGCGGAAGGGGACATCAGCGCCCGCGTCTCCAGCAGCAATGGGCGGCCGCCCGGGTTGGGGAAAAAGCCGGTGAACATCATGGCGCTGGCCTCGCTGCCGGGGGCGCCCCGGTAGATCCGGCTGAGTTTTTCAAAGGCGGCGATGGCGTTGCCGTAGAGGAAATAGAGCACCGCCGCGGCCACGAAGGCGCCCAGCATTTGCGCCGCCACGTATTTCAGGGCGCGGCCTTTGGGGAAGCCGGCCCAGACGGCGAGGCCCGCCGTGACCGCCGGATTGAGATGGGCTCCACTCAAGGCGGAGGCCAGATAAATGGCGGTGGCAATGCCCATGCCCCAGACGATGGCCACCTGGAAGATGCCCACCTGGGCGCCGGTAGTGATGGCCGTGCAGATGCTGCCGCAGCCAAAAAAGACCAGCAGGAACGTGCCCGCAAATTCACCTATGAACCAGTTCGGTATTCTCATCTGCCGGAACTATATCGACCGCCGGGCACCGGGCAAGCGCGGGGTGGCGGCCTGGGTTGGGGCCACCGGTTCCGCTTATTTGACCTGGTCCAGCGTATTCTTCAGGGCGGGCCAGAATTGGCGGCCCAAAAACACGTGGCCCCCGGAGTGGATGTCCAGGGCCAGGCCGGATTCGGCTCCCCAGACGCGGTAGGCCGGCTGAATCTCGCTGAACGCCTGGCGGGCGATGGGCACGGGAAAGCCGCCGGGCGCCCGCTCCAATTCGCCGATTTCACAAACCAAGGGCCGCGGCGCGATGCAGGAGAAAATGTCGGCAAAATCAAAATGCTGCTCCAGCCCCGGGAAATTCCAGCAAGGACAATGGCCTTGCTTCATATTCCCAATGGTGGTCAGCCAGCCACTGCTGCATACCGCCTTGACCCGTTCATCCAGCGCGGCGACATACATGGTGGTTTCGCCACCGAGGGAAAGGCCGCAAACAGCCAGCCGGCGGGCGTCGATTTCCGGGCGGGTGGCCAGGTAATCCAGGCACCGCAGCGCATCCCAGGTTCTTTCGCCCATGAGCGTCCAATTGGTGTGCTGCAGGTTGTGCGAGCCGATGTTCGGGGAGATGACCGCGTAGCCCATCTCCACCAAACGCGGGCCGTACCAATACAGGCTCTCCCCTTTGACCACCATGGATCCAGTGCCGCCGTGGCCATGCAAAGCCAGCACCGCGGGCAGTTTTCGGCTGCGGTCGGCAGGCAGCGCCAGCCAGGCCCGCAATCGCCGATCCGGCAGGCTTTGCAGGGTCAGTTCTTCGATGACCGATCCCCCGGGCGCAGTTTCCGTTTTGACAACCTCGGGCGCCAGGGGCAGCGCGGCCGGCTTTTGGCCGCCCATCATCAGGGCAAACAACTTTTCGCGGCTTTGGTCCTGCCACTTGCGGGCGGCCTCGACGGAGGCGGCCTCGAACCGCAGCGCCCGGGGGCGCGCCTGGTCCGGGGATTGGGCGGACATTATGGAGGGGATGCTTGGGGCCAGCAACAAGGCCAGGGCCAGCCAGCCAATCCCCGCCCGGAAACCTTCGGGTAATGATCGATTACGGCGGAGTCCAAAATGCTTGCGCAGATAGTTTTTCATATGGGTCCGAATTATGAAATGACTCTACGCGGAAGCCTGGATTCCATCCACTTAAATATTTAGGTTGGATGCGGCGCCGTTTTTTGAGACAAATACCGCATGCTGGCCGAAGATATCGCTCGTTTGCATAATTCGGAATTGCCCATTGGGATTTTCGACAGCGGAGTGGGTGGTTTGACGGTGGTCCGTCAGATCCGGCGCACCCTGCCGCACGAGGATATTGTGTATCTGGGTGATACCGCGCGGGTGCCGTATGGCACCAAATCCCCAAGCACGATTGTGCGTTTCTCCGGTGAGGACATTGAATTTTTGCTGCACCAACAGGTAAAGGCGGTGGTGGTGGGCTGCAGCACGGTGTCGGCCTGGGCGCTGCCCACGTTGATTAAAAAATATGATCTGCCCATTTTGGGGGTGATCATGCCGGGCGTGGAGACGGCCTTGAGCGTAACCCGCAACAACCGGATCGGCGTCATTGGCACCAACGCCACCATCCGCAGCATGTGCTATAACCGATCCATCAAAGCCCGGCGGCCCGGCGCGCGGGTTTTCGCGCGGGCCTGCCCGTTGCTGGTGCCCCTGGTGGAGGAGGGCTGGATGAACCACCGGGTGACCCGCATCATCCTGGAGGATTACCTCCAGCCGCTGCTGCGGCAGCGCATCGACACCTTGATCCTGGCTTGCACCCATTTCCCGCTGCTGAAATCGGCCATCCGCCGGATCGTCGGCAAATCGGTGACCTTGGTGGACAGCGCTGAGCGCTGCGCGATCTACGCCCGCGAGAGCCTGGAACAGAACGGCTTGTTGTGCAAAAAGCGCCGCCGCCACGGAAGGCTCGAAGCGTTTGTGACCGACGAAACCCAGCGTTTCACAAGCCTCGCGCAGCGATTTCTCGGGGAACCGCTGCACTCGGCGCTTAAAGTTGTTTTGCCAGCCACCTGAGCCGGAATAAGCATGGCGGCTGGCAATTCCCCCATGCCGACCCAATGCCATGAACCCGGAAACCCAACCCACTGAATCATGAAACGACGAAACTTCCTGAAAACGGCAGCCGGCGCCACGCTCTGGCTGATGCAGGTTCCCGTGCGCGGCGCGGAATCCACCCGCCAGGCCGCCGAGGAGGGCCTGTTGGGCCAGGCCGCCGAACGCATTGAAAAGCATCGCCAGGGAACGCTTTCGGTGCTGGTTCAGGACCGGGCCGGCAAGCCGGTGCCGGAGGCGCAAATCCAGGTCCGGCAAATCCGGCATGATTTCCGGTTCGGCTGCAACTTCTTCAACTTTGACCGCCTGCGTGATCCTGAATTGGAGGAGGCCTACCGGCGGCGTTTCGCCGCGATCTTCAACTTTTGCACGCTGGGGTTTTATTGGGTGGCTTACGAGCGCCGGAAGGGAGCGCCGGAATACGATTACACCGGGCGGGCGGTGGAATTTTGCCGGCGGCACGGCATTGTCTGCAAGGGGCATCCCCTGGTATGGGATTTCGCCGATCCGTCCTGGCTGCCGCGGGAGATTGATGAAATCGAAAAGCTGTCGCATGCCCGTGTGCGCGAAATAGTTGCCCGGTTCAAAGGCCGTATCGACCTTTGGGATGTGGTGAATGAGCCTACCCACCTGGGCCGTTTCAAGACCCGCACGGGGGAATGGGCGATGGCCCGCGGGGCGGTCCCCTATGTCCGGCAACATCTCCAGATCGCCCGGGAGGCCAACCCCGCCGCCACGCTGCTGGTGAATGATTACCGCACCGACCCGCCCTATCACCAGATCCTTGAGGCCTTGAGCGCGGAAGGAAAGCCGCTCTTCGATGCGGTCGGCATCCAAAGCCACATGCATTCCGGCGGCTGGCCGCTGGGGCGCATCTGGAAAACCTGCGATGCCTATGGCGATTTCCAGGTGCCGCTCCATTTCACCGAGACCACCATAGTCAGCGGCCCGCGAGCGAACCAGGACCAATGGGGTTCCACCAACGCCGAGGGGGAACGGATCCAGGCCGAATACGTGCCGAAATTTTACCAGATGCTTTTTGCCCACCCGGCGGTGGAGGCCATCACCTGGTGGGATTTCTCCGACCAAGGCGCGTGGCAGGGAGCGCCGGCGGGCTGGGTGCGTAAAGATATGTCCCCCAAACCGGTTTATGAGAAAATGGCCGCCCTGATCCAGGGCCAGTGGTGGACCCAGGCCAGCGGCCGCGCCGATGGTGCCGGCCAATGGTCCGGCCGCGTGTTTTACGGCGGGCACCAGGTCACGGTGCAGCTGCCCGGCGGCGCGCAGCACACCCGGGATTTCGAGCTGAAACGCGGCCAGTCCGGGACGATCTGTTTCCAAGTGGGCTGATCGTATCCATGGCGGATTTTGGGGTGGGAATCCGGATTGCGGGCGGGAAAGGATCACACTAACCTGACTCCCACGTATGAATACAAAGATCCTTTGCTTAAGCCTGGCCGCTTTGGGTGCGGCCGGCCTTTGCCAATTGGCCCAGGCCGATTCCGTCCAGCAGGAAAAGGCTTTTGAAAAAACCATCAGCGTCAAAGTCCAGCTCAAATACCTGCTCTACCTGCCGCCCGGTTACCAGGATTCGGGCCAGAAATGGCCGCTGGTGCTGTTCCTGCACGGTGCGGGGGAGACCGGCAGCGATCTGGCCAAAGTAAAGGTCCATGGAATCCCCAAGGTGGTGGAGGCGAAAAAGGATTTCCCGTTTGTGGCGGTTTCTCCCCAGGCGCCGGTTCGCGGATGGAATGTGGATACCTTGAATTCCCTGCTGGATGAAATCATCAGCCAGCACCGGATCGATCCGGACCGCGTTTACCTCACTGGCTTGAGCATGGGCGGTTACGGCACCTGGGCGCTGGCGGCGGCCCATCCGGAAAAATTCGCGGCCATGGTGCCGATTTGCGGCGGCGGCAATCCGGCCGATGCTCCGCGCTTGAAAAACATTCCGGCCTGGGTTTTCCACGGCGCCAAAGATGGCACCGT
The DNA here is from genome assembly GCA_964409245.1 of uncultured Verrucomicrobiota bacterium. GTDB lineage: Bacteria > Verrucomicrobiota > Verrucomicrobiia > Limisphaerales > UBA1319 > CAIMWS01. Next base: position 17,641 of record CAYPCQ010000052.1, read on the forward strand.
GCCCCTCCGGCAATCCGAAGCGATGGTCAATGCCCTCAAGGTAGCGGGCGGCAACGTGAAATTCACGGTTTACCCGGAAGCCCAGCATGATAGCTGGACGGAAACCTACAATAATCCTGAATTATATAAATGGCTGCTCGCGCAAAAACGAGTCAAACCATGAACCCCACCATGGGGTTTATCCGGATTTAGCTGAAGAATCCCTGCCGTTTTAACCATCGGTTTTAGCTCTCACGGTTTATGAGGATCTGCCTATTGATCATCCTTGGCGCCGCAATCTTCCTGAACAACGGTTTCACCGACGAACCGAAGTATCACGACAAAGACGTCATATACGATGAAGCGCGGGTGCCGGCCTATGACCTGCCCTCTTTGCTGGTGTCAGCGGAGGGCAAGCCGATCACCACGGCCGACGAGTGGTTCCGGGTGCGCCGCCCCCAAATCATGTCGTTGTTTGGCAACCTGGTTTACGGGGTGGTGCCGGCGCCGGAATCTCCCCTCCGCACGACGTTCACCGTGGTGAAGACCAACCGGGAATTCATGAGCGGCCGCGCCACCCGCAAGGAGGTGCGCATCCGGTTCGAGAACGCCAAAGGCACGGCGGAGATGCTGGTGCTGGTGTTCTCACCCAACGGCGCGGCAAAGCCCGCCCCCGCCTTCCTGCTGCAGAGCTTCGGCAACACGCGCGACACCGGCCACGATGCCCATCCCGACCGCCCGGGATACCTCCGCAACGGCCTCCCGCTGGGCGAGTTCCTCCAGCGCGGTTTCGGGTTCGTGGTGGTGCACCAGGGGGATTTGGTCCGCCACAACGAGGTGGAGTTCCTCCAGGGCATCCACCCGCTCTTCTATCGCACCGGCCAGAGCTTTCCCAAGGCTTACGAGTGGGGGGTGATCTCGGCCATCGCCTGGGGCGCCTCGCGGGCGATGGATTACCTGGAAACCGACCCGGACCTTGACGCCCGGCGCGTGGCGATCATGGGGCATTCAAAGTGCGGCAAGGCGGCCTTGTGGGCCGCAGCCATGGACCAGCGGTTCGCGCTGGCCATCTCGGCGCAATCGGGCCATCCCGGGGCCGCGTTGAGCCGGCGGAAGTATGGGGAAACCCTCGAGAAGATGGTCACCCGGTTTCCCTACTGGTTGTGCCGCAACGCCGTGAAATATGCCGGCAACGAGGACGATCTGCCGGTGGACCAGCACATGCTGCTGGCCTGCATCGCGCCGCGGCCGGTCTATGTCATGAGCGGGGTGGAGGACCAGTGGGCGGACGCGCGCGGGGAGTACCTTTCGGCCTATCACGCGAGCGAGGTGTATAAGCTGCTTGGGAAAAGGGGGCTCGAATCCGAGGCTTCGCCTCCGGTTGGCCAGGCGATCATAAAATCCGAGGTTGGCTATCACCTCCGTGAAGGAGGGCATTCCATCGAGCCGTTCGACTGGCAGAAGTTCATCGAGTTTGCGGGGTATCACCTCAAGCCATGAGCTGGATCCACAATGCCGCGCGATACCCGGGCGGATGCCTCCCCCTGATCACGTTCAAAAACGCCTTTGCGATTTTTCTCGCCGGCACTCAGGCGGTCATTGCGATGGCCAGCACCGCCCGAGCTGCGGCCCCGGCCCTTTTCAAGCCGCCACCCAACGCGCCGGCGGCCATCGAGTGGGGGGCCGGGACCGGGCATCTGCGCCTCCGATACCATGGGGGCGTGATCCTGGACGCCACGGTGCTGGCCGAGGATGCGGCCGGGCGTGTATTGACCGGAGTCGGGATCAAGCTCGAGCCAGCGGAAACCAGTGGCGAGAAGGTGGAGCAACGCCTCAAGCTGGCCATGGCCAGGCCGGCGGAAGGCGCCAAGGTCGTCCTGCGCGGAACGGTCACCGGCAGCGAGGAGGCCTTTCCCGCCGAAACCAGCGGCGCCGCCCAGAAACGATTCCCGCTGGTCCGCAACAGTGTCGGGCTCAGCCACAATCGGCGCAACCACGCGGTGTATGATCGCCACTGGGACTGGGTGCTCGTAGGCCCGGACGATGGAGCCACACGCATCCATCCGCAAGCGGCCAGCCAGCAGGCCATCACCTTCGCCTGGGAGAGCCGCGGGGCCAGCTTGGAGCTGGTCTTCCGGCCCCGGTATTATCATCAAAAGCACCGGGGGCTTGCGTTCTTCGAGCCGTGGACCTACCGGGTGTGGCGGGACACGGTCACTGGCTATTGCTCCTGGTGGCCTTACCGGGATGGCATCAGCCAGGCTGTCCTCGACTCGCTGGTGGACGTGTTCGCGGCCAAGAAACTCCCTGACTTCGGCTACAAGTATCTCCAGCTCGATGCCGGCTATTGCGGGGGCGCCGGCGGGCCGCGGTCCTTCCTGGAATGGGATCCCAAGAAATTTCCGGGCGGCGCGGCGAACGCGATCGGCAGGATCCGCGCTGGCGGCATGAAACCCGGCATCTGGGTCCATCGCGTTTACCGGTCATACGTGGATCGCGACCTGCCGGGCATTGGCAGGCAGCACCCGGAGTGGTTCGTGACCAAAGCGGACGGTTCCATTTATCAGGGCAGCTACGGGATCTGGACTCTGAACACCCGCAGCCAGGAGGCGGTGGCGGCCATGGTCCGTCCGCTCTTCCGCGAACTCAAACGGCAGGATTGGGACTATGTGAAGATCGATGGCGCCGGCGATATGCTCCACTCCGACCGGGAAAAACCAGCCGCTGACCACTTCCAGCGGATCGGTTCGACTCCGGAACAGTCGCTGCGCGAGTGGGACCGGGTGGCCCGGGAGGAACTCGGAACGAACATCTTTATCCTCACCTGCTGGGGCGTGGGGCCGGGCCGGGCCTCGATCGGGCTGGCCGATGGTTGCCGCCTCGGCAGCGACGGATTCCAATGGAACACCCTGCTGGCGAACAGCTCGCTCAATGGCGTGGTGTGGCGCGGCGACCCGGACCATTGCGACATCCTGCCCGGGACGAAGGGCGGGCGGGCCACGGCGAAGATCTTTGGCGCTGAAAAGGCGATCGTCGATACCGTTCAACGGCCCTGCGTGGTGGCCATGGCCGGGAGCCTGCTGCTGGTCAGCGACAAGGCGGAGATCTACCAGGACGACGCCAGCCTCGAGGGCATGAAGCGGAGCGCGCCGGTGCTGTTCACGGTTCCGGGGCAGCTCTACGATGGCGGCGGCAACGGCGTCTGGTGGCTGCAGGAGATTGACCGGCCCTTTGAGCACTGGTCCGTGGTGGCGCGGTTCAACTGGGACGGGAAGGGCGCGCCGGAAACAGAGGTGAAGTTTGCGGACCTTGGATTGGCGGACGGCCGCGAATACGTGGTGTTCGAGTTCTGGACGCAGGCCTTCCTGGGCAAGTCCAGGGGCGCCTTCCGCGCCCCGGCGCAAAACACCAATGCTGCTCCCCAAGTCTTCGCCATCCGCGAGGCGCGCTCGCATCCATGGGTCATCTCGACCACGCGCCACATTTCGCAGGGCGGTGTCAGCCTGCTTGACGAACGCTGGGACGCGGGCAGCCTGATCCTCTCCGGCCGGAGCGCGGTGGTGGCCGGCGATCCTTATGTGCTCACCGTGCATCTGCCAGATGGCTTCCAGATCAAGCACGCCACCTTCGCGGGCGAGAAGGCGGAAACCGTGAGTCAGCCGGCAACCGCCACCATCCGCATCTTGCCCGTTGCATCCCGGACCTTGGAATGGAAAATGTTTTTTGGCAAATGAGCCGGCCCATCCCCGGAAAGAAGGTTGGAAGATGAGCTTTGGGAATTCATATATAATATTGACATATATCAATACTAGTAATCAATACTAGTATTAAAATAATAAAAACAGATTTCTGGATTGGCGCAACCTTGTTGAGCCTGGCTTTGACCACCGGACTGGGAGCCGAAGAAACGGCCGGTAAACCTGGCACATACGGTAAAGAGGCGCTTGAGCCGGCGTCCCAACGCGCCGCGCAGAAGCAAGCCCCCATGGGAGCCGGAAACTTCCTGTCTCTCCATCCCGAAAATCCCCGCTACTTGTTCTGGTGCGGCAAGCCGGCCATACTGGTCACCTCGGGCGAGCACTATGGGGCCGTGATGAATGCCCCGTTCGACTACGTCGCGTATCTGGACCATCTCCAGTCCGTGGGGTTGAACTTGACGCGCATCTTCAGCGGTGTTTATTGCGAAGCCGCCGGTGATTTCAATATCAAGGACAACACACTGGCTCCCGGCCCCGGCCAGCTCCTCTGCCCGTTTGCGCGCAGCCAGGTGCCTGGTTACACCAATGGTGGAAACAAGTTCGATTTGAACCGGTGGGACGAGGCTTATTTTGCGCGTCTGAAGGACTTCGTTTCCAAGGCGGCCAGGCGCGGCATAGTTGTCGAATTCACCTTCTTCTGCCCCTATTACGCGGCATCGCAGTGGGATCTGTCGCCGTTTAATCCCCACAACAATGTCAAAGGCGACGGCCTGCCGCAGCTTGCCCGGGAAAGCGGCCTGACGCACCCCAAATTGCTCGAAGTGCAGCAGGCCCTCGTCCGAAAAGTCGCCACGGAACTCAAGGAGGCGGGTAATCTATACTTTGAAATCTGCAACGAAGCCTATGGGGTTGACTTCAAGTGGCAGCAGAAGATCGCCAATACCATCGTCGAAGCTGAGCAGGAGTTCCCACGCAAACACCTGATCTCCCAGAATACCTCGCCAGTTTATGATGCGGTCCATCCGGAGGTATCGATTTTCAACTTTCACCCGGGAGCGGTGAATGTCTCCGTGCAGTCGAATTATGGCCGCAACAAGCTGGCGGGTTTGAACGAGACCTCTCCGCTCGGGAAGCCGCTGGGTGCATCAAGGACGGCCTTCGACTATCGGCGATGGGGGTGGGCGCTCCTGCTGGATGGCGGGGCGATCTATAACAATCTGGACTACTCCTTCACGGTCGAACATCCCGATGGCGCATGCCAACCATGGGACGAACAGCCAGGGGGGCACATGACAGCCATGCGCCGGCAACTGCGGATCCTCAAGGACTTTATCGAGAGCTTCGACTTCGTCCACCTGAAGCCGGATGCCACGCTTGTCAAAGGCGGCATACCTGCCGGCGGCGCTGTTCACGTGCTGGCAAAGAGTGGCGAAGCGTATGCCATTTATCTGCATGGTGGAAAACAGGCGGCCTTGATGCTGGAGGTGCCGGCCGGCCGGTATCGTGCCGAGTGGGTGAATACGCTCAACGCAAAAATCGACAAGTTTGAGGAAGTGAAACATGACGGCGGAATTCTCGCATTAAGGAGTCCAGAGTACAAGGACGATTTGGCGTTGCGGGTGAAACGGATCCGTTAGGTCACGGAGAGCTGGCAACGTGCCTTCTGGGGCAACCATCGGAATCAAGGTGCCCCAAAAGTGCCGGTCGTGATGGAAGTCATGTGGGATCCTTGCTGACAACGTGGAGGATGGCCCAAGGAAATATAACCCCACCAGGGACGCTCTCCAACGGGGCGGCGATAATACGGCTGGGCATCGCCCAGGATAACTCCCCAGCCAACCCACCACCAGCCCGGTATGGGGGTATCAGGTCATCCTTCATGCTTTTTCCGCAATAGAGTCCAGGGAGTCAATGGAAGGCTGGCTCTGTTCCGCGGTTTGCCTCATGCTCCTGCCTGCGGATGGCGCTATGCCATTCGCAGGGGATGCTCACTGAACGCAGCGGCATTGGCATTCCCAGCCGCCTTGTGACGAATAAAAACCGGAATACATTGATTTTGCTCCTGGTCTCAGCTGGCCGGTGGGGCCGGGGATCGTGGTGTTCGGCGGCTCCTCACGCCGGTCCACCAACCCGGTCTTAAATGCTCTTAAACGCTCTTTGACTTTATTTCACCCTGTTTAACCCAAACATTTTTCCGCTGAAATTTGAAAGCTCGTTTCGATGCCGTCCTCTTGCGCCTGCCCGTGGATCGACAATCTTTCCTGGCTGAATGGATCCTGGGCGGCCTCTGTGATCCGCCGTCCCAAACCCGTGCCGGGCGTGAGTTCGGTTTGCACCCCGGTTGCCAGGTGTTCGCCAGGTTTTATCGCTCCGCGCTCCGCCCTTTCCGCTTTGCTTCGGGATGACCCGCCTTCTTCCGCTCAGTTCCACCTGATTCCACATCTGGGCATTTTACCCCCCGGCTGGCTTCCCGCGGTGGCTGCACCTTCTGCCCCAAATCTCGCTTGGGCACAGAAAGGCACCCTTTAGCACGATTTTTTCGAGGGGGGAGGCTATTTTTCCATCACAGAATGATCGCAAATGGGTCGGCCATTAAGGCAGGGACAAAACCAAATTTCTATTCTTACCGTGGTAATTCGGGCCGGGTCCGTCAAATTGATTTGGCCCAGGCGTTAGGTTGGAAGATGAGAATTTGGGAATGAAAAATTGACTGTTGCCAGCGCGTGGCGCATTATCCCCTAATGCCGATGAAACAACTTACACTTATGCAGCACCTTGAGGACCGAGTCTTAAGGAGAATTACGCTGGCCGCAACCCTGGCCGCCATCCTTGTCCGGTCTGCGAGTGCACAGATCACCATCCCTGAAACCTACGCCTTGCCCGCTGGCAGCGGGCAGGCCAGCCAGCCTGGATTTGTCTGGAATATTTTCCAGAACGAGGCGGACCAGCGGACCACGGTGTTCAAAGCCGAACAAGCGCTCCATGGATTGCTGCGGGACGCCGCGGGGGAGTTGCTTGGCAACAAAGCCGCCACCAACAACATCGGCGGCGCGGATGCCAGCGGTCTGCCGCTGAGCGCGGCGGCCAACGCGGCCATGCAATTCACAGTCAGCAGCCTGGTCAATTTCGACCTCAACCAGGGCGCCGCGGGCAATATACCGGACGATGCGGGAATTCCGGGGATTCCAGTCATGGAAGGCAACGCATTGGGCATCGGCGCCGAAGCCCTGGCCTGGCTGGATTTGCCCGCTGGTGTCCATACCTTGGTCGTCAACAGCGACGACGGATTCAGATTAACATTGGGGGGAGCGGGGCCTGGCGATGTCACGGCGCCCATCGTTGGCGAGTTCAACGGCGGCCGGGCCGCGGCCGATACGGCCATGCAAATCCGGATCACGAAGGCAGGCCTATATCCGGCACGATTACTATGGTTTTCAGGGGGCGCCACCGCCAGCCTTGAGCTGGCCCAGATGCTGCCCGATGGCAGCCGGGTGGCCGTCAATGGGCCGGGATCCACGATCAAGGCTTTCCGTTCAGTGTCCGCGGCGGTCCCCTCCTTTGTCCGGTTTGCCCTGCCGGAGCCCAACTCGGTGGAGGTGCCGTTTGACACACCGATCCAAATCGATCTCGTGGGGGCGGCGGTGGATGCGCTCTCGGTGAAGCTGACTCTGGATGGAGCCGAAGCCGGCGCGGCCGTAAAGAAAACCGGGGATGCGACTTCGGTGCGCTACCAGCCGCCAGCGCGGCTGGCGCTGCATTCCCAGCACACGGTCGTGCTGGCCTTCAACGATGGGCAGGCGCGGTCATTCAACTGGAGTTTCCAGGTGGTTGATTACGCTGTCCTGACCGCAGATTTGCGGGTGACACCGGACAAATCCCGCGGCGGTTTCCTGTGGCGGGTGCATCAAAACAGCACGCTGGTGGCCAACGACAACCTCCGCGCGGAGCGGCAGCTGGCTGGCGAACTCGGCCAAAACTTCGCGAATCCCGATGCCGTTGGCCCGGCGCTCGGGACCGGAGTGGCTGGCGGCAGCAATAACCTGCCCATCACTTTTGAGATCCCTGAGGTCATCAATTTCAACACGACGGAGGGAGCTTCAGCGGGTGAATTCAATCCCGATGCAGCCATGCCCGGGCTGCCCGGCCTGAACGAATCGGGGCCGATCGAAGGGCTTGCCGTGGAGATCTTGACCTACATCGAGCTGCCCGCCGGTGTGCACACGTTCATGATCAATGGCGATGATGGATTCAAAACCAAGGTCGGCAATATCCGGGACATCTTCCAGGCCCAGTTCGCCGGGGAGTTTGTCGGTTGCTGCGCTGCGGACACGACCTTCCGGGTGCTGGCGGACCAAGCCGGGGTGTATCCTTTCCGGACCAGCTTTTATTCCGGAACCGGGGGCGCCAGCATCGAATGGAAATCGGTCAAGGCCGATGGCACAAGGGTGCTGTTGAACGATACCAACAACGGCGGATTCGCCTGCTACCGGGCGATCACCAGCGCCCCGTTGACGGCCCTGACTCGCGTTCAGCCTGCAGCCGGCCAAGTGCGGGTTCCGGCGAATTCCAATATTGAAGCGGTGATTGAGGAAGGAGCGTCCGCGGTGGACCTCAATTCGGTCAGCTTATCGCTCAACGGGACTGCCGTAAAAGCCACCGCGACCCGGAGCGGCAATGTGGTGACGTTGGTTTATGATCCGCCGGCCGATTTCACTGAAGGATCCACCCAGACGGCAACGCTGGCCTTCAAGGCGGGAACCGCCCGGACGATGACCTGGAGTTTCACAATCATGCCCCCGGCACAAGTTGCAGTGACCGGCCCCACAGTGCTGCAGGCAGCGGGTGCAACCTACGCCGCCTTCGAGGCCGAAAGCCCATCCAGCCTGGCGGCGGGTGCGCCAGAGAATTGGATCGTGATGTCCGATGCCGCGGCGAGCGGAGGCAGCGGGCTCCTGGCGGACGGGACCACCTCCACGGGCGATTCGCCCCACAGCTTCGCCCAATACCGGATTGATTTCCGCACGCCCGGCACCTATTACCTCTACTATCGCTGGCGGGCGGAGGCCGCCCGCACGGGTTCGGACACCGCCGCCGCGAACAGTTCCTGGATCGGGAGCCGCTTGGGCGCGTTCTCAACTCCCGGCGCGGCCGCCCAAGCGGACTTCATTCGCACCGACAGCAACAACGCGCGAGCCCCGGAAGACAACACTTTCAACTGGCGGCGCGAGGTGGACAGCCTGACCTATCAGGTCGCCTCCGCCGGGATCCAGACGCTGACTTTGGGCACACGCGAGGCGGGCATGATATTCGATCGCTTCGTGCTTTCGACGAGCCCCGACCTGGCCGCGGCGGCGCTGGATGCGCTCGTGAATTCGGACACGGACCTGATTGTGCAGGGGAGTGGCCAGCCGTTCCTCGCCTGGGAGGCGGAGTCGCGGGCCAGCTTGATTGCGGGCGCGCCCGAAAACTGGGTGGTGAGAGCCGATGCCGCCGCCAGCCAGGGCCGCGCCCTGGCCTCCGAAGGCACAACCTCCTCTGGCGATTCGCCGCACTCCTTCGCCCAGTACCGGCTTAAGTTCGCCACCCCCGGAACCTATTATCTTTACTACCGCTGGCGCGCGGACTCCGCCTTCACGGGCTCGGATACCGCGGCGGCCAACTCGTCCTGGGTCGGAAACCGCTTGGGTGCGTTTTCGACCCCTGGCGCCGCTGCCCAGGCAGACTTTGTCCGCACCGACAGCAACAACGCCCGGGCACCGGAAGACAACGCTTATAGCTGGCGGCGCGAGGTCGATTCCCTGACCTACAAGGTAGGGGCCTCGGAAATTGCCTCCCTGCAAACCTTCACCGTGGGAACCCGCGAGGCGGGCATGCTCTTCGACCGCCTGGCGTTCTCGACGGATCCCAATCTCACGGGCGAGGCCTTGGACGCCCTGCCCAACGCCCAAGGATCCGGGGTGGTGCCGCCGCCAACGGTGGCCATCGCGCAGGTTGGCTCGAGCGTGCGCGTGACTTACACGGGGGTGTTGGAATCAGCCGCTTCGCCGGCGGGACCCTGGACCACGGTTCTGGGCGCCTCCAGCCCGAGGGTCATCCCTGCCTCGGACGCGATGCGGTTCTTCCGGACGCGCCAGTGATGGCGCTGGAATCCGGCGGTTTTGGAAAGCGGTCCGGGCGGCCCGGTCCGCTTTCATTGGCCCCCCTCCCGATGGAACCCGAAAGCCTGGTTACCGGGCCGGTCGCAAAGCTCGGCAGCCGTTCGTTTCGGTGGCGCCAGCAGCCTGCCTATGGACAGGCTGCATATTTGGCGCCGCGCCAGACAGGGATCCTTCATTTTCCCATAGCCGCTGGTGTTATCGCAGTGTAAACATTTGCAGAAATGAACAACTTGGGAACACCTGCCGGAATAACGGCCTGGGCTTTCTGGCTGCCGGCCATGGATTTGGCCATCGCCGCATCCTCCATCCGCAGGCCTGAATCATCCACCCCCGCGCCGCCTTATCGGGATCCAGTGTTCGATGGCGTGGCGGATCCGGTGCTGATTTGGAACCCCCAAAGCAAGGCATGGTGGATGGTTTACACGCCGCCCTGGGCGGAGCTCAATCTGCGGGGCAGGGCGTGGATGCATGGCACAGAGATCGGTATGGTTGCTTCCTGCGATGGGAAACTCACCTGTGGCCTGGCCAAACCCTTCCGCATCCAGCTGCTGCGGCCCGGAAGCCCGGAAACAAAAAGGAAAGGAACCGGACAATAAGACCGAATAGCGCAAGTTCGTTTTGGTTTGGGTTCAGCCTGCTGAGCCTGGCTCTGGCTTGGCAATCAAGCAGCGCTGCCGAGGTGCGGGTGACGGATTTTGGGGCGAAACCGGAAAGCCGGCGGAACGCCGTGGCGGTTGTGCAAAAGGCACTGGAGGCCTGCCGGAAGCTCGAGCACCCGGTCCTGGTTTTCCCGCAAGGGCGCTATGATTTCTGGCCCCAAGGCTGCGTCGAGAAGGATTACTTCGAGTCCAACACAACCGCCAACAATCCCAAGCGCCTGGGGATTTTCCTGGAGAATATCCATGGCCTGACGGTTGACTGCGGAGGCTCAACCTTGGTCTTCCATGATCGGATGCAGCCGTTCACGCTGGACCATTGCACCGGGGTTGGGATCCGCAACTGCACCATCGACTGGGACATTCCCCTCACTGCGGAGGCTACGGTGGAGGCGGCCACCGGAGACTACCTCGATTTGCGGATTGACGACCGGCAGTTCCCCTGCGTGATTGAGGGTGGGAAGTTGGTTTTTGTCGGCGAGGGATGGAAAAGCCGCTGGTGGGATGCGATGGAGCTTGACGGAAAGACGCTCCGCGTTGTGCCTGGCACAGGGGATAACGGATGCCTGGGGCAGGGGTGGAGGCAGTATCGCGCCGAGGAATTGGAGAGGGGACGGATCCGGCTCCACCATCGGTTTGGCCGTCGGCCCGCCGTCGGAAGCGTCCTCGTTCTGCGGCACAGTGAACGCGACCACGCCGGCCTGTTGGTCACTGATAGCAAGGACATCACCATCGAAAATGTGAGCCTGCATCACTGCGCCGGGCTGGGATTCCTGGCCCAGTATTCCGAAAACGTGACCCTGCGGCGCTACCAAGTGGTCCCTTCGCCCCGCCGGAAAGTCCTGTCGGGCCACGATGACGGGGTGCAGATCTCCAACTGCCGCGGCCAGATCCTGGTTGAGGAGTGCCGATTCCATGGTTTGATGGACGATCCGATCAATGTCCATGGCACCAGCGTGCGCATCCTCGGCCGGCTGGCGCCGGATCGCCTGCTGTGCAAGTTCATGCACGAACAATCCACCGGAATGACCTGGGGCAGGCCCGGCGACCGGATCGCCTTCCTGGACCACAACACCATGCGGACGGTGGGGCAGGGGATCTGCTCCAAGTATGAGGCGAAAGACCGCGACACCTTCGAGGTTTGCCTGGCCGAACCTATCCCTGCGGAAATCCAGCCCACCGATGCCTTGGAGAACCTGACCTGGTCCCCCAGCGTGACCATCCGCGGGTGCCATTTTGCCTCCAACCGGGCCCGTGGAGTTCTGATCTCGACCCCCGGCCGGGTGGTGATTGAAAACAACCGTTTCGAATCGAGCGGCTCGGCCATTTTGATTGCGGGCGACGCGAATAATTGGTTTGAGTCCGGGGCAGTCACGGAGGTGGCCATCCGGCGGAATGTCTTTGAGGCGCCTTGCCTCACTTCCATGTACCAATTCTGCGAGGGCATCCTCAGCATTGATCCGGAAATACCCAAACTTGATCCCGCTTATCCTTTCCACCGGAATATCCGGATCGAAGACAACGAGTTCCACCCGTTCGACTTCCCGGTGCTCTACGCCAAGTCAGTCGATGGGTTGACGTTTTCGAACAACCGATTGATACGCAGCCACGACTTTGCGCCTTTTCATGGTCGGCACGCGACGCTGACTCTGGAGGCCTGCCGCGGCATCGTCATCGCAGGGAATCAATTTGAGGGGGATGTCCTGGGCCGAAATATTGTCCTCAAGGAGACCGATGAAAAGGAAGTGCGGATTGGCCCCGGCCAGGCTTGGGTGCGTTGAGTGAGCGGGGAATAATTCCGAAACGGTCCCCAGGCTCATCCGCGTCCGCCCGCGGCGCGGGTTGATCGGTGGCTTGCAGCAGAACATTGAATCAAAGACCGGTTATCGGGTAAAATGGAGCGAGATTTATGAAACGATGCAATATTGCGCTGGGGTTGTTGATCGCCGCCAGCGCCCACGCCGGAGACTGGCTGATTGATCCGGCGCCGTACCGGGCTTCCATCCAGACCAACGCCAACGAGATTGTCCTGGAAAACGGATTGGCGCGCCGGGTCATCCGGCTCGCGCCCAATGCCGCCACGGTGGATCTGCAGAACCTCACCACCGGCGAACATACCTTGCGCGCCATCGCGCCGGAAGCCCGCGTCACCATTGACGGAACCGATTATGAAATCGGCGGGCTCAAAGGCCAGCCGGTCAATAATTACCTCAAGGCGGAATGGTTCTCCCGCCTGACAGCCGATCCGCAGGCCTACCGGCTGGCCGGCCTGACGATCGGGCCGGCCGTGGCGCGATTCCCTTGGCTGAAACGCCGGGAGTGGATGGCGAAGGATTTGCCCTGGCCGCCGCCCGGCAAACAAGTTGTGCTCCGTTTTATCCCGCCGGCCGAAGTTCCGCAGGCGTTGGCGGCGCCGGTCGTGCTGGAGGAGGATTTTTCCAAACAGACCGCCCTCAAACCGGAGTGGAGGGTGAAGGCTGCAGCGGGTTTTGAGCGGGCTTCCTTTGTCAACGAGGGCAAAGCCGGCGAAATCATGGCGGCCTCCGCTATGGCGGTTTGCGCGGAGCATGCCTGGCCGGCTGGCGCGCAGTCAGTGGAGGTCTTGCTGACCAGTGGCACGGATAATTCCGCCGCCTGGGGACCGGGGCTGGCTTTGGTAACCAGTGCGGGCACGCTGCGGCTCATCTCCCGGCCCGGCGAAGGCAAATACGAGGCGCCGGGAAAAATCGGCGGCGTCTTTGACCGCAGCAAGCCCGTCCGCCTGCGGGTGCGTTTCGGGAACGGGATCGCCACTTTCGAGGCCGCGCAGGCCGGCCAGCGCTTCACGGTCCTCGGCACCGCGCCGAGCCCCACGCCTCCGGCGGCTTTGCGCGTGGGCAAGGTGGGGATGAACGGCACCGGCACGGATGCCGGCGCGGACAAGGCGCCGGTGCGGCTCCAGGTTTTGAAGGTGACCTGGCGCGGGACGGAGCCGCCGGCCGGAACCGCCACGCCTCCCAGACTGCCGGAAGTGGAAGTGCATTATGAAATTTACGATGGCCTACCGGCATTTTCAAAATGGCTGGTGATCAGGAACACCTCCGGCCAGGAGGTGCGCGTGAACCGCTTTGTGGCGGAGGAGTTGCGCTTCGCGGAACCGGAAATCAGCACCGGCACGGCGCCCACCCACGAATACCCGAACCTGAATGTGGAGACCGATTACACTTTCGGCAGCAACATGAGCCCGTATTACGATAATCCGGCGGTCCAGGTGGAGCCGGACCCGGATTACCCCACCCAGGTCAATTACCCGCAAAAGACCCCCTGCCTGCTCAAATGCGCGCCGCCGCAAATGGGTCCGGATGCCAGGGTCGCGCCGGGCGCCACGTTCGAGTCCTTCCGGGTTTTCATCCTGCTGCTCGATTCCACTGAACGCGAGCGGCGCACCCTGGCGCAACGCCGCATGTACCGCACGCTGGCGCCGTGGACGGCGCAAAATCCGTTGATGTTCCACAAGCTGGGCTCGGATCCGGCGACCCTCCGCGACGCCATCGCCCAGGCGCACGAAACCGGCTTTGAAATGGTCATCATGTCGTTCGGTTCCGGTTTCAACTTCGAGAGCACCGATCCCGGCTACCATGCCCGGTATAAGGAACTCGCCGCTGAGGCCCGCGCCAAAGGCATCGCCCTGGGCGGCTATTCGCTGCTCGCCTCGCGCAGCGCGGGGACCGCCGCCGACAACACCCAGGGCCAGCCGACCGCGTTTGGAGCGATGCCGTGCCTCGGGGCGAAGTGGGGGCAAAACTACCTCGCCACCCTGCGCCACTTCATGGAAACCGCCGGCCTGGGCGTGCTGGAGCACGATGGCTCCTATCCCGGCGACCGTTGCGCCGCGACCAATCATCCCGGCCACCGCGGACTGGAAGATTCGCAGTGGGTGATGTGGCGGGCCATCACCGATCTGTATCAATGGTGCACCGGCCACGGCATTTACCTCAATATCCCCGATTGGTATTTTCTCTCCGGCGGCACCAAGTGCGCCATGCACTACCGCGAATCCAACTGGAGCCTGCCGCGCGCGGAACAGGAGCTGATCGAGCGCCAGAACATGTTCGACGGCACCTGGAACAAGACGGCCTCGATGGGCTGGATGTTTGTGCCACTCTCCGAATACCAGGGCGGAGGCGAGGCGGCGACCATCGAACCGCTGGATCAGCACCGCGACCATTACGAGGCCCGCTTCGCCAACCTGCTCGGCTACGGTGTGCAGGCGTGTTACCGTGGCCCGCGCCTCTACGATACCGAAGCCACCAAGGCGCTGGTGAAGAAGTGGGTGGCGTTCTATAAAGACCACCGGGAAGTGCTCGACGGCGACATCATCCATTTGTCCCGCGCCAACGGCCTCGATTGGGATGGGATCCTGCATGTGAATCCCCAGGGCCGTGAAAAGGGGCTGCTGATGCTCTACAACCCACTGGATCAGCTGGTGCAGCGGGAGCTGAGCATCCCGCTCTATTACACCGGCCTGACCAGCGCCGTGGTCATCCGCGAACGCGCCGCCGCGCCGCGCACCTTCAATATCGGCCGTGATTACCGGGTAGCGTTGCCGGTCAATATCCCGGCCAGAGGCCACACCTGGTTTGTGATGGAATGAGGATTGATGACATGAAATGGAACCCTCTGAAAACCGCCCTGAATCTGGCCGTGCTGGCCTTGACCTGTGTGGGAGTCCATGGCCAGGAGGCCGCCCCGGGGGCGGAAAAGACTCCGCCAGGCGGCGTGACGGTGTATCCGGATGGCCGGCCATCGGCGATCTGGCGCTTGGAGGCGAAGGATCAGGGGGTCGTGCTCAAACACGGTGGCGGCCCGAACCAGTGTGACCTGCTCGGGGCCCGGGACGTCTGGGTCTATGAGAGTGATGGCAGGTATTACATGCACTACGATGGGGCCGGGCCGAAGGGCTGGCTGGCTTGCCTGGCCACGAGCAAGGACTTGGTGAACTGGACGCTCAAGGGCCCGATTCTCGATTTCGGTGCGCCAGGCCAGGAGGATTCGGCCTCCGCCTCCTATGGCGTGACCTATTTCGATGGCCAGACCTGGCACCTGTTCTATCTCGGCACCCCCCATTCATCGGGTGGGCAGGACAAGATCCCCAGTTTCCCTTACCTGACCATGAAAGCGAAGGCTTCCTCGCCGGCCGGGCCATGGATCAAGCAGCCGGAAGTGATCCCCTTCCGGACGAAGCCGGGCACCTACTATCAGGATACCGCCAGCCCGGGCCAGGTCATCCGGCACGGCGATGAGTATCTGATGTTTTTCAGTGCCTCGATGAAACGCACGCTCGGCATCGCGCGCACCAAGGA
The DNA here is from genome assembly GCA_964409245.1 of uncultured Verrucomicrobiota bacterium. Taxonomy (GTDB): domain Bacteria; phylum Verrucomicrobiota; class Verrucomicrobiia; order Limisphaerales; family UBA1319; genus CAIMWS01. The sequence goes on from CAYPCQ010000052.1 coordinate 33,474, forward strand.
TCTTAACGGCCCCTGGGCGGTTGATCCGCGGCCGATTGTGCCGCCGGAGGAACAGGTTGAGAATTCCTCACTCTACTGGGAACCGTCCAACCAGACGTGGTTCTTGTTCACTAATCACATTGGCCTGGACGGCGGTGAATACACCGATGCGGTCTGGGTGTATTGGTCCAAGGATCTGAACCGATGGGACGCCAAGCATAAAGCCGTGGTGTTGGATGGCAGTAACTGTCCTTGGTCGAAGAAGTGCATCGGCCTGCCCTCGGTGGTCCAGGTGGGCCGCCGCCTGGCCATCCTCTACGACGCCCCCGGCGGCGACAGCCAGAGCCACATGCATCGCGATGTGGGGCTGGCCTGGCTGGAGTTGCCGCTCAACCCGCCGGCCGCCAGCGCCACGAAGCAGTAGCGCAACGAGCGGAAGGAGCCAACCACGAAGAATAACCTGCGCTCGATGAAAATCCGGCGTTCCTGGAATGAATCCCAATAACAACCCATGTTGCGTAAAAAAACTGATCAGCCCCGCCCCGCCGGCTCCCTTCCGGTTGCGTGCATGGCTGGCCTCAACGAAGGAGAATAAACCATGAAAAACTACATCCAAGACAAAGTCATCGTCATCACCGGTGGTTCGTCGGGCTTCGGCTTGGCGGCGGCCGGCATGTTGCTGGAGAACGGCGCCAAGGTGGTCATCACCGGCCGCAACCAGGCGCGGCTCAACGCGGCGGCGAAACAACTCGCCAGCCCGCACCTGCTGGCGGTCCGGGCCGATGCGGTGCAGACCGCCGACTGGAAAACGCTCGTAAAAAAAGCCGTCAAGCGGTTCGGGCGGATCGATGTGCTCATCAATAACCACGGCGCGGGCGTGAAGATCGCGGACGTGGAGCAGATGGACGATGCGGCGATCCAGACGGTGCTCGACATCAACCTCACCTCCGTCATCAAAGGGTGCCGGGAGGTCATTCCGGCCATGAAGGCCCAGGGCAGCGGCCACATCATCAACGTCTCCAGCGGCTGCGCGTACCATGGCTGGCCGAAATGGGGCACGTACACGGCGGCGAAGGCCGGGATGGTGGTATTCACCCGCTGCCTGCACCAGGAGATGGCGCAATGGGGCGGCAAAGCGACCTCGTTCATCCCCGGCGCGGCCAAGACGAACTTCTGCGGCGCGGCGCAGATTGACGACAGCTGGCAGGAAGGCTATCCCAGCGCGGAGGATTTCGCGCGCACGCTGGTGCACTGCGTGGATGTGCCGCCCGGCACGGTGATCGAAGAAGTCAACGTCTGGGGCACCAAGCAGGTCAAAGACATGCTCGTGCCGTATTGAGGAGGTTCATGAAAACCCAATCCCGCGGCGAAACTGCCCGGCCAACCATGGAATAGGAGCAGCCCATGATTTCCCAAAACGACCGCAACACCATCCGTGAACTGGCCACAAAATGGATGGAGTGGGCCTCCCTGCCGGTCATGCAGGAACGCAAACGCCTTTGGCAGGCCGTGCACGATCTCAAGGCCGAACGCCCGGTGATTCTGGTCGAGACGGCCTGGATTGACGGCTTCGTGGGCGCCGGCGAACTCCGTTGCGAAGACCCATTCCTGCGCCAGGTCGAACAAAACCTGCGGGTCACGCTCCGGCAGGCCGGGGAATTGGGCGATGACCTCGTCATCGAGCCGCACTACCGGCTCGGCTGGCGGATGCGGTTTTCCGATTACGGCGTGCCGGTGGAGACCCGGGCCCCGCTGGGCGCGGATAAATCCATCGCTTACACCTTCAGCTTCCCCCTCGCCACCCCCGCCGACATCGACCGGCTCCGCCCGCGGACGATGGCCGTGGACCGCGCCGAGACACAACGCCGGCGCGCGCTGCTGGAGGAGATCATGGGCGACATCCTGCCGGTGCGGCTCGGCAACTTCGACCCGTTCATCTCCGAGTTTGACGTGGGCGAATATGGCGACCTGGGATTCACCGGCAATTTTTTCTTCGGCCTCACCTGGCAGCTCTACCGGTTCATCGGCAACGACCGGCTGCTCTACTGGGTCTATGACCAGCCAGCCGCAGTTCATCGGTTGATGGAATACCTGCTGGCCGACCGGCTGGCGTTGTTCGGGTATTTTGAACAGGAAGGACTGCTTGATTTCAATGCCGACAGCCAGATGGCCGGGCCGCGCAGTTACGGCTACGTGTCGGACCTGCCGGCGCCGGGCACCGCGCGCCCCGCCCGGCTGAAGGATGTGTGGGGCTGGGCCGAGTCGCAAGAGTTCGAGATGATCTCGCCGGGAATGTACCAGGAATTTGTCCTGCCCTACCTGGCGAAACTCAGCGAGCGGTTCGGCCTGGTTTACTACGGCTGCTGCGAGCGGGTGGATGACCGGCTGCCGCAGATCCTCAACGCCATCCCCAATCTCCGCTCCGTCTCCGTCTCCGGCTGGTCCAACCTGGCCCGAACCGCTGAGTTGCTCGGCAAGAAGTATGTCTTCTCCCGCAAGCCAACACCGGCCAACATCAGCGGCGCCAGTCCGGACTGGGACCGCCTCGAAGCCGATATGAAAAACACCCGTGCCGTCACCCGCGACAGCAATCTGGAAATCCTGTTCCGCGATGTGTACACCATCAACGGCGACCGCGCCCGCCTGCGCCAATGGGTCGATATGACCAGGCGGATTTTCCAGATCTGAAACGCCTTCCCGGCCATGAATCACGGCCTGCCCCAAGGCCTGGATGCGGCCAAGACCTATAAAGCAAAACGGGCGGAGCTGAAGCAGCGCCGCCCGCCTTTTACTTAAAATACGGCTCCGGGATTATTTGTCGGTCCGGAACGGCGAGGCGGGGAGCCCGGCGCCATTGGCGAAATTGGGCTCGGCAATTTCATTCCAGCCAAAGCGCACCGCCACCGGTTTTTCCACGCTGGAGGCGCTGACCACCACCTGTCCGCCATCGATTTCCGCCTTGGCTTCGACGAAGCTTTTGTCTTCGCCCGCAATGGTGAACCAAGTGAGCGGCTTGCCGTCGAGCGCTTTTAACCCTTCGGCATGGGTGAAGGAGAGGATGATTTTATTGCCATCCACTTTCATGGATTGATAAACCGGGCCGGAATATTCAAAACCCTCCTGGCTGTAGGTCTTGGCGAGGGCCCACAACGCGAGTCGGCGTCCCACCTCCAGTTTATTGCGCGGGTGGATGTCCAGGATATTGCTGATATCCGTGGTGACGGCCATGCCGGTGTGGGGAATGGATAAGGTGGCCTCCTGGGCTTCCCAGATGCCCGGGAGCGCCTGCGGGTTGTTATATTTGAAGGGGGCGAGCTGCACGAAGAGGAATGGGAATTCGCCCTGGCCCCAGATCCGGCGCCAGGAGCCCATCAGGGCTTTCATCTTCTCGAAATAGAGCATGCCTTCTCCGTTGTTGCTCTCACCCTGATACCAGATGGCGCCGCGGATCGTGAAGGGCACGAGCGGGGCGACCATGGCATGGTAAATGGCGGTGGGCCGGTCCGCGCGATTCAAGGAATGCTCCGGCAAGGCGGGGAAAGCCGGAACATCGCCGCTGGCGCTCAGTTGTTCCCGGGCTTGTTTCACCCAGTTTTCCACCACGTTAAGGTGTTTGCCGAGCTTCTCCCGGTAATCCTGGTTGGCTTTGGCGATCTGCTCCGTGATGCCCGAGAGCTTGGGTGAGATGGCGAAGCCATCGGGATCAGTCCAAGGCTCAATCCGGGTGCCGCCCCAGGAAGTATTGATCAGGCCGATGGGGACATTGAGCTTTTTGTGGAGCTGGAGGCCGAAGTGATATCCCACCGCGGTGAACCAGGCCACCTTGTCCGGGGCGCAAACCTGCCAGTCGCCCGGCAGGTCTTTTTGCGGTTTGGTGTTGGTGACGTGCGGCACCTTGAAATGGCGGATCAACGGGTATTTGGCGTCGGCGATGGTTTCCTTGGCATTGTGGGTGTCGTTGATCACCCATTCCATGTTGGATTGGCCGGAGCAAATCCAGACTTCGCCCACCAGGACATTCTTGATCACGACCTTGCTGTTCCCAGCCTGGACGGTGAGTTCCGCCGGATCCGCGCACGCTTTCAAGGAATCCAGGGTGATCATCCATTTGCCGCTGGTCCCCGCCTCGGCGGACTTGGTTTGCCCGGCGAAGGACAATTCCACTTTCTGGCCGGGGTCGGCCCAGCCCCAGACTTTGACGGGCTGGTCCCGTTGGAGCACCATGTTGTCATTAAAAATACGGGGCAGGTTGAGGGCCTGGGCTGAAATGGAAGCCAGCCAGAGGGCCGTCAAAACCGCCGCCAGTTTGCCAATGTTTCGGAGTTTCATCATGGGTGGGAAGGTTAGGGTATCACCGGTTTATTTCAATGCTTCATTTGTTCATTGTGGCGTATGCCGCCGCTGGTAGTCCTCGATGTCCACCACCGAGCCGGCCCGGCGCGCCTCCTCCGCGGCGAAGCCGATGAGATGGCTGTGCACGGTGGAGGTGATGCCCGCTGCCAGCGGTTCGCCCGCCGGCCGGGTCATCTCCTCGTAAAGAGCATTCACGAGCCCGGCATCGCCGCCGCCGTGCAGTTCATAGCCGCCGTCCTCGGCCTGCACGGTGTAGCGCACGATTTCCCCTTCGTGTGGCAGGAACACCAGGTGCGAGCCAAAATGCCGGCGATAGGTTTCACCGCCTTTGAGCACTCCGCGGGTGCCGTAAATTTCCAGGTGGCGGCCGGTTTCAAAGGCGGTCATGGTGAACGTGCCAGTCAGCCCCCCCTCGAACTCCATGGCGAGCACCTGGCGGTCCACCGCGTCGTTGTCGCACCGGTAAACGCACCGGCCCCAGGGGCTGGCCCGCAGCCAATCCTGGATCTCCGCCGGTGTGGCCTCCGCGGCCCGGTCATAAACCATGCCCAGCCAGGGATCCCGCTGGTCGCCTGCATAACGCAGGGCGTTATAGGGGCAGGTGTTCGCCACCGGGCAGCCGTCGGTGCAGCGGGCCGGGACGCCGGCCGGCGCGCGCTCGGGCCGGAAATAATCCAGGGAGCCGAAGCTGGCGATTTTCCGGCAGCGCCGGCCCGCCAGCCAGTGGACGATGTCGGTATCGTGGCAGCATTTGGAGATGATCATGGGCGAGCTTTTGGAAACCACCGACCAATGGCCGCGCACGAAGGAATGCGCCTGGTGCCAGGGCATCACCCCTTCGCCCGCCTGGATTGAAACCAGGTCGCCCAATATCCCTGAGCCAATGATTTCCTTGACCTTGCGGTAGAATGCGGCGAACCGCAGGACGAAGCAGACCATCACCCGGCGATTGGCCTGCAGCGCCAGGCGCTCGATTTCCAGCACCTGGTCCACGCGGGTGGCGATCGGTTTCTCCAGCAGCACATCGCAGCCCAGCTCCAGGGCGCGATGGCACGACTCGAAATGATAATTATCCTGGGTGGCCACGATCACCACATCCGCCAGCTTGCCTGCGGCCAGCAGATCCTGGGCGGCGGCAAACGCCCGGAAATCCGGATTGCCGGAACAGCGCCGGATCTTGTCGACCCGCCCGGCCACGGGATCCGCACCGGCCACGATTTGGAAGCGGTCCGGCCGGCGGGCCGCCAGGGAGGTGTAGGTTTGTGCCCGCGCGCCACAGCCGATGCACGCCAGTTTTAATGGATTGGTTGGTTTCATAACGGGCTACTTATGGCACGCCGCCCGGCAAACGACAAAAGTTTTTTCACGGTTCAAGCGGCGGCGGCGAGGTTGACCTTTAAACCGAGGTCATCCTGGTAGTGCAGAGCCGTCACCTGCCTGGCCAGCACGTCGAAATTGCTGAAGAGGACGGTGGCGGGCAAATCGCGGGCAAAGCAGCCCGGTTGGGCACCCCGCCGGGATCGGCGGATGCGCTCGGCCTCGGAAGGGTGGGTACCGAACCAGCGGGTGGGCTGCAAACCCATGGAATTCTCCAGCTGCAACCGGGCGGCTTCGGGCACAGTGGCGGCGATCTGGAGCAGGTATTCGGGGAAATTCGGCGCGAGCCGGCCTTTGGTGCGGTAGATCTGCTCCAGGTTCTGGCAGGCCGGCTACAGCAGGCAATGCAGCAAAGTGATCCGCTGGGAAGCGGACTCAAAGGCTCCGCTGCCGGCCACCTGGATTTGATAATGGTCGGCATCGAATTCCATCTGGCGGCTGAGGAAACAACTGGCGGCGCGTCCGAGGTGCATTAACAACCTCAGCACCAGGCGGGACAGTTTCACCGCCCATTCCATGCAGGTGAAGAGGAAGCAGGTGAAAGTGCTGCTTTCACCTGCCTGAGCCTCGGCGAGCCAGATTGGAAAAACGAGGCGTCGAGCATGCCCCCACCGGCTTTTTAACGGCATCGATTTGGCGGCCGCCAGAGGCACCAGCGCCTGGGCTGCTCATTTATATTGGCGCCAAATGGAATTTGGTGATTTGATCGGCGAATTAGGGTCTGAAAATATCGATGTCACCAAATACCGTCCAATGGATGGCGCTGCGGGATGAATCAGGCCGGGTCGAAATGGCCCAGCTTTTTGAACGGATTTACCCGGACAGCGCCCAAGAACCCGCGCCCGGGGCCTTCGGCTTCGGCCAGCGGGACCACGCCTTGCCGGTGGTGTGGCTCCGGGCATTGATGGAATGGGCGGACATCGGGGAGCACCGCGAGCTGATCGCGCCATTCGTTTGCACCGCCGAAATGCCCGATCCCGCCAACCACGCGGCCGGTTTGCGCCAGCGCCAGGCCCTATGAAATTGCCCTATGCCAAGTTTTCCCATAGGGCCTGGTTCCGGCTCCTGGCCAATGCCCGGCTATGGATCTGGTGTGCCATCCTGTTATCGGTCCTGATTTGCGCCATGGTCAGCTGGCTGCACCTGGAGCAGCGGAAGGTTTTGCGCCTGGCCTTGGGAGAACTGGCGAATATCCGGCAAGCCCGGGTGGACCTGTCCCGGGGATTTCTGCACCTCAGCCTGGCCGGCGATTCCAGCACCCCATTCAACCAAGCCCAGGGATTGGCCCTGATCCAACAAGCGACCGACGCCTTTGAACGGGTTCTGGCGGGCTTGGGCGTCGAGGATCCGGAGGCCACCAGCGCTTTCCGCGAGCGAGCGGCGGGATTTGGCAGGAGCCTGGCGGAGTGGAAGAAAGATGGATCACCGCTGGCGGGCAAGGCAGCAGCACTGCCGATGGCCTTCAACGAGCTGGAGCACCAGGCGAACCACCTGGACACCCAGATCCAGCGCCATTTGCGCCGGTTGTCGGACCGGCACAATATCCAGTTCGGCCAGGCGCTGGGCAGCGCCATCATTCTGTTGGTGGCCCTCTGTGGCGTGGTGTTTGTGGCTGGCTGGGCCAGCGAACAGCTGGCCGCCGAGTCGCGGGAGGGGGAATATTTCCTGCGCACCATCTTTGAGAACCTGAGTGAAGGCTTGATCGCGGTGAGCCCGGACACCCAGGCGCTGCGCTGGAATCCCGCGGCCCTGGCCATGCATGGCTTCAATAGCCTGGAGGAGGCGCCGGCATCCATGGCGCAGGTTCCCAGCCTGTATGAGCTGCGGACCATGGATGGCAAGGCCGTGCCCTTGGAACAGTGGCCGGTTCCCCGCCTCCTGCGCGGCGAGCCATTCCGGGATTACGCACTGCGGCTGCGCCACAACCAGCGCAGCGGAGAGCGGATCTTCAGCTACCAGGGCGTCCTGGTCCGCACGGAGCGCGGCCAGCCGCTGGCCGGGCTCCTGACGATCCGGGATATCACCGACCGGATGCGGATGGAGGAAAAGCTCAAGGAAAGCGAAACGCTGCACCGGGCGCTGGCGGAAAACATCCCCAATCTGCTTTGGACCGCCCAACCTGATGGGACAGTGGATTACTGCAACCAAAACTGGCTGAGATTCACGGGCATGACCCCGGTGCAGACGCTGGGCGCCGGCTGGATGTCCGCCCTGCATCCCGGGGATCTGGAGCCAACCGGCCGGCTTTGGGCGGAGGCCTGCCGCACGGGTGAACGCTTCCAAGTGGAGCATCGTTTGCGGCGGCAGGATGGCGAATTCCGGTGGTTTTTGACCCGCGCTTTCCCGATCCGCGATGGCGTAGGGAAATTGTTGCGGTGGTATGGGTCCAACACCGACATCACGGAGCAGAAACTGGCGGCCGAGCAGATCCGGACGACCTTGGAGAGCATCCGGGAAGGCTTTTTTGCCTGTGACGCGGGCTGGCGGTTTGTCTATGTCAATGCCCAGGCCGAAAGCATTTTGGGAATCCGGCGGGCGGAGGTGCTGGGCCGGAGCCACTGGGAGGTGTTCCCGCTTACTTTGGGCACGCGCCTGGAAAGGGAATACCGCCTCGCTGCCGCCGGCGAAAACCGGGAGTTCGAGAATTTTTATGAACCGTGGGGCCGCTGGTTCCACAATGCCTGCTCGCCGCGGGAGGGCGGCGGCATGTCGGTTTATTTCCAGGATATCACCGCCCGCAAGCAGGCCGAGGAAGCGCTCAAGCAAAGCGAAGCCAGGTATCGCAACCTGTTTGAAAACATGGCTGAGGAAGTGCATTTCTGGCAGCTGGCATACGATGCCTCGGGCCGGATCACGACCTGGCGGTTGCTGGATGCCAATCCTCCGGCGCTGCGCACCTGGCAAAAAAACCTCCCGGAAATCCAGGGCCGGACGACTGACGAAATTTTTGGGCCGGGTTCGACCGAACATTACCTGCCGATGGTGCGCAAGATCATGACGGACAGACTTCCGTACAGCTTTGAGGATTACTTTCCGGCTTTGGGCAAATATTTCCGGTTCACCAGCGTTCCCTTTGGCGATTGTTTCATCACCACGGGAGCCGACATCACCCTGATCAAGCAAACCATGGATTCCCTCCGGCAAAACGAGGAGCGTTTCCGCCTGGCGGTGGTGGAATCGCCCTTTCCCATCATGCTGTACGCGGAGGATGGCTCCATTCTCAAGATCAGCCGTTCATGGAGCGAAATCACCGGGTATTCCCAGGAAGAGCTGCGCACAGTTGAGGATTGGGCCGAACGTGCCTGCGGCGGGCGGAAGCTGCCCATATGGACTCCGATTGACGGGCTTTACGGGCTGGACCATGTGAAACACGAAGGGGATTTCAGCCTCCGCACCCGCAGTGGCGCCACCCGCATTTGGGAATTCAGTTCCGCGCCGCTCGGCCGGCTGGCAGACGGGCGGCGGTTGGTCATCACCATCGCCGCCGATGTCACGGAGCGGCGCCGCTCGGAGATCGCGTTGCAACAGGCCTTGGAGAAGGAAACCGCGCTGGTCCTCGAGATCCACCACCGGGTAAAAACCCACCTGTCGATCCTCACCAGCTTGATCAGTCTGCAAGCCCGCCAAATCACGCATCCGGGCGCGCAGGCTGCTTTGGCGGAAACCCGGAACCGCTTGGAATCGATGTCATTGCTGCATGAAATGCTGTATCGCTCCGGGCGCCTGGATCCAGTGGATATCCAGAGCTACCTGGCGGAATTGTGCCTCCACCTGGCGCAGGCCTTGGGGGCCGCCGCCCGGGGCATCGCGCTGCAAGCCCGGGCCCCCGCCTGGCGCATGGAAATCGGCCAGGCCGTGCCTTGTGGCTTGATCGTCAATGAACTGGTTTCCAACGCCCTGAAGCATGCATTTCCCGATGACCGCCACGGCGGTGTGCTGGTGGAACTGATCTCCGAAGACGAGGATTTTTTCACTTTGCGCGTGAAGGATGATGGCGTGGGTTTGCCCGCTGGCCTGGAAGTTGAGAAGGAAAATCCACCCGGAACTTTGGGATTGATGCTGGTCCGCCTGCTCGTCCAGCAGCTTCAAGGCAGCCTCCAGGTCCGCCGCGAGGGAGGCACGGTTTTTAAAATTGTGTTTCCAGCCGGTCATCTGGATACTTCATTCCGGAAATGAGTCCGTCTGATCACAAACGCATCCTGATCGTCGAAGATGAAGTCATCCTGGCCGTGGATTTGCAGTCCCGCCTGGCTGCCTTGGGTTATGATGTGGCGGGCCGGGCAAGCAATGGCGAGGAAGCAGTGGCGATGAGCGCCCGGCATAAGCCGGACTTTGTCCTCATGGATATCCGGCTGCCGGGGGAGCTGGATGGCATTGCGGCGGCGATGGAAATCCGGCGCCAGCAGGATGTTCCGGTGCTGTTCCTCACCGCCTTGGGGGACGAAGAAACCATGCGGCGGGCCAAGGCGGCGGAGCCGTATGGGTACCTTTTTAAACCGGTGCAAGACCGCGACTTGCGCGCGGCTTTGGAAATGGCGCTGGCGCGGCACGAATCCGAGCGGCGGCTCCGGGAAAGCGAAGCGCGCCTGCAGCGGGCGGTCAAGGCGGGCAAAGTGGGCTTGTGGGAATGGGATCTGGACTCCAACCAGGTCTATTATTCAGCTGAATGGAAGCGTCAGCTGGGCTTCGCGGAGGAGGAAATTTCCCCCGATGTCGAAGAGTGGCGCAGCCGCCTGCATCCGGAGGACTGGGACCGGGCCTGGCGGATGCTCCAAAGTTGCCGGGAGGAAGGAGCAGCCACTTACCAGGCGGAATTCCGGCTGCGGCATAAGGACGGCTCGTATCGCTGGATACTGGCCCAGGGATTGGTGGAAGCCGACCCAAGGGGCAAACCGGTCCGGGTTGTGGGTTCCCATATCGATTTCACGTCCCAAAAAACGCACGCCGCCGAAATCGAGCGCCTGAACCGCCTTTACCAAGCCTTGAGCCAGATCAACCACGAGCTTACCCAAGCCCGGTCCCGGGAGGAATTGCTGGGGGGCATGTGCCGGGTATTAGTGGAATCCGGAGGGATGAAAATGGCCTGGGTGGGCTGGTGTGATCCCGAATCCAAGGAGCTGGTTCCGCTGGTTTGGCACGGAGATCTGGCTGGTTATGCGGACCAGGTGAAAGTGTATGCTGATGACCGGCCCGAGGGCCGGGACCCAGCCGGGCGGGCGGTGCGGGAAGGCCGCGCCATGGTGTGCAACGATTTCCTGCATGCCGCCGAAAGCGGACCCTGGCACGAAGCGGCGGAGCGGAGCGGGTTTGGGGCCACGGCGGCCTTTCCCATCCGGGAGGCGGGCCAGGTGCGCGGAGCCTTGATGGTTTATGCCACCGAGCCCGGGTTCTACCGGGACCAGGAGGTGCTGCTGCTGGAAGAGGCCGCCCGGGATGTGTCGTTTGCCATCGATCACCTGATGCAGGACGCAGCGCGGAAGCGGGCGGAGGAGTCGCTGCGCCAGACCAATGAGGAGCTGGAACTTTATTTCTCCAACGCGCTGGATTTGCTGTGCATCGCCGACACCCGGGGATATTTCCGGCGCTTGAATCCCGAATGGGAGAAAACGCTCGGTTATCCGCTGTCCGAAATCATCAACCACCGCTTCCTGGATCTGGTGCATCCGGATGACCTGGCGGGAACTTTGGATGCGGTGGCCCGGCTTTCCGGGCAGTGGCCGGTGCTGGGATTCACCAACCGGTACCGCCATCAGGACGGAACCTATCGCTGGATTGAATGGCGGGCTTTCCCCAAAGGTGAGTTGATTTACGCGGTCGCCCGCGACATAACCAGCCATAAACAGGCGCTGGCTGCCCTGGAGGCCAGCGACCGCCGTTACCGATGCTTATTTGAGAACGGCAATGACGCCATTTTTGTCCACCACATCCATGCGGATGGCACTTTGGGGAAAATCCGGGAGGTGAATCAAATCGCCTGTGAAATCCTGGGCTATTCGGTGGAGGAATTCCGGCAAAAGACGCCGTTTGATTTGGTTGCCACCGGATACGGAGCGGATGTGGGACCGGTCATTGAAGGGCTGCAAACCCGTGGCTATTCCGTGTTCGAACAGGTGCTGGCAGCCAGGGATGGACGCCGGATTAATGTGGAACTCAGCGCGCAAAAATTTGAAATCGACGGTTGTGCCACCGTCATTTCCTTCGCCCGCGACATCACCGAGCGAAAACGGATCGAGGTGGCGCTAAGGGAGAGCGAGTCGCGCTTCCGGACCCTGTTTGAAAGTTCCCCGGTTTCCATCTGGGAGGAAGATTTTACGGCCGTCCGGGCACGGTTGCGGCAGCTGGGATGCACCACTGGTGAAGCGGTTCGGGCCCTCGGCCAAGAAAATATTAAGGAATTGCGGCATCTGGCGTCGCTGGTGCGGGTGGTTGATTTCAATCCCCAAACCCTGGCGTTCTTTGGCGTGGGCAGCCGGGAAGAGGTTTGGACTTACCTGCCCAATTATTTCGACGGCCGATCCCTGGCGATGTTTGCCGAGGAATTGGCGGCCCTCAGCGAGGGGCACGCGCAATGGAACTGTGAAATGCCGGTGCGGGCTATGGATGGCAGGGAAAAGCTGCTTTGGCTAAGCTTGCGGCTCGCCGATGGCGCCGGGCAGAATTGGGAGCGTGTTTTTGTCTCCTTCGTGGACATCACGGACCGCAAGCGAATGGAGGTGGAACTCCGCCAGAGCAAGGAACGCTATCAGACTTTCATCGAGCAAAGCCACGAAGCCATTTATTGCACTGAATTCGACCAACCGATCAACACCTCCCTGCCGGTTGACGCCCAGATCGATGCGATTTACGAGTATGCCTATATGGGCGAATGCAACCGGGCGATGGCGGCCATGTATGGCCTCGCTTCGGAGCTGGAATTCCGCGGCAAGCGGCTGGTGGATTTCCACGGCGGCAAGGATAATGCCACCAACCGGCAGACTTTCCGGACGTTCATCGAGTCCGGGTACCGGGCCTTGGGGGTCGAGACCGAGGAGGCGGCCCCCGGCGGCCAGAAACAGTGGTTCTTGAGCAATAATGTGGGGATTGTGGAAAACGGTTCCCTGCTGCGGATTTGGGGAACGAGCCTGGAAATCACGGAGCGGAAACTGGCGGAGGCCGCCTTGCGCCTGAGCGAGCAGCGCTTCCGCGATATCACTTTCATCCTGGCGGATTGGGTTTGGGAAATCGATGCCCAGGGCCGCTATTCATATTGTTCGGGGAGTGTCCGGCGGTTGCTGGGCCGGGACGTGGGGGAGATCCTGGGCCGGACGCCCTTTGACCTGATGCCGCCGGCCGAGGCGGCGCGCGTTGGGAAAATCTTTGGCCCCCTCGCGGCGCGCAAAGAGTCTTTCCAAGACTTGGAAAACGTGGTCCTGCACCAGGATGGCACTTTGCGATACGTTTTATCCAGCGGGGTTCCGCTGCTGGGGCCGGATGGAAGCCTGCTGGGCTACCGCGGCACCGACAAAGATATCACCGACCGTAAACGGGCGGAGGATCTGCTCCGCAAATTATCGCGGGCCGTGGAGCAGAGCCCGGTCAGCATTGTCATCACGGATCCCTCGGGGGCCATCGAATACCTCAATCCGAAATTCACCCAGGTGACTGGCTATACGCTCGCGGAGGCGCGCGGCCAAAACCCGCGTTTGCTGAAGGGCAGCCACACCACCGCCGAGGAATACCGCAACCTATGGGAAACCATCTCCAAAGGTGGGGGCTGGCACGGGGAGTTCCACAATAAAAAGAAAGACGGCACACTTTTCTGGGAGCTGGCTTCCATCTCTCCCATTTTCAATGCGGAGGGGCAGATCACCCATTTCCTGGCGGTCAAGGAGGACATCACCGAACGCCGGACCGCGGAAATCCACCTGCGGGAAAGCTACCACCGGCTGAATGCCGTGTTGAACACCATTCCAGATCCCGCCTGGCTGAAGGATCTTGAAGGCTGCTTCCAATCGGTGAACCTGGCCTGGCTCAGCTTTTTCGGGCGCCGCCCCGAGGAGGTCCTGGGGAAAACCGCGGCGGCCTTCCTGCCGGCAGATGTGGCGGCCCGGCTGGCAGAGGAGGACCGCCAGGTGGCGGCCAGCGGCCTGCTGCTGCTGCAGTTGGAGTGCCTGATCAACCAGGAAGGGCAGGAACGGTGGTTTGAAACCATCAAGACCCCCCTGCGGAACAGCGCCGGGCAGGTCGTTGGCACCGTGGGGATTGCCCGCGACATGACTGAACACCGGCTGGCCGAGGAGGCGCTGCGCAACTCGGAGGGGCGGCTGCGGCTGGCCTTGGAGGCGGCCAAAATGGGCACCTGGGAATGGGATTTGCGGAACGACCGCATTTATTGGCCGGCCGCCACTGAGCGGATGAACGGCTTCGAGCCGGGCACCTTCCCTGGCACCGTGGACGCGTTTCTCGCGCTGCTCCACCCGGACAGCCTGGCGGAGTATGCGGCTTCCCAGAAAAAGGCCCGCGAGGGGGATGGCTCCTTCCAGTCCGAAGCGCATTTCCGGCTCCCGGGCAGGCGCGAGCGCTGGGGTTTGGTGGTGGGCCAGTTATTGCGGGACGCGCAAGGGAAGCCCGAGCGCCTCGTCGGCATCGACATGGACATCACCGAGCGCAAGCGGATGGAGGCGCAGCTGCGGCAGTCGCAGAAGTTGGAGGCGATCGGCCAATTGGCCGGGGGCGTGGCCCACGACTTCAACAACATTCTCGCCGCCATGATGATGAACCTGGGCTTGCTGGAAACCGACCTTAAACTCAATCAGGAGGTGATGGCGGTGGTGCTGGAACTGCAGGCCGAAGCCCGGCGGGCCGCCAACCTGACCCAGCAGTTGCTCCTCTTCAGCCGCCGCTCGATGATGGATGTCAAAATGCTGGATCTCAACGAGGTGGTGGCGAACCTGCTGAAAATGCTGGGGCGCCTCATCGGCGAGCATATCGGGCTGCGGTTTGACCGGTGGGACGGGCTGCCCTCGGTGCAGGCGGACTCCGGCATGCTCGACCAGGTGCTGATGAACCTGGCGGTCAACGCCCGCGATGCCATGCCCAAGGGTGGCCGGCTGACGATCACCACCTTCGAGGCCAAGGTGGACGAGGAGCGGGCCAAAGGCAATCCCGAAGCCCGGGCGGGCTGGTTTGTTTGCCTGTCGGTCGAGGATACCGGCTGCGGCATGGACGAGGCCACTTTGGGGCGCATTTTTGAGCCGTTTTTCACGACCAAGGAACCGGGCAAGGGGACCGGTTTGGGGTTGTCCACCGTTTATGGCATTGTGGCCCAGCACAAGGGGTGGGTGGAGGTGGATAGCGCTGTGGGCCAGGGCACCACGTTCCGGGTTTATCTGCCAGCGGCGGCCGGGGCGGCGCTGCAAAAAGTCAGCGAAAACGCCAATTTCGTGGCCATGGGAGGCAAGGAAACGATCCTGGTGGTGGAGGATGCCGAGGGCGTCCGCCGGGTGCTGGCCCAAACCTTGCGGTTCCTGGGCTATTGCATCCTCGAGGCCCCCAATGGGCCGGCCGCGTTGGAACTATGGCGGCAGCATTCCGGCCAGATCGATCTGCTGTTCTCGGACATGGTCATGCCCGAAGGCCTGACCGGCCTGGATTTGGCGGATCGACTCCGCGAGCAGAAACCGAACCTCAAAATCATCATCTCCAGCGGTTACAGCACGGAGATCACCGTGGAGGGAAGGCCGTTGGAGAACATCGTTTTTCTCTCCAAGCCATACCAGATCGGATCCCTGGCCAAAACGGTCCGGGAATGCCTGGACCGGAAGTAGGATTGGCGGCGGCTGGCGATGCCTCCGCCAGCGTGCCCTCCTGGTGCGGAATTCCAAACAGGCTGGGATTGAGCCGCCCCAAGGATGGCATCGCCGCGCTGGAGACCGCCGCTTCCTGGCCTGCTCTTGCCGCCGGTATTTTAAAAAAAGTTCGTTTCTCGTGATCCTTTTTGCCCTGGAAAGGCGTTGCTCCAATTGAAGGGGCAACCATGAGCCTGGCCATCAAGCGAAACACTCGGCAAAGCCATGAGGGCCTGACGGAATGGGAATCCCTTCAACAAACTGGCCGTTCACAGCAGCCAATGACTAAACAACCAGGAAAGAAACGAACCAAATGATCAGCAAAATCCACCAATCCATCGGGCGGCCGCGCCTGAAACAAGCCAGGAGCCGGCTCCAGGCTTCCCTGAGCGCCGGGATGCTGGCCGCACTCCTCTCATTTTCTGGTGCAGTGGCGGGCCAATCGGTGCCGTCCAACAGCCCCTTCGTCACCCTGGCGGAGGGAACCTATCAACGGAATGTGGCGGGCCCCGACCTCGGGCTGACCTCGGTGCATCTGGATGATAAATCCTTCTCCACAGTGCCAATCTACAACCTGGCCAGCGGGGTTCCAGGCCCCACCGACAAGGCGATCGGCAACTTTTACGTGCAAATCGGAAACCAGCCGTCAGGCATCAACCAATGCGCCTACGATCTCCCCAATGGGGCGATGGCGGCGGTTTTCCTGAGCAACGATAAGGTTATGACCGACGAAGGAGAAGGCTCGTGGACCATGCGCGGGACTTGGGAGCTGGACATCGTGGAGGCGGCCGGGATTTACCGGCCGTTCGTGGGGGGGCATATCCACATGGTGAGCGTGCTGCATTTTGACGGCGCCACCAGCGCCTTCCATGAGCACTGCTTCTGCCATTTTTCAGCGGCGGCGGCACCCGTCCTCGGTGAGGGGCCCGTCCTCAGTTCCCTCGGCCAAAACGGGCAACTGGCCTGCGCGAACCTGCAGCCCGGCAGCACCGCGCATGTCGAATGGGCCTCGTCGGCGCTGGGTCCGTGGGCCACCAACTGGGCCGGGCTGGAGTCGGTGACAGCGGATACGAACGGGATGATCCAGGTGAGCGTGCCGATGTTCTACCGGGTGCGGGGAACCCCGCCTCCGCCCCTCGGCCAGGTCACCTTCACGAAATGGGTGACGGTCTTCACTAATCAGCCGGGCCTGATTGCCAACATGGCGGGAGTGGCCGGCGGGGATATCGGCAGCGGCGCTTTCGCCGGGGAAGTCTTCAAAATGAGCGCCGACGCGGCTGGCGTCACGGAGGTGGTGGCTTTTTACCACTTTACCGGCCCGGCGCACTCCTTCTCGGCGCTGGTCCATGTCCTGCAATCCGGCGCCACCAATGGCTCCAAGGGCGTGATCAGTGGCGTCGTCACCGATGGCTGGCTGAAAGGCCGCGCGGTGGCCGGGGAATATACCCAGATAGCGATCGACCATGACGGGGGAACAGGCTACCAATGTTCCTTGAATATCCTGAGCAGCGATCCGCCTCCCACCCCCGCCAAGGCCACTTTCACGAAATGGATCAGCGCCTTCCCCAACCAACCCGGCCTGATCGCCAACATGGCGGGGGTGGTCGGCGGGGATGCCGGCGTGGGCGTTTTTGCCGGGGAAGTCCTCAAGATGGCCACCATCGCTGGCGTCACTGAGATCGTGGCTTTTTATCACTTCATCGGCCCGAAACATTCCTTCACCGCGCTCAACCATGTGGTGGAAACGACTGGGGCCGGCGGCCTCGTCACCGCCGTGATCGACGGGGTGATCACGGATGGCTGGCAGAAGGGCTACCCGGTGGCCGGGCAATTCACGGTCATCCAGTGCGATCATTTTGGGGCGCTGCCTGCCCCGCAAAAATCCAATTGTTTTGAGGGCGCTCTGGAAATCAAGTGAGCGGAACATGACAGGAGTGAACCCTGGGGAGGTGTCCAGTAATTCAGCAGTTTAGGCCGGATGGCAAACCGGCGACCTCCTTCTCCATCCAATCATCGGCGCGCGTCTCCCCAGGGCGCGCGCCCTTTTGTGCGAGGATCTGCGCCGGCCAGAAAGAGGCGCCAACAACCGGATTGTCCGCCCTTCCGCAAGTGCTGCGGCCATTGCGCCTGGCATTTGCGGCTGGCTTTCCCGCTTGGGAGGTGATAAAGTACGAATGTGTCAGACGTTACGCAAATTCTTGATCGTGCCCGGCAGGGTGATCCCCAGGCCGCCGAAGAATTGCTCCCGCTCGTTTATGAGGAGCTGCGCAAATTAGCCGCCGCCAGGATGGCCCACCAAAGCCCGGGCCAGACCTTGCAAGCGACCGCGCTGGTGCATGAAGCATATCTGCGCCTCACAGGTGGCGCCCGGGATCAATGGCAGGATCGTGCGCACTTCTTCCGCGCCGCCGCCGAAGCCATGCGCTGCATCCTGATCGAGAATGCCCGCCGGAAAAGCCGCTGGAAACGCGGCGGCCGCCTGGAGCGGGTGGAACTGGAGGGGCTGGAACTGGCGGCGGCCACTCCACCGGACACGCTGCTGGTGGTGCAGGAGGCACTGGATAGGCTTGCAGTGGAGGATGCGCCCAAAGCGGATTTGGTCCGGCTGCGTTTCTTCATCGGTTTAAGCCACGCGGAGGCGGCGAAGGTGCTCGGACAATCCGAGCCTACGGTGAAGCGCCATTGGGACTTCGCCCGCGCGTGGCTGTTGCGGGAGATCCGCGCGATCGCCGCGGGAAATTAATATCCCCCCGCAATCCTGGCGATGGGGCTGGATTCCCCAGCCCGGTGCCATCCAATCCTGAAGGGGCCAGCGGTTCTGGAAATAAATTGTTCCAGCCTGATCCTCCTGGCCTGTGGATGGCGTTATTCCAACGGATGAAGGCTCCGGATTGGAGCCGCAATCCGGCATAAAGATGAAACCGGAACAAACGATTTTTGAACAGGCGATAGCCCTGCCCCCAGGGCAGGCCCGGGATCGGTTTCTCCGCCAGGCCTGCGGCGGGAATGGCGAACTGCGGCGCAGCCTTGATGAATTGCTCGCAGCGTTCCACGAGGCCGGGGATATCGATTTCCTGAAAGCGGGCGGCGGGCCACGGGAGGCCCCAACCCTGGTGGCGGACGCCCGGCTGGACGAGGGACCAGGGACAGTCATCGGCCGCTACAAGCTCCTGCAAGTCATCGGCGAAGGCGGCATGGGCGTGGTCTATATGGCCGGGCAGGAGGAACCAGTGCGCCGACGGGTCGCCCTCAAGATCATCAAGCTGGGCATGGACACGAAGTCGGTCATTGCCCGGTTCGAAGCCGAGCGCCAGGCGCTGGCCATGATGGATCATCCCCACATCGCCAAAGTGTTCGACGGTGGCGTGACTGCCGCGGGCCGGCCCTATTTCGTCATGGAACTGGTGCGCGGCATCAAAATCACGGAATATTGTGACGAGGCCAGGCTCACCACGCGCGGGCGGATCGACTTGTTCATTCAAGTATGCCAGGCCATCCAACACGCGCATCAGAAGGGCATCATTCACCGCGACATCAAGCCTTCGAACATCCTGGTCACCCTCAACGACGGGGTGGCGGTGCCGAAGGTGATCGATTTTGGCATCGCGAAAGCCACCGAAGCGCGGTTGACGGACAAGACGCTGTTCACGCAGTTTGAAGCGCTCCTGGGCACCCCGGCTTACATGAGCCCGGAGCAGGCCGTGATGACCAGCCTGGACATCGACACGCGCAGCGACATTTATTCCCTGGGAGTGTTGCTTTACGAGTTGCTGGCCGGCCGCACGCCCTTCGACGCGAAGGAACTGATGGCCTCCGGCATTGACGCGATGCGCAAGACGATCCACGAGAAGGAGCCGATGCGCCCAAGCACTCGCTTTGCGGCGCTGCTGGGCGAGGAATTGACGA
Source organism: uncultured Verrucomicrobiota bacterium (assembly GCA_964409245.1). Classification (GTDB taxonomy): domain Bacteria; phylum Verrucomicrobiota; class Verrucomicrobiia; order Limisphaerales; family UBA1319; genus CAIMWS01. Next base: position 52,916 of record CAYPCQ010000052.1, read on the forward strand.
CGACGGCCAAGCGCCGGTCAGCCGATACTTCGAAGCTGGTGCACCAACTCCAGGGCGATCTCGATTGGATTGTCATGAAGTGCCTGGAAAAAGACCGGACGCGCCGGTACGAGACGGCCAATGGCGTGGTTGCCGACCTTAAGCGCCATCTCAACGACGAACCGGTCGTGGCCCGTCCGCCCAGCGCGGCCTACCGGTTCCAGAAAACCTTTCGACGTAACAAACTGGCGTTCACGGCCGCGACGGCAGTGGCCATGGCGCTGCTGGCGGGTTTGGGGTCTTCCACCGTACTGTACTTCCGCGAGCGAGTGGCCAGAAACGCCGAGGAGCAAGAGCGACTGAAAGCGCAAACGGCCCAGAAAGTATCCGAGGCCGAACACCAGCGCGCTGACGCCCAGGCGCGAATGGCTTCCGATAGCCAGCAGCAAGCACGGCGCTTGCTCTACACCGCCGACATAAACCTCGCCCAGCAATCGCTCAAGGTGAACAATCTCGGACGGGCGCGCCGGTTGCTGGACCGGCACCGGCCGCAGCCCGGCGAGGAGGATCTCCGCGGCTGGGAATGGCGTTATCTCTGGCAATTAACCCGCAGCAGTGCGCTCGTCACGCTCACCAACCGGCCTGTGCGCGGATGGTCCGTGAGCTTTTCCCCAGATGGCACGCGGCTGGCCGCGGGCTGGGAGGACGGACACGTAGAATTGTGGGATGTCTCTAGACGGCGTTTGATTCGAGCCCTCACGCCGCACGAATCTGCAAAGCGAGGACGGGTGGCCTTTTCTCCAACTCGCCAGCTCCTGGCGGCCACGACCGAACCCAAGGAGGTCAGCCTGTATGACCTCGATACTGGGCGGGAATCGATCCTTTGGCGGGCCCCAGACCAAGGCGCATGGGACATCCGTGAGCTGGCCTTTTCGCAAGATGGATCCAGGCTGGTCCTCTACGCCGGCTCAACCCCTGAATTCGGCGACGCAGTCTGGGTGGTGGACGTGGCCTCCGCCAAGTTTGAACGTTACCCGGCCACTTACAGCGGGCACGAATTTTACGGCGCCACCCGGCTCTCCCCCGACAACCGGCGTCTGTATCTGGCGCGTTCTGCCGGATTGGATAACGGCTACCGCATCCAGTGCCTCGAGCTCGCCACCGGCCAGGAACTCTGGCAGACCAAACTGCTGCGGGATATGCTGCTGACCACGATGGCTATCTCGCCGGACGGGCGGGTGCTGGCTTCAGGCTCGGGTTTTGAAGATCCCATCATCAGCATCTGGGATGCCGAGACTGGACAGATCATCCGCCAGCTCGACCGGCACACCGGCTGGGTTAGCAAACTGGCGTTCACCAGGGACGGGCTGCGCTTGATCTCCGCAGCTTCGGATCAATCCATCCGCTTCTGGGATACGAGCAACTGGACCGAAACCCAAGTGCTGCGCGGGCACATCGACGAGGTTCAAGCAATCGCGATCTCAGAGACGGCACGGCTCGTCGCCAGCACAGGCAAGGACGGAAACCTCCTATTATGGAACGATGATGGCAAGGGCGCCATCGATGGATACCAGCGTCTGCCGGAAAACCTCCGGTTCAATGAGTTCCTGCTGCTGGACCACTCGCGCGTGTTGTTACTGCCCCCAGGCCGCCCGCCCGAGTTGGTTGATCTCAAAAGCGACTCCCCTCCAATTCAGTTGCCGTGGATTGGATCATCCACCAATGTCCTGGACTGCTTGGGCACCAACCTTCTTTGCCACTGGAACGGAACCAATCAAATTATCGTCAGCGAGTTGCACGGTGCCGGGTCCATTCAACGGGCAGCCATCGCGCTGGATTCCGGCCAGCGTCCGCTCGGTGTGGTCTGCAACACCACCAGACAGCTCCTGGCGTGGACCGAAGGGACTTCTTCGGCGCCGGTTTACCTGGCGAATCTCGCGGCGCCCGGCCTCCGAACCGAACTCCGGAGCGATGTCCCCGGGCTGGTTCCCATCTGCTTCAGTCAAGATGGCAAATATCTGGCGGCCATGACCAAAGCACAGGCCGCCCTATGCGTATGGAAGGTGGAATCCGGGCAGATTGTGTTGTCGATCAAGGAGCACTTCGTTGATGCTGACTTTGCTGGGGGCGGGCGGGTGCTGGTCCTGGTTATGCCAAAGGGCACCGGCCATGAGATCGGATTCTATGATATGGACCACCCCGAGCGGGCACCCCGGCTGGTGCCCGTGAAAGACGAGTTTGAGAGCTTGGCAGTAGCGCCCGATGGCGGTCTGGCTGTCTGGTGCACTTTGGGTGGTCAGGTGCGGCTGTTTGACCCGGCCAAGAGCGAGTTGATCGAAACCCTCCACGGCCACCTGAACGGGGTCTTCGGCATCGCCTTTTCCCCGGATGGGCGGCGGCTGATTTCCACATCGGGAGGGAGGGAGGCCGTCAAACTCTGGGATGTCGGCACGCGGCAGGAATTGCTGACCTTGGGCGGCACCGGTTCCGCTTTAAGCGCGGCCAATTGGAGTGCCGATGGGGACGAGATCCTCGCCGGCGCGCCCTGGCAGGCCTGGCGTGCGCCTTCCTGGGAGGAGATCGCGGCGGCGGAAGCGAAGGAGAAACCGGGCACTATCCGGCCATGATCTTCGGAGGCTCAAGGTAATTCTGTTTCAAAACCGAGCCTAATACGGCGGAAGCCCAGGCGGTTCTCTACCGCAATCTCCTTCCCAAAGCGGGTGGCCACACCATTTTGCGGTGTTGAGCCGCTCTCGTCCGCGAAGCGCCTGATTGACAGGTAAGCTATTACAATTTTTCGAGCCATAAGCGCAACCCAATAAAAATCTGCAAAGCGTGTCAATCTATCGTATTGCTGACCCCATTTTAACCCCATTTCCATTTTCGACGCGAGTGTGGTAAAAGCCTCGGGAAACCTACGCTGCTAAATCGGGCATTTTTCCAATGTCAAAAACGTTCGTAACAACTATCGGTTCCAGTTTATTCTTATTTTTTGTATTACACGCCACTGCACGAAAACATATGTTGCTGCCATCAAACCCAGTAAAAGAATGGCGAGTGGGAAATCTGACACCACCATTAAATGGTGCCAATCGCTGAAGGCATTCAAATCCGATGCCGCGGGTCCGAATAAGACGAATACCCCACATAATGTATCGTGAAGAAGGTCAAGGCAAGAGGCGCTTCCCGAAGTTTACACGCCGTCACGTTGCCAGGTGGCGTCCAGCAAGACAGCGGCAGCGACCACGGCGGCGGCAGTGCCCAGAATGACGCTCGCCAACGAACGCGACGTAAGCGGTGTTTTCGAGCTTACGCGACGTTGCAGGTCGCCGCGATTACATTCACGCAGCCGACATCATCGAAGAAAATTGTGAAGTGCTTGAACCTAGAGGTGCCTCCCTGTTTCTGGTGCCAGTCCTGCCAGCCGACCGATTCGCTCCAGCGCTTCAAAACTTCGGCCAGGAGTGGCGATTGAGCAGTGCTGCGTATCTCATCGGCACCAATGATCGAGTCCTCGGTGCAGCACGATTCCTGCTGATACTCGACTGCCAGAACTTCGCCAAAAACAATCTTTCTCCATTCAATAGAGCCGTCATCGCCTTGGCAGTCGTATTCCATTACCAATCGGTCACGATTCAGTTGAAGTCGTGGCCCCTCAACCGTCCGGTTCGTTGGAGATAAAAGCTGCATTCCATTCGTGCTCATGGTTTTCGTGGACGAATGACCGGAACAAAATCCGCCGGTAGATGACCGCCCATTTCCGCCAGCCTTTCGGTAAGCTGCTTCTCAAAAAAGGCGTTCCCCGTGACATCTTTGAGCACGGTCGGTTCCATACGGGCCTGCCGAAGGGCCATTAGGGAACGATTGTTCAGCGTGTAGGTCATCCCGTCTCGCGTGATTGTTTGCAGCGGAAGTTGGCTCGGACTTATCGCGCCAGATCGGAGTCCAGCCGCAACGTCTTCAATCGCCTGTCCCGCAAACTCCCCATTCCTGAAAGTAGCCGAGATTCCCTGCTGGCCAAACCGGACTCCACTCTCTGCGGCGCGTGGCGTACGTTTCAGACATTTAGCCAATTGCTGGGAAAATGTTCCTATTACCTTGCTAACCACTGGTATTTCTGGAAGAAGAAACGGCAGGATATCCATGTCTGTCGATTGCATCCCGCCAAGACCGTAGAATTCAGGGTCCACACTCCCCGCAAAAACCACATCGTCGTGGCCATCGTTAATAGTCACGGCATAGGGCCCATAGGTGCCCTTTTGACAGGGCAGGAACGGATAGGGGGCGTAGTAAGTTGTCAATCCGTAAGGATCAGCCCATCGAAGAGGATTGTTCTCCATCGGTTGATACAGATTCAATCCTCCATTTTCTCCAATCGGATCCAGATTCAACCATCGTTGAAGATTCGGGTCGTAAAACCGGAAACCATAGTAATAAAGGCTGGAAGCCGAATGGAATTCCTTGCTGGAGAAGCGATAGACGTTGGCGCTGGCTAAAGTGCCGGACTGGGCGAGCAGTTTGCCAAAGGGATCATAACGGTAGGTGGCCGCCATTGCCTGATTCGCGTCCATCATGTAAGTGATGTTTCCGCCTCCATCCGCATGATAATAATTATGCGTGCTCCAGCTTCCACCGCTGTAGCCGTGGGACCGGGCTAAAAGGCCGCCGA
>CAYPCQ010000053.1:0-5431 GCA_964409245.1 uncultured Verrucomicrobiota bacterium
CCTCCTTTCCTCTATCCCAGTCATTTAGACAGTTTTTTTAATGCGTTTGCCCTGTATGTGCGGAACCGTTCCTGAAGCCGCCGGGTGTGATTTCTGCATCCATTTTCATGCTTTCCCAAGGGGAATGATGCCCTTCTTTAAACCTCAACAAAAAAACCTTCGGGATTCCCTTTCACATCCGCCTCCCAGTCTTTCTTGTGGGAGAGCCAAATCTATTGGTTGAATGGAAAATGGCTCTCGATTTGCCCCGCTGCTTATGTTTTCTTTTTGCCGTGGACGAACTTGAACAATTTAAGGCCAAATATGAACGGTTGAGCCAGCTTCACGAGGTAAGCCAGGTGATCAATTCCACTTTGGATTCAAAGAAAGCTTTTGAATTGATCATCGGGGAGGCTGTCCGGTTGATGCGTGCCAGCAGCGGCTCCCTCGTCTTGGTCAATCCCACCAGCGGTTTCCTCGAAATGCACGCCGTCAAAGGGCTTCCCCGGCAAGGCTGGAACCTCAAACTCCGCCCGGGGGAAGGCATCACCGGCTGGGTTGTCCAATGGGGGCGTCCTGCCCGGGTTGGCAATGTTCAAGCTGACAAACGCTACATCGCCATCCGCCCGGAAGTTCGTTCCGAATTAGCTGTGCCTATGGAAGTGGATGGGCAAATACGGGGCGCCTTGAATGTTGATTCTGATCGCGAAGAGGCTTTCACGGCTGATGATGAACAACTTCTGAGCGATCTCGCGCGACTCGCTGCCGGCGTCATCCATAACACCTGGCTTTATGAGCAAATCCGTGTGAAAGCGCGTTTGTTTGAAACCTTGGTCAGCGTTGGACAAACCATTAACTCCACCGAAGGCCTGGATGAAGCCCTCAAAGTCATTACCCGTGAATCCACCATGCTCATGGCCGCCAAAATGAGTTCCCTCCTGCTCTTGGATGAATCTCGTGAGTGGCTCGATTTGAAAGCCTGCTACGGGGCAGGTCCATCTTACGTCAACAAACCACGTTTGGCAGTGGCGGACAGCCTGCTCGGGGTTGTGGCACGCCGTAAACGCCCGTTGCAGGTGGAGAATGTTCAAGTTTCCAGCCTTTACCAGAATATTGAAATCGCCCGGATCGAAGGCTTGGTTTCTGTCCTTAGTGTTCCCCTGGTTTTCAATGAGCAACCACTGGGCACACTCAGCGTATATACCGGCCAGCCTCACAGTTTCTCCAATGAGGAAATCCGCATCCTTTCTGCCCTGGCTGATTTGTCCGCCATTGCCATTGAAAAAGCCAGACTTTACGAGCGCGTCGTGGATATGGAAGAGCAACTCCGCCAAAGTGAAAAACTTTCCGCCTTGGGACTCCTCGCAGCTGAAGTTGCCCACGAAATACGCAATCCCCTTACGGTCATGAACATGCTATTCCATTCCCTGGATTTGCAGTTCCCCCCTGGCGACCCTCGAAATGACGACGTGCGTATCATCGCCGATAAAATGGGCCATTTGAATAAAATTGTGGATCATGTCCTGGATTTTGCCCGCAGCAATGAACCCCACCCCATCCCGGTGAATTTGAATCAACTCGTGGAAAACTTGCGGCTCTTGCTCCGCCACAAATTCAATCAAAACCAAATCAAGCTCATCTTCAAATTGGATCCTCAATTGCCTTTGGTGCTGGGCGACATAGTTCAACTGGAGCAGGCATTCCTTAACCTTTCCTTGAACGCAATGGAAGCCATGCCTTCCGGAGGCGAATTAACCATTGGTACCCATTTTGAACGCAATCCAGACTTGGTGGTGGTCCAATTTCAAGATACGGGTGTTGGCATGAGTGAAGAACAACAGCGCAAAATCTTTTCATCCCTCCTTAAATCGACTAAAAACAAAGGCTCTGGCTTGGGTTTGGCAATTGTGGCACGCATTGTGGAAGGGCATCATGGCCAGATCTCCGTTCAATCCCGGCCCCTCCAGGGAACTAACATTCGCATCACCTTTTTGCCAGCTCCGCCACCGGCTTGAACCACACCCGTTTTAATACCCTGCTATGCACCGTGTTACAGTCTGTAATCCAGCGCGTTGCATCTATTGATAGCCTGGTCAATTTTGGTCCTATTCAGGAATCGAAACCTTGGTTGTCTGGATTAATTCTATACCCAAATTGGTAAACCGGTTGACTTGAAATTGGAGCGACCGTAAATTTTAAGATAATGTTGGCTGCAGAAAACGGCGCGGCGGTTTCTTCTCACCAAGAAACACCTGGTGATGGGGCTCGAATTTCCTGGAAAGAGATTTTCGAGGTGGTGGATCCTTTCGTGCATGCTGTTTCTGTTGGGATGCTCGCCCAAATCAAGGAATTTGAATCCGCCATTGCTGCCGGCGCCCACGACGCGCTGGCCTCCCAAGGCAAACATATCCGCCCCGCTTTGCTGGCCTTGAGCGGACTTTCCGCTGGCGGCATTAACGAGGACATGGTCCGGGTCGCCATTATCATCGAGATGATCCACCTGGCCACTCTCGTTCATGACGATGTCTTGGACGAAGCCGATCTCCGGCGCGGCCGGCCAACCCTGCGGGCCGGATGGGGCAATGAAGTATCCGTCCTGCTGGGCGATTGCCTCTGCGCGCATGCCGTTAGAATGGCCGCCAGCTTTCCCACCCCTGACGTCTGCCGTGCGGTGGCCACGGCCATGCAGGCGGTTTGCACAGGGGAAATAGTTCAAATCCAACAACGCACTAATTTCAACCTGTCCCGCGCCGATTACTTTCACGTTCTGGGTCTCAAAACGGGTGCTTTATTCGCCCTTTCCACTGAGCAGGGAGCCAGTTTGGCAGGCGCTCCACCCGCCGTTCGCAATGCTTTACACCAGTTTGGCATGACCATTGGCGTTGCCTATCAGGTTTACGACGATTGCCTTGATCTTTACGGAAACGAATCCACCTCCGGTAAATCTCTCGGCTCCGACCTCGCCAGCGGCAAAATCACCCTCCCCATTCTGATCGCCTTGGAAAAGGCTCATGAATTTGGATTAAACCAATTTCAGGCCCTCCTGCACCCGTGGCATTCTTCCTCGCTTCCTGAAGTCATGGAGATTTTGGAACGTTGCGATGCTTTGTGCGAATCTAAGCGTGTCATCCATCAGCATCTGCTGGCCGCTCGCTCGAATTTGGCTCAATTGCCTCCCAACCAGGGTCGCGCCGCACTGAACCGTTTTGTGGATTTTTTATCCCAGCAAACGGATGGGCTTGGCGGAAGCCGGTCCTGACCGGCTTATGATCACTCCTGGCCTACCGCCTTTCCATGATGACTGAGCCGGCAGTCAAGCCCGAAACCGCTAAAACCCGCGTATCCTCGCCGGCGCCAACCGATGAACAAGAACTGGTTTTACGCGCTCAGCAGGGTGATCTGGCTGCCTACGACGAATTGGTTCGCCGCTACCAAGAGCGTATTTACGCCACGATCTTCCATATGACTTCCAACCATGAGGACGCCGGCGATTTGGCTCAGGAATCCTTTATCAAAGCTTTCCAAGCTCTAGCCAGTTTCAAGGGGGAATCCAGTTTTTTCACCTGGGTCTATCGCATCGCCATCAACAAGACCATCAATTTCCTCAAACAGCGAAAACTCCGCTCCCATTACAGCCTTGATGATCTCGAGTTTAATGCTGAACACGACCGTGATGTAGTCGAATTAATCTCTGAAAAAACTCCCCGCCGCGAACTCAACCTGGCCGAATTGAAAGGCAAATTGAACGAAGCCATGCATAAGCTGTCAGAGGTGCATAGGTTGGTTCTCATTTTGCACGATATTCAAGGTCTGTCGCACGAGGAAATCGGCAAAATAATGGACTGTAATGTGGGCACGGTTCGTTCCAGGCTTTTTTATGCCCGCCAACAAATGCAGGGTTTTTTAACCGAATATCTTAAGTGATTTTATGCCGCCGGCTCCTGACGATCTGGATTTGAGTAAATTGCTGGAAATTAAGAAGGTCGAAAAACCGCCCCCTGACTTTTTCAAGGGCCTCTCTCGTAAAATCCTCGCTGAAATCAAGGCCACCCCTCCCGCCCCACCACTCACCCGCTGGCAGACCTTGATTCAAGCTTTAGAAGGCCGCCCATTGCTTGCCATCATCTTTTCCGTCTTGGTATGCGGGCTTCTGGCGGGCGGACTGATGAGCTATTCCTATTTTAAGAGTCAGCCAGCACCCTCTTCAATCATCGCTGAACGAGGTTTTGGCGGCCTGCTTTTGGAAAATCATGCCACGGCGGCGGACATCCCCTCAATCCAGCCAAAAACCACCAAATCCCCGCTTAATGCAGGTGATTTTCTGGCGCAAACAAACCTTCTGGTTCCCTGCCTTCCCAAAGAAAATATTACGGGCCTCCAATCTGAAAACGATTCAAATACCCCGGCTTTCAAACGCTTCGACCTAAAACTCCACCCCAACCGCTTGCTGGAAATAAATTAAATCCACCCTTTTGGATTCCTGCTTCCTGGCCCATTGCTCCATGGGGACCGCATTCTTCAGCAAGCCAATGGATTCATTGGCAAGATCAAAACCTCTCTGATAGCCTTTGCTGGTCAGTCGGTCGATTTTACTTTTGAATGACCCGGAAAAATAGTATTGAGCCAGGAGCTGCCACCTCGGCGTTGCTCTTGCCGTTTGTTTCGGGCACATCTTGCCAGTCCGGATTGATCAATGATTTGGAAGCCTGCAATTGCATGCCAGCGCCACCATTCCAGGACAAATTGACTGTATTTTCCGAAGATTTGGCACCGGCTTGCAGGGCGGTCTTGCGAACTATGTTCAGGATGTTGGCCGGCGCCGGTTTTGTGTCTGCCAAGTTTGTTGGCTGCGTGGAATCACTGGGCGGAATGATTGCGGTGCTAATGGGACTTCCCGTTTGAAGTGCTTCTAATCGTTTCTGCAAGGCATCGATTTGGGCCATGACCTTTGCCTGCTCCTCAGGGGAATTCGTCGTGGCCATCAGGTTCTTCAACTTGATGATCTCTTCAACAATTGCTGCTTGCTGGGGATCCATTCCTGAACTCGGATCAGTATTGGTAGGCGGAACCACCACCACGGGGGGCGTGGTTGGGTTCGGCAGGCTTGCCAGTTGCCGATTCAATTCATCAATCCGGAGCATGATCTTTGCCTGCTCCTCAGGGGAATTGGCCGCTGCCATCAGGTTCTTCAACTTGATGATCTCTTCAATTATTGCGGATTGCTGTGCATCGGGTATCGAGTTCGGATCTGTCTTGGTGGGAGGAACCACCACCACGGGAGGCGTGGTTGTGGCCGGCAGGTTCGCCAGTTGCCGATTCAGTTCGTCAATACGAAGCATGATCTTTGCCTGCTCCTCTGGGGAATTGGTCGCTGCCATCAGATTCTTCAGCTTGATAATCTCTTCAATTATTGCGGATTGCTGTGCATCGGGTATCGAGTTCGGATCTGTCT
>CAYPCQ010000053.1:5531-57101 GCA_964409245.1 uncultured Verrucomicrobiota bacterium
CGGGGGGCGTGGTTGTGGTCGGCAGGCTCGCCAGTTGCCGATTCAATTCATCAATGCGGAGAATGATTTTTGCCTGTTCCTCAGGGGAATTCGCCGTGGCCATCAGGTTTTTCAACTTGATGATTTCTTCCATTATGGCCGATTGCTGGGGATCTGTTCCAGAAGGAGGATCAGTCTTGGTAGGCGGAACCACCACCACGGGGGGCGTGGTTGTAATCGACAGGTTCGCCAGTTGCCGATTCAATTCATCAATGCGGAGAATGATTTTTGCCTGTTCCTCAGGGGAATTGGTCGCTGCCATCAGGTTCTTCAGCTTAATGATTTGTTCAATCAAAACCGTCTGGTTCGGATCACCTGCCAGGGACAAGTTGGCATTGGAAGTTGAATTGAGTGTTTCAGCAATAAAGTATGGATTATTCCATTCACTCAAATCCGAAAAGTCCAAAGGTGTGGTTTTGATATCCGGCAGGGAATTAGCTCCTGAAATTGGCGGATTAGCCAGTATTGCGATTCCCGCCACAGCCAGACTGATTATAGCAAGACATACAGCCTTCGCCGATGAAATAAAGGTGGTCATAGGCTTTGTGCTCCTCATTTACTCAAATCGGTAATCTACGAATCCAATTTAGCATATCATTTACCGGAAAGCTAGCCGCACTTCCGCCGCGCCGTTAAACCATGCAGTGCTTTTCGACCACGGCACACCAGTTAATCTTGCCGCAATCGGTAAAACTGCCGCACAGATGCGTTGGGTTCCTTGACGGGAATCGTATAGGAGGTGCTGGTGGTCGGCACTTGGGTCCAAGGCCCCATGATGGATGATGCGGATTCCAAAACCGCATTCCCTTCCCAAGTCAAGGCCAGTTTTTGATTGGAAATAGCAGCAGCCAAGGCCGGCTTGGTGGTTTGAAGTCCAGTTACCGTTACTGTAAAGCTGCAGTTGGCAATACCCCAAGCATTGGAAGCGATACATGCCACCTTGGTGGCGCCGATCGGGAAGAAACTGCCCGAAGCCGGCTCGCACACCACCGGCAGCTCCAAACCACAACGGGTTCTGGCAAACACCCGGAAATTGACCACCGTTCCGCTGGTATTGTTGGCTTTGATGGTTAAATTCGTGGGACAAACAATTGAGGGTGGTGATGGATCCGTGATCGTCAACATCGTCGTGAATGTGCCAGGATTGCCTTGGCCATCTTCTGCAGTGATAGTCACCGGGTAAACTCCCACCTGCAACCGTGACCCTGCCGAGGGGTTCTGGGAAGTTTTAATCCGCGTTACGGGGGCGCAGTTGTCGGTCACTTCCACCGGGATTTCAGGCACAATTCCCAGGCAGGAATCCGGATTGGCCTCCACCGTCAGGGTGGATGGCCCCGTGACTTGCGGCCCGGAAAGATCCGGGAAACGCATTCCGCCTGGATACCCATAAGAGTCATACTCCGCGAATCCGTAAGCCATGACCCCAAAATTCAAACCGCCGCCTCCCATTTGGGTCACAATGTGCCTGCCCCCGGCCACCGCAACCTGCGCACCAGCAAAACCGCTGGCCCCCACGGCGGAGAAGTCTCCCGCTGGTATGGCCACCCCATCCACCGCCACCGATCCCACCAAGGCTGCGGGCGCCAACACATTCAAGTAATGCTTGTCCATATCGTTGGTAAACGAATAGACCTGATAACCGGGCCGGAATAGCTGCATGGGTGGCACTGTCATCATGAAAGGATCCGACTTCCGGACGCCATCGGAATCAGAACTGTTGGAAAATTGGGTCACAAAAACAGGGTGATCGGCGGTGATAAATGCAGGCACCGACACCTTTTGCTCGTGGAATCTGCCGCGGTTCAAAGTGGCCACCGCGATGCCATTGATGGTAACTGTAGTATTATCCTGTGAAGCCAGAATCCGGAAGGTATCGGCGCTGCGGGTCGCCAGTGGAATACTGACAAAACCCACCCCCCACGACCTGACCGGCAGCAACTGTTCAACCAACGTGTCGCAGAACCATGCATTCTTGGTGGCAATATTGGCACATTGGTGCCCGGCGAAAACTGCGATCGGACGCTCGGCCTGAATAATGGTTCCCGTCAGATCAACCGGTGCGTCACCGGTGTTCCTTAGCTGGTAGGTTTGCCCCAGATCCAGCTTGATTTGGAACGGAACACCAGCGGCATGCCCCGCCGTTTTTACTGGCAGCGTAATGGTGACCAAGGTGTTGGATTCACAGCCGACCAATGCGAATTGGGTGCCGTTCAAATCAGGCACGCCGGTTTGTTCATTGCCATATGCCTGCACAATATATTCCCGGCCCAAGGTGTTGACTGGCAATGCCAGGTAACCATCAGTGGTGTATTTCACATGGTTGACCGCGAAAATTTCAACCGGTCTTGACGCCGAAACATGAACGCCCTTGTTTTCCACCTTGTCTATGGCATCGGCGAGGTCGGCCTCCTTGGGCAGTGTCACAATGGCCAGATTAGCGATGATGGTGAAATTGGTCGCGAAGCCCAACCCGGGAATGGATACTGTTCCAGAAGTGTCGCGGACGCCCAAAATACAGAGCTTTAGCTGCACGGTGTTGGTCGGATCTGGAGCATAGTTGCCGGGGAAGGTCAGCCAATAATCATTGCCTTCGCTTGTGGTTTCGCAGTTGCCAATGCGCACCTGGTAATCCTCCACTTCACCGTCCGAAGCTGGCCCGTCAAAGTTCAACTGGCCTTTCCGGCTCAACCGGAACCTGGCATAGGTGAATCCGTTGACGGCGTTTTCCGGAACTTTAAAAGTCAAATTATTGGTGGTCGCTCCCAAAAGGACACTATCGAAGATCTTTTCACCCTCGTCCGCCCAACTGCCGTTGTTGTTAAAATCCACCCACGCATCAAGGTAACCGCGGTCGGTGGCGACCACCTCCAAGTGAACCGCTCCCCCAGGCAGTAATGGGGTAAGTAACTTCACGCCGTCCTCATCGTCGGCGCCTGCGGGATTAATGTCATCCCCGGTGGCAGTGGAATCAGGCTGGCCATCAGCCTCGCCATCGACCAAGGCACCCAGTTGGAATTCCGGGGTGATGATATGCCGCGCACCATTATTCTTCAGGGTGGTGGGATAGGGGTCCGGCGCATCGCCAAAATCCAATAATTGGCGATTTATCGTCACTTGATAATCCTCGACTTCACCGTCATCAGACAAGCCGTTAAAACTTATCTTTCCCGTGCTGTTGAGGCGGAACCGCGCGAAGGACAACCCCTCTTTGACCTCGGTGGGCACATTGAAGGAGATTACATTGGTCCCATTTACAACCAACTTGTCTATGATGACATGATCAACCTCTTGAATCCACGTGCCATCGCAGTAAAAATCAATCCAACCATTCAGGAATGCCCGTCCATTGGGCGACATATTCACGACCACTTCAACCGTTGCCACACGCCCCACCACGATGGGGGTGAGGAACCTCACTCCGTCCTCATCGCTGGCAACCCCGGGAGGATTTTTGTCGTCCCCCAAGGCGTCCCCTGTGGGTTGGCCATCATCTTCGGGGTCTTCACGCTGCCCCAGGCAGAAACGTGGAACAATCACATGCCGGGCGCCATTGTTCTTCAAAGTCGTGGAATAGGAATCCGGCGCATCGCCAAAATCCAACTGCTTCCGGCTCAGTTCAACCTGGCAATCTTCTACCTCACCATCTTCCACCGGGCCATCGAAACTCAACTTCCCAGTGCTGTTCAGCCGGAACCTTGCAACGGTGACGCCTTCCTTGATTTCCACAGGCACATCAAAGGATATTACATTCGTGCCGTTCACCACGGGCGCATCAATGATGATGTGATCCACAGATTCCGCCCAGGATCCATCGATGTAAAAATCAATCCATCCATTGAGAAACGCGTGGATATCGGTGGACATGGTAACAACGACCTCCACCGTGGCCCGCTGCCCGGCAATTATCGGGGTGGTAAAAGTCACACCGTCCTCGTCATCGACCGCATTGGGGGGATTGGAATCATCACCCAAGGCATTTGCGCTGGGTTGCCCATCTGATTCCGCATCAACCGTTTTACCAAGATAAAACCGCGGCACAATCAGATGGCGCGCCCCGTTGTTTTTTAAAGTGGTCGGATATGGCTCTGGGGCATCACCAAAGTCCCATAGGCGGGAACCCAAGGTGACCAGGTAATCCTCCACCTCGCCGCCATCCAAAGCTGGCCCAGAGAAATCCAGCGCACCTTCACGGTTCAGCCGGAAACGCGCAAAGGTATCCCCTTCCTTGATGTTCGTCGGCATCCTGAAAGCCAGGATGTTAGTGCCTGGTCCCACGATGTAATTGGTGAAAACCTGATCCCCCGCATCCGCCCATGAACCATTCATGTTGAAATCGATCCAGGCATTCAGCTTGCCAGTGGGCTGTGTCGCAGAACTGGAAGGCAAGGTCGCTACCACCTCCACTTTTACGATCGATCCGGGTGTCAACGGGGTTAAAAAACGCACTCCATCTTCGTCGCTGGGCGCTCCCGCAGGAGCCAAATCGTCGCCTTTGGCGTCGGCACCAGGCTGGCCATCGCGCTCTCCATCCACCCGTGCCCCGAGCCAAAAGTTGGGGATGATCATATGCCAGGCACCTTTATCCGCCAGCAACGTAGGATAAGGCTGGGGCGCATCCCCGAAATCCACCTGCTGCTGGCTCAAGGTCGCCAGGTAATCCTCCACCTCGCCATCCTGTGCCGGCCCGTCAAATTTCAAATTACCTTCACGGTTCAAGCGGAAACGGGCATAAGTTTTGCCTTCCTTGATGTCGCTGGGCACCTGGAAGGAAACCAGATTGGTCCCCGGTCCCACGGTCAGGTTCAAAAAGATTTGCTCCCCTGGATCAGCCCAGGATCCGTTTTGGTTAAAATCGATCCAAGCGTTCAGCTTGCCGGTGATCACAGAAGTTGGCGGGTCCGGAAACATGGTTGTCACCACCTCCAGCGTCACCGTTCGGCCTGGCAACAAAGCCGTCAAAAAACGAATCCCATCTTCATCGCCAACTGTCCCGGTGGGATTATTATCATCACCCAAAGCATCTGCGGAGGGCTGGCCATCGGATTCTGAATCAATGTAGCGGCCGAGGCAAAACTTTGAATTTCCGGAGTGTCTTGCCCCGTTTTTTGCCAGCAAGGTTGGGTAAGGCTCCGGGGCATCACCGAAATCAAAGGTAAGCGCTTGTGAAATCGCCACCTGGTAATCCTCCACCTCCCCATCCGGGGCGGATCCTTTATAGGTCAATCCGCCTTGCGTGCTGAACCGAAATCGACTGAAGGTGGCACCTGGCTTGGCAGTGGAAGGGACAACAAAACCAAGGAGATTGGTTCCGGCCAACAAGGTGGCGCTGATGAAAATCTGGTCCCCAGTCTCCGCCCAACTGCCATCGGCATTAAAATCAATCCAAGCATCCAATTTCCCGGCAACGGACGCCACCACTTGCACCCCTGCATTTTGTCCGGGAACCAAGGCCGACAAAAAAGCAACTCCGTCTTCATCATCCGCAGCCACCGTGGCTTGATCGTCCCCGGTGGCATCCACCGAAGCCTGCCCATCAGTTTCAGCATCGACATAACGGCCTAAAAAAATGCCTTTTACAATGCTATGCCGGGCACCATCGCTTTTTATGGTGGTCGGATAGGGGGCATCAGGCGCATCGCCAAAATCGGTGGGATTAACTGTCAATGTAGCCGGTTGGCTGGTGGCGGTTCCATTAGGATAAGAAACCGTCACCATGAAAGAACCTGCAGTAGAGCTTAGGGCGTGGGCTATCGTGAGCGTGTCATTCGTAGCCCCCCGCAATTCCACCTGATTGAATTTCCACTGGTAGGTGTAAGTGCCGCGCACGGACATCTTAACTTGGAAGGTGACCGCATCGCCCACGCTGACTACCTGGCTCGCCGGTTGCTCCGTAATGTAAGGACCAAAAAGCGTGCCCAAGGTTTTGCTAGCGGCGGCAAGAGTAATGGCACAAATAAGCATCGTCCTGCAAAATCGGAGCCAATACCATTTGCACCTCCCATCCGTCCACAAAGCTGATGAATGCATGGTTAAGTCCTTATTGTGCCCAAACGAGATATCACAAGGCGTTTTCAATGGTATCTCCGTAGGTGAGCGTTATTTTCAAGTGACTGCTGATGACCTGGGTGGTGGTGATGCTCAAATCGATATCAATGCCATTAATGCCTGCTCCCACGATGATGTCGTATGAACCACCCAAGGGTATTTCGGTAATCGTGTCCGAGCCGAGTGACTTATGGAAAAGCAGGCCCAATGGCTGGGATTGATCGAACACATAAGTATCGTTCCCCAATCCGCCCACTAATTGATCATCGTCACCAACCGGCAGGAAAATCAAATCGGCCCCACCGTTCAAGAGGTCATTGCCATTTCTCCCGAGCAACAGGTCATTCCCAGCCCCACCGTATAAACTATCGTTGCCGTCGCCTCCATCGAGAACGTCATTTCCGGTGCCGCCAATCAAAACATCGTCACCTCCCATGCCGCAGAGCGTGACTGATCCCACGGAAAAGGCCGAGGCGTCGATCCTGTTATTTCCTTCGCCCCCAGTAAGCCTCACCATCTGGACATTGGTGACCTTATTGATTTCCATGCCAATAGTAAGGGCCGCGTTGGTGAGCAAGAAATCAGCATCGCGAACCTCAACCACCGTGTTGCTGCCACCAGCACCATCGATTTGGTCTGCCCCCAATCCTCCGGAAAAAAAGTTATCCGCCGCATTACCGCGCAGAACGTCATTGCCATCGCCACCCAGCACATTCTCAATGACGCAACCAACCGCCAGGATCAGCTTTAGGTTGGCAGCCTCCACTGTTTGTTCGGCCCCCGTTATCGCCAGATCGATGGATAGGCCCTTGGAGGCAGTGGCGGAGCAATCCAAGGTATCATTCCCACCCGAATCTTCGATGGTGTCGCGGCCAAGGGTGAAATCCACATCGAAGATATAAATATCGTTTCCTGCATTACCTCGCAGAACATCATCCCCCGCCCCGCCCACCAGGCGGTCAATGCCACTGCCTCCAGAGATGGTATCATTCCCGTCGAGTCCACTGATCAAGGTGCTGCCTGAGAAACCACCAGCATCGATGATATCGTCCCCGGACCCACCCGTCAATTGAACTGATTGGATGCCGCTCAAGATACTGGCAACCCCATTAATGGTTAGGGATATGTCGGTCAAAATCATGGTTCCACTGACGGTTTCAATCACCCAATTGGCCCCGCCACCACCATTCAGTTGGTCCCCCCCCCCGTTGGTGGTGAATTTGTTGTTCAAGGAGTTGCCGGTTATGGTATCAGCACCCGAACTGCCAACCACATCCTCAATATCTTCAGCGGTGAACCGCAGGAGCAGGTCGCCAGCCACCGCCGTTTGGACGGAACTGATATTCGATAAATCGCACTGCACTCCCGTGGCAAAGGCCGAAAAGTCCAAAGTATCTTCCCCCGCGCCACCCGTCACCGTGCAGAATTCGGCTGCGCTATTGGGTTTGAATACAAAGGTGTCATTGCCATCCCCGCCTTCGAGGATGTTCACGCCTTTGCCCCCGATCAAACGGTCATTGCCGGCGCCACCTTGCAGCAAAACAGCCCCGGTGAAATTGCCGGCGTCCAGCAAATCATTTCCTCCCCCACCCACCAACCAGACTCCTTCCACGGAAACCAAATTGATGAGGAAAGAAGAACTGTTGAAGGAAAGCGAAGTATCCGCAAGGGTGATGCTCTGATCAATCAAGGTCTGGCCAACTGAAGCGCCTACGATGTCATTGCCACCTGCGCCATTGATGGTCAAATTCCCGGCATTCCAACCGGTGATATTGAAGTAGTTGACGCCTGCGCCGCCATTCAGGACCACGTTTTCAAGGCTGGTCAGCACGTTATACTCCAAACCATCGCTCCGCAGGATATATAACCAGTCATTAAGGAGAATAAACCAAGTGGCATCCATGGTTTCCGTAACTGTGTCACTTCCAGCGCCGCCATCCAACACATCGTTACCCTGATTCCCAGTCAATGTATCGTCGCCTGAATCGCCATAGATTGTATCCGGTCCTTTGCCACCCACCAGGATGTCATTCCCTTCTCCGCCCTTTAAAGTTGCCGAACCGCTAAAACCGGAGGCATCCAGGGTATTGTTGCCCGGCCCGCCGGAAAGTTTTGCGCTTTCAATGCTGCCAATGTTGATGGGACCAGCACTCGTGGAAATAATAAGGGTGACATCAGTGATGGTGAAATTCGCATCAAAGGCCGCTATCAACGTGTCAAAACCGCCACCGCCTTGAATTTCTCCCCTGCCGGTCCAACCGGTGATGGTGAAAGTGTTGGCCGAAAGTCCGCCAACCAGCTTGGCATTTTCTATCCCATCCAAGGAATCAACTTCACCGTTCTTCCACTTCAAGCTTGAATTGGTCAGCACAAAGTTGGTGTCCGCCGTTTCAATGATGCGGTCATTATCACCCAAACCGCCGTAAAGAGTGTCATTCCCAGTGCCGCCATCCAGCAGGTCATTGCCGCCTTTGCCATCGAGAATATCACTTCCTTTGCCACCCCGCAGCGTGTTGTCAAACCGGTTGCCGCGCAGCACATCGTTGCCCTCGCCACCAACCACCTCATCCACTCCCTCCCCTATGATCTTCAAGTCCAAGTGGTCATTGACTTTCTGGTAAGTCCCTATGATCGACAAGTCCAGGGAGACATCGAAATGCCTGGTTCCGGAGAAATCGATTTTATCGAGGCCGGGATCGCCAGCATTTTCAGTAACTGTTTCCGAACCCCAATCTTCGTCGGTGTCGAAAACATAAGTTTCGCTGCCGGGGCCGCCTGCCAATTCATCGTCGCCCGGCCCGCCTGAGAGGATATTGTCCAAATCATTGCCGATCAGCAGGTCATTCCCACTGCCCCCAGTCACGGCTTCCAACTTGTCCATCAGGACCAGCTTAAGGCTGGCGTTTACTGACTGAGCCAGCGGATTCAGCTTGGACAAATCAACCGTGACATTGGAAAGGGTTCCTGTGAAATCCAAAGTATCGATGCCGCCATTGCCTGTAATGGGGTCTTTGCCCAGCGCCGTATCAGCAATGAAAACGAAGGTGTCGTTATTGGAACCGCCAATCAGTTGATCATCCCCGCTCATGCCTTCCAAGGTGACCTTGCGGGAATAACCGGACGCATCGAGCCTATTGTCGCCCACTCCACCCCGGAGATACACTTTCTCAATTCCCCCCAAGTGGAAATTAGCGCCGCTGGCCAAACTTATGGAGGCATCCTTGCTGAAACCATTGGCATACGCGAAGAAAAGCCGGTCCAAGACTGAACCGTGCCAGTCGCTGAGGATCATATCTGTATCGCCTTCCACCAGCAAAGTGTCCTGGCCGTTTCCGCCGGAAACAAACGCGGATCCCAACCAACCGCGCAGATTGATGCTGTTATCAGAATCCCCACCCAGGATTTTTGCGATCTCCATATTGCGCAGCGTGAAAGTGCTGTAAAGGCTCAACACTCCACCCTCCATTGTGGCATGGATCAGCGTTGATGTAAGACCACTGGTGGCCAATTGGATGATTGGCACATCCCGCTGGGAAACGATGGTATCCTTGCCGTGCTGGCCATCCAATTGGTCATCATCCAACTCGGCCAATATCCGGTCATTGCCCAAGCCAGCGTCCACATAATCCAATCCTTCACCGCCTGCCAGCACATCATCCCCCAGTTGCCCATCAATATAGTCAGGGCCATTCCCGCCATCGACGTCGTCTTTGCCAGGTCCGCCGTTGCGTTTGATATCGCCCAGGTACTGCGGCAGATTGCGTTGGGCGAATGGCCCAATCACCGCATATGCGGGAATGTTGCCGGAATCGCCGAGCAAGATGTCCCAATCATCCCCGCCTGCAATCATATCGTCATCCGGATTGGTGGCCACCCCTTCGCTATACAAATACACCACGGCATCATCCATGGGCCGTCCGGTCACATCCCGCAAATACAGCCGGAATTGCAGAGTCTCGCAGAAGCTGATGCCATGCGAATTAACGATCTGGATGTTCACCGATTTGGCTGTCTCACCAACCGCGAAATAGAGGACTTGTGAAACTGCAGCGTAATTGACCCCAACGTGGGCCGCAGCCACGCCCGACGCGTCAGCCCCATCCTCTGCCCGTATCACCACGGACCGGCCTTGGTAAGCGCTGTCCCGCACGATGGTGACCGAAAGCACACCACCCTTGACCGATTCGGAAACACTGTAGCTCAATTCATCGAAAACGAAACTGTTAACCCCAACGCCCGGCATCAGGCTGGAAGATTTAACTCCTGCATCGATATTCCCAGCCGCAGGATGCGACAAACTGATTTCAATCACTCCTGTGCGTCCGCCGTTAATGGCGTCGCTGTCCCGGGATGCAAGACCAATCCCAGGGCTTACGAATTCCAAACCGGCAGGAATATCAAACCGGATGCTATACTTGCTGGTGGTGCCGTCCGCTTTCAGGCCTATCCCGCTGAATTGGTATAATCCCGTGGTCGTGGGCACCGCGTTGACCGGATTTCCATCGCAGTCCAACAGCGCGACCATGACTTCCTGAGTCAACAACCGCTCACCCGCGTCCTGTTGGTTGTTCGGGTTGGAATCAATCCAAATCTGCCCACTGATGCTGCCTCCCGAGGATGAGAAACTGGTGTCGATGTAAAATATTGGGCCCCCAGCGTAAATGCTGTGCAATCCCGTGGTGGTGGCCTTGATCACCGCGTTGTATTTGGTCTGGTTTACTTCCGCGTTGCTGTCGGTAGCCGTGGTCCAATGCCCTCCCACCACGTGGTCATCCCCAGCTCCAGCATCGATCACGTCGTTGCCGGGCCCGCCAAAAATGGTATCGTCAGTCCCACCCCGTCCAACGTCATCATTAGCTGTTGGGAACACAAAGGTGAACGAATTCATATACCCTACCTTTTCGTAGGGTGAAATCCCCAACACCCCGTCAAACTCAGCGGTCTGGGCTTCGTTGTCGGTGGTGGTGGTGTAGGTGCCACTCCCGATCAGGATGGGAAGAGATTTATACGGCGATGTCACCGTGTTGCCATCCACCACAATAGTGACTGGCCCCAAGGTCACATTTTGCCGATAAATACCGCTAGCGTCAGTTTGCACCACACTGGATTGTTCGATCCCGCTTTGATACCAAGTGATCTTTACATCGACCCCTTTGATGCCCTTTTCCTTCAAATCCATGAATCCACTCCGATTTGAGTCGTAAAACACCTGGCCAGTGATCTCCGTCAAATCATCATCGTAAATCTTCGCCACCGCCACGCTATCTCCGGCGGTCAAGGTGGCTCCGGAAACATTCGTAAGCCTCACCGCAAAAGTCTCAGTTAATTCGGAGTTTTTATCGCCATACACCGGCACCGATATCGATCCCTCAGTATTGCCTGTATTAATGTGCAGGGTGCCGGTTGTGGCCGTGAAATCCTCCCCCGCGCGAGCGGTCAGGCTGACGGTCTGATAATATACTTCCGCTCCACCGGGTCCAGCGGGTGTATCCAAGTATACTTTGAAAGTCTTACTAACATTGGTTTCAGTGCTTCCCTCATTGATGCCATAGATCTTGATCGGGAACACAAGCAGCGTGGGTGGTTCAATCCACATTTTCGGGAGATCGCCATCATGGATGGTCAACTTGGCTTGATCCGGCTCCGCTCTGGTCGGACCACCCGTAGGATTCTTCAAGAATAAGTAAACTGTTTCATCTCCCTCGGTTATTGAATCGCTATAAACTTCGATCCTTGCGGTTTTGACCAACTCGCCAACCGCGAAGGAAACTTCCTGCCGGAAGATGGTTCCATAATCAATCCCGGCGGTGGCAGAACCTCCGGAAGTATAAAACACCGCCAACGCATGCGAACTGCCTGCCGCCCGGCGGAGGGTAACTTCTACAAATGAGCTTCCGCTTTCAGGCTCCTGAACTTCATATTCGGTTCGGTCAAAGCAAATTGCCCACGGGCCGTTGTCCACCCCGGAAGTGGCGGGATTGCTCTGGATCGTGACGGTTACATGGTTGTTCTCTTTGGCGGGATTCTGCGCGATCAGGGCATTATCGACACCGATTAAATTGACATAGAAATTCTCATCCGTCTCCACCAAGTTATCCGCGTAAACCTGCACGGTGATGGTTTTCTCGGTTTCGCCTGGTGCGAACTCCAATTCACCAGTTTGGTAATCGTTCGGAACCGACTCATAATCCGCAAATATGCCCCTTAAAAGACTGGTGGTTTCAATGGCTGTGCCAGGAGAGGTGGAATAGGTAACCGTTACGGTCTTCCCGCTTTCTTTAGCAACCCCATTTTGGACCAATTTGACCAGGAATTCCACCGTCACTGGCGAAATATTATTTTCCAGAATGTCGGTATGATAAAGATCGCTGGATGGCAGTTTGGCCTCTATGGTTACACTTACTTCCTGGTCGTCATCGGGGATGATACCGTAGCCGCGATTGTCGGCAATGGTTGCCATCTCGGGGTTAAACAGGTCTACGTAGAACTGCTCGTCGTTTTCGTCCAGATTGTCGCCGAGCACCTTAATCACTATTTTCTGCTGAGTCACCCCGGGAGCAAAAACGAGCGTTCCGTTCTGCATGATAAAGTCGGGATTCGGCCCTAAACCAAAAGGTATGGCCGCATCATCCACCAACAGGGTGCCGCAAGTTCCTGTGGTGCAATAAGCCGAATCGGTGCGATAACCTACCTTCACTGTGAAATCGCTCGGATTGGACAAGGTGACGGTGAATACCGCATCATCGCTCTCGTGCGCATCGGACAATGGGGCGTAATCTTTAATGGAAATTTGCGGAACTGAATCGTCATTCAAGATGGTCCCCAAAACGGTGGCTGTGGCCGACAGTTCTACGCCTGTGGACGGATTCGACAGGGTGAGGGTGAACTGTTCGTCATTCTCATAAGTGGCGTCGCCACTCACCATGATCACAATCTGTTTGGATAATTCTCCCGGGCCAAATACCAAAGTGCCGGAAGCACTGGTGTAATCTCCCTTCCCAGCCTCGGCGGTCCCATCCGCGGTGGCATATTTTACTGAAACTGCAAAAGTCTGAATGCCCGACAAGGTGACTTGGAAAGCCGCCTGGGTTTGGCCGGTATTGTTCTCAGTGACGGTCACATCCGATATCGAAATGATGGGATCCCCTTGATAGCCCGCTTTGACATGTGTTTCGGTTTCGTCGAACGTGAGGGTAAAGTTTCCAGTGCGGCCCGAGGCGTCCGTATCGCCATCGGTATCGGAATCCTCCGCTTTAGCACCCGCCACGCCATTATATTGGGCGACGAAGGTGTATCCAGCCACTGGAGAAAAAACCAAATAGTAATTTTTCGGATCCAAGCCCTTGAACTCAAAGCTGCCATCCGGATTGGTAACCTCCGTGGCCACCAAGGTTGGGCCGCTGACGGTATAAAGCTTTACCGTTACGCCGCCAAATCCTGCTTCTTCCGCATCCTTGATGTTGTTCTTATTATTATCGTAAAAAATGCTGGATTGGATTGTTATCCCTGTGTCCCGGTCTCCCGTGCGGCCCATGGCGTCATCCCCGAATATTTGATCATTCCCGCGGCCGCCGTCGAAAAAGTCGTTGAAATCCTCTTCGATCACTTCTGTATCCCCATTGGCAAAGAAATTGCCACCATACAGGAAGTCATTGCCATCTCCGCCCAATAGAATATCTATGTTGCCGCCCCCTACCAGAAAGTCATTGCCTAGCTTGGCTGGATCCTCTTTGCCGGTAATGCCTTCAATAGTGACGCCCTTTGCGCCAATATTCAACAGTGTGGCACTGATTTGCGCCAGCGTGACTTCGGTTCCATCCACCAGCACGCGGTCACAGTTATCCCCCACCAAGACGTCAATGCCTCCCTGGCCATAAACCTTATCATTGCCATATCCACCGACCAGCAGGTCATTGCCGGAACCGCCATAAATTTCATCACCACCATCACCGCCGTATATCAGATCGTCTCCCCTGCTTCCACGAATCTGATCCGCGCCTCCTTCTCCATAAATCAAATCGTTGCCGCTATACCCTTCAATAGTGTCGTCTCCATCCCCCCCATAAACCGTGTCATCGCCATCACCAGCGTCGATAATATCAGGGCCGCCATCACCATACAGAGTATCCGCGAGCGGACTGCCAGTAATGGTATCGGTTCCATCTCCGCCATGGATGGTTATGGATGCCGGGCCAGCGGTCAGGATGTCATTTCCACCATCACCGTAAATTACGACATTAATCGCTATCTCGCTGGAACTGGCGGTGATCGTGTCGTTGCCATTTCCGCCATGCGCCACCGACCCAACTCCATCGCCGAGATAGATCGTGTCGTTACCAATGCCCCCACTGACATCCACCGGACACAAAACACCCCGAAAATCCAAGTAATCATTGCCCGCACCAGCGTCCTCAACCACAATTTTGGCTACCGATTGATGTTCTTCCCGGTAATTGCCCCATTGCACTTCCACAGTCTCGTTGACGCTCGTTCCATCAACATGTTTTACGATGAATGTCTCGCTATTGTCGTTGGTATCGACGGCACCCCGATTGCTGGCTCGTGAACCTGCGTTTATAGTCAGGACTTTAGTGGTGTTGTCATAGGTGGCTAATACGGGCTGGGGACAAGTGATGCTGAATTCAAAAAGAGTGATGTCGGCAAACCTCCAGGTTTTATCAATGCTGAAGAAAAACAGGTCCACCTTGAGGAACGCTTCAAGAAACAGGTAAATCCGGCCGTTGATGTTAAAGATGCAGCGTGGATCCTGCTCCGCATTGGCGATTATTTCACTGACCCGCACTTTGCCATCGTTATTGATGTCGTTAAGGTCAAATCCCACGGTGGCGCCAATGCCTCCATTAACACCAACCTCGACCATGAATAAATCAATTGAGGCGCCAGCGAATATCTCACCCTTCAATTCCAACTCATTGATTTCTTTCCCATTGGCATCGAAATCGAGAACATAAAATCCATCCAAGAGATCCAAGGCATTCTTGTCTTCGCTATCGATGAATTTCTGAATGCCGTAGGTGTCGTACCCAAAACCAATGTTGATCGTGGCGCCAATGCTCCCCCCAAATTGCGCATACAGTGGAGGATAAATGGGTATTTTTTGCACGTAGGTGAACTCAAACTTGAAAGTCGGCATCCGCCATTCGATCAACCGCACCGGTTCACCGATGAACAAATTGAACAGTTCCATCGGATTCTTGAAAATGGGTATGCTGAAATTATCAAGGCTGCCCACATCGCCCGCAAATTTGGAGGTTTGACTCTTGTAAGTTTCACTGACGCCAGGCCCTGATGCATCGTTAACCACCTGCGCCATGTCAATCTCGGAGAGGGATTGCAGCGCTTGGATCTGATTCATATGGCCGCTGGAATCGGAACCCAGATTAAACCCGCCGAAAGGAATCAAAATGCTGCCTTCGCCAATGCCATCCAAATCATTGATGAGTGTAACCACTTGTATCACCCCATCAATGAACTCCACGGTGGAAGGTTCCAACAAACCGAACACTTCCGCCAAATCCAGCAAAGTAATGTCTTCTCCAGCCAGATCTGACAAAACAGGAATGCGAGCGGTGGCCACATCGATGATGGGCTGCAGTGGCTCCGTTACCTTTCGGATTTCAGTCAGGATCGGACCGAAGAAATCAGAAATGAACGAACCCAAATCCAGGTAAATATTGTTGAAGGCAATCGTCGGCCCCTGTGATCCGTGAACCAAATCCCATGACCAATCCAAATTAAAATCCGCCAGCACACGCGGGAACGATGTGTTCCCTCCAAAACTGGCGATCATTGCCAGGTTGACGTCGGCAATAGCCTCAAGATTGGCTGCAATAATGTCGGAAAACTGAGTGCCGCTTGAAGATAACTCTGCGAACGTCAGTTTGCCGTCATTATCTGGATCCTTTAGATCGACTATGAAATGACCTTCAAACTTGCTGGGCGATTCCGAGTCATCGGTCACCTCCAACTGAAGGAATGCCAACTGACCGGTCGCGGTCAAACCAGGTGTTTCAGCCTTAAAATACAGCTTTAATTCAGGATCGGAACCACTGGCGGAGGAATTGAAATAAAAACCATCGGCCTTGCTCAGGCCAAAGCCAAACTTCAGATCGAAGCCTAAAGCCACCACTACATTGCCATTGACGCTTAAACCCAAACCGGGGACGCCAATGTCGAAGTTAATGGGATTAGCGGTGGTATCAACCAAGGCCTGCTCCTTCTTCAAGCGCAGATTTACCACCAAGCCCTCGTCGCAATCCAATGTTACCTCCAACTGCTGATATCCCAAAGCCGGATCCAAAGGATTGCCGTCAGTCTTGACGAGCAAGTTCAAGCCATCCGGCCCTAAAACCTCCCAGAAGGCCTGCTTGATGGCGTTTTCAATGGCGGTAATGGCGCTGCCCCCGGCATCGTCCAAGGCCTTTCTAAGCCGGGCCAGCAAGCCGCCCCGGAAATTCTCAATGAAATTGGCCGCACCGGACAGGCCATCGCCAATCAGAGGCAGGCTGGTTGACGAGAGCAAATCGTTCAAACCGTTTTGCACCGACTCCAGCAAACTATCCAATCCGTCCAAAAGGAGTCCCGCGCTGCTGTCCAGGATATCGCACACTCCAATATTGTCGAAAACAGTCCTGAAATCAGGCGTGATGATGTCGATCTTTTTGAGGGTGCCATTACCGTTATTGGTGGTCGTAATCGTGTTCCCATCATCGTCGGCAGTAAGGTGGGTTGCCGAAAAACCGGCGACTGCCTGTATGGCGGTAATTGCCTCGCTGGCCTTTGTAATACCATTTTTTATCGTAACCGTGAGCGTATTACCCGAAAAGACTGCGCTCGCGCTGGAGCCCAATGAAGGATTATTGACGAATTTGACCTGGTAATCGCTGACCGCAGCACTGACCACGACAAAATCGTTATTCAATCCCGCAAAAAGGATCGTCGCATTGTGGCCGGTGGCATGATCATCCACAAACAAACGAACCAAATCCGGGATATCCAACACCATATAATTATCAGGATAACCATCGGCGTTGGCATCTGTATCACCACCTAATGGGGTGCTTGCCAGCGGAGCATAAATAGGCAGGGTAGCCTTGATGCCACCAGTCAAGGTCAGGTTGATATTTTGAAGATTAAACCAGTTCTCATCAAAATAATGCCGCCCATCGCCATTGTTGTCCCGCAATCCCAAAACGAAAGAAGCGCCCTGATCATTTTGAGCCGGGCCGGTATCCGGATTTCCATCCGAATCGATGGTGATGGTGGCGCCTTTTATGAATATGCCGGCCACTGAACCCAGAGAGGCTTCAAAATCAATGTTCGTTCCCAGGACTTTGGCTAATAATTTAACCCCGGTGTCGTCGTAAAGGAATGGCCTGATCTTCGACGGATTCGACAAATCCAGACCGAACTTCAAGGTCAAAGCAGCGCTGGCGCTTACCGTCAAAACCCCGCTGCCTGAAACCTTGATGAAATTCTTCGCCACGTCCAGGAAAGTCTTGGCGGCAGTATTATCACCAGCGATCTGGCTGATTAGCTTGGCCAGATCCAGCTGGAAAGGCAGTGAGTTGGCATATCCAGTGGTGAAGGTAAGGGAAAACTTCAAAGCCGTGGTGGAAAAAGTCCCGGTGCCGTCATCTCCAGCCACCAAATCCGCGATCCACAATCCTCCAGCCAAGCCATTGATGGCAGATATGACGGCATTGGCGGTGGTGACTCCCGGATTATATTGCACTCGCAGCAGTTTGCCCGCCGCATCGTAGTTGGCCTGGGCAGAATTGCCAGTGACCGAACTGCTCCCCACAAAATAAATGCTGACATTATTGAATCGGATGTCGTTGGCGGCGCTTCTGATCCTGACCCCATTATTGCTGCCACTTGGATTAAAGATGTAAGCGGCCGGACTGCTGCCGTCAATGGCTCCGTTGGTACAGAAATCAGTAATACCTCCGTTATCCAGCTCAATGTTCAAAACATCGGGTGATAAATCGAACAGCTTTTCGACCTCATCTTCCATGGCCGAAATGCTCGTCTGCAGAGAATCAGCATTGCCGGTGGTCAAAGAATCTACGAACGTCGCAAATTTGGCCGCATAATCGAGAAGGTCATTCACACTGATATCAATCAGCGGCAATTTTTCATCTAAAAATGAAAAGGCGCTTAATTGGCTCAGATTTTCGGAAACCTTGCTGATCGCCTGCACCATGCTGCTGAATGTAATCTGGTCGAAATTCAACAAATGCCCGAGCGATGGCATGGAGATGAAAAGCCCCTTGTTGTTGGAAACTGCGTCAAAGGGATTTGCATTATAACTTAGGGACGTAATGTCGGGTATCCAAAGGGAAATTTCAGGACTGCTGCAAAGAGGAAAGCTGAAACCGGTCACGCTGATATTTTTCAAACGGACCAAGAAACTGCCATGCAAATCCGGCCCGGTAATCATGTTGGCCAGGTTGACTGAGGAAGTGCTGCTGAACAACTCGCTTACATAAAATCGCGTGGCCCCGGTGGTTTTATCCCGAAGGGAAATTGTGGCTGTGATCGGATTGCTGGTCGTTCCATTGTATGCCAATGTCCCCAAACTGCCTCCGGAAGTGCCAATCTCGACAAATCCCAGACGCAGCGAACCGCTGATCGAGGGAACGGTGACCGATAAAGAACCGGTCAGGTTCACCCCATCCAAAAAAAGACCTTTTATGGATGACTTTGCGGCGGAGACGAAAAAGTTCTGACCGCTTTGACTAAAGGGTTGCGTGCCAAATCCCAACTCAGTGGCAAAAGCATCGTTTTGCAGTGAAATGATGTCAAGGCGGTTAACTATTCCCAACTTGGCATCGAGCGCATGGTTGTTGTTCAGATCCTCCAAGTCAAGCACACCATCGTGGTCGGTATCCTCTCCCGAATCTAATACGCCATTGCGATTAAGGTCTTCATTTTCGAGCACCCCATCGTGATCAGCATCGGTTTCCTGGATGGCGGAAATCGCCAACCCGCTTCCCGCCTTTTGCGCGTATACCAAGGTATTTAAGGCCGTCCCCTTGTAGGTGCTGGCGGCAAACAAGTCGTTGAAATCGTTCGCCAAATCGTAAATGCTATTATTG
This sequence comes from uncultured Verrucomicrobiota bacterium, assembly GCA_964409245.1. Lineage (GTDB taxonomy): Bacteria > Verrucomicrobiota > Verrucomicrobiia > Limisphaerales > UBA1319 > CAIMWS01. Next base: position 24,737 of record CAYPCQ010000053.1, read on the forward strand.
GTACTGGTGCTGGCGGCGGTAAGGGCATACCAGACGGGAACCGTATCGCCGTTGATGGACAACGCAAAATGAGCATCGGTGGTCAACCTGCCATTGGCAGGCACCGGAACCAGGCTGGCGGTCAAAACCCTCGGCACTTCACTGGCGCTCAAATCAAATCCCAAAGTGCAGGTGAGGCGCACTGTGGCTCCCAAATTTACGGTGCCGGTTAGTTTGGCTCCTGCGATGGATCCCACATCTCCGCCAAAATTGAATGGCACACTGGTATTGTAAGTTTTGTTGATATTGATCGGGAACGAATACGTTTGAATGGCGGCGTCATAGCTTCCTGGAGTTCCGGTCAACAAGCGGCCCAATTCAGTGACAAATTCACTGGTGCTGTATTTTGAAGTCGCCAAACCGATCTGCCCGTCATTGAAGGCAAAAATGGTTTTCAAGGGATTGGGATCGGCGGTCGTTGAGGTAAAGGAAATGCTCAATTTGTTGTGTTTGGCCGCTTCCGCAGGAGTCAGCGCGATGGCAAAAATCGGCTGGGTTCCGGAGTTGTTGATACGAGCCTCGACTTTGGTGCTCAGGCCAGCGGTAGCAAGTGCGGCATTGAAATAGTCAACAACTTGCTGCAATGTTGAAAACACTGCGTCTGAAATACTGACCGTGACCGGTGCGGCATCATTTAATGTCAGCTTGAAACTGAAGTTTTTCCCGAATGAACTATGAGCCGCGAGATCGACCTGCCCCTGTAATTCAACCCCGGTCATGCTGCTGTAAATGCGGTCAATAAACAGCTGTGACCAGTTTAATGCATCCCCGAGTGTGGCATCTGAGGTAAACGGGATTTTAACATCAAATAAATCAGATCCCTGGACCAAACTTAGCCAATTGACCACCTGCCGCAGCATGCTGACAAACTCAAATGGGCCGGGAGCCCCGAAATCAAAACTCCCCACAGAAATTTTCAAATCAATATGCCCATCTTTGTCGATTGTCAACAGCAAATCATTGTTATCCAAGCGTCGGAATTCCACCAATTTATCGGCCGAATTCACCTGGACAATAAAGCCGAATGGCAGCGCCAATCCGCCGTAATGGATATACCCATCCACCAGAATGCGCACGTAGTGCGTACTGGGCAAATTGACTGTGGTGATCCCGCTGCCAGTCGTTACGGTCGTGCTTACCGCCGCAGCAGTGGTGTTGACCTCCAATTTGATGCTGCCGCTGATGCCTATAATGCCTACTTCATATTCCAAATCCGCGATGCCTGCCAAGCCGTCCCCGGTGATCAGGAAAGCGCCGTGGCCATTTTGAAGCGACAATACCGATTTGGAATCCGCTCGTATTTCCAACTGAATGTCCGTGCCCCCAACTTTCAGTTGATTGGGCGTGGCCCCTGACACCTCAAAGGTGAAAACACCCTTTAACGTCACAAAAGAAAAATCGGTCAACCCGATTTCAACCGCTCCGCTGATGGCAAAATAGTTTTGGTAATAACTCCCTGTAAAAGAGAAGGTCACGTCTTGGGAAGGATCATCCGAGATGCTGATCGTGGTCGAAGGCACATCCTTGCCAGTATTATTGACGCGGAGCTTTAGGTTACTGGCTGTCAATGAGATCAAAGAGGCGCCATGAAGCGTCACCGACCCAACGGTTATCTCCCCCGCTATCCCATCTCCATTCAGGCGCAGTGCGCCAGTTCCATTTTGAATATCCAGGTAAACCGATCCACCGCCCAACCGGGTCTGAAAACTCGATAATCCAACCGCCACGTAATCTGGATCTGCATCCACCAACTCCAGCACTATGTCGGTCGTAACGGTTTGTGTCTGACCTCCCACATTGAACGAAAACGTTACTGGCCCATGGCTGCTCAAGCGGTTGTAAGGCCCTTCCGGCAAATCGATTCCATGGAAGAGGTCGGGGAATCCTTGGGCACTTAAAATATGCTCCCCGGATGTGGCTTCCATGGGGGCGGGCATCGCCGGGCTATCGGCAAACGTCTCATCCACGGCATTCGGATTATCGTTAAAACTCCAATCAAATGGTTGCTCAAAGGTTTTCCCGAACGCATTAATCGTCACCGTGATGCTGGCTTGGCCAGCCAAACCGGTGTCGGTTACTAAGAATAGGGCCTGTCCTTCAGTGAGATTGATCAAGCTGGTGCCAAAATTAAAAGCGACATGTTGCGCCGCCACTGTCACCACCTTTTTGCCTCCCGTAGTTTCCTTACGCTCGAAGCTGAAGTCTCCCGTCAGGGAAAGCCCGAGCAGTCCGAAGGATACGCCGGTGCCACTCACCTGGAAATAGGGGCCCACCGGAACGTTAATGACTTTGGAAATCCCGCCAATCTGGACTGTTTCATTGACTGCCACGTTGGTGCTGTTTACGCGAAGGCCAAAGGCCCCTCCCAAAGTGGCGCCAGCCAAACTGATACCGACCGTTGCTGTAGCATTTCCTGCAATGCCAGCATTGGTGAGGATAAAGCCACCGGAAACATTGGTGACATTCAAAACATTGCGAGTCAAAGTTCCCAAGGGGAACTGCACATTGCTGGCCGCAACGGTCACCACCTTTTCACCGCCAGTAGAGGTGTTTTTTTGTTCAAACGCAAAATCCCCAGTCAGATCAAGCCCCATAACACCCAAAGTTGCGCCGGTGGCTGAAATGCTGATGTATGGCCCACCGGGCAAATCAATCGCCACTGGAGAACCCGCTACGGTTACCGAACTATTGTATGGGGTGCCCGTAGTATTAAGTTTGAAACCGAAACTGCCAGTCAAGGTCATTCCTGTGACACCTATACCAACGGTGGCTTGCCCTTGTGCCATCAGTCCCTGGTTGGTGAAAACAAGCACACCGGTGCCCGCTGAAATTTGCAACAAACTGGATACTGCATCAGATAAAGCGAAGTTTAATCCCGAAACCGCCACGGTCACCAACTCATCGCCACTGCCGGGCGCTAAGGGTGTTGGATCGTATGGCTCAAAAGCGAAGCTGCCGCTTAAGGAAATCGCCGGTATAGCCAAGCCAATGGCGACGGTCCCTGAGGTTCTGAAATAGGGACCCACCGGCAAACTGACTGATGTCCCATCGATGGAACTTATGCTCCCTGATGAAGTGTTGAACGCCAGGTTAAGATTGGTTCCAGTAATATTAATCCCTGCAATATCTGATCCCGCCGACAGCGTCACCGTGAGGGTACCCGCAAGTTCACCGCTCAAAAGGAGGAATTTGCCGGATCCGTTGGTCAATCGGAGAATCCGCTTTTTCAAGGTTCCAGCACCGGCATTGAGGTCAAAACTGACCCCACTGGCTTCGATAACCGTTTCGGTTGAAGTTTTCTTCAGCGTAAAAACACCCTGCAAGGTTTGACTCAAGACGGTCATCGAACCATCAATAGTCAGGGTGACATCCGGATCGGCACCACTGAAAACATTCGCCGATTGAATGTGGAGCGTATGGGTGCCTGAGTATTGAACAGCTCCCACCAACCCCAAGGCTCCGGTGAGAGTCAGCGCGGCATCCACGGTCCCAACCTTCGTGTAATTGAAGGCATTGCCTACATTGGTAGCGCTGCTCGCAATGGTTGACAAACTGCTCGCGGTGATTCGATTCCCAACCATCACACTGGGATCAGGCGTGGCAGTTACGGATGCTTCAAAATCAACATAACCGCCCGCGATGTTTAAAGATACGCCTGCTGGCAGGCTGGAAAAGTTTATGATCGGGGCTGTTAAATCCGAGGTCTGGACTTTGACGCTGGCGGTCAAATGATCGATCTGAACGTAAAACGTCCCATCGATGCCAAAAGTCAAATCCAGTTCCAAAGCACTGTCCACTTGGACGTTGGGTGCGGGGGAAAACAAGGCTCCCAATACCGCCCCCGCCCCGGTTTGTAGCGCCCGGTTGACGGAACCCGGTTTGATCACCAAATCCAACTGATAGGCAAATGGATCGGTATCTATGATACCATATAGACCCCGGACTCCTTTGACTTCAAAGGTAAAACCAGCGAAAGTGGTGTTATTCCAGCCTTCAATAGCCGCCGTGACTCCGGCTTGAGGCAACGGTGTGCCTAGCAAATTGTATAACCGTTGTTTGAGTGAATTGGCCAAGGTTGTGCCGATATTGACCAAACTGCCCACGCTGCCACCAATCAAGGGAAGCGTTTTGGCGAAGTCCCCGATGCTGTTCAAACCGGTGCCAATTTGGGAAAGAACGTCCAACCCGCTATCGATGGCCGCCCTGGCTCCGGGTATCACGCTGGGGGTTTGGATAACTGTGAGAGTCAGGGAATGGGCCGCATAATCTGCCCGGAAGGCCAGTTCGGGATGTCCGGCAATTCCCGCAGTTCCTAAATAGTTGGAAAATTCACCACTATAGGTGTCACAAGTGATGACTGAGAAGCTATCCCCTGCCGACGGCACAAAGCCATTAATCAGCTTTATCTCCAAGGTGCCGTTCAGCGTGGCTGAAGTTGCAACGTTTATCCTATCAAACCCGTTTGGATTAACCCCTGCCCCAGCATTACCGCCAATCTTGACTGTAGTTTTATCGTTTTCCCCAAGCAATAAAATGGCATAACTATAAGTTTGAATAACAACAGAAGAAGCCGTTATTCCATGCTTTTGAATCTGATTTCCGGAATTCAATGACTCACCACTGCCTGTGGATTCCGGGGGTGAGTTGGCAGCACGCAAGGTCTCAACCAGTATTTGAGCCTGCGAATTGCTTTCGGCGCCAAAACTGAAAGATTTCAATGCATCCGTCAAAAGCTCTGTTTCAGAGGAAACTTCGCTCAAAGGCATCAGAATCCCAGCCTGATCAATCTCCGCAGAATCCTTGTTTGCATCAATCTGTTCAGGCGAATTTTGAGGATTGGGAGAGGTTAATGGTTGTTCTGAGAGTCCTTGAAAAGTGTCGTTGATGCCAAATTGGCTGGCCTCGGAGATCGCGTTTTCACCAGACACCACCTCAACTACGACCGTATTCCCAGCACTCATTTCGGCCCCGGGCGCGAGGACGGGATCACCCGAAAGCAGGATTCTTGGCTCGAGAAGCTCGAGCTCAAATACATTCCTGTTGGCCTGATTCAGCATTTTTTCCGATGCTTTCTGCTAGGTGTGACTGATATTAGACTTTAGCATCGCTCATTTCACAGGTTTGTCAAACTACAAACATGGCCATACTGCCATCTGATTTTGTCAAAAAACAACCATAAATTGCCTCTACTCAAATTCGCTGCAGCCACCGCAAGCCTTGGAATCTTTGTCTGACACTAGTATGATATAGGAGAAATGAGAGCACACGCAATCCTTCGCCACTTTAGCCCTGCCCGGGCCATTGGATCGGTCGTTTTTGCTGGGTTTTTTGGCGCAATTTTCTTCCCGTCCAAAGGCAGCGATACGCCTTGGATTAGGATGCATCAGAGGCTGATTCATACCCTTTGAAAGTGTCTATGCCACAACGATTAAAAGCCTCTTTCACCAAAACTCTTGCGGCAGGGATTTCGATCCGCATCGCAGATTTAGCCCTGGGTGCCCCGGCGTTGGTTACCATTCTTTTTGGCGCCTCGGGCTGCGGAAAAACCACCGTTCTCCGCTGCCTGGCCGGTTTGGAAAAACCTGATGATGGATCGATCTGCTTTGGCAACGAAACCTGGTTTGATGCAAAGCAGGGACTGTTCCTGCCGCCTCGCCTTCGCAAAATTGGCTTCGTGCCTCAGGATTACGCTTTATTTCCCCACCTGAGCGTGGCTCAAAACATACAATATGGTTTGAAAGGCTGGTCCTTATCAGAGCGGGAATCTCGCATCACGGAGTTGCTCGACTGGCTTGAACTTGGCGGCCTGCAAAACCGCCTCCCCAGCGAATTATCGGGCGGTCAAAAACAGCGAGTAGCCTTGGCCAGAGCTCTGGCAGCCAAACCCCGCCTTTTGCTGCTGGACGAGCCATTTTCCGCTTTAGACCTTCCCACCCGCCAGCGCTTGCGCGCTGATTTGAGATGTCTTTTACCCCAGCTTGGCATCCCTATCATCATTGTCACCCACGACCGCTTGGAGGCAATGGTACTAGGTGACGAATTAGTGGTTATGGACACCGGCCAGATTATCCAGACCGGTTCCGTACAGGATGTATTGAACCACCCAGCCAATTTGGCTGCCGCCGCCGTCCTTGGCATGGACACTGTTCAATTGGGGCACATCACTGAAATTTCTGAAGGGCTGGCAAAAGTCAATGTGGCGGGCACGATGTTGGTGGCCATGGCAGGCGATTTACCATCCGGGACCACTGAAGTGCTTGTCTGCATCCGGGCGGAGGATGTAGTGGTGGCCAAACATGAATTGAGCCAAGTCAGTTCTCGAAACCAGCTGACTGGCACCATTCATAGCCTCACCCCGGAAGGCGCATTAGTTCGCGTGGAAGTGGACTGCGGCTTTCCTTTGAAAGCTTTATTAACCAAAAGCGCTCAAAACGACCTATCCTTGGTGAAAAACACCCCGGTTACCGTTTTAATCAAAGTCCCCCAAATTCACCTCATCCCGCATGGAATCCCGCGTCAAACTGCCAAAGGTTAGCCCATTTCCCCCCGCTTCACGGCTTCAGCCTATAATATACCTGAGGAATTGTGCCGGCGTTGGTGACCACCAAATCGATGCGGCCACTGGCTCCAGAACGGACCACGGAATAAGGAACCCATAAAACGGGTGCGATAAGATTAGTGGCGTATTCCACCGAATAACTCGTGTCGGGCGTTCCCTGTATTGTGAAACTGATTTGCTGCCCAGAGTTTGAATTCCCTCCTTTCGGCGTCAGCAGGATAGCGAAATTACTGAGATCTTTCTGGATGTTTATTGCCTGGGTAATGACCTGATAATCCGGATGGATTACTACCAAGTTCCAGTCACCTGCTGCAAGGTTGATAAAAGCAAAGTTACCCGTGGCACTGGTGGTGTTAGAAAAAGAGTTGGTTGAGGTTTGGCTGGTAAGCGTCAAGGAGACGTTGCCTATGCCAAAACCATTATAAATGGTTTGCCCCGACATCCAATAACCCACGGATAACGATAAACCCGTCAGGTCATCACTCACAAACTGAGTGCCAGCAATCACACCTGGCCAATCCCCTACCTGCACGGCAAAAGTCCAGGTTCCAGCGAATAAGTTGGATATCAAAAAAGTCCCATCGGCGGCACTCAAGGTATATTGGGTGTTGGAATAAACCTCGCTGGTGGCCGCGATTTTAGCACCCGCCAGAGGGCTTTGTCCCTGCATTAGAGTTCCTTTGGCCTGGTGGGCGCTATCATACTCATAGGCTCCAATGCTGCAAATCAATCCAATTGCCCGCCGGGCTCCGGTCTGGTCATATTGAGGGCATGCCCAAGGGTCACCTTTGCCAATCGCTGGACTTCGGACTAACAACGGAATCGCAGGGGTATTGCCTCCATAATTCCCCAGCGTTCCCAGCCTCGGAGCCAGGCCGCTGTAACTATTGGCCGATGTAAAGGCGCAGCTATAATCAGAGCTTAAATTATTACCAGCATCCAACAACGAACCAAAAAAATTGGTGCCCGCCGTGCTGTTTGCAATAATCGTGTTTTTGATAATGCATAAACCATTATCGCTAGCCAGGTTGCCACCATTGGCGGTTCCCGACGCCCCTCCCGACGCACTGCTTAGCCCTGCTCCATTGGTGCCTTGAAGGCCGGCCGCCACGCCATTGCCTACCAGGGTGCAGTTGGTTATCGCCAGGCTGGCATGGTTGTAAATGCCGCCGCCAAAACCATGCCCTCCATCGCCGCCATTCCCCCCTTTCCATGAGCCATCCCCACCATTGCCGGCATTTCCAGCAGTAACCGTATTGCTGCAAATAGTGCTGTTGATCATTATCAGGTTTCCCAGGTTACAAACGGCCCCGCCTTGACCCAGTGTGCCATCCTGGCCGTCAAATCCAAAGCTGGTTTTGCGGTCAGTCCCACCTCCCACACTGTTTCCGGCCGTCACCCCGCCACCATTGAAATTACATCCGCTAAAGACCAGAGATCCCAGATTAAAGACGCCGCCCCCCATGCTCCCCCCCCCTGCTCCTCCTCGTCCAGAATAGCTGGTAAAAGCACCATTACCCTTAGTGCCGCCGCTTCCGCCAACCCCTCCCACGCTCCGGTTTGACGCAAACAGGCAATTGCTCATTTTGAGGACACCGGTCGCTTCGTTGAAAATTGCACCCCCTTTGGCTATACCACCATAGCCTCCAAAACCACCATCGCCGCCTTGGTATGAACCGGCGCCTCCGGCGCCTCCATCGCCACCGTCCCCCGCCAGAGCGCTGTTTTGCTGGAATTGGCAATTATCCAAAGATAATGGGCCATCATTCCAAATTGCCCCTCCAAAAGCATCCTGTCCGGTTTCCCCATTTCCACCATTCTTGCCCACACCATTTTGGGAGGCCCCCGCCAATCCGTTTGTTCCATCCGCACCGATGGCGTTATTGGTGCTAAAGGTGCAGTTGGTCAAAGCCGCCCAAGCTTGCCCCAGAAAAATTGCCCCGCCCCGGTTAGTCCCCAAGCCGCCGTTGAATTGGCAGCCCAAAGCGATTAATTTGCCTTTATCCATATAGATGCCGCCGCCATCCTGGGCGGCGGTCTGTTGAAGGATGCAATTGGTCATGAACAAGTCGCTGGAAACCGCCAAAATCGCCCCGCCATTCAATCCGCTGAACGAATTGCTGACGATGCAATTGGTCATATAAACTTGCCCTTGGTTGATGCTCAATGCCCCGCCACCCGCTGAGTTGGTGGCATCCACCAGCGCAATTCGCTCCATCCCGAAACGCACCCCAGGGTTGACCGTAAAAATATTCAGGGCGTTTTGCCCGCTGATGGTCACCGGTCCGGATAAAGTCGAAGCCGCCCTCAAGACGGTGTCCTTGGTGATCAGAATGGGATCGTAAATATAAGTGCTGGAAAAATTGAGGACGATGTCCCCTCCCTGTTGAATGGCTTCCAACAAAGCGATGCCGTTATTATTGTTAAGGACGCGCGTTTGTGCCCAAGTCTGGGTACCGGCAAACCAGCAGGCACAACCAAGCAGAAACAAAACCTGCTTGCGGATCAACCATTTGAACATTGTTTATTCCTTTTCGACGGTTTGGCCGGGGTTGCCAATCCGTAAGATTGGCGATACCACTGACCTAGTCAGTTTGATTTTGTCTGCGCTTCCAACGTAATTATCAACACCACCCATCGGGTTAAGTTGCTTTGATCCAGGTTGATAGAATGGCTGCCACCAAGCGGGTATCGCCATTTAGACTTGTTTTACCACTCCCCAATAAACATCAAGCCGCTTTGCCAGGTATAACTTCACCGCCTGGACCAGAACCCGGGTCTCCAATTCCTGTCCCCGGGCAACGATATCCTTTAGCGCCATATTGGGCTTAACATGAAATGAATCCTGGGCAATAATGGGGCCTTCGTCCAAATTCATGGTCACGAAATGGGCGGTGACGCCCACCATTTTCACTCCTCTTTCATAAGCCTGGCGGTAAGCCTGAGCGCCTGGAAAACTGGGCAACAAGGAAGGATGGATATTGATGATCTTGTTTTTATAGCGCCACACGAAATTGGGTGAAAGTATCCGCATGTAACGGGCCAGGATCACGAAATCGATACTATGCCGCTCCAAGGCCGCAAGCACCTCTTTTTCCGCCTCAGAGCGATCAGCCTTATCCACCAGTTCAAAAGGCACCTTGTTTTTCCTGGCTATCGGCTCCAGATCTCTCCGGTTTGAAATAATCACGGTTGGCTGGGCTTTAAGCTTGCGGGCCCCAAAGGCGGTCAGCAAGCCCTCCAAACAATGGGGTTCCTTGGTCACCAAAATGGCCGCTCGCTGCAACTGTTTCGGATCGTGAGTCCGGAATTTGATTTCCATGGCCAATTCTTGCGCCAATTTGGCCAAGCCCGCACTGATGCGCTCAAAATCCCAAAAAGCACTTGGCCAGGAAGCCTGCAGGGCCATGCTGAACTGCCCACGGGTAACCTGCTCTTCCAATTCCTCGATGTTGGCCTTTTGTTCAAATAAGTAGTTCGTGATACGGGCCACCACCCCTGTTTTATCCCTGCCAATTACCGTTATGGTTGCGTAATATTTCATCAATCGTCCCCACACTGAACCAGATTTTCCAGAGCTTGAAAAGGCTGATTTGCCCGCGGAAGACTGCCGGGGCTGGCCTGGGGCCACGCATAAACGCGAATCGTCCCAAGACGGGGTCGAGACTGATTCACACCTGATGGTTCAATCGATGCCCAGGAACCCGCCTTTTCTTCCCGGCGGCAAATCACCACCAGGCATTGGTCCGGCTGACGGGCATGCTCACTTGAGCCGGACCGAAGTTGGCCGGAAACCGGAACTGAGATACATGCCCATCTCCCCACATGATATTCCAACCGCGCTGGCCTCGATTGTTGTGCCAGAGACTTTTTCCCAAGGCGGCCCGGTTTACTACGCCATCTCCGGCATCTCGAGACCCCATCCACGGCCAGTCGCCTTGGATGATCTTCCTGACCGCCCCCAGGGAAATCTCGCTGGTTTTGATGGGAGTTCCGGCCGGGGTTCCGCGGGCTTTGCTGTCCGCCGTAGTATGTTTCACTCCAAACCAATCAAGTGCCCACATGGGAAGATAACTCGTGCCCCAGGCGGCGTAGCAGCTAGGTTTGGATTCCTCAGGCCAATAGGAATCCCCGCGGTCAGAGGGACAGTGGAATGTTTCCGCAGCAGACACATATTTATTGAGCGGCCGGTTCGTTTCGCCTTGCGTGTCGTGCACGATGGGCGTGGTCCGGACATTGGACCGGATAAAACCACCCACAGTGCCCCAATCCGCATGGACCGGATACCAATCCGTATTATCATCGGCATACATATGGTAGCCAATATATTGCTGCTTTTGGTTGGAAATGCACTTGGTGGCCTGGGCCTTGACCCGCGCCCTGGCAAGCGAGGGCAACAATAGACTCGCCAATATGGCGATGATGGCGATAACGACCAGCAATTCAATCAAGGTAAAGCCGCGATTGGAATTCATAAAACATTGGCATCCAAAACTTTACACTCGCAAACCCCATCGACCGCTCCGGTGGTTTAAGTTGGGATATTTCTGCACCTCACCGCTCCAAGAAATTCCCGGCAAGCGGTGAGGTGATTATTATCTCCCAGTAAAACCAAACCAACCATCCGGATCACAATTCCTGATATTTGCCCGGCTCGGGAGCCGCATACAATCCATCCGGTCCGGCATGGATCGGGGCCGGGGTTTCAAACGTCATGTTTTCTATATCTTTGACGAATTGGAAATTGGAGTTGGTTACTTGATCCCAAGTCACCATTTGACCGGTGTGCGTGGCGATACGCCCCATCAAGGCTGCCACACTGGCATCGGCGGCCCGGACCGCTTCGTTGTGCTTTTTATCCTCGCGGATCGCGTCCACCAGCACCTGCCACTCATCGTGATACGGGTTGCAATCAGCTGGTTCATATTCCCAAGTCATTTGATCCGGCGCCATGTTCTGGCTCTTGTAGATTTTGGGCTTGGGCGCCCCCAGGCTGGCCATCAGCACGGCTGAACCTTGGGAACCATGAGCATAATCCGAATAGGTTTCCCAGCAGTTGTTCATATGGCGCGAAAAGACGAATAATTTGGCGCCGTCGGCAAAAGTATATTCCACCGTGTAATGATCGAATTGATTGCCTGCCTGTGGGAAACATCGCCCCCCCATTCCCTGGGCGGAAACCGGCCAGGCGCCTTTGGCCCAGCAAGCCACGTCGATGTTGTGGCAGTGCCAATCAATAAAGAAACCCGAGGATACCCAGGTGAAACTGTTGGGATGTTGCAGTTGGAACATCACCTCGTTGGCATTCGCCGGCTGCGGCTGGCAATGCACCGGGCCATGCACGCGATAAATGCGCAAGGTATGCACCTGGCCGATGGCACCGTCATGAATGCGGCGGATCACTTCCTGCCGCGCTTTGGAGTGGCGCCACATAAAACCGACGCTGACCTTTAAATTCTTTTGCAGGGCCGATTCGGTGGCTTTGCGCATCCGGCGCAAAGTGGGCGGATCCGTCGCAAAGGATTTCTCCATGAATACGTTCACCCCCTTGGAAACGGCATATTCATAATGGATGGGCCGGAATGCTGCGTGCGTGGTCAGCAGCACCACATCGCCTGGCGAGAGGGAGTCGATGGCCTTCTTGTAAGCGTCAAAACCGACAAATTGCCTCTCCTTCGGCACATCCACACGATCCGGATAGGCTTTTTTGAGCTGATTAAAGCTGCCTTGCAGCCGGGCTTCGAAAATGTCCGCCATGGCGTGGAGGCTTATCGGGCCTCCCTTGGTGGTAAAAGCGTCCGCCACCGCGCCGGTGCCGCGCCCTCCGCACCCCACCAAGGCGAGCTTGATCGGCTGGCCATCAGCAGCCTCCAACCGGGATGCCAGGCCGCCCACCAAAGCGGAGGCCGCCGCCAGCCGGCCGGTGTTTTTCAAGAAGTCACGACGGGTTGTATTTCGATTCATTTCATTCATGGCATTATTCCTTTCGTATCCGGGTATTCCAAAAAAGGCCCCGCCACGGATGGCGGCGGACATTTTTTGATTTCGCTCAAGGGTGAAGGCGCATCGGCATGGGGTCAAGCCGCAAATCGCGGCGGCACTTTTGGAGCGCCCGATAATAGCGATTTAGAATATTAACCTGGGATCATGGGCAATCGGCAAATCCCCACGCCGATGGTTGCAGACGTGTTGAGCGCCATTGATCGGCATCAGAAATGATGTTTAAATCACCCTTATGAATCCATCCTTCATCGAAATCCATCGGCGGAAATGCGCAGGCGTGGCATGCTGGATCATCTTGTTCGTCCTTCAGGCGATTGCGCTCCCTGAACCTGGTGCCTCCGCCAGTTCCGAAACCAGTTTTCCGGGCGCTGCCCCCGAGGCAGTCGGACGTTGGCAAGATTTCAAATTGGGTTTGTTCATCCATTGGGGCCCGGTGTGCATGACGGGTGGCGAAATCAGCTGGTGCCGCAATGGAATTGGCGGGCCTCCGAATAATGACGCCGACTGCAAAAACATCCCCTCAACAGTCTATGACCAGCTTTACAAAAGTTTTTATCCCGCCCAATTTAATGCGCGGGAATGGGTTCGGATCGCCCGGCAAGCCGGCATGAAATATTTGGTGTTCACCACCAAACACCACGATGGTTTTTGCCTGTTTGACAGCCGCCTGACCGATTACAAAATCACCAATACACCATTCAAACGGGACGTGGCCAAAGAATTGGCGGATGCCTGCCATGACGCAGGGCTTGCTTTGGGCTGGTATTACTCCCCTCCCGATTGGCATTACGGGAACAGCGGGGAACCCAAGCCCTACAACCGGTATTTCCACGGACAGATCCAGGAGTTATGCGCGAATTATGGTCAGGTGGATATCCTGTGGTTTGACATGGCCCACGGGAACCAATGGGAAGCCAGCCAATTGGTGCCGGCGATCCGCAAGTTGCAGCCCCAAGTCATCATCAATGATCGGTTGGGTGGGGCGGTTGGAGATTTTTCCACCCGCGAAGGCGGCATAGGAAAAATGGAACTGCAGACGCCCTGGGAATCGTGCATAACGATTCAGCATTATCAATTCTCCTGGAATCCCAACAGCCGCGTGATGCCCGCCAAGGAGGCCATTCACACCTTGATCCGTGTGGTGGGGTCAGGCGGGAATTTATTGCTTAATTTGGGTCCTCTGCCCACCGGGCAATTGGATCCCAGCCAGGTTTCGGTTTTGAAAACCATGGGCCGGTGGCTGGCGGATCACGGGCAAAGTGTCTATGGCACCAAGGGCGGGCCTTTTGCCCCTTCGCTCTCGGTGGCGGCCACCCACCATGGAAACAAGCTTTATGTCCATGTCCTGGATTGGTTCAACAACTCCGTATCCCTGCCTGGCCTTGGGAAGAAAATCCTTTCGGGCTCCGTCCTGCCCCGCGGCCAGGTGCTGATTGATCAACACGAGGATCGGGTGGAACTGGCCGTCCCCGTGGAGCAAAGGGACGAGTATGACACAGTCATCGAACTGGAACTGGCCGGGCCCGTTGCGGATTTGACTGGGAAAATCCCGCTCAATTCCCTCTCGGAGGGGAAACAGTATTCCGCATCCGGATTTCACCGCAACCAGGAAGGCTTGAACGCGGAGAAAGCGTTCGATGGCGATATCACCAGCCGCTGGGCGGCCCCGGAAGATTGCGAATCGTGCTGGCTGGCAGTCGATATGCAACAGCCGGTTACCTTCGATCGCATTTATTTACATGAACATGCGCGCCGCATTTTGCGTTATGAGCTGGAGATCAAAGACGGCGGCCAATGGAAACCGTTTTTCAAAGGGAACCGGGTGGGAGAACACCGGCTTATTCAATTCCCACCCGTCACGGCCAGGGAACTCCGCCTGGAGATGAAAGCGTTTATTGCGCCACCCACCATTTGGGAATTCCAGGTTTTCGCACCGATGGCCGGAAGATGAGGACGGGCATTATCTGGCAAGCGGGCCGGCGAAATTTGGAGGGACTCCTCGCAGACGATCCGGAAGCCCACGTTGAAAACCCGCTGATAGGGCTGATAAGCGAGGCGGAAACTGGCGGTGCTGCGCTGAGGCCGGTCGAACCAGGAACCACCACGCACGACCTTCAATCCAGCAGCTGCCGGATCATTCCCCCCATCGCCGGCCTGGCCGGGATACGGGCGATAGGCCGAGCGGGTCCACTCCGACACATTGCCGTGCATATCGTAAAGCCCCCAGGCATTTGGGCGGTACCGGCCCGATGGCACCGACACCAAGGCGCCATCGTTGAAACGCGTGTCTTTGGGGAACCATTCATCATAACGGGTGGCGCTCGCCAGCGGCTTGGAGTTGTCCCACACATCGCTGGCGAATTCCGCCAGCTTGGCATCCGCCAGGTTGGCGAAACCGGAGAAATCATCATCCAATCCGCCATAATAAAACGGCGTTGCCGTGCCAGCCCGGGCGGAATATTCCCATTGCGCCTCGGTTGGCAGCGAGATACCGATGCCCAACTGGCCCGAGAGCCAGCGGCAAAAGGCCATCGCCTCCGCCCACGAAACCCGCACCACCGGTTGTTCGGGTTCGTTCGCTGGATAACCCTGGACGCCATACTGAGTGGCGTTCTTGGACTCCACCCGGCTGTCGTGAGCGGGCTGAAACTGCTGGAATTGGCGATTGCTTATTTCACGGGTTGAAATCCAGAATGGCCGCCCGATCCGCACCCGGGCCACCGGTTGCTCATCCGTGGGCCCGGCCGCACTGCCCATGGCAAACTCCCCGGCCGGCACCAAGGCCATTTCGATTTGTTCCGCCTCTCCCACCGGGATGTTTCGCCGTGTGGCAGGACCGGTGGCCGATTGCCGGCTGCGGGCCTCCGCCGGGCCGAATGGCCAGTTGGCAGCCTCGGCAGCCGGGACCAGCTTTTGGGCGGGAAGCGCAAACGAAACCGGCTGCACCTTGCGCCCCGAATTGTAAAGGCCGGTGCCAGCGGGAGTAATGGCCTCCGGATCCGCCTCCACACCGGCATAGAGTTTCAACAGCTCGCGGCGGCGCTGCCGCTGGTTCCCCGGATCGCTCAATTCCTCGTGGCGGGTTCCATGGAATGGGCAGTTGAGATCAATCCACGTGATCAACCGGTCCCACGCCTCGGGATCCAAATCCACACCGTAATGCCCCTTGCGCAGCAATTGCACCAACTCGGTGGTGCCGGCGTGGAATTCCATAGGTTCCAACAGATGCATATCGCTCTCCGCTCCGGGCCGGCGCACGAATCGCTGCAATTCGACATAGGCGACGGAAAACTTGCCCGCGTAAGGAGCCCGCTGCCAGGCAAGCGTGGTCGCATAATCGTTGACGTTCAAATCTCCGCGCAGATCCGGCTTGGCCCCGCCCCGCGCGGGTTCCCCGCCGTGGTGGCAGCCAATACAATAGCGATCCAGCACCGGCTGGACTTCCCGGCGGAAACTGAAGCCGCGGGCCGGGCCAAACCAGGGCTTTATTTCCGCCGGGGGAAGCCGCGCAGCCATGGCAGCCTGCTGCGGGGGAGCGCCGTTTTGCCCCTCGTGGCAGCCAATGCAGGCCACGTGTTCCCCGGGCATCGCCGTCAGCCAGCTGCGCATCAACTGGATGGCCTGGCCTTGGGCATCCAGCGGCTGCAGTGAAATGGGCGTATTGGCCGGGATGCGAAACCGCGCGGAGCCATCGGCCTGGACCGGCACCGTGCCGAGCACGCGTTTGATATCCCAGGGGCCGTCAACTCCGATGATGTTCGGATTGGATTCCATGCCCCGGTATCCGAAATGATAGGTGATTACGCGCAGCGCCTTCACCGTGCCACGCGGTATGCCATGCAAACCACGGCCGGCATAAATATCCTGGATGGACACCAACCCTTCCGTGCTGCGGGCATCCACCTGGTTGGGAATGGTTGGCGATTTGCTGGTGGGCCGTAGAGGAATGGGTTCCAGCAGGGCGAAACCGGGGAGCTCCTTGATCAAAACCAGGTTGTCGAATACATCCGCCAGGTAAACGCCCCACAGGGCATCCGGGGTGGGTTTGGCGGAAACCAGAAAATATTTGCCACTGAGCGGATAGGGATGGAGGAATTTGGGCCAGCTATCGGTGGCCAGCTGGTCTTTCATCACGCGCTCCACCTTTTTTCCGAAGCCGGGAATCCGCTGCACCGCCCCGCTGGCTTCGTGGCGACCGCGGGCCGGATCCAATATCACCAATTCACCCATGCGCGGATCCCCGTGATGCCCGCTGATGACGGCCACCACCTGCGTTGGATGATCGGGTATGGGCCGGGCGAAAAAGATGGCATTGGGCCAATACGAATTGCTCCCATAAAATTCCCTTTGCCCGGTGCCATCGGGATTCATTTGGAACAGCCGGCGCGAGTGGCAGTGCACCAAATCGGTGTATTCCCAACGCGTATAGAGGACGCGCCCGTTATTCAGCACCGTGGGGCACCAATCATGGTCTTGGTCAAAACCTAGCTGCCGGATGTTTTGGCCATCGCCATCCATCAAATAAAGCACGGCCACATCATCGATGCCGGTGCAGGGAACTGCGTTAAAACAGGCCGTGGAACTGAAAATGATCTGCCCGTTGGGCAGATAGCACGCGTCGTAGCTGTCAACATCCGGCTGGGTGCCCGTCAAGGCCCGCAAACCCTGGCCGTCCATACCGATTTCAAAGACTTGGAACCGGCCGCAGTCATCCGGCATTGAAAACAATAAACGGCCGGCGTCAAAATGCAGGTCCACATCGCCGGCAAACCGGCCACCACTTGGCTTGAACAAGGTCCGCAAACCGCCCGGGGTTTGGCCCAATGGCAGGATTTCAAGGGAATCATCATAACCGGATCTGGGCAAACTTGAATTGCTTTGCCAATTTTGGGGCAGACCCAAATTCGGCGCCCCCAGCGGGCGCTTGACCAGCAATAAATTGCCAAAGTCCAGGAGTGGATTCGCCAGGAGCGCCGCGCGGGCCAGAGTCTCAAAATCCACCGCGGCAGCCTCCGTCTTTTGCCGATCCCCATCCGCCCGGAGGCGTGATTGTTCGAGTTCATTCAAGCGCTGCAGATACCAATCCGCTTTCGCATAGCGTTCGCCATAGGTTTTGTGCAGATCCTCGACCGCCAGCCGCAAGGCAGCGAAGCTGTGGCTCGTGGGCACGTGCGTGATCACTTCCGGCAGCTTCCTGGCGCCGGGCCGCTGCAGCTTCCAGCCGGGGGGGAAAGGAACCGAAGCTTCGATGCGCAGGCCTGTCAAGTGGGGGAAACCGGCATTGCGCGACAGTTTGAGGGTGTGTTTGCCCGGGGCGCATTCGAGCGAAAAAGCTGGTTCCCATTGGGCCTGGCTGGTGTTCCATCCGCCGGTGGTTTTACGGCAGGCCAATCCCAATCGGCGGCCATCCAGGGAAACTTCCAGCGGTCGCTCCGTGGCGGCCGAGTAAAGCACGCTGGCGGTATAAACGGCGGCCGCCGGCAATTCAAAATCGTATTCAACTTCCGCCGGAAACTGGCCCGTGCAATGCAGCATCGGCTGGGTATCGGTCCACGGGGTGGCCCCCACCAACCTTATGCGTATGTTGGTTCCCCGATCATAGGCAAAAGCCGGAATCGTGAACGAGGCGGCGGCTTGACTCTCAGCGGTTGTGGGTCCGTTGGCGGCTGGCAAACTGGCGCCGGCCACGCCCAAGGCCCACGCGCAGATTACCGCCGTGCTCCAGCCGGCCATCATCATTCGCAGCCCTATATGCTTATTGAACAGGTTCTTCATCACTGCCGCTCCTCATGCTCGTTGGTTGCCACCAGCAACGTCCGGCATCGTCTCAAAGGTTAGGATAGTACCCGAAGATTATCACCGCCACCCGGCCGGGCAAAGGATTTAAATTATCAATCCGGCGCTCCAAGGACTCCCCGGTGGTCAGCGGTATAACCGCCCGACCGGTCAAGTCTGGGATCGTGCCGCAAATTGGGCGTTCAGCCGGCAGCCCAGGCGAATTAAGACCACCCCGGCCACCAGTCCGCCCACCACATCCAACGCATAATGGAAGCGGCAATACACCGTGGCCAGGCAAAGCATTGCCACCAGCAGCAGATGGACATATCGGAAGCGTTTGAAGTGGCGCCACGAAAAATGGAGTGTGCACAGCGCCCCTGCCACATGGCTGCTCGGGAACGCCCCGCCCGGCACTTCCAAGGCATACAACCACTGCGTAAACCGGTAACACCAGCCCGCCTGGACCGCCGGAGGAAAGGCGGGAATGGCGAGCCAGGCTGTGGCCTTTTGCCACCCGTCTGGGGGCGAATACCAAAGGCGCGGCCCCACCACTGGCAAAAACAGGAAACAGACATAGCAGCCATACATTACCAAGGCAGTGACGGTCACGTATTCGCCGCACGCTTTTGGATCATGCCAGAGCAGGCCGATCGCCACCCCGGCGATCATTAAATAAAAGGAACAGTAGGCCGCATAGAGCGGCTCGCTGACGATCGGGTGCGGCCACCTGGCCATCAGTTCCAGGCTGGGCTGGCAGCCAAACAGCCATTGTTCCCATTGGCTGAACACCGGATCGAGGTAATCGTGGACCACCAACCGGTTCAAAGCCCCACTCTCGCAATAAAATGGCGCAAAAAGGATCAAGGGATAAACCAGCCTGAAAAACCGCAAAACGCCGTTGGCTGTTGGCAGGCTCGCCGCGCCCACCAAGCCATGGATCAGCACCACGGCGAGGCAGTGGCCCGCCAAAAGCCATTTCCAGGCTGGAACGGTCTGGTTATGCAAAAACACAATCCAGATGGCCACCCCCGCCAAATAGGCTTGGGCCATCCAATCCACCAGGTTGTATCGCCTGAATATGGCTGAAATTTGAGCCATCCCCCCCACCCTACAGATCCACCCCGGTGGTTGTCAGGGCGGATTTCACATGTCCCTGAAAAATCATGATGGCGCGCTTGCTTTGAAAAGATGGCGTCGTACATTGATTAATTCATATGAAACACCATTTACGAGCGTGCCCCATCCGAAACTTTTTCCTGGCGGCCAGCCTTGCCCTGGCAGGTTGGGCGATCAGCGCTTTCGGCCAGGCTCCCTCACCAGGTTCTGCAACCGGTAATCTTTCGCTGGTCCGCTCCTGCCCCATCGAAAAACTGCCGGACATCCTGATCCCGCGGGAGCAATGGCATCCCTTCCCTGCCCTCCAAGACCGCGCCCAATGGCAAGCCTTGCCGCAGCTGGTGGCTGCCCACCTGGCTGCCCGGGGGGTGGCGGCCTTGAAAAAGCCGTTTCCGCCCTTGCCCGCCACCCTCTATCTCGCCTTCGCCCGGGAGGGCAACCGTGCCCGCTTCGAGTCTGCCTATTTTGAACGGCGCGCGCTGCTGCAGGATTTGGTTTTTGCCGAGTGCGTTGAGTCCCAAGGCCGTTTTCTGGATGCGGTGGCCGATGCGCTCTGGGCCATTTGCGAAGAATCCACCTGGTGCCTCCCGGCACATGTCGGGGTCCAGAAAGCCAGAGTGGGCCTGGCCGACGTCACCGAGCCGATTGTGGATTTGTTCGCCGCCGAAAGCGGCGTCACGGTGGCATGGACGCTCCATTTGCTGGGCTCGGAGCTGGATCGGGTCTCACCCCAACTGCGCCGCCGTGCCGCCGCCGAACTCCAGCGCCGTATTTTCACGCCGGTTTTTAAGCGGAACGATTTCGGCTGGATGGCCTTGAACATAACCAGCGCCGCGCACCGGCCCAACAACTGGACCCCGTGGATTGCCGCCAGCGTGCTGACCACCACGCTCCTGTGCGAATCCGACCCGGATCGACGGCAGCAAATCGCCCACAAAATGATGCGCAGCCTCGATGGTTTCCTGAAGTTTCACCCCACGGACGGCGGCTGCGACGAAGGGCCTGGCTATTGGGGCCACGCCGGCGGCAGCCTGCTGGATTGCCTGGAGGTCTTGCACAGCGCCACCGGTGGGAAGCTGGATTTTTTCGCCGATCCGCTGGTGCGGGAAATCGGCCGTTTCATCAGCCGGGCGCACATCGCAGGGGACTACTTCGTGCCCATTGGGGATTGCGCCGCCCGCTTTGAGCCTGAGCGCGCCCTCATTTTCCGCTATGGCAAATGCATCGACGACTCGAGCTTGCAGGCTCTGGCCATTTCCGGGGCAACCTTGGAGTCGATCCTGGGCGACCGCTTCATGGACCGCCAACTGCGGGCGATTTTCGCCGCCCGCGAAATGCTCGCTTTAAAGGCCGCTACGCCGCCCTTATTGCGCGATGCCTGGCTGGGCAGTGAGGATCTGCAGCTGATGGCCGCGCGGTCCCAAACCGGCTCCAGCCACGGGCTATACCTGGCGGCGTGGGGCGCCCACAACGCCCAAAGCCACAACCACAACGATGTGGGCAATTTCCTGGTCTTTGCCGATGGCCAGCCGGTGTTCGTGGACGCCGGCGCCCCCACCTATACCGCCCAGACTTTCAGCGCGAAACGCTATGACCACTGGGCATTTCAATCCGCTTTCCACAACCTGCCCACCATCAACAGCGTGATGCAGGGCGCGGGCCGCCAGTTCGCCGCCGCCCAGGTGGTTTGCGAAACCAGCGACACCATGGCCCAGCTGCAAATGGACCTCGCTCCGGCTTACCCCGCCACCGCCAGGGTGCGATCCTGGCTCCGCACCGTGAGAATGAATCGCGGCAAAAACATCGAGCTGACCGAGGCCTTCGAGCTGGCGGAAATCACCGGCGATACATCCTTGAATTTCCTTACCCCCCTCGAAGCGGACACCCGTCAACGGGGCTTGGTCACCTTGTCCCGGGCGGCAAACAACGATCAACCCGCCTGCAGGATGCGCCTGGAATATGATCCCACAAAATTGGCCGCCCAAGCCGGGCGTATCGCTTTGGACGACGGCCGGCTTGCCAAAGCGTGGGGCAGCCACCTTAATCGTCTCGTCCTGCGCGCCAAGTCACCAGTGCTCAGGGATGTGTGGAGCCTCCGCTTGATCCAGGAATAAAGATCCGCATCAATCCTGCACAGCACCAAAAAACGAGGCCAGGGGGATCCGGCCTTCGGCAAAGCCAGAAACGCATGTGCCGCCGCGCCTCTCCGTTCCCTGCGGAATGGTTCGGTTTTGGATTCACATTGGGCTGGCTCAAGGTAGAATGCATGCCATGAACATCCTAAAGAATCAGTTTCTTTGGCTGCTGGGTTCTTTGCTCATCGGCCTGGGGCCAACGAATGCGTCCTCAGCGCCCAGGCTGAATTTCATCCATATCCTGGTGGACGACTGGGGCTGGACCGATGGGAGCGGTTTTGGCAGCCGTTTTTATGAGACCCCCAATATCGACCGCCTGGCTGCCCGCGGCATGAAGTTCACCCAGGCTTATGCGGCCTGCACCGTTTGCTCCCCCACCCGCGCTTGCACGCTCACCGGCCAGTATCCGGCACGTTTGCACATCACGGATTGGATCAGCGGCCATGTCCGGCCGAACGCCAAGCTTAAAGTGCCGGATTGGACGATGCATCTGCCGCTGGAACAAATGAACATCGCCCGCCGCCTGAAAGCCGAAGGCTACGCCACCGCCAGCATCGGCAAATGGCACCTCGGCACTGAAGACTATTATCCGGACAAACAGGGCTTCGATATCAACATGGGCGGAACCGACCGGGGCCAGCCGCCCAGGTATGTGGCGCCGTATCGTATCCCCACGCTGCCGGAAGGCCCTCCCGGGGAATTCCTCACGGATCGCGAAGCCGCCGAAGCCATGCAGTTCATAGAGCAAAACAAGGCCCAGCCGTTTTTCATTTACCTCGCCCATTATGCGGTTCACCAACCGATCGCCGGCAAGCCACCCGTCGTCGCCAAATACCGCCTAAAGGCCAGCCCAGCCCAGCCCCATCAAAACCCCACCTACGCCGCCTTGGTAGAATCCGTGGACGACAGTGTGGGCGCCATTCTCAACAAGCTCGAGGAGCTCCACCTGGCGGATCGCACCGTCATTGTGCTGACCTCCGACAATGGCGGGTTGTTGCCGGTCACTTCCAACCTGCCCTTGCGCGCTGGCAAAGGCTCCGCCTACGAAGGCGGGGTCCGGGTTCCGTGTGTCATCGTCTGGCCCGGAACCACCCAACCGGGTTCCGTTTGCGACACCCCGATCATCAGCGCGGATTTTTACCCAACGCTGCTCGCTCTCGCCGGGATCGCCGATGCTGCCGGGCATGTCGTGGATGGAGAAAGCCTGGCGCCTTTATTAAAACAAACCGGCCAGCTGAAACGGGAGGCTATTTACTGGCATTATCCACATTACCATCCCGGCGGAGCCACCCCGTATGGCGCCATCCGCTCGGGCGACTTTAAGCTGATCGAGTTCTTCGAGGATCAACACGTCGAACTATACAACCTGCGGGAAGACCTCGGCGAAAAGCAGGATCTTTCCCAACGCATGGCCGGAAAAGCCGCCGAGTTGCGACAAAAACTGAAGGACTGGCGGATCCAGGTGGGCGCGCAAATGCCCGCTCCCAATCCCAATTACCAGCCCGCGAAAGATCGCAAAACCCAAGCCATGGGCCGATCCGCCATCGACCATTCCTGATATGCGGCTTTGGGTGGCAGGCCTGATCGCTGGTGTTTGGCTGGGAATCCCAAGCCACATCCCGGCTGCCGCAGCAAAGGCCAGCGGACCTTGCTTCCTGGGGTGGGATCGTTTCGCCGGTTTCCGCAAAGAACAACTGCCCAACGGTTTGCGATATGCCAGGAAGATCCATTGTCCGTTGGCGGCGGATGAATTGGTGCTCTCGTGGAATGTGGATTTGCCCAGGAACGGCTCCCTAACCGTTGAGGCGAGCGCTCTTTACCCCGGTCACCAAACCCGCTTTTACGGCCTTGGGCAGTGGTCGGGCCAGCCCATTGAAGGCAGCCGGCGGAGCATTCCGGATCAGCAGGATCAGGATGGCGAGGTGCAAACCGACACGCTGGTCTTGAAACAGCCATGCCGCCAGTTCGAGCTGCGGATAACCCTCCTCGGCCCCAAAGCCAGGCTGAAATTCCTGGGTTGCTCCCTGGTTTCCTCGTCCGCCCGGCAAACCGTTCTGGAATCGGACCGCCGAGCCTGGGGCCGGACATTGCCCGTCCCCCCTCTTTCCCAGCGGGACTATCCCGGAGGCGAGTTGAAATGGTGCAGCCCCACCAGCCTGGCGATGGTGCTGGCCTACTGGGCCAGGCGCTTGCACCAGCCAGGCTGGGAGCAAGCGGTCCCCACCGTCGCTCGCGAAGTTTACGATCCAGTCTTGGGCGGCACCGGCAACTGGCCTTTCAACGCCGCCTATGCCGGCTCCTTTCCAGGCCTGCGGGCCTTCATCACCCGGTTGGGGGATGTGGCCGAATTGGAGCCTTGGATTGCCCGGGGCATGCCCGTGATCCTCTCCGTTTCTTATGATTTGCTGCTGGGCAAAGCCCAACCGGGCAAGGATGATGGCCACCTGGTGGTTTGCACGGGATTCACCGGATCAGGGGATGTAGTCATCCATGATCCCGGAACCAGCCTGAATAAAGTCGCTGGCATTTTCCCTCGCAGCCAGGTCAAGGCCGCCTGGGCCGTCTCCCGCAACACGGTTTATTTGATTTATCCAGTTTCACAAAAGCCCCCGCCCGGTCCTTTTGGGCATTGGCCTCAACCTTGATTCTGATTTATGAAAAAAACCAAACTCAATCCCACATGCTGGCTGGCTCTCCTGGCCGGTTTGCTGTGCCTGGCACAACCCTTCCCAACCCGCTGCCACGCCGCGGAAAACCCACTCAAACTGGCGGAAAATGGCGAGCCCCGCGCCACGCTTTGGATTTCCTCCAACGCCTCGCCAGCTGCCTCGCTCGCGGCTCAGGAACTGCAATACTGCCTCTGGAAAATTTCCGGCGCCGTGTTGCCGCTGCGGACTGCTGACCGGCTGGCCAGCGGGGTGCTCATCCAACGCGACGGCGCCGAAATCCCGGCGGAACACTGGCGGGCAACCGCGGAAAAATCCGGCCTCCGCCGTTACGAATATGTCATTTCATTTCCGCCAGGAGGCGTGGCCTTGCTGGGGTGGGAGGCCCCCGCCTCCTCCGGCGCCGAGGTCAATTATGCGCAAGCCACCGGCCACCCCGGCGCCCCCGCGAAAATGAAGTTGCCCGGGATGTTCGATGACCAAGGCACCTTGCGGGCGGCTTATGATTTCCTGGAGCGCTTCTGCGGTGTCCGTTTCTACGGGCCCAAGGCGGATTCGGTGGTGTTTCCATCCCGCCCGGTGCTGGAGATCCAGCCGGAAAACATCCGGCGTGAGCCGGCCATCAAGCATGTTTCCGGCAGCCAAACCTATGACTGGCCTATCATGCGGGGCCAATACGGCCAGCCATCCCGGGATGAACTGGAGTTGTTTTCCCGGCGGCTGCGGTGGGGCGGCATACCCTGGTGGACCAGCCATACCCTCCATGATTATCCCAAGCGCTTCCCCAAATCCCAGTTCGCCAGTTTCTATGCCAACAGCGATAAGCTCTGCTTTTCCTCCCTGGCGCTGGCTGAACGGGTGGCCCAGGATGCGCGCGATTACTTTGACGGCCGTGGTGTCCCCGGCTTGGATTTGCCCACAGGCAGCATTTATTACCCGGTGGTGCCGGAGGATGCCGCTTCCTACTGCCGCTGCCCCCAATGCCAGAGCCTCCTGGATCAATGCAAAAACCATGTGACCCGCTCAGCGAAGGGCGTGGACATGTTTAATGACGGCCGCTCCTCGATGCTCTGGTTCACCTTCATCAACCGGATTGCCGCCGAACTGAAGAAAACCCACCCCGGCCGGTTCATCAGCACCCTCGCCTATGAGAATTACTTCTGGCACCCGGCGCTCCAGCTGGAAGCCAACATCGCCATCGCCCCCTGCCTCGGGATCAGGAATCATTGGAACCTCACCTACCGCGAAAACGAGCTGACGCATTACCAGGACTGGATCAACGATCAGCGCCCCACTTTCCTTTGGAATTATTACTGTTTTCCCGAGGAACCTTCAGTCATCAACAAATGGAAATGCTTTCCGGGCTTCATGATCCATTACGAGGCGAAAATGATCCAGCGCTATGCCCGGGACCGCATCCAGGGCGTATTCCTTTGCGGCATCGGCGAACAGGTGGATTATTACCTTACCCTGAAATTATACGATGACCCAACCCGGGACGTGGACGTTTTGCTGGATGAATTCTTCCGCCTATATTTCGGCAAAGCCGCTGATTCCATGAAACGCTTTTACTCGCTAATCGAAGAAACTTATTCCAATCCTGAAAGCTGGCCGCAAGGTGGCGGTTTCCATCAAACCGAAGCCCTCGCCTGGGGAACCCTTGGCACTGAGGAACGCATGGCCAAACTGAAGGCCTGCATGGACGCCGCCACGGCGGCAGAGTCTGACCCCCTGATCCAAGCGCGGCTGGAAAGGTGGCGCGCAGGCGTCTGGGAATACATGGTTTCGGGCCGGGAAAACTACCTGCGCAAACAGAAATCGACATCGCCGCAGCGCTGAAAACGGCAACGGGCAGAAGATAATCGCCCCACCGTTTCTATTGGAGCGGTATATTGACCACCAGGGAACGCTGGAAAGCTGGCAGGGCGATTTCCTGGTTGAGCTTGATCTGCTGCGTGCTCCAACAATCCAGCCACGGATCATAAATACGCGCCCTGGCATTGCTTACGCTGGCTTTGAGGCTGCCCAATAAAGGGGCACACCCTCGAGTTTGGCCGGAGCCTGGCCTTGGGCCAACTCCGTTTTCCAGTCCCTTTGCTCATCGCGGCACCAGAGCAGGGCATGTTGGTAGCTTTTCAATATAAATTTCAGCGTTTCCTGGCCCGCAGTGGCTGAGGATGTTCTATGCAGTTTTTCCGGGGCATGCGCAGCCTTAGCCTTAACCCAAGCCAAAGCGGCCAACGCTCGAAAAGCAGCCCACTGACTGGAGAGCTGGATGCGAGAAAATCGCCCGTCCAGTTTGGAGGGAGGGGCAGGGTTTACCCCCCTTTTCCCACCCCTATCAGTAGCCAAGCGGCGTTCGATCCCGGTCTTGCAGGCCGGCTGCCCCAGCCGGCCAGGATCAGGATGGTGGTTGCGCACACAATCCCGGAGGGAAGGCCGCTCTTGTTACAATCAAGGTTCCTCCAGCACATTCAATCCGCTAGAGAGCGGCCGGGCCTGGCCCGAGGGCATGATGGCCTGGGCGCTCGTGCCAGCGGGCACGGTGGCTTCCAGGTGGAACCGGGCTCCATCTTTGCGCCAGCGGCTGGTGATGAGGCCGCCGGGGGTGCGGAAGGTGGCTTCCGCGGAAGCCAGCGGCCCCGGGCAGGGGGCAATCAACACCTGCCGCCAGCCAGCGCCACCTTCCGGCTGCCGGATGCCAGCCACATACCCATAGAACCACTCCATCACATGCCCGAGCATGCAATGGTTCAAGGACTGGCTGCCGTCCATCATGGCATCCCAGGTTTCCGGAAGCGCCGTCAGCCCCTTGGCCAGGATGCCGCCATAGCTGCCTTTATCCTGCCGGCTGTAAACACGATGGAGGATATCCGAGCGCCCGGCCTCCGCCAGGGCGCGGATGAAGTAAACGTGGCCCACGTCCCCGGGGGTCTGCTGCCAGCCGCGCTGCTCCAGGTCGGCAATCATCTGTTCCACCAAAGCCGCCCGGCCAGCCGGCGGCACGATCCCGGCGCACAAGGCCATGGCGTTGGCACATTGGGGGCTGCCGGTGTGGCGCAGCCGCCCGGTGGCGGGATCGTAGAACCGCTTCTGGAAAGCGGCGGCGATGCGGGCATGGAGTTCCCGGTAGCGGGCGGCCTCCGCCGGCCGGGCCAGCACTTCGGCCGCGCGCGACACGGTCAACGCGCAGAGCGCCCAGGTGGCGGTGGCGGATAATTCCACCGGCGTGTACCGGGACGGTCCCGGGGGATTGCCATGGCCGTAATCATACCAATCGCCCAGCCCGCCAGCGGGAATGCCCTCTTTGGCGGTTGCGCCGGCATAATCCGTGAAGCGCATCATGCACTCGAAGTTGTCCCGCAAAGCGGCGGCATCGGCGTACCAAAGGTAATGCTGCCAGGGCAGCAGGACGGCCGCCGCGCCCCATTCCAGGGTGTAATCGAACGCACCGGGGAACCGGCCCGCCGGGTAGCTCGGAGCCACCGTCAACACCCGGCCGCTGGGCTGCTGGGCATCCCGGATATCCCGGGTGAGCTTGTTGAACCAATCCCGGCAATCGTAACGATAGGCAAAACTGGGCGCGAGCAGGTAGGAACACTCCAGCCAGCCCAGCTTCTCCCGGTGGGGGCAATCCGTCAGCACGTGGCTGGTGTTGGCACGTATGGCCCAGTCGATCAGCTGGTGCGTGCGGTTATACAAATCGCTGGAGGACTGGAAAGTGCCGGCCTCCGGCAAGGCGGTGCGGACATGCAATAATTCCATTTTTTGCAGCACCGGCAGCTGGCGGGGATTCGCATGCCCGGCGGGCACCGCCCCGGTGACCTCCACAAATTGCATGCCCAGGTAAAACGTCTGCCATTGGTGCTGGAGCGGCTGGCCATCCGCCACCAGGCCGCAGCCCACCACGTAGCCGCCAAACAAACGGTCCTGGCCGTTCTTGTGCTCGCCACAGCGGAAGGAGACCGGGTCGCCCGGTTTGCCACCAGTCATTTCCAGGCGCAGCTGCGCGGAGCAGTTTTGGGGGAAGCAGTACAGGAAAACGCCGGGGACCGGCTCCTTGACCGCCACCGGGGCAAAACGCTCCAGCACTTTGAACCCCGGCCAATATTGCCGGTCCAGCACCCCTCCGGGGGAATCGGCCAGGCGGGCCGGAACCCAGGCGTGGTCGTCGAACCCCGCGCGATCCCAGCCGTCTTGCTGGCGGCGGGCGTCAAAATCTTCCCCGGCAAAGATATGGGAAAAGGTGATGGCTCCCTCCGCCGCGCGCCAGGTGGCATCGGTGCCGATCCGCCGCACCGCCCCGGAATCGTCCTTGAGGATCAATTCCGCCCGCAGCAGGAAAGGCTCGGCCGCCGTCCGCTGCGGGCCATCCTTGTTGTACCGGCCCGCAGGCGGGTTGGGATTATGCCAGAAGGAATTGGCCAGGGAAATCCCGAGGCAGTTGCCGCCCGGCGCCAGCAGCTCCGCCACCTCGAAATCGCGGTAGTAAATGGTTTTCTCATATTGCGACCAAGGCTGGTTGATGCCGGTTTCGGCGATCCGCCGGCCATTGACGGTGGCGTCGTAATCGCCCAGCCCGACCAGGCGCAAAATGGCGCTGGCCGGCCGGCCGGGGAGGTTGAATTCCTTGCGGAATACCGGCCAGGCGGCGGGATTAAACCGGGTGGGTGGGGCGATCCACTGGGCGGCCTCAAACACGGGGGCGGCTTCGGCAGCGGCCACGGCCAGCGTGATGGCGGCGCCTGCGATCCAAGGGAGCATGCTTTTCATGATTCAATATATTGGTTGCGGCCGTATTTGGCCATACTTCGGCGATTTGCGCCACAGAATTCCTCACTCCGGGAAGGGAAGTTGCCGATGCCCGGCTTGAAACAGAAAAGAACGGCCTGCGTGACCGTGCAGATACCTCCCATTCCCCATCGCGGGGATTATCGGATTTGGATTTTCCGGGATGTTCAGGCCGGGGAATTCGTGGCTGCGGGCTTGCCACTGCCGAACGCCCGGCCCATACTGCGAACCTCGAAGTTGCATGCGAACAAATCCTATGAAAACTGCAGCCCATCCCGGTCCGGCGGCCCCGGCCAGCGCCCGCCAGAACCCCTGGAATCGTTCCGGCTTGGGCGCCCTGCCGCGGCGCCCAATTTGCTTGCGGGCGATCCCCGGCAGCCTGCCGGTTTTGATGCTGGCGCTGGCGGCCACGGCCGCGGCCCACGCCGCCGACCTGAATCTGGCGCTGGGACGGCCCTGCCAGGCTTTTTCCTCCCATGAAGGGGATGGCTGGTCCGCCGCCCGGCTCACCGATGGTGAAACAGGAGCCACGGGCTGGAGCAGCAAGGCTTTCGCGGCTTACCCGGACCACTCGCTCTATCCGGAATACGCGGTAGTGGACTTGGGGACGAACTGCGCCATCCGCCGGGTGGTGTTATACCCGCGGGGTGACGGCGCGCACGCGGGGCAAGGTTTTCCCGAGCGGTTCAGCATCCAGGTGTGCCGCGAGGGCGAGCCGTGGAAAATGGTTTTGGAGAAGCGGAGCTGGCCGGCGCCCGTGGATGGCCGGGCGCAGATCTTCGACCTGGCGGCGGCTGAAGGGCGCTATGTGAAGGTGGAAGCCACCCGGCTGCGCGAGGTGGAACCCGGCTCCCATCGTTTCCAACTGGCGGAATTGTGCGTGCTGGGCGCCCCGGCCAACACCCCGCCCTGGCCGTCCAGCGCGAGCCCCGCCGGGGAACCTCCCGCCGCCAAGGCCACCCGGCTGCGCTGCGAAAACCGGGATAATCCCGTCGGCATCGATGCCGCCCAGCCCAGGTTTTCCTGGTGGATGGACTCGCCGGTCCGCGGCCAGCGCCAAACCGCCTGGCAGATCCGGGTGTCACCCAGCCCGGAGGCGCCCGCCCGGGGCGAAAGCGCCCTATGGGATAGCGGCAAGGTGGCGGGAGATCAATCCCTCGCCCTGGTTTATGGCGGGCCGCCGCTGCGTTCAGGGCAGGCGTATGAGTGGCAGGTGAAACTATGGGACCGGGATGGCCGCGAAACCGCCTGGAGCGAACCGGCGCGCTTCACGATGGGGAAACTGCGCCTGGAAGATTGGGCCGGCCAATGGATCGGGGCGGACCAAACGCTGGCCCCCGTCAATTCCGAAGCCCGCGGCGGCTCCGGAGCGCAGATCCATAATACCGCCAATCCGGGGGTCCGCCCGGTTTATCTGCGCAAGGAAATCGAGCTTGCCAAGCCGGTGCGGCGCGCCATCGTCTTTTTTTCCGGGCTCGGTTTCTCGGAGCTGCACATCGACGGGCAAAAAGTGGGGGACTACGTGGTGGGCCCGGGATTCACCACCTATGACCGCCGGGCGCCCTACCTTGTTTTCGATGTGAGCGGCCGTTTCACCCAAACCGGCCGGAAGGCCCTGGGGGTCATCCTGGCCGATGGCTGGTATGGCAACGGTTACGGCCACAGTTTCGAGAAGAACGCTTACGTGGACAAACCCAAATTGCTCCTCAACCTGCATTTGGAGCACACCGATGGCACGGAAACCGTAATCGCCTCGGACGCCAGCTGGAAATGGTCGGACGGGGAAATCACCCGCAGCACCATCGTCCAGGAGGATATCGACCGGCGCCGCGCGCGCCCGGGCTGGAGCGAAACCGGCTGCCCGGAGAGCGGGTGGCGGCCGGTGGCGGTGGTGAAAGGGCCGGCGGGCCGGCTGGTCCACCAAAAGGAAGAACCCTGCCAGGTGGTGGAGGAAATACCGCCCATGAGCTTGCGCGAAGACCCCCAGGCGAAGACCTGGACCTACGATTTTGGCCGCGAATTCTGCGGCTGGGTGCGGTTCAAGACCTCCGGGCCCGAAGGCACGGCGGTCTCCATCATCACCATCCCCACCGTGGCCTTGCCGAGGACCAACCATTTCACCCTGGCTGGCACGGGCGGGGAGGAAACCTATGAGCCTCGTTTCTTTTATGCCGGCATGCGGAAGGTCGTGATCCAAGGCGCGGCGCACCCGCCGCGGCTCGCCGATTTGACCGGGTGCCTGGTTTCGATGAGCTGGGCGACCTCCGGCTCCTTCCGCTGCTCCGACAACCAGGCCAACTGGCTCAACGACGCCACGCGGCGCACGGCGGTGGCCTACACCACGTTCCTGCCCAATGATCCCGTGCGGGAATGGAAAGCCTGGATGCAGGATCCCCAAAACATGTTCCGCTCGTCGGTTTACCTGTTTGATTCCCAGACCATGTACGAACGCTGGCAGTGGGACATCATCGATGGCCAGCGCCCGGATGGCAGCAGCCCCAACGTCACCCCCGGCGCCTATTTCGATGCCTACAACAGCCCGTGGTGGGGCGGTTGCCTCGTGTGGGTGCCGTGGCATTGGTATCAATATTACGGGGATGCCACCCTGCTGCGCGAAAGCTATCCCGCCATGAAGCGCTACGTGGATTTTCTGGGCCGCGCCGCCGCCGTTTCGGGCGAATATGCCGGGCGGATCGGGGAGGATGGGCTGCAGGATTGGGGCCTGGCGGACTGGTGCCCCATCGAGGAAACCTGCCGGCCCATCATCAACACCCCGGCCTATTATCTCTATGCCACGGTCGTCAGCCGCACCGCGGAAATGCTCGGCCTGGCCGGCGACGCCCGCCATTACGCCGGCGTGGCGGAAAAAACCCGAACCGCCTTCAACCGGCAGTTCCTGGATCCGGCCACCGGCATTTATGGCCCGGCGGGGGAAGCGCCCCGCCCAGGCTTCCCCATCGTCCCGGTGGGGGGCCGGGTTCCGCATGAGCTGTGGTGGCCGGGCAACCGCCCCTGCACGGAGGCTGGCCAGGCGCTGGCGCTGGCGCTGGGCCTGGTCCCGCTGGAACACCGCCCGGCGGCGCAACGCGCGCTCCTGCGGGAGATCGCGGCGCACCGGAACCGCGTCTCCACCGGCTTTGTCTCCACCACTTATCTCCTGTCCGTCCTCGCCGACTTCGCCCCGGAAACGGGCTGGCTCATGACGGCCGCCCAGGATTACCCATCAGCCCCGCCTTGGCTTTACCTTGCATCGAATCGGGTAGCGTCGCCAACACATT
>CAYPCQ010000054.1:0-56635 GCA_964409245.1 uncultured Verrucomicrobiota bacterium
TGACAAATTTAAACCAGGACTTGACCAAAGTCGCACACGGATTTTATTTGGCTGGCGGCCTGCGGCGCCAGCGGGCAACATCCCCTCATCTTGTATTAACCGCCAGCCGGCCAATCGCCGGGGGCAGCCTGCCGGCTGGTTCAGAGGATCTTGATGCCATGCCCCGGCGGGGAACAACCGTATGAAGAAGACAAACACCCAATGGGCGGCGGGAGCGATCCTCCTGCTGGCCGCAGCCACGGCCGCCCTGGCCGCGGAGAACGCCGCCGGCGGAACGCCGGAGCCGGCAGTGAGCTTGAGCTCTTTGCTGGAGGAAATGACCGACCGCGAGGCGGTGACGAGGTGGCCGGCGCCGGCTTATACCTGCCAGCAGGCCAGCAGCCACGACCGCCGGAAGCAGGATCCCGCGGACGCCGCCGGGTGGCACTCGAACGTGGATCACGGGCAGTTCATCCGCACCGAGGTCAACCAGGGCCGGCGGGAATGGGTGATCATGGAGGGCACGGGACCGGGCGCGATCACGCGCTTCTGGACGCCGCTCGAACCGTCCAAGGAAAGCGCGATCATCCGGTTTTACCTGGATGGCGCGCCCGAGCCGGCCATCACGGCCCGGTTCAACGACCTGTTCCGCGGCTGCGGATTCGTGCGCTCCCCGTTGGCGTTTGTGGCCTGGAACGAACCGGACCTGCGCGACCAGGCGAAAGCCCCGCGCCAGGGCGCGCGCGGCGTGGCGGGCGATCTTTACCTGCCGATCCCGTTCGCCCGCGGCTGCCGGATCACGCTGGACCTGGCGCCCTTCTACTATGTCATCAACTACCGCCTTTACGAAGCCGGCGCCGCGGTGGAGACCTTCACCATGGGCCATTACGAGGCGGCCAAGGCGACCCTGAAGCGGGTGGGTGACCTGCTGGCGGCCCCCCTGGAGCCGGCCACCGGGCCGGATCGCCGGGCCACGCTGGCGCCCGGCGGGGAGCTGGCGCTCGAGCTGCCGGGCGGGCCCGGAGCCGTGCGCGGGCTGCGCGTGCGGATCGATCCGCGGGAGGCGCCGCAAGCCCTGCGCTCGACCATCCTGGAGGGGGACTTCGACGGCAAGGCCACCGTGTGGTGCCCGCTCGGGGAATTCTTCGGCCCCGGCGCCCGGCTGAACCCGGTGCAGGATTGGTGGCGCACGGCGGGCCCGGATGGCACGTTCACGGCGCGGTGGGTCATGCCGTACCAGCGCTCCGGCCGGCTCGCCCTGCGCAACGCCGGCGCCACGCCGGTGTCCCTCACCCTCGCGGCCGCCGCCAGCCCGCGGCCCTGGGACGGCCGCGCGCTGTATTTCCACGCCCGCTGGCGGAGCCAGTGCGGCCTCCCGACCCGGCCGCCCTCCGACTGGAACTACCTGGAGGCGGAGGGGCGCGGGCTGTATGTGGGGGACACCCTCACGGTGTTCAGCCCGGTGGCTCCGTGGTATGGCGAGGGGGATGAACGGATCTTCATCGACGGGGAAAAGGGGGCCTCCCACATCGGCACGGGCACGGAAGATTATTACGGGTATGCCTGGGGCATGGCCGGCTTTTTCAACTCGCCCTTCATCGCCATGCCCCAGCGCGACGCCGTGGGGCAGGGCAACTGGCGCGGCTACACCACCACCTCCCGGGTGCGCCCGCTGGACGCCATCCCGTGGCGGAGCGGGATCCGGCACAACATGGAGATCTGGCATTGGGCCGACACCCGGGTGGATTACGCGGTGGGCACGTTTTTCTACAGCGCCGGCGGGAAGCACAACCGGCCGCCGCAGCCGGCGGAGGCGGCCCGCCCCCTGCGGGAAACGCCCGCGGGAGCCACGCCGCTGAAGATCGCCGGCGCCCAGGAGTGCGAAACGCTGGCCATCGCGGCCCAGTCCCCCGGCCTGCGGATCGGCACGCAGGACGCCGGGCTGACGGAGGGCCAGTGGAGCGGCGAAAGGCAGCTGTTTGTGCAGGCCACGCGCGTGGGGGATTTCGTGGAGATGGACCTCCCCTGCCCGGCCGGCAAGCCGCGCACCGTGACGATCTACGGCACCCGGAGCATGGATTACGGCATCCTCCGGTTCGCGATCAACGGCCAGCCCGCCGGGAAGGAATATGACGCCTACGCCCCGGCGCCGATCGCCAGCGGCCCGATCGAGCTGGGGGTCTTCCAGCCGGCGGCGGGCAGCCTGCGCCTGCGGATCGAGGTGGCCGGCGCCAACGCCGCCGCCCAAGGCCCCCGGTATTACTTCGGGCTGGACTGCGTGGTGCTGGGCCAGCCTTGAAACCGGCCGCCGGGCCGGCCGACCGGGGCCGGATGGGCGCTGGTCAACCGGGAGCCACCGTGATCAGCGAATCAAAAGTGGGGCAGAAGCGGCCGGCGGGATCCTCCCCCGGCACCATTTTGCGGCCGGCCAGGAAATGCTCCCGGCATTCCCGTTTGACGCGCTCCCACTCCGGGTCCGGCAGCCGGCCGGCGGCGTGCAGATAATCCGCCAGCCAATAGATGGCTTGCACGGCGGCCATCAGGACCACCCCGCGGATCGAAACAAAATAGCGCGACCGCTCCTGGATATACCTGCCCACATCGCGTTTATCCAGGCGGCAAGGCGGTATTTTCAAGTTTTCACACCATTCCCAATAGACATAGACCAGGTCAGCGGCGAAAAACGCCGGCAGCCAGGGCGCCTGCAAGCGGTGGCGCAGATAGGCCAGGAAATTGAAATGGATCCGCTGCCGGGCCCGGAGGCCGTGAACCCTGAAATCAACGTTCTGCGAAGGCTCCAGGTAGGCGCGCAGCTCGGAGCGCAAGACCCCGCCCTCCGGCTCCAAAGGGACGCCCACCCGCTCCCCCATCTGCTTCAGCGCCGCAACAGTCTTGTGGACCGCGGCGGACGATTCATCACCACCCTCCAGGAAGGGGATTTTCTCCAGACGCACCAGCCAGTCCAAGGCGAAATAGCCATTGATCACCTTGGACGAGGTGGCCAGGGGGGCGGCGGTCGATTCACACAAGAGGCGCAGCGGCCCGGCGAATCCGCGCCAGGCCAGCAAATCGCAGATCTGGTGGCAATAGTCCGGCTGGGCGTCCGGGTACTCCTGGAAAAAATCGAGATATTCCGGGATTTCCGCGGCCCGCCCGGCCAGGGCCAGCTCGGCGATGATCTGCGCATCATAGGCGCCGTAGCAAAAGGAATACATCCGCCGCTGCTCGCGGCGCACCCGCTGCAAAAGCGCGGCGAATTCGGGCATCCGGCCGCACCGTCCCAGCATCGCCCCCAGCTCGAAAAGGAACTCCTCGTGCAGGCCCAAATGGGGGAACAGCCCGGGCATTTCATCCAGGGCCAGGGCCACCCGCTGGAGCAGTGGATCCACCGCCCCCTTCCGGTAATGCGGACTGGTCTTCTGCCACCAATCCTCGACAATCTGGGCCTGCTCCGGCGGCAGCTCGGGCAGGTTTTCATCCGGCTGCGGATACTCCGGAGGGGATGCAGGCGGGCATTGGGCATCGCCATCCACGGTGAATTCCTCCTCCACCCCGGCGCCGCCATCCTCCTCACCCCATTCGCCCGGCTCCTGGCTGGCGGGGGCTTCCTCTATCCAATCCGGTTCTTTGGCCGCCCCTTCCGCCCCCGCCTGGGCGCCGGGCGCCGCTTCAAACCACACCTGCCCGGCGTCCTTCTCCAGGCAGCATTTCTTGTATTTCTTGCCGCTCCCACAGTGGCAAGGATCGTTGCGTCCAACTTTCATCCCTGCTTTCTGCACAGGATTGGCCCCGCCGGGCAAGCCGAATCCGGGATGCGGGCCGGGGAACCCATCCCCGCCTGCCCCTGGCGGGAGCTGCAAGTTGGGGTTGAAACCGGGCGGGCGGCCGTTGTATAGTGTGCACCCATTGTGACACGCTCCCAATCCCGGCGGGCGAGAACCCGGAATTTTCCGCCCACCGGCTGCGGCAGGCGGGATCACGGCCATCCGCCAGCCCAAGCCTCAAACCGCAATGACCATGACTGATCCAACCACCTCGCCCGAGCCTCACCTGGGCGACCGGCTCCTGGACTCGCTCACCGCGGACCAGGTGCGCATCCTGCTGAAAATGGCGGGTGAATCGGGCCAGCTGGCCACACTGGACGGCCCCTTGCGGGCCATCGACGCGGACCTGGCGGACACGGTGCGCCGGGTGCTGCAGGAAGCCACCACGGCCGCCGGGGCGTCCCCCTCCTCCCGGAAGATCCTGGAGGAGTGGGATATGTTGTGGAGTGAGTGGGCCAATCCCATTGCAGAGGTGGGGGATGAGGAGGGGCCTTTCGTGAACCACGACGAACCGTGGCACCCGCCGTACTTCGACCACGGCGCATTGGAGCAGGCCCTGGAGGAGGCCGCGGGCAAGCTGGCCGGGTGGATCGACCGCGCCTACCCGCTGGCGGGCGAGCCAGAAATGTTCCTGGACAGCCTGGAAGAACTGAACAGCAACCTGGTTTCCTACCCGGAATGGTTCCAGCCGGTGGAGGACCATTTCACGCTCCCGCCCACCGCAACCGACTGTGTGCTGAAATGGACCTGGCTGGGCCTGGCCGGCCAGCCGGATCCCGGCCGGCGGCTGGTGGACGCCCTGCTCAAGCTGTACACCCCGGCCCTGCACACGGAACTGAAAAAGGAGGTCTGCCTTCAGTTTTTCGAGCGTTTGCCCGAGGAGGTGTGCCGGGAGGTTTACGCCTGCCTGCAGGAGCCCAGGTTCGACCCGATGCTGGCCAGCCCCCATTCGCTCTGGCACCGCCTCCACTTCGCCTATGCGAGCCGGTTTGATCCCGCCGCCCACCTCGAAACCTGCCGGGCGCAGCTGCCGGATGACTGGCGCTACGGGGAGCCGCTGATCGCCAACGCAATCGCGCGGCGCGACTTCGCCGCCGCGGAGCGCTACCTCGAACAAACGTTGTCCAGCCTGGCTGGGTTGCCGGAGAAAAACCCGTTCCAGCCGGAGCGGATGCTGCTGCCGGCGCCCCGCTATCAACCGCCGGAGGTGGAGCCGGCCGCCCAGCGGTTCCTGGCCCAATGGGAGGAGGCCGCCGGGCGGCAAGGGAACACGCAACGCGCCGCCTGCCTGCGCCTGCAGCGCGTGGTCCTGGACTCCCCGGAAGACTGGGCCGCGGTCCTGGCGGCTTTCCATGAATTGTCGGGCAGCCCGGACGGCCCCAGGCTGCGGGAAACGCTGTTTGCAGAATGGCTGGGGCGCATGCGCGAGGCCTGCGCGCCCCACGGATGCGGAAAGGAGACGGCAGCCAGCAGCTGGGTGGGGCCGCTGATCGAAGCCCGGAACGATCCCGCGGCGGGCCAGCGGGCCTTTCAGGAACACCTGGAAGCCTGGCTGGAATGCGGACGCAAACACGCGGCGTTCTTCCTGAAAAACTGGCAGTCCCTGGCTTTGCTGACCCGCCATCTGCCGCAACACAAGGAGCTCCCGGCGCAGTGCCCGCGCTTCCATGCCTGCGTGCTGGAGCCGGCCATCCACATTTCCACGATCCTGGAGCAGAGCCTGGGCCAGGCGCTGGAACTCGTGTGCGGGCAAAACCGCCCGGTGGAAGTCCTGCCCGTGTGGCGGCGGCATCTGCATTTGCTTGTGCCACCGCCCGGGGAGTCCGGATCCCAATATAGAGAATCAGCCCACTGGATGAAGGCGCTGTCCGAAGTGAACCGCAGCAGTTATGACAACCTGTTGAGCGCTTGGAAACTGGCGCACCGGCGGCGGCGCAACCTGTGGCAGGATATGAAGCAAGCGGGCTGCCCGGGATTGTGAAGGGGGGCCTTGCCGCCGCCAAAGCCGGCGCCCGGCGCGCGGAATATGGCCGGGCCACCGGCGTGGCCGGAAGCCGGCGCCCGGCCAGCCAGGGCGGGTGGTGGGGCAGCCTGCCAAAACCCGAAAGCGCGGCTTGGCAAGCGGCGCTGAGACTGGCAGGATTCAGCCTGAAGAGTTTCATATGTTTGCCATTTTTAATGTGACCACGAGCAACCGGGGATTGGGGATCCGCTGGGCCGCCGCTTTTCTGGGGGTGGTGCTGGCCTGCAAAGCGGGGGAGGCCCGCGGCGCTGAGACCGCCGCGTGGACCGCGCAAACCAAAGGCTCGGCCGGCCCGGGCCTGCCGTTCTCGCTCGGTTTCCGCTTTGTGGTGGACACCCCCATCCTGGTGACCCAGCTCGGCCGGGTGGACTATAATGGCGGCGGCCTGGCGGCGCCGGCGGTGGCGCGCCTCTACGATTGGGACACCGGCGCCGCCCTGGCGAGCGCCACCCTCCCCGCGGGCATGGCGAACCGGGAGACCAATGGGATCCTGGCCGTGCATTATGCCGCCCTGGGCGATCCGGTCCCGCTCAACCCGGGCAACAGCTACCTCGTCGCCGTCGAAGCCGGCAGCGCTGATTTCGGCTACGCGATCAACGCCACGATGGCCCCCGGCATCCGCTGGCTGGAGGGCCGGGCCACGCCCGCCGGCTCGCCCGCGCTGCCCGCGGCGGCCAGCAACACCACCTTCCCCATTGCGCGCACCGACCCCGCCCCCGGCTGGGCCGGCTACTTCGGCTCCTCGTTCAAATTTGTGCCGGTGGCGCTCTCCAGCAACAGCCTGTTTGTCCTCAACCCCAGAAACCGGTCGGTCCGCCAGCGGGACGCCCGGAACCATGGCGAGGTGGAGGTGGCCTGCCAGGGCGGCTCCGCGATCCGCCGCGTGGAGGCCAGCGCCAGCCCGGCGCCCGGCTTTACCGGAACCACGCTCCCCCCGCAAGCCCTGGCCGCCACCCCCACCAACGGCTGGTTCGCGGGCCGGCTCCGGCTCAAGGCCGGCTGGCACCAGGTGAGCCTGGTGGGCTTTGACGCCGGCGGCTTGCCCATCGCGACCGGCCTGGTCCAGCGGGTGGGCGTGGGCGAAGTGGTGGTCGCCGCGGGCCAATCCAACGCCGCCAACCACGGCCAGCCGGGCCAGGATCCGGCCGATGACCGCGTCAGCTGCCGCGGGCTGGCGGTGGAGTGGCGCCATGCCGTCGATCCCCAGCCGGAGGCGAGCGGCGCCGGAGGCTCGCCCTGGCCCGCCTTCGGCGATGCCCTGGCAGGCCGGCTCGGCGTGCCGGTGGGCATCATTTCAGTCGCCGTCGGCGCGACGCGGGTGGACCAGTGGCTGCCGGGAGCATCCGATGGCCTGTACCTGAAGCTGCGGGGGGCGCTGCAGCTGCTGGGGACCAACGGCTGCCGGGCCGTGCTCTGGCACCAGGGCGAATCCGACAGCCTCAATGCCACCCCGGCCGCCGCCTACGCCCAGCGCCTGCGGACCATCATCGACCAAT
The DNA here is from genome assembly GCA_964409245.1 of uncultured Verrucomicrobiota bacterium. GTDB lineage: Bacteria > Verrucomicrobiota > Verrucomicrobiia > Limisphaerales > UBA1319 > CAIMWS01. Next base: position 7,323 of record CAYPCQ010000054.1, read on the forward strand.
CCCGCCGGGATGCGGGATACGGCGTGCCCTGGGGCGTGGCGATCGCCTCCTGGCACCCGGATTCAACCAGCACCAACAGCCAGGCCCAGGTCCGCGCCGGGCAATGGCAGGTCATCACCAACACGCCCGGGGTTTTCAAGGGGCCGGAAACGGACAGCTTCCACCTCAACGGCTATCTTTACGACGCGGTCCATTTCAACACCGCCGGGCTGACGCTCCACGGCCGGCAATGGGCCGAAGCGCTGCAGCGGCAGGCCTTCCCCAAGCCGCGGGCCGGCGTCCAGCTCCGCATCGAAGCCGGGGCGCCGGGCGCGCTGCGCCTGGCCTGGAGCGTGGAGACCAACGTGACCTGCGAAGTCCAGCAGGCGGCCAGCCTGGAGGCCGGATCCCAGGCCTGGCAGCCGCTCGGGGACTGGTCCGTCGCGCAAGACGGCGCCGCCCTCCCCGCGAGCGGCCCGGAGGGCGGCCCGGCCGCCTTTTTCCGGCTGGCCTTCCCGCACACGGACTATTAGGCTGTTCCTCCCATGAAGCACACCGCGGAAAAACCGCCCGGAAACGGGCTGGGGAGCCAGCGCCAGCCACGGTCATCCACCAGTCCGGCGGCGGCCTTCACGCTCATCGAGCTGCTGGTGGTCATCGCCATCATCGCCATCCTGGCTTCGATGTTATTGCCTTCCCTGGCGCGCGCCAAAACCAAGGCCCGCGCCATCCAGTGCGCCAACAACCTGCGGCAAATCACCCTGGCCAATTTCATGTATGTGAACGACCACGGGAACACCATGCCCTACAGCCTCTCCGGCAACCTCTGGATGCGCGGCTTGATCGAGCATTATTCAAAGGTGGAGCGCCTGCGCCTTTGCCCGGCGGCGCCCTACGACAAAAAGACGCCGTGGGGCACCGCCACCACCGCCTGGGTGTGGGCCGGCTCGGAGGTGGACCCCGCCTCGCGCGAGCCGCGGTGGACCGGGAGCTACGCGCTCAACGGCTGGTTCTACAAAGGCGATTGGACCGTCCAGGATAACCGGCCCGGCACCGCCAACGCCTTCCGCACGCCGGAAGCGGTCGCCAAGCCCGCCCAGACCCCGGTCTTCGCCGATGGCATGTGGGTGGATGCCTGGCCGAAGGAAACCGATGCCCCGGCCCGGAACCTGCTCGAAGGCCCCACCACCCTGGGCAGCCTGTCAGTGCTGACCATCGCCCGGCATGGATCCGGCCCCCGCCCGGCCTGCAAAAACGTGCCCGCCGGCGCCCCCCTGCCCGCCGCCATCAACCTCGCCTTTTTCGACGGCCACGGCGCCACCGTGCCCCTGGAGCGCCTCTGGGACTTTTACTGGCACAAAAGCTGGAGCCCGCCCGCGGCGCGGCCGCGCTGACGCCAGAACACACCGAACCCAGCCAGCCCGCAGCGCCGGGTCAGGCCGGCGGCGCGGGTGGCCCCCGAAAAAAGAGTGTTAACAAAACCTGGCGGAATTCATTAATCTGGGAAGGCATGGTGAAACCGAAAAATCGGCGCGCTTTCAAAATGATCGCCCGGCCCGCTGCGGCGGGGGCGGGGGAAATCACCGCGCCGAGGCATGGGCGGGCCGGCGTCAAGCGGCCCGGCCCCCCCATGCAACCCGGGCCATCCAAGCAAAAAACCATGAAGACCACCTCCTATTGCTTCCTGCTGGCGCTGGCAGGCGGGCTGCCGCTGGCGGCCCTCCACGCCGGCGAATCCTATCCCATCGTGGATACCGGACAGGTGAAATGCTACGACAACCGCGGGGAAATCGCGCCCCCGAAGCCGGGCCAGCCATTCCATGGCCAGGATGCGCAATCCCCCAGGCGCCCGGCCAGCTACACCTTGAGCGCCGACGGCCTGACCGTGCGCGACCACGTGACGGGCCTCACCTGGCAGCGCAGCCCGGACACCGATGGCGACGGCGCCCTGACCCGGCGCGACAAGCTGACCCTGTCAGGCGCCGGGGCGCTGCCCGCCAGGCTTAATGCCGCCCGGTTCGGGGGCTTCGACGATTGGCGGCTGCCCACGATCAAGGAATTGTTTTCGCTGTTCGACGGGCGCGGCACCGATCCCAGCGGGCCGATGAACATGGACCCTTCGCGGCTCACCCCGTTCATCGACACGAAGTTCTTCAAGTTCGCCTATGGCGACACCCGCACCGGCGAGCGGATCATCGACTCCCAATACGCCTCGAGCACCAAGTATGCCGGCCCGGGGGCGCGCGGATTCGACAAGCTGTTCGGCGTCAACTTCGCCGATGGGCGCATCAAGGGCTACGACCTGTTCATGCCGGGCGGGGGGATGGAGAAAACCTTCTTCGTCATCGGTGTGCGCGGCAATCCGGGCTACGGAAAAAACGATTTCCAGGACCACCACGACGGCACCATCACCGACCGCGCCACCGGACTCATGTGGTCCCAGGCCGACAGCGGCCGGGGCCTGAACTGGCAGGAGGCCCTGGCCTGGGTGCAGCAGCAGAATGCAAAAAAACACCTCGGCCATGCTGACTGGCGGCTGCCGAGCGTGAAGGAACTGCAGAGCATCGTGGACTACTCGCGCTGCCCGGACGCGACCCAATCCCCCGCCCTGGATCCGATGTTCACCTGCAGCGTGATCACCAACGAAGTGAAACAGGTGGATTACCCATTCTATTGGTCGGCCACCACCCACGCCGGGCTGCGGGGCGCCGAGGCGGCGATGTATGTGGCCTTTGGCCGGGCGGCGGGCTGGATGTCTCCCCGCAGCCTGGCTGGCGGGCCACGCGGGGGTTTCGGACCCCAGGGCACGCGCGGCCCAGGCCGCGGTGGCCCCCCGCCTTTGGGCGCAGGCGGGCCAGCGGAAGGTGGACCGGGCCGCGGGGGGCCGCCACCTTTCGGGCCCGGCGGACCGCCCGCAGGAGGCCCGCCGCCGTTCGGCCCGGACGGACCGCCGCCCATGGGGCCGGGGGGACCGCCCGAGCCCGGGCCGGATGGCCCGCCGCCAGGCCCGGGCGCCCCGGGAACCACCCCGCCGCCCCCCCGGCAGGGTGCGCCCGGAAAGGCTGGCAATCCAGGAGCCCAGGCGGCGGATTACCGCTACGTGGATGTCCACGGCGCCGGCTCCCAGCGGAGCGATCCCAAGGCGGGCAATCCCGCCGCGTTCCCGTTTGGGCGCGGCCCCCAGGGCGACGTGATCCGCATCTATAATTACGTCCGCCTGGTGCGGTGGGCCGCGCCGTAAACGGGGCCGGGGATGAGCCGGGGAGCTACCGCGGGCGCTCGTCCTCCGCCTGGCGCGCCGCTTCGTCCGCCAGGCCGCGTTCGCCAGCCTGGCGCAAGGCCATTTCCAGCCGGGAATAACCCAGTTCCAGCAGGCCGTGCGGACGCGGCAGCTCGGGGTGGCGCGCCAACTGGCGCAGCAGCGTGGCCAGGGTGTCCTCCAGCTCCGCGCGGGCCGCGCCCGGCTGGCCGCGCCGGATCAGCGCATCGGCCAGGGCGATGCGGAAAGTGGCCAGCCACAGGCCAAAATGGGGGGCCTCGGGGAATTGCCGCACCAGGGGCGCCTGGATGGCGATGGCCCGGCGGAAGTTCTGTTCCGCCTCCTCCCACCGTTCCAGCTGGCGGTGGAAGGCGCCCAGCTTGTCGTGCATGCGGGCTTGGGCGGTAAGAAAATCAGGCACCTCCGGGTATTTCGCGACCAGTTTTTCGAGCAAGGCCAGGGCTTTGCCGAAACGGTCCTGGATCATCCGTTCGTCCTCGAAGGGGATGGGCGGCCGCGGAATGTGAAGCCGGGCGTAGGCCTCGCTCAGATCATAGGCATAGTCCGGAATCCCGGGGCAGGCCTGGACCAGGTTTTCGAGGATCCCGATGGCCCGCTCGGCGCCCCCTTCCGGCCCCCGCCCGCGGCCCCCCTCCACCGCGGCCCCCTCCAGGTAGCACAAGGCGAGCAAATGCTGGTATTCCGGGTTGGCGGAGGGCGAGGCTGGCAGGTCTTGGAGCAGGGTCACCGCCCTGGCCAGGCTGTCGCGCTGCGCCTCGGAGGCCGGAGCCGGGCGCCCCCCGGAGCGCGGATCGGCCGCCGGCAAGGGGCGCTCCCCGATGCCCAGAAAATAGCAGGTGCGGGCCAGCTCATAGCGCACCTCCGCCGGGGCGGAGGCCGGCCCGGCATCCGTTTGCAGCAGCGCCTGGGCGGCCAGGAATGCCTCCCGCGCCTCCGGCAGCAGCCGCCGGGAGTTGTAAAGCCGGCCCAATTCATTATTGATCCGCGCGATTTCGAGCTTGTATTGCGGATCAGCCCCCGCCCCCACGCGCAATTCCTCGTAAAGAGCGATGGCCCGCCGGCAAGCTTTGACCGCCTCGTCAAACTGGCCCAGGCGCTGCCGGATGGCGCCCACCCGCTGGTTGGCCCCCGCGGTTCCGGCACGCAATTTCCCTGCGTTTTCGCCACCCTGGGCGAGCCGTTCGTAAAACGGCAGCATCTCCTCCAGGAGCGCGGCGGCTTCCCTGGATAGGATCGGCGAGCTGGCGGCATCGCTGCCGTCCTCGCGGGCGCCCGGCACAGCCGAAGGCGGAAGGGTCCGCATCCGGGCAGGGGAAAGCCGTTCAAACAGGCGGTTGAGGGCTTCGATGGCGACGTTGGCGTTGTTTTCCGCCTTGCCGCGCTCCACCTTTTCCCGGTCCCACGCTTTATTGGTGCGGACGTATCCCACGGAGGCCACCACAGCCACCAGCACCAGCAAAAACAGCGTCGTGCCGGCCAGGCCGGCCAGGCTCGGGTTGCGGCGGCACCACCGGCCCAGACGCTCCACCGGCCCCACCCGCCGGGCGCGGATGGGCCGGTCCTCGAGGAAGCAGCCGAGGTCATCGGCCAGGGCGGCCACCGATTGGTAGCGCTGGCTGGCCTCGTGGCTGATGGCCTTGAGCACGATGGTTTCCAAATCGCGCGGGATGCCCAGGCCGGCGCCGGGCGGCCCCAAAGGCGGCCCCTGGGTGATGCGCTGGATCAGCCCGCTGCGGTCGGTTTCCTCATAAGCGGACTGCAGGCTGAGCATTTCATACAAGGTCAGGCCCAGGCTGTAGATGTCGCTCCGGTGGTCGGTTTCGCCGCGGAATTGCTCCGGCGCCATGTAGCGCAAGGTTCCCACCACATCGTGGGAAAAAGAGATGTCCCCGGACTGGGCCGCCTTGGCCAGGCCGAAATCAGCCAGCCAGACGGTCCCCTGCGTGTCGAGCAACAGGTTGGCGGGCTTGATGTCCCGATGCAGGGTTCCCTGGGTGTGCGCATAATTCAGCGCGCCAGCGGCCTGCAGGCCGATCCGCGCCACGCTCCGCCAATAAGCCGGTCCCAGCCGGCCCCCGGGGCCGGGTGCGGCCTCCTCCCCCAGCATTTGCCGCACGGCGGCCTCGGCGATCTCGCTGCCCGGAGCAGCCTGGGCGGCCGGATCCGGCCCCGGCTGGCTGCCGCCGGGGAGGCCGGCCCATTTCGCCAGCCGGGGAATGACCGCGTCCAAACCGGCCCCGTGGATGTATTGCATCACGTAATAGTGGAATCCATCCTGTTCCCCCACGCCGAAGACTTCCACGATGTTCGTATGGTGGAGATTGGCGGCGATCCGGGCTTCGCGCTCGAACCGCTTGAGGTGTTTATCGTCCAGCAACACCTGCCGGGGGAGAACCTTGACGGCCACCCGCCGACCCAGCGATTCCTGCTCCGCCTCGAAAACCACGCCCATGCCGCCCCGCCCGATTTCGCGCACGATGCGGAAGTCGCCCAGCCGCGTCAATTGGGCCGCCCCGAGCGTGGCCAGGCCGCCGCTGGAGCGCGCTTTCCGTGCTTTCAGGCGCTCCGTGGCGGCAATGGTGGGGAACAGCTCCCGGATTTCCGCCGCCAGCTCCGGGTGCTGCGCGGCGTAATCTTCAATGGCGGGGCTTTGGCCCTGCCGCAGCCGCTCCATGTACTCGGCGGCCAGCAGCTCGAAGGGATCGCGGTCCATGAGCGCGTCAGCCATTTTGCCCTCCCCCCGCCAGCTCCGGCGCCTGCGCCAGGATTTCCTTCAGCCGCCGCAAGGCGCGGATGTAGCGGATGCTGGCCGCCTTTTGCTCGATGCCCAGCGTCTCGGCGACTTCGCTGTTGGTCAGCTCCTCGAAGTGCCGCAGCGCCAGCACCTCCCGGTCGATGGGATCCATCTGCTCGATGGCGGCCTGCACCAGGGCGAGCACATCGGCGCGCGCGGCCGCCCCGCTCGGCGTGGTGAAGGCTCCGGCCAATTGAATGACCACGGACGCGGAGGTCGCCTGCGCGTAGGGGGCGCCGTCCAGGCTGATTTCCCGCCCGGCATCGCGCATCTGGGCGCCCAGGTGCCGCCGGTGCAGATCGATGATGGTTTGATTCACAATCATGCGCAACCAGATGAATGGCGAACTGGCAGGGCCATCCGCATAATGGCTGAGGCGCTGCCGGGCGGCCAGGAAAGCCTCCTGCAGCACATCATCCGGGTCCAGCCGCCCCCGCAACGGCTCGGCCAGCCGGAAGTGCGCCACCCGCCACAGGCGCTCCCTTTCCCGGGAGAACAACTCCGCCAAGGCCTGGAGATCCCCGCCCCGAAGGCGGCGCTCCAGGTCTTCCATCTCCGCGCTGGGATCGCCGGTCATGCCACTCACCCTTGATGATAGAAACGCATACGCTCCGCCATTTTCTACCGCAAAGCGAAAGAATATCAATTTTTTTGGCTTGGCGTTCAGGGAAAGCCAGGAAGCCGGGCACACCCCGGCCTTTCTCCATGGGCATCCGGCAAAGTTGTCCGCCACCGCCGATGATTCAGGCGCTGATTAAGCTGGAACAGAGATAGCCCAGGGGATAAGATCACGGGCATGATTGCCTCAAAGCAATCCAGTTGGAACAATCCGAGCGGCCAACCGGCTGTTTGCGTTCCTCCTGCAACCCCTGAACCCGGCTGCCTGCGGGTTGCCCACGGGCTGCCCACGAGCTGGCAAGCAGGGTGCAAGGGTTGTCCCAAAACAAAACCCAATCCCTATGAAAAAACACTCCACTGCCTGCCTGCAGCGTATCCTGCTGCTGGCCTGCCTGAGCGCCGCCCAGGTCATGGCCGCCCAATCGTTCAGTCCTGGTTTCCTGAAATTGGAGGTCTATCGCGACGTTCCGGGAATCACGGTCGATGATTTGCGGGCCGATCCGAAATACCCGGACAGCCCCGACGAGGTCCACTTCCTGACCCGCTTTGAGATTCCTCCCTCCAAGTATGTAGCCGGCAATGGCGGCGGCATCGCGGTGGGGCAAAAAGTGAGCGGTTACATCGTGCCCACCCAGACGGCGAGCTACGTGTTCTACATGAGCGCCAACCAGGCTGGCGAACTTTGGCTGGCCAAAGATCCCGCCGATCCCGCCACCCTGGAGCTGATTGCAACGGGCACCGCCAATTATCCGGCGCGCACGTATGACACCAACAATCCTTCGGCCGCCATCCCGCTTGAAGCGGGCAAACGCTACTATGTTGAGGCGCTGATGAAAGAAGGCGGCAAAGAAGATTCCATGGCCGTGGCCTGGACCAAGGAAAACGAACCGCCTCCCCCATTCCTGGCCGCTCCGATCGGGGGACAGTTCCTGGGGATCCTGACTGATGCCGACTCCACGCCAACGCCAGCGGTGAGCGATTTGGCGGTGGACGCCAACACGAAGGGGGTTTCCTACCTGTGGCTGAATTGGACCGCACCCAGCGATCCCGGCCATACCAACGCGGCGGCCTATTATGATCTGCGGTATTCAACCCAGCCAATCACCACGGCCAACTGGGCCAATGCCACCCCGGCGGAGACGGTCTTTTTCTTCCCCAGCCCCGGAGGGAGCGCGGAAACATTCAAGGTCGCCAGCCTCAGTCCCGGCGTAACCTATTACTTTGCCGTGCGCGCCAAGGACATGGCCGGCAACCTGGCCGCCATTTCCAATGTCGCCCAAGGGCAGACCAAAGCAGCGGTCGCGGGTGACTTCGAAGTCCTGTGGTCTCTGGAATTCAACACTCCGGGCGAAGATCCCACCGCCAAAGGCGATTGGAAACACCGGACTCCGGGCCAAACCGCCTTCAACCCAGCCACGCAGGTGGCCGGCGGCGTGCTCAAATGCAAAAGCTTCAATCCCCTTTTGGATACCACCCCCAAAAACAATTTCAACGAGGACTTCATTGTGGAAACCCGCATGGTGTGCCTGACCCCGGTGACCGCCGATAAAATGTTCGATGGGGCAGTATTTTGGGTGAACATGAACGCGCACGATGGCCAGCTCACACCGACGTCGATCTCCCTGCAATTGATGGCGGATGGCACCCAGCGCTTGAATGTGGTCAACAACAGCACAATCCTGACCAACTACACCGGTTTATCGACCAATTTCCAGACCATCCGGCTTGAATACGAACCGGTCTTCAGCCGCCTGCGCCTGAGCATCAACGGGGCGGACAAGGGCTATATCAACTATGACAAGTCCACTGCCAATGACGACCGGTATGCCACCATCCTTTCCTGGGGCGCCGACGCGGAGTTCGATTATGTGCGCATCGGCCGGCCGGCCCGGCCGATCAATGCGCGGTGGGATGTGAACTTCGATAAACCGGGCATCGATCCCACCGCCAAAGGCGACTGGCGGCACCGGAACTCGGCGCAAACCACCTTTGATCCGGCCACGCAAGTAGCCGACGGCCTGTTGAAATGCCTGACGTGGAATCCGATCCTGGACACCGCGCCCAAGGATGATTTCAACTATCCATTCATCATCGAAACCCGGCTGCGCTGCGTGGACGCTCTGCCCGATAATACCAAGATGTACGAGGGCGCCTGTTTCTTCATCAACATGGATGCGCTCAATGGCCAGATCGCCAAATCCGCCTTCTCCTTGCAATTGCTGCCCGATGGCACCCAGCAGCTGAATTTCATGAATTCGGACCGCATCATCACTAATTATACCGGCCTGCTGCCCGGGTTCCATACGGTGCGTTGGGAAGTGAATCCGGCGCAGAAGCAGTTCGCCGCGTATATCGATGGCTCCTACGCGGGCACCCTGGCGTATGAACGGGCCACCGCCAGTGACGACCGTTATGCCACGATCCTGGGCTGGGGCTATGCGGCCGAGTTTGACTATGTCCAGATTGGCACACCGATCACGCCCGCCGCGCCGCCCTTGCAGATCAGCAAGACCACCAGTGGCCTGGCCATCTCCTGGCCCACCGCGGCGAGCGGCTTCACCCTGGAAAAGACCACCGGCCTCTCGCCCGCGGCCTGGAGCAAAGCGGGGGATCCCACGGTGCAAGGCGATCAGAATGTGTTCACCACCACGGCCGGCGGGACCACCCAGTTCTACCGTCTGAAACAGTGATCCGGCGCGGGCATGCCGCGCGCGCGGCCTCGGCCCGCCATCCAGGATCATCACCGCGAAATCGCGTTGGCATAGGCCAGGATGCAGACTCCGGCCACCAAGACCGCCAGGGCGATGCGGATGCCGTTCACGGCCCGGGGGCTGGCGCCGCGCCACTCCCCGGCCAGGAAGCCGTTGACCGTGCCCGTGAAGATCGCCAGCGACATGAAAATAGCGTAGCCGACCGAGACCCCGAGCGTTCCCAACATCGGGGAGCCGACGCCGAAACAGGCGATGGCGCCGTCGTGCAGCAGGGCCATGACCAGCGCGATCACATAGACCGGCAGGATGCCGGGACTCGCCAGTGTGCCCCAGGTTTTGTTGATGGTCAATTTATAGGCACAATAGCCGCAGGCCGAGAGCGATCCGCCCCAGAGCGCAAGGGCGGTCACCGCGAAGCTCGCGCGCCACGCCGGATTTTCGAACGGCGGGGCGGAGGCGTGTTTTAGGACACCGTCCCCGAACCCGAACGCCAGCGCATAACAGGCGCAGAGAACCCCGGAGAGCATGGCTACGACAATTCCTTTGGAGAGGTTGCGCGGGGCCTGGCTGGCACCGCCGCTTTGCTCCTTGAGCCGGGCGGCCTTTCCGGAGACGATCACGCCAAGAATACAGACCGCCGCGCCGCCCAGCATGAGCGTGCCTTTGGCGGTGCCGAAGACGCTGGGGGTGAAAATCAGCGCCGGAACGATCGTTCCGAAGGCGATCTGCACCCCGTAATTGATCGCATAGGCCAGCGAAAGACCGACGAAGGCAAAACTGAGCCCCAGCGTCATCGATCCCAGGCCCCACAGAAAGCCGAAACCCACCGGGCCAAGCCACTGGCCGGGTGTGAGCGACCCGCAGACGCCGAAGAGATCCTTCACGAGGGCAGGCCCGGCCAGCAGCGGCAGCAGGACGGTGGCGAAGAAAAAGAAAGGCCCCCAGAGGGTTTCCCAAGGGGTTCCTTTGCGGACGAATTTGCTGGGCAGGCCAAACGAGCCTCCGCACAGGGCGCCGATTACGATCAGGATGAATCCGGTGGTCATGGTTTATCTCCTTGGATGCTATGGTGAACGGCTCAAATGGCTGGCTGGCTGGCGGCCAGGTTCCCGCAGGCCCGCAACGCCTCCAGCATCGCGCGATAGCTCCCGGGCTGCACCCCGCGGTGGATCGTGTTGCTGGAGGAGAGGATCAGCCCGCCCGGCCCGCCCTCGGCGATGCGCTGGCGCACTTCCTCACGCACCTCGTCCGGCGTGCCGGTGCACAAGGTGCCCACGCAATCGATGTTGCCCTTGAGGGCGATGCGCCCGCCATAGGTGGCCTTCATGCCCGCCATGGTCAGCCCACCGCCCGGATCGATCGGGTCGAGGCAGTCGATGCCCGCCTCGATCCAGTCCTCCAGCAGCGGCAGCACGTTGCCGTCGCAGTGCTTGATGGTCAGGCAGCCGAGGGCTTTGAAGCCCTGGATCGCGCGGCGGAAGGAGGGCAAAATCTGCTCGCGGTAAACCCGCAGGTTGAACAGGGGCCGGTCCGCCATGGCCACATCATCGGTGGTGGCGATGATCCGCACCCCGAAGGTGCGGACCGCGTGTTCGGCCAGCGCCAGGTTGTAGGTGACCACCCGGTCGAGGAATTCGGCGCAGGCTTCCGGCTCGGCCAGCGGGGCCATCAGGGCCCCCTCGTAGCCCAGGAGGTCGCGCAGGTCGGAAAAGCCGTCGCGCACATTAAATATCACCGCCCGCGTCTCGCCGAAACGCTCGATGGCGCGGCGCAACGAGGCGAACCGGTGATCCGCCCGCGGATCAGGGAAGGTGTATTCCAGGTGCCGCGTGATGTCCGCCAGCGGGTGCGCAATGACAGCGGCAATGCAGTCCCCGGTCAATTGGCGGCGGCTGCCCCACTCGTCCTCGAACACCTCCGGGCTGACGAACCGCTTGGAGTAATCGGGCCGGATATTCACACCGTCCAGGTCCAGGCGCTCCACGATATCCAGCGGATTGTCCGAGCCGGTCAGCGCCTTGCCGACCGACTCGTCGATGAACCATTCAAAGGTCGGGATCCGATCCGGGATTTCCCGGCGGATCGCGGCGCACACGCGTTCAGTTCCATTCATGGGTGGTGATGATGATGTTGTTGTTTTGGGGTTGATGCGGCTTGAAAAATGCAGGCCTGGATCACCGGCAGGGCGGCCGTCCGATGGCCGGCGTCACTTTGCTTTTAACGCAACGCGCACCCAGGAGATCCGGTTTTTGCCTGCTGTTCATATGGCCCTGATTCTGCAATCTGCCAGCCCGGATGCAAGCCTGCACCGCACCCAGCCGGCAGGATTCCCGGCCAATCGCGGCCGGCGGGCCAAGCCCGCATCGTCACGGCGGGGCGGGGATCAGCAGGCGGTAGAACCGGTTCGATCCGGTGGCGGCGTCCAGCAGGTTCGTATGGAGGGGCACGGATTGGGCGGGAATCCGCGCCAAGTTGCTCCAATTGGCCGCGCCCCAGCGCTCCAGCGACTGGATGGCGCAGGTGTGGTTGGAGGCCAGCTGGAAGCCGATCCAAACCCCGTTGCCGGCCCGCCTGATTTCCAGCCGCGGCACGCTCAACGCGTTGTTTGGCGCGGTCCCCGCCACATATTCCTGCCAGTTGCACAGGCCGTCGCCATCGGGATCGAGCAGGGCGTCCCCCACGTTGTTGGTCGCCAGGCCGAATTGGCGTTCCCAGCTGTCCGCCATGCCGTCGCGGTCGAAATCCGCTTGCCAGGCCACCACGGCCACCGCGCTCGTGGCAGCGCCGAAGCGGCTGGCCATCACGGCGGTGTAATCGCCGGCATCGGAGCTGGCGGCGCGGGCGATCCACAGCGTGGCATTGGTCTGCTGAAGGACCGCCAGGCCGTTCCGGAACCACTGGCAGCTGAGCGGCCCGGAGCCGGCGGCGGCCACCGTCACCGCGATGGCGCCGCCTTCAAGCACTTCCTGCCAGGCCGGCCGGGGCTGCTGGGTGAAGGACGGCGGCTCCGGCGCCCATACAGCCAGGCTGGCCGGCTCGCTGGTGGCGGATCCAAAGTCGCCGGTGACGGCCACGGTATAAACCCCGCCGCTGGCGGACTGGACCCTGGCCAGGCCCAGCACCGCGTTGGTGGCCGCGGGCAGGGCCGATCCGTCCTTGAGCCATTGGTAGCGGAGCTGGCCAGCACCGCTGGCGGAGACCGTAAAGGCCGCGTCCGAACCGGAGGCCAGGCTGAGGCTTTGGGGCTGCAGCACAATCACGGGGGGGACGGCCACGTTGAGGAGCGCGCTGGCGCTCGCCACGGAGCCGGCGGGATTGAAGACCACGGCCTGGTAAAGGCCGTATTGCCGGGGCTGCGTGCTGTCCAGCCGCAGCGTGGCATTGGTCGCGCCGGCCAGCACCCCGCCGTTGCGCCGCCACTGGCAACGCAGCGGCTCGCTCCCACTGGCCCGTATTTCCAGGCTGGCGGAGGCTCCCGCCACGACGACGGTGTCCGCGGGCTGCAAGATGATCGCGGGTGGCGTGGCCGCCACGGGCGCACTGCCGGGCGAGGGCACGGCGGCGTTCCAGCTGGCGGGATCGCTGGCGCAGGCGGCCGGGGCCAGGCGCTGCAGCGAAGCGCCATCGCCGTCCGCCCCAGGCCAAAGTGCGGCCGCGCTGAAATCAACCCGCTCCACCAAGGGATGGGAAAGGTTCGCGCCGCGCAAGACCGGCCTGCGCAGTTCCACCTTCCCGGCCGAATGGCTGAGTTTTCCGGCCCAGGGGCCGAGCAGCGGCGCGCCCGCGCCGGGGCCGTAAACGCCGCGGAAGCCAGCCAGTTCGTTCGTGGCCGAGGCCGGATCGAACCCCACGACGAGCAGCCGGGCGCCAGGGGCCAGCGCGGCGCCCGCCGGGAAGTCGAAATCCACGGCCCCCCGCAAACGCCAGCCAGCGAGCGGGACATTGGTGGAGGAGAGGTTGAGCAGCTCGATGAACTCGTCGCGCACGTTGTCCGGATCAGGCAGCAACGGGCCGGCGGCCGGGAGCGGCGGGAGGCCGGGCGGATGGAACATGATTTCCGCAAGCACCACCGGCCCGAGCCGCGGCGGCGCATTGCCCGCGCCAAAGGTGTTGGTGCTTTGGGCCACGAAGAACGTTTCCCCCCGGCTCGTGAGGTGGCGGCCAAAACTCACTCCCGGCTCGGCGGCCCCAAAATCGAAACCGTGCGCGTAGCCGGTCAATGCTCCGGCGGCGCTGGCGGAGAAGAGCCAGGCGCCGTCGCCATCGGAATCGAGGGCAAAGCCAAGCCCTCCGGGGTTGAAGTCCGCTTCCGTGAACACCACGAATCCACCGGGCGCCAGGACGGTGCCCGGCGGGATGCGGAACTTCTTCGGCTGGCCGAAGTCATCGCTCAGCCACCAGCCACCGAGGTCCGCGCTGGCGGCGGTGGGATTGAACAGCTCGATGGCATCGCCACCCGCGGGCACGGAGGCGCTGAGCACCTCGTTCACGAGCACCGGGGGGATGGCGGGCGGGGCGGGATCGGCGGCCCCGGGCGAGCCGTTGACCAGGGCGCTCGCCCGCCAGTTGGCGGCGCGGCCCCAGTTGTCCCAGGGCGCGGTGTCGTCCACGGCAACCAGCGAGAACCCGTGGCCGGCGGTGGCCGGATGCCAGCCTGGATCATAGCTGAAGTTGAGGATTTCCCCTCCGCGCGCATCGAGCAGGCAGAGGCGCTCCCCGGAATTGCCAAGCTGCCCCGCATATTCCCCGGCCACCGGGAGGCCGGGGCCATAGCGGCTGGCGAAGGCGGCCTGGCTGGCCACAACCAGCACCCTCGCGCCGGGGGCCAGATTCGTGACCGCACTGCCTGAAAAGGCGAATTGCACCCCGTCCGTGAAGCGCACGCCGGTGAGATCGAGAGCCTGGGTGGGCGAGGTGTTGCACAGCTCGATGAACTCGAAATCCCCGGCGCCGCTGGCGCTGCCGGCCGGAGGGGGCGCCGGCTGCCACATCAGCTCCGTCACGCGCAGGAACTGCCGGGCCGGACTGGGCGCGGCGGAATAGCCGAGCGAGGCGATGGGCCGGCCAAAGTCGTTCACCAGCCGCACCAAACCGTCGCGCGCGGAGAGGCGGCCGCGGTAGGGGCTCTGCACAAACAGGCCCTGGCCGCCCCGCGGACCGGTGGCGCGGGCCTGGAACCCGGCGAGATTGGGGGAGAGATAGAGGGCGCCGGCGGCCGGGATGACCGTCCCCGGCGGGAACTCGAACCCCACGCCGCCGTCCACTTTCCAGCCGGTGAGATCCACGGCAAAGGGATTGGCGTTGGTGAGGCAGAGGTATTCGTGGTCCGGGCTGCCGGAGGCCGGACTGGCTTCCACGCCCGCGAATCCGATCGCAACCAGCGGCGGCTGGCTCCCCGGATTCGCCGCGCCGACCCCCAGAATGCCATTCCCCGTGAGGAACGCCAGGCGCGGCACGAGGTATTCCTTGATGATGCGGTCGCCAGCCTGGCGCAAGGTGTAGGTGTTCCCGGGGAAATGAGCGTTGCCCTTCCAGCGGGCATGGTCGAGATCCACCTCGGGCTGCAGCAGCGGCACGAGCGCGTTGATGCGGTTGGTGAAGTATCCGCTGGCGAGGAATTGGCCGGCCAGGGTGCGGATGCGGCGCAGCAGCATCTGCTGGGTGCGCGGCGTGAAGGCGATGGCCTCGAGCAGGCGGTTGTATTTGCCGGGCGAAAGCGTGTAGGGCCGCGCCCCGATGAAAGGATGGCTGGTGTATATGGGCGGGCTGGGGCTCTGCTGGTTATACACGATGGCATCGGTGTTGAGGGCATTCGGGCCAAAGGTGAGATCCAGATCCCACGGCAGGATGCGCCAGAGGCGCGTGCCCTCGGTGTCCCGGAAAAAGAAATGGTTTTTGTCGGAGGCGTCGATGTCCTGGGTGATGGCGACGGTGGCCATGTAGTTCACCACCTCGGCCACCTCCACGTTATCGAAGAGGAAATTCTCGAGCGCCTGGCCGTTGAGTTGCAGCCCGGTGAAAAAGGCCTGCAGATCGGCGTAGCTTTCGTTCTGGCGGGTCTTCTTCTCGTAGAGGCTGGGGTTCACCGCGAACGCGCTTTGATTGCCCTTGTAGAGGGCGCCGGTGCCGGGCAGGCCCTGGCGCCGCAGGAAATCCCGGTCCACCTGCTCCACGAACAGGGCCAGGCTGAAAAATTGGGCGTTTTGGTGGAGCCGCAGGTGGAAGATCTCCATGCAGGGGAGGCCCGCGGCGCGCTTGTGCTCGTCCGCCAGCTGGCAGCGCAGGAAGGATTTGTCGGTGTAAGTGCCATTGACGTTGAATTCAGAAACCCGCGGCGCGCCGGGCCGGAACCGGAAATGGTGGTCGTCGTTCAGCTCGAATTTGTAGCTTTTCTTGGGCCAGCCGCGCGAGGTCTGGCCCCGGATGCGCACGGAAGCATTGTCGTACAGCTCGCCGTCGAAAAACAGCGCGCAGCGCGTGCCGGTCGCGGTGTCGGCGGCGGCGGGATTCTGGACGAACCAGTGCAGGACCGGCAAGGCGGTGGCGGGATTGGTCTGCACCATGGTTCCCTGGTATGCGGACGATGCCAGGGGATCGAGGAAGAGCGGCCAGCGCGAAGCGCGGCCGGTGCTGTCCTGCGCCGTCACGTAATAGCGGATCAGCTGGCCGGGCAGCGCGGCCGGGGCGGGAATCACGGCGCCAAACCGGCCATCGCCCGCAGCGCCATCCCCGTGCGCCCCGTCGTCCCACATGGGCGCCGCCACTTCGCGCGCGAACATCACGCGGTAGTGCAGGGTGACACCCGCCACCGGGCTGAACGCGGGACGCACGTTCACCGTCACCACCAAATCGTCCTGGCCATCGGGCATGGCTGGGGTGTGGGCCAAATCGGCCAGGATCGGGCCGGGCGCCTCCACCCCGGCTCCGTTGGGGGCGCCGGGCGTCGGCGCCGTGAAATAACAGGCCGCGGCCGCCAACTGCGCGGCGGATTTGGCCTCCAGCACGGGGGCAATGAGCAGATCGCTGCTGTTGAGGCCCGAGTTGAGGGCTTGGATGGCCAGCCAGTTCGTGCCCGCAACCAACCGCGGCACGAATTCGGCAAGGTTGAACACCTCCCCGGCCAGCACCTCGCCATCCGCGCGGTTGGTGGTGGCGAGGGAGTTCCAGTGCAGGTCATCCGGCGCAAACCAGCGCAGGACTTCCTCCCCATTGAGCCAGGCGGCCGCCCCGTCATCCGCCTGCAAGCGCAGCTTCCACTCCGTGAAATCCGCCGGTTTATCCACCACGAACGGGATGCGGATGAGGCAGGAGGCGGCCCGGTTATACATCAAGGCCTGCACGCTGGTTTGGAACAAGCCGGCGTAGTCCCCCGGCGCCGTCTCGTAGCCGATGCTGTTGGCGCCGGCCATCCAGGCCGAGTCGTTGAAGGAAGGCCATACCCAGTTCGTGCCCAGGGTGTCATCGAGGGGCACCCAGTAGCGCAGCGGGGAGCCGCTGGTGATGAAGGCCCGCGGCGGCGTGACCCTGGCGAAGCCGTAGGATACGTTGGCCGCCTGGGGCGGAAAGGCGGGCGCAAACTGCGTGACGATATTGGTGTGTGGATCCACGAGCGCGAGGTATTGGCCGCTGGCCCGGAGCTGGAAACTGGCATGCAGCTCGGCCCCGGCCACCGCCCGGTCTTTGCCCGAAGCGAAGACGATCAGGCAGGCGTTCGCGGCCAGGTTCGTAGAGGGGAAAATCCATTCCCGGAGACGGTCTGCGGCGTCGGTGAGCGACCAGCCGGCCAGGTTCACGGGGGCGGCTGAGCGGTTGCAGATTTCAATCCAGTCGGGGGAGCCGCCGTCCGCATCGCGCAGGAAGCCGCTGTTGCTGGCCATGAACTCGGTGATGGCCACGCCAGGGGTTCCGCCGGAGGCCCGGCCGCCAGCCAGCCAGCCAAGGGCGGCCAGCAGCAGCGCCGCCAGCGGAAGTGGATTCAGCCAGCGGACGGACCGGGGCGCTGAGCGGATCCGGTGGCGCGCGCATCCAGGCCGGGCTGCCCAGCCGGGCCGGCTGGATCCTCCAGCCTCGCCCAGAACCGCCCGCGGAGCCGGCGAAGCAGCCCGCGGCAGGCTCGGAAAAATATCGGCGCCTTCAGGATGTCCCATAGCTTGGCTCAGAATCGGCTCCCCCCCCGGCCCCGTCAACTAAAAGCCGCGCCCCATACGGTTGTCGCGGGCCAGCGGAGCCAGCAGCAGGATGGCAAATCGTGTGAGGTTGATTTCCATGGCTCAAAAGGACGGTTCATAAAGACTTGAAAATCGGCAATGCGACTGCAAGATTTCACGTGTGAAGACAGTTCCTCGAACCCATTATATTGAGAGAGTCCGGAAAGCCTTGGGGCGGAATCCCGTGGTGGCGCTGCTTGGCCCCCGCCAGTGCGGCAAGACCACTCTTGCCCGGCAGATGATGCCAGCCAGGCATACCCAATATTTCGATCTGGAAGATCCGGTCGCCGCCCGGATCTTCGAGCAGCCTTTGACGGCGCTCCAGGGCCTGCGCGGATTGGTGGTGATTGATGAAGCGCAACGCCAGCCCGCCCTCTTCCCCGTGCTCCGCGTGCTGGCCGACCGCGAGGAGTCCCCGGCGACATTTCTGATTCTTGGCAGCGCTTCGCCCGAACTTTCCCGCCAGGCTGCCGAGTCGCTGGCGGGGCGCGTCGAAATCATCGAAATGCGCGGCTTCGATCTGAGCGAACTGCCGCCCGGCGCCCAGGAGACACTCTGGCAGCGCGGGGGCTTTCCGCGGTCCTATCTGGCTGCCGGCGAGGAAGGCAGCGCGACCTGGCGGAAGAATTTCATCCGGACCTTTCTCGAGCGGGATCTTGCGGCCTTGGGATTCGGTCTTTCTCCCGCATTGATGGGCCGATTTTGGACCATGCTGGCCCATTATCACGCCCAGTTTTGGAACGGCAGCGAGGTCGCCGCCTCGCTGGGCATCGCCCCCAACACCGCCCGCGCGTATCTGGATGCGTTGGAACAGACCTGCATGATCCGCCGCCTGCTGCCCTGGCAGGCCAACCTTGGCAAACGCCTGGTCAAGACCCCCAAGATCTACTTCCGTGACCCGGGCCTTTTTCACACCCTCTGCGGCATCCATACCGCCGCGGGCCTGCTGACGCATCCCAAGCTGGGCGCCTCCTGGGAGGGCTTCGCATTGGAAGAAATCCTGCAGGCGCACCAGCCTGACCAAGCCTGGTTCTACGCGGTCCACAGCGGCTCCGAACTGGACTTGTTGATGGAGGCCGGCGGCCGGCGGATCGGTGTGGAATTCAAGCGGGCCGACGCACCGCGAGCCACCCGCTCGATGCACCTGGCGATGGCCGACACAATCGTGGACGAGCTTTGGGTAGTCTATCCCGGCACGCGATCCTATGCCCTGGACGACCGGATCACCGCCCGCCCCCTCCACGATTGCATCGTCCCCCGGTGAGCCCGGCCGGCACCTCCAAACGTCCCATAGCCTGACTCCGGAATCGGCTCCCCCAGGCCCCGTCAGCTAAAGGCCGCGCCCCATACGTCTGCCGCGGGCCAGCGGCTGATTGGCGTTGCTTCAGTGGCGGCACCGGCGGTAAAATGGGCTTATGATCAAGGCCATAACGCAGTCCACACCAGACAGCCCATCCGCCGCCGGGGAATTGCCAGGCTTGGGCCGCGGGCAGGCGCCAGCCAGCGGCGCAGCTTGGGGGGGCGCCGGCAAAGCTTGGGCGGCCGGGAGGGGCATCGCCGCCGCGGTGCTGGCCGCGAGCGGGCTCCTGGCGGCGCCCAGCAGCGCGGGCGGAGCCGAGCTGCGCCTCGGGACGAATTTCACCGCGGCGCAGGCCGGCGATCTGCCGCGGGATTTGGCCGGCGGCTTCCAGGCGGAGGAGCGCCGGCATCCCGCGCACCACGCCACCGAGTGGCAGCTGCGCCTCCGGGCCCCGGCCGGCGGCGAGCCCCCGTTGTTCGAGGAGGTGAAGTCGGCTGATTTTGTGGCCAGCTTCCCCGTGGCTGGCCCGGTGGCGCTGCATTGGAACAAAGGGAGCCATGACACCGCGGCCGATTTCGAGCCGCGCACGGACCCGCTCACCGTGGAGAAGCCGGTCCGGCTGGAGTCCTTCGGCGGGCGCTCCTCCGATGGCGTCCTGCCCTACTTCAACCTGGCGGCCCCCGGGGGCGGGCTGATCCTGGCGGTGGGTTGGACGGGCGATTGGAAGGCCTCCTTCACGGCCCTGGGCGGGGGCCGCGTGAAAGTGGAGGCGGGCCTGCAACGCTCCCGCTTCCGGCTGCCCCCGGGCAGCGAGGTGCGGCTGCCGTCCGTGCTGGCAATGCCTTACCAGGGCGATTGGCTGGACGGCCAAAACCAGTTCCGGCGGCTGATGCTGGAGGGATTCACCCCGCGCAGCCACCCGCCGCTGGAGCTCATGCCCGTGGCGGCCAGCGTGCATGGGCTCATCGGGTTCAACGACACCACCGCCTCCAACCTGGTGGCCCTGGCGGACGTCCTGCGCGCCGCCCGCCTGCCGCTGGACACCTTCTGGCTCGACGCCGGCTGGAACGTGGGCGGCTTCCCGGCCGGCCAGGGCAACCCGGAGGCGGACGCCGCCCGTTTCCCGCAAGGCCTGGCGCCCGTGGGCGGGGCGGCGGCCGGGATGGGCCTGCGTTTCCTCGCCTGGTTCGAGCCGGAGCGGGTGATGCGCGGCACGTGGCTGGAGCGGGAGCGGGCGCCCTGGCTGCTGGCGCCCAGCGGCGCCCCGCCCACCCTGCGCTACCAGGAAAACGACGGCTTCCGCCTGCTCGATCTCGGCCACGCCCAAGCCCGCCAATGGGCGGTGGACGAAGTGTCGCGCCAGGTCCGCGCCGCGGGCATCGGGATCTACCGCCAGGATTGCAACCTCTACCCGGCTTGCTTCTGGCGCACCGGCGAGGCGGAGGACCGCGCCGGCCTGCGGGAGATCGGCCACATCACCGGCCTCTACGCATTCCTGGACGAGCTGGCGCGCCGCCACCCCGGCCTCATCCTCGACAACTGCGCCAGCGGCGGGCGCCGCCTGGACTTTGAGATGATGCGCCGCTGCGTGGCCCTCTGGCGCAGCGACAGCTGCTGGGGCACGCCGGCCTACCCGCGCAACGCGCAGGCCATGACCCACGGGCTCTCCCTCTGGCTGCCGCTGCACGGCCTGGGGGCGGCCGCCACCGACACCCCCGCCTTGCGCAGCGGCCTGGGCGCCTGCGCCAGCTTCGCCATCAATTTCCGCGATCCGGCCGCCGTGGAGGCCCTGCGCCGCCACCTCCAGCGCTACCTGAAAATCCGCCCCCTCTTCACCCGGGACTATTATCCGCTCACCCCCTGGAGCCTGGACCCGGCCCGGCTGCTCGCCTGCCAATTCCACGACCCCGCCGGGGATGCGGGGCTGGTGCAGGCCTTCCAGGATCCCCCGGAGCCGGACCGGATCACCCCCCTGCCGCTGCGCGGCCTCCAGCCCGGCGCCCGCTACGCGGTCACGGATTGGGATGCCCCCGGCCAGACCAACGTCTTCGACGGCTCCGAATTGCTGGCCCGCGGCCTGCCGGTGGCCGGGCGGCGCGGCCAGCCGGCGCGGGTCTTTGAATACGCGCCCCTGCCCGCCGGGCAACGCCCCGCCAATTGACCGGGCCACCCGACCGATTTCCAGGTTGCAGCCGGCCCGCGCCCCGGGCAACATGCGGGGCACAGGCTATGATCCAATGCCATCCGCCCTTCCCGCCCGCGCACCGGCCGTGCGCGGAGTCCGCGTTTGCACTTATCAAGGCATCCCGGCCCGCCGCCCTCTGGCTCGCGGCCGCCTGCCTGCTCGCGCTCCCGTGCCGGGGCGAAATACCGCCACCGGTGGGGGCTGGTGCCCGGCCCGCGGATATCCACCGCCTTTTGGGCTACGCCACCATGAGCGGCGAGGCCCCCCTCAAGCTCTGGGCCCGCCTGCGGGACACCCGGGAATGGCTGGCCGGGCCGCTGGCGCCCGACGGCTGGGCGGGCCAGGTGTTTGTGGCGGACCACCTGGACATCTTTGCCTTCCGCTTCCTGAGCCTGCCACCCGCCTGGCTCAAGGACTGCCCCGCGGGCCAGCGCGCCGGGTGGTGCGCCGGGAAATTTGCCGAGTGGTTCAAGGGCTGGCCGGCGTGGTGGAAAATCGTGGGCCCCAAAGCCTGGGACAACTCCTATGCTCGGCTGGTGTGGCAGATGCCGGAGGGCGGCCCCGAGGTGGTTTACGAGTGGGCCCAGACCGGCCCGCAGGAAATCGTCGGCCGCATCACCCACTCCAGCCCCTACGCCCTGGTGATCCAGGGTTATTCCCCATGGGCCCAGCCGGGCAATCCCCGGTTCGCCATTTACACCACCGGCTCGGAGCCGCGGTTCCTGCGCGGCCTTTCCTGGGTGCCGGGCACCCGGGACGGCATGCGGTGGGTGCTCGGCCTGGACGCGCCCGCCGCCGAGTCCGCCGGCGAAGGCGAGGTGCGGTGGCACGGCTTTTTCACCCCTGTGAAGACCCTGCGTTTCGCGGCCCGCCAGGGCCAGGCCTTCGAGGCGCTGGAAAGCGCCGTCCGCACCCGGCTCGCGCCCGGGGCCATCGACGCGCTGCTGGAGCGCAACCGCCAGCGCTACCTCCAGACCCGGCCGGAAGGCAGCGGCTGGCTGGCGGACGCGCCGGCCGCCGTGAACGACCAGGTGGAGTGGAGCGAGGTTTACACCCCCTCCCGCCGCCGGCCCTACCTCACCGTCAGCCGCGCCTGGGCGCACGCCAACAACTCCGCGCCCGATTTCCTCTGGGACAGCTTCTTCAACGCGCTCCTGGCCAGCCAGGAGGACCAGGCCCGCAGCTTCAGCATGGTGCGCGACATCACCGCCTGGCAGAACGACCAGGGCATGTTCGCCCAATACGGCGAGTGGCGGCCGCAGCTCTCCCCGGCCATTTTCCCGGTGGCCTGGGGCCACACTCAATACCCGCTCGGCGCCCTCGCCACCGCCAAGCTCTGCCTGCGCTGGCCGGACCGCCGGTTCCTGGCCGAAATCTACCCCCGCCTCCTCAAGGCCCACCGCTGGTGGCTGGCCGACCGCGGCGATGGCCAGCCCTGGCGCGACGGCAACCGCAACGGCCTGCTCGAGCTGGGGTCCAACTATCCCCCGGAGATCGGCCACGCCGCGCGCCAGCAGACCGCCTGTTACGAAAGCTACGACGACAGCCCGCAATGGTGGCAGGTGGCCCCCTACAACCCCGCCACCCAAACCCTGGAGCTGGACACCGTGGAGCGCAACTGCCTCTACGCCCTGGATTGCTGGATGCTCGCCTGGATGGCGGAGCGCCTGGGCAAAGCGGCCGACGCCCGCGCCCTGCGCCGCGAGCACGGCCAGATGCGGGAGCGCATCAACCGCCTGCTCTGGGATCCCGCACGCCGCTGCTACTTCAACCGGCCCTGGGCCCCGCGCGACGGCCAGGCCTTCATGCCGCAGCTGTCGCCGGACATCTTTTTCGCCCTGCTGGGCAAGGTGGCCGACGGCGACAAACCGGCCGCGCTCCGGGCGCTGTTCCACGACACGAATAAATTCGCCGGGGAATGGATCCTGCCCACCATCAGCCGGGACGATCCTTTATTCCCCCGCCAGGATTATTGGCGCGGCAAGGTCTGGGCGCCGGTCAATTACCTCGTTTACCAGGGCCTTAAAATCCAGGAGTGGGACCACGAAGCCCGCCTGCTTGCCGAATCCAGCGCCAGGCTGTTCTTCAAGCCGTGGCGCGAAAAAGCGGAGTGCCGGGAAAACTTCCTGGCCACCACCGGCGAAGGCTCCAGCGATCCCCACTACACCTGGGGCGCCCTCCTGGCGCTCATCGCCATCGAGGAGCTGGTGGATGCCAGCCCCTGGCATGGCCTGCGCTTCGGGAACCTCGAGCCGGCCGCCGAGGCCGGCCTCCGGCGCTACCCGGTGGCCGGGGCGCTCTACGAGGTGCAGCTTTCCGGGCGCGGCCTCACCGTGAGCCGCAACGGCCAGCCGCTGTTCGCGGCCACCCAGCCGGTGGAGATCCGCCAGGTGGAATTCCACGGCCGCCGCGTCCGGGGCGAAGTCCGCTCGCAAACCGCAGGCTCCCTGCGGATCGGCTCCGGCGCCGCCCTGGATTTCGGACCCGGCTTGCGCCGGTTTGACGAACCTTATTGAAACCAACAACCCAGCCAGCAAAGACCCCATGAACCGCCGAAAATTCCTCCACCAAAGCCTCGCGGGCTCCCTCGCGATCCTCACCCCCGCCGCCTTGGCCGCCCCAGCCGCGGCGCCCGCGCCTCCCGCGGGCCAGCCCGCCCCGGTGGATATCCGGGACTACGTGTCCGCCCCCGATCCCGCCGTCCTGCGCCTGGTGGAAAACATCTTCCGCGAATGCGTCCTCGGCAAGGTGCGGCCGCCCGAGGGCACCCTCCAGCGCAAGTGGATCACCGCCGGCGGCTCCTTCTATGGCCAGTGGGTGTGGGACACCATGTTCGTCATCGACCTTCTCAGCATCCTCCCCGGCACCGAGCGCGACATCCGGGACGTCTTCCAGAATTACTGGGACTTCCAGGTCCGCTGGAACGCCCGGATGCCGGCTTACGCGCACGACATGGTCCCCTGCATGATCGAGCCTGGCAACGCCAACTGGCTCAAATACCCGGCCTATTCCCAAATCCCCATCCTTGCCTGGGGCATGGAGCGCGTCTTCCAGCGCAACGGGGACCGCGAGCTCCTGCGGCAGGGCCTCCCCCCGCTGGAGCGGTTCCACGAGTGGTACTGGCGCGAGCGGGATGTGGCCGGCCGTGGCCTCGTCGCCGTCGGCTCCTACAGCGGCAACATCCAGCACGCCCGGTTCGAGACCTTCGACTACGAGTGCAACCTGGATGACCTGAAGCTCACCGCCCACCCCACCCGCCAGGGGCCGGGCGAAGGCGCCTGGTATGGCGATGTCTGCGCCGCCGGCAACACCGCCTACCTCATCCTCGGCGAGCAATGCCTCCGCCGCCTGGCCGGGGCCGCCGGGGACACCGCCATGGCGGGCCGCCGCCAGGCCCGCATCCAAAAAGCCATCACCGCCATGCGCGCCCACATGTGGGACGAGGCGGCCGGCACCTTCCTCTCGGTCCAGCGGGACACCTTGAAAAAAATCCCCGTGGCCACCATCGGCAGCTGGATCGCCCTCCAGGCCGGTGTCCCCACCGAAGCCATGGCCCGCCGCATGGCCGAAGCGCTCCAGACCGCCCACTGGACCACCCCCCTGCCCGTGCCCACCGTGGACCGCCTGGACCGGCGCTGGAAATCCGATGCCTACTGGCGCGGCGATGTCTGGCCCGCGCCCAATTACCAGATCGCCACCGGCCTGGCCCATTCCGGCCACCGCGAGCTCGCCGCCACCATCGCGGATAAAACCATCGCCAACGCCCTCCAGCACGGCGTGAGCGAGCACTACGACGCCGTCAGCGGCAGGCCCCTGGGGGTCACCTTCCTGGGCATGTCCTGCTCCATCGCCACCCTGATGCTCGACGGCCTCAGCGCCCGCTACTCCGCCCGCCTGAAAAACCCGCCCAAACCGGGCGCCCGGTGACGGGCAAACTGGCGCCGGCCGAAATCTCAAATCTGAAATTCCGCCGGCCCTCCGCTCTCTGCTCTACGCTGCCTCCACCCGCTCAAACTCCTCCCGCCGCGATGGGCCCACCGGCTGGGGGCGGGCTGCAGCCTCCGGCGCTATTGGGCCGCCGGCCACGGCATCCTGGCGGCCTTCGATGAGCCGTAAAACCTCCCCCACCGCCTCCCGCAGGGAACCCATATGGCTGATCATCGACTCCACCGAAGCCGCATTTTGCCGGGCCACGCCCGCATTGGACTGCGTAAGCTGGTCCAGCTCCCCGAGCGTGGAGCCGATCTGGTGGATGCTCTCCGCCTGGTTCCGGGAGAACGCCGCCGCGCTCGCCACCCGCTCATCCAGCTGCCGGGTCTGGCCCGCAATGCCCCCCAGGTTTTGGGCCACCTGCTGGCTCACGGCCCGCCCTTTTTCGCTCCGTTCGATGGCCTCCTCGATCATCGCGGCGGTCTCCTTGGCCGCCCGGGCGCTCCGCTGTGCCAGGCTCCGCACCTCGTCCGCCACCACTGCAAAGCCCATCCCCGCCTCCCCCGCCCGCGCCGCTTCCACCGCCGCGTTCAAGGCCAGCAGGTTCGTTTGGAACGCGATCTCGTCGATCGTCTTGATGATCTTGGCGATCTCGTTGCTGGACGACTTGATCCGCTCCATCGCCTCCCCCATCGCCCGCATGTTGGCCGTCCCCTCCTCCGCCGCCGCCCGCGCCTGCCGGGCCAGCCCGCTCGCCGCCTGCATGCTCTCCGCGTTGGACTTCGTCACCCCGGCCAGCTCCCGCAGCGACCCCGTGACGCTGTCCAGCGAGGACGCCTGCTTGCCGGCATCCTCCGCCAGCCCCTGGCCGCTGGCCGACACCTGCTCCACCGCCTCCCCGATTTCCCGGGTGCCCTCCAGCAGTCCGCCCGCCACCCGCCGCAGCTGCCGGCTGATCGACCGCGCCACCCCCATCGAGGCCAGGATCATCACCGCCGCCACCCCCGCAAACGCCAGCCCCATGAACCGCATCATGCTGGCGCAGGCCTGGTCGAACAGCTGCCGGTCCTTCGCCACGAAATACATGCCCGTGGTTTTTCCGCCCGCATCCCGCAAGGCCCAGTGCATCGTGTCGAATTTCCGGCCCTGGATCCGCTCCCGCTGCTGGATCTTCCCCCCTTTCCCCAGCACCGCCTCCACCACCTCCGCGCTCCGCTGCTGCACGCCCACCAGCCGTTTCCCCTCCTCCACCAGCGTCGTGGCCACCCGCGTGCTCCCCTGGTAAATGGCGAATTCCACGCCGAACTTCTTCCGCACCTGGTCCACGAACGTGTTGTCCCCCGTCAGGTCGAATCCGGTCGTGATGCTCCCGATCACCTTCCCCCCCTGGTGCACCGGGCACCCGCTGCGCAGGGAAAATTTCACCACCGTCCCCTCCTCGATGCCCGTGCCGGCCTGGCCCGCCAGCGCCTTTTGCACGTTCAATTGGCCCGCCACGCTGTCCCCCGTCTTGGTGGAATGCCCCCGCCCGATCACCACCCCTTTCCCGTTGGCCACCGTGATCAGCCCGATCCCGGTCTGCGCCATCGCCTTTTTCGCCAGGGCCTGCACCTTCGCCGCATCCTGCTTCCCCACCGCCTCCACCAATTCCGGGTTGGCGGCCAGCAGCACCCCCACATCCCTCGTCTTTTCCTCCCAGCGCTGGATCTCCGATTCCACGTTCCGGAAATGCGTTTCCAACTCCGCCCGCGCCTCCTGGTCAAATCCCCGCGTGATGGCAAACCAGCTGACTCCAAACAGCGTGGCCCCCACCACCGCCACCGAAGCCAGGTTTAAAAACGCGATTCGGGTCGTGATTGTGGCATTCATCAATTTAGATCCTTTGATTCTCTTTTCTATCGTTGGTCCTTATGCTTTCCCATCCATACTGCCCTGATCCATTTATTCTTATGCATCTTTATCGGCAGTTCGCTGCTCCGCTTTAGCTTTTTTTTCATCCGGAACACCCCGCCAGCGGCTTGGCCCTTGCGCGGGAATCCTTTGCGCCGCAAACTTTTGGGCAAAATTAATTCCAACCGCCACCGGACCCGCCCCTCCGCCGCTTGCACCGCACCCCGGCCGGGTTTCCCACCCATAACCGGGCCTGAATATGATTAGTATTATTAATTATAGGATGCTTCTGACTTAGGATCAGAAGGTTACAGGTTCGAGTCCTGTCGGACGCGCCATTTAGCTTCAATGACTTACAACGCAAAATCAGCCTTGTGTTTCTCGCTGATTATTGGCTGCTTGGACACTTCTTGGACGTTTTTGGGGTTCTGGAGCCGATTTTTAGTCGTTTTCGGCATCTCCCGATCCAGCAGCAGGAATGATCGCCCAAACGGTTTCCACGACGATCCAGTGCCGGAATCCCCGGTCACACCATCCTCGGCTCTCGTGTGCTGGACGCCACCAGGATTAGGCACCAATCAATTCCCAGCTTAGTGGCTCTTGATGATCCGTTAGGCGGCAGACAACTCCGCTGGGCATCTTGACACCGAGCCAGGCTCTCAACGCTGGCGTTGATGCTCGTAGGTAAAGCGCATGAACTACATCTTCAACAAAGTGACCGATGGTTGCGCGATACCGATCCGGCCTTGCCCATTTTGCGGGTCGGAGGCCCAGCTCGTCCTCGCCCACGATCAAGTCCGCCGTGGCATCCAGTGCTCGGCGTGCTCCGCCTGCGTCCCTCCCGTCCACAGGAGCGAGTTCGAGGCTATGATGCGCTGGAACCGACGCAGCGGCGGCGTGGCTGCTGCCGGGGGCCGCGCCACGCGAGGTATTTCGACCGCCAAGAAGCGCCGGGCGTCCCGCAGGAACCTGGCGCTGGCCAGGCAGTCGAAGGAGCTGACGAAGGTCAAGACGGAGACCGAGCACTCGGTCTCGCTTCTGAGAGCGGCCAGGCAGGCGGAGATCAACGAGGCCCAGGCGGCGGCTGCCGCGAGCCGCGCCCGGCTCATGGACCGCGAAGCCCAAATCCTGGCCGACCCGCTCCTGCGCCAGGTTTACGCGCTATTGAAGCGCCCCCAGGCAGTCGATGATGTTGGCCATGCGGTCCACGGCGGCTGAGCGGTCGTTGGACAGTCCGACGTTCCAGCACCTGGAGCACGACGGCGAACTGGTAGCCCGTCCGGCCATGCTTGGGGATGCCCCGGTGCCGATCTCGATGCCCACAGCCTCCTGGATGGGCGCTGGGAGAGCCGAGGACACCCATGTCCGGCTCTCGCGTGGACTGCGCCGGTCCTGGCCCCTTAGACCGAATCAATCCGCGCCAAGGAGAAGGCCCAGGCGTCCGGCACCGTGTCCGTCTGGCCCTTGGCGCAGCCGGTCTTCCAGGTGTGCCGCCAGCGCAGGGTCGTGTCGCCGTTGCCGCCCTTGGCGGCTTTCAACTGGTCGGCGACTTCCTGGGCGCGGGCGACGTAAACAAAAGGCATCGAGCCGAGGGGGACGCCGTGGAACTGGACGAGGATGAACACCAGGTCAGCGCCATGCTTCTGGAGCCAGGCGTCAGCGGCCCCCGCGTAAGTCCTGCCCTTCTTCAACCCGCCCGTCAGCACCCATCCAGGCTCCTGGGTGCCCTTCACCGACACCTTGAGCACCCTATTGCCCTTCACCGCCAGCAGGTCGTAGAGCGGCTGGTTTGCGCCGTATTGGACCAGCACTTCGTAGCCCGCGTGGGCCAGCAGGCCAGCGGCGAAGGCTTCCGCCGCGATGCCGACGTGGTAGCTCTCGAACTCGACGCTGACCTTTTCATCGACGGTGTTCCGGGTCATGGGGCCTCCAGGGTTGCCATTTCAGTCCTCGCCGTCCACGGCCCGCCAGAGGTAAAGCGAGGCGGTTGTCCAACTGCCTTTAATCCTCTCCTACTTCTTCTGCTGGAGCAGGGCCAAAGCTGCGTCGTATTCCTTGGAAAGGTCGAATCCAGTGTCCATTTGAGGTTGAATGATCTTCCATGTCACATACATCCAACAAAGGAGATGGAGTCCGGTGAACTCACCGGGAAGGCAACGAAGACGGTGCTTTATATCCGGATTATTTGGATTGATGCCTTTTTTGCCGACAGCAGCGATCTCAAACGCGATCTTCTGAACTTCCGAACGGGCCATCGGTTGACACTTTTCCAAAGCCCCAAGACAATACATGACCGCATCCATCCGGAGACCGCCACCGACCTTCTCCCGCATGGTCCTCTGGGCAATTCGGGATCGGGCTGTTTTGGCGATCTCGCCGATGGAGTTGTGCGGGTTGATGTCGATTGCTCGAACGAAGGCCTTGTCAGCTTCCGCAATGTCCCCATGCTTTTCGAGAGCTTGTCCGAGGCCAACCCACCCCTGCTGGTCATTGGGCAGCAGAGTTGTTGCCTTGCGGAGATATTCCATTGCTCTTGCCGTAGGCTCGTCGAGCGCGAGCAGGCAACCAGCAAGATTACGCAGCGCGTAGGGATTATCAGGCTCCAGTTTGACGGCCTGTTCGAGCACGGCGCGAGCAGCGTTCAAATCTCGCTTTCGGTATAAGGCCACGCCGAGTGCCACCTGAATGTTCCCCCGGTCTGGTTCGGCATCCAAGGCCCGCCGCAGGTGTTCGACGGCGGCGTCCATTTGGCCAAGGTCGCTCAAGGCCATTCCCAAGTTGTAATTCACAGCCACGTCATCGGGTTTGGCCCTGGCGAGCAGGCGAAGGATTTGGACGCCACGCCGGTAATCCGCTTGAACCGGCCTCGTTCCCTCTCGTTCTGACGCCTGGCTCGGCTGATTTGCGGAACATTCCACTTTTTTGAGGGATGAGCCGCGTGGCAGACGTTTACCCTGTGAACGCAGTCGCAGAGAGCCTGCGATTGGCGAACCTTGATTGAAAAACAAAAGAACCGAATACTGGAAACACAATATGAACATGCAACGAAACACCATGGCTGGCTCTTCCCGGAGCGACGATTCCTGCGGGTTGAAAACAAGGTGTGCGCTTCTGCTGGCCGCGCTGATCCTCGTCCCCACCTTCCACGCCCAAGCGGAGGAGCAGCCGCCTGCCAAAGCCTGGTCGGTGGGCAGCGACAAGAGTGGCAGCCTTTACAGCATGAATTTCGAGGGCGGGTCCGTGAGCGCCTTGAAGCGAGTCTGGATGAACGCCTTTACCAACGACAACTTCCTCATCACCGCTTCGGCTGAACGGGTGGATTTGCCGCCGTTTCAGATGCGCGATATGTCGTTGACCGAACTGGCGCGGTCCATCGCTTTCCTCAGCCAAGGCGCGCTCACCGTCGAAGTGGTGGAGCGCAATGTCGGCGTGCCCGGGAACATCTGGCGGGTTGCCCGGCCCTCCCAGGAGGCCTTGTCCCAAAAGGTCAAGATGCGCGCCGTGGCGGCCCCGCATCTCTTCGCGAACAAGGAAACTCTTTCCCGTTTCCTCGAAGAAGCCGAAACAGTGCAGAGGCAAGTGGCGAATACCTTCGCCTATTTGGCGAAGCTTGAGAACTCGATGCCGCTCATGAGCGCCCAAGTCAAGCCGCTTGAGGGGCAACGAGTCTTCGTGCTGGTCGGGACCGAAGAGGGCATCTCCGGAGTTGAAAGCCTCATCAAGGCTGCGGAGCAAACCGCTGCGGAGCCGGTCAAGGAAGCCAAGAGCGGGAAATGATTCTACCATTGCGCCGGAGTCTGATCTCCTGATGGCCATGGACAGCGGCATCAATGATGGGCGTGTCGAGCCTGCGCTGGCAGACTGGACACGCCGCCTGGCCCAAGGCGATGAGGAGGCGTGGCGGTGGTTTCACCAGCACTACTATTTGCCGCTCTTACGCTATGCCTCTCAGCGCATGGGCAATCCATCGAACGCCAGCGAGATCGTGCAGCAGGGCCACTTGCGTGTCGCGCGTCACATCCGCCCTTTCGCCGCCGAAGGGGACTTTTGGAACTGGCTTTGTTGCGTGGTGCGCTGCGCGGCAGTGGACCACGGGCGCAACGCCTCGCGCCGCATGGTCCTGTTGGAAAAGTTAGCCCACTGGCGTGCGGCCCAGGCTCCCGAGGACGCGCAGTGGCCTGCCGCCGCCCAACCCGCTTCCGCCCTCGTCGAGGAGGCGCTGGGCAAACTTCCCGGCGACGAAGCCGCCCTGTTGCGCCGCAAATATTGCGATGGCTGGTCCACACAGGAATTGGCGGCAGACCTCGGCACCACCCCAAAAGCCATCGAAAACCGCCTCGCTCGTCTGCGCGAACGCCTCCGGGAAATCATCCTCCACATCCAATGAAACCCAACTCTGATCCTTCCGATCCATTCCGAGAAATGCTCGCGGACGACGACGCCCACCTGCCCGCGATGGCGGCACAAGCCGCCCGGGAGTTTCGCGCCCGGCGCGCCCGGCATCGCCGCCGGATGGCGCAGGCCGCACTCGTTGCGCTTCTGGGCGTGTGCTGCTGGCAAACCTTCCATTTGATTCGCTCTGTTCCAAAGGGAGGCGACCTTGCACAGAACGTCATCCAGCAGTCGGCCCTCGCCCGACCAAGAAACTTCGTCATGGTCCAGACCATGGAAGAAGCCATTGCCAAGCCGTTGCCACCTCCTCCGGGAGCCACTCAGGAGCAGAAAGACCTCCTCGAAGCGGCCCGCGGATTGCCGCTGCTGCTGGTGATGGATGATTCAGGCAAGCCGCCGCGGATTCTGGTCGTGGAGCGGTAGGACAAGGGCCAGCTCTCGCCGGGACGGAAATGGTGGGAGCGGAGAGCCTCCCGGATAACGAGCGGGCCTGCAATGCCTCCCAGCCACCAGCATCGTAATGCGCGCGCCAACGACGCACCTTACTGGCATTGATGCCCAGGAATAGGCTCAAGCGAACCCCCACCGGGTAGTGGTCAGTGTATAGCCGCCGATCCGGCCCTTTGCCGTGCCGGTGCTCCTGGATCGTCACGCCCTCCAGCCTCAGCCCGGCCAGGCCCTTGGCGACCGCCTCGGACACGAGGATGCGGTCGTAGGCTTTCCCGTCTGCGTGCGTCACGGCCTTGCCGCGAGCGAAATCGAAAATGTCAACAAGCGGGGGCCTGGCCTTGAACAGCACCGCGAGCGCCTGGTCGGGGCTGCCGGGCGGCTCGCCCTCGTTGAAATCGCCCATGACGGCCAGGTTGGACTTCGGGTTCTTCGCCAGGTGCCGCATGGTCCAGCGCAGCAGCGCCCGGTTCTGTTCAAGCTGCTTGGCCTTGCCGTCGCCGCCCACCGGACGGCGCAGGTGGACGACGCAAACGTCCAGGCTGGTGGGCGCGTAGCCGGGCCGTGATGCTGTCCAGCTCCTCATTCGCCGCCAGATGGTCGCCCAGGCCGAGCCAGCCATCGGCGGCTTCCAGATGGCGCTGGTCGGGCGGCGGGAGCGGGGTCATGGCTTTTGTTTACAAAAAGTTGCCGCGAGCGAGTCGGACACGAACCTGCCGACCTCCGGCTCCTTGGATGCCCTGCTGCCCGCCACGTTGAGCACCTTGACGTTATGGTCCCGGACGAAGGCCGCGAGCCTGGCGGCGGCGGCGGTCCCCGTCCGCCTCCTGGGAGAGATGGATGACCGGCTTGGAGTGCCTGGCGGCGAACTCCGCCGTGCGCTTCGACCCGCCCGTCAGCTTCGCGGCCACGGTGAAGATCACGGTGCCGTCCGTGTCGCGCACGTTCCACTCGGTGCGCTGGAGGTAGTCGGCGCGGGGCGTTTCCGCCAGGGCGTAGCCCGGCCCTATCAGCCCATCCTCAGCCTTCCGGCCCTTGGGGCACCAGCCGCCGTGCGGGATACCAATGGCGATGGCGTAGTCCAGAGCGGCCCGGTCTGCGCCAGTCTGTCCGCCCGACACGATCTTCTGGATGTAAACATTTTCGTCCACAGCCGCGCCATCATTTAGGTTTCTGACCTTCCATAATCAGAGCGGCCAGAATGTTGCCCTCAGCCAACTTAGTGCCCACCTTATTGCGGGTCGTGCCGCTGCTTTTGTCAAAATGGCCGATGCGTGAGCCGAACTTGTCCCGGCCCACGATTTCGTTTCCCGTGTCGATCATAACGCCGATCCTGGTGCCGAATTTGTCCCTGACTACTCGTTCCGTTGGCATTGTTGGTAATCCTTTCAATAACCAGCCCCAGCGCCCGGTTGTCCATCCGGCGACTCGATCAGCAGCTTTGATCTTTTCACTTCCATCAGCGCGTTCGCCAGCCGTTCAAACTTGTCATCCGTCAAGGTGCCCTCAGAGATTTCTTGTAGGCTTACACCGGCACGGCGGAAGACCAAAGCCGCGATGATGGACTTTATCGGCCAAGAGGTAGCCAGCAGCACTGGTCGGTCGCCGTTCACGGCGGCTTCGAGCGCAACCTCGGCCATCGCCAGCTCTCCGGGTAACCGCTGATGGGCAAACTCGCTCGCCGCGCCGCGCTCGGCGTTGCCGTAGGCGGTTTCCAGCCAGCCCACGAACTCCCGTAAGATTGGCTTCGTCTCCGTCATACCAACACTCGCCCTGGCACCAAGGAATGGTGTCCCAGAAAGTTAAAATAAACCGCGTCGCGGGCAGACCCAATGCCGCCGACATGGATGACCCGGACCTCCGACTTCGTTGGGGCACCAACGATTTTGAGAGTAGCGCAATGCGCCCACGGGGTCTCCACGCCTCGCCCGTAGGGCGGATCAAAGACCGCACCCGCCATGTAAACAAATTCAGTTTGGAATCGGAACCAGTTGCCGGGTGACACGTCGAAGGCGTCGATCAGCTCGGCTGTTTTCCCGTGTGGGAGCTGGCGATGCGGCAGGGCCTCGAATAATTCGGATACTTCTTTGTTCGTCCAGGCTGGCGCTGACACAACCAGGTTGGGGCAGCCATCCAGTTTGGGCAGGTAGTATGTGAAATCGAGTCGGGCCTGAGCTGGAACGTCAAGGACCGGCATGGTCGCCAGGCAGAAGCCCTGGTCCTTCAACTGCTCCAGGACGATTTCGTCGCGGCGGGCCAACCAGGAGAGCCATTCAGCTTTCCAGTCAAAACCAACGTCTTCATCAATGACCGTGCTCATGCTTCCATGATACCAAAAAGTCCAAGCCTGACCAAGGAGATCGCTACATGAACAACCCCAAACCGGTGGCCATGCCGAGCACCCAAAGTAACCCGGCCAGAGGCTTCCCGTTCGTCCTGGTGCCAGCCAGGGGCCGTAAACAGCCCCTCCAGGCACCTCAACCGGGTTGACCTTGATCGACATCAGGGGAAACCAGGTTTAAGCGTTCCAGGGTCTCCTTCACCCATTCATATTCGCTGCGGTGGGGCATCTCCGTGTCATTGCCGTCCCTTTCTTGTCGCCGGACCACAGCCGCGATCCATTCCTGCTCAGGTTGTCCCCCGGTTGGATCGTGGCGTTGCCAGCGTTCAACCACCCTCTTGATGCCCGTCCATGTGGTGTCGAAGGGGTCTGGAAGCTCCCGCCCATTTTTATCGTAATACTTGCTTTCGTCCGGGATGCTCCCACGCTCGATCATCTCCCGCTCCCACCAAAGATTGGCATCCTTTCCGGTCATGTTCCCAAGCCGGATGTCATACGCACCACCAGTTTGGGTTTTCAATTCCTGCCGGAGATGCCAGAGGAACAACTTCTTCTCGTTGTGACCCCGCTGGAAAAGCGCCCTGAGTTTCCCGTCGCAGCGTTTGCTGTAGAACCCAGGTATGAATGTTTTGTCAGGCTCCTGTTTTGGGGCATCAATGGCCCAAAGCCATCCTGCCCGGATTACTGTAATCACTTCCACCGCCCCCCAGTCTAATTCCCGGACAGCGGGCACCAGGAGGTCTTCAAATTCTTTCGCCGCCAAGTCCGGTTTGTGCCCATACCAAGTCAGGTAGGACTTGCCGATGTGATACCGGATCGCTTTGACCTTTTCATCCGTGCTTCCAAAAGCTCCGTCCTTCCCGGTGGGTTTGGGAGGCGAAGCCTCCCAATCTTCCGCCGCAACACCAACACCACTGGGTTGCGCCGCCTGCGGCGCTGAGGAAGTGTTGTTGTTGCTTGTTTCCAGATGGTTTTGCGGCCCTGCCGCAAAAACGGCGGAAACAGAAGACCTCTCGGAAGACTCTTTTGAAACAGCCCCCATCAAGGGGGCAACGTCACCGGCATCATGGGGGCCACGTTGCCGGGGTGATGCGGGCAACGTGGCTGGCGTGATGTGGGCCACGTTACCCAGATCACGCCGGTCGGTGTTATGGGCGTTTTCTTCGGTTTCCGCGTTCGGGTCATCTTTGTTTACAATTTTCTGCGCCTCGGCGACCAACTCCAGCAGCTTATCGACGTTCGGCGTGACATACACGACGTTGCGGAAGCCTCGGTGGTTAAAGTCGGCATCCTCGCGGTCGCGGTGGATGACCCCAAGGTCAACCAAGCAGGTCAAGACCCGGCTGATGGCATCGGCGGAAGTGTTGAAACGGGCAGCCAGCTCCGCCCGATTGAACTGGTAGCGGTCGGCATCGAAACCCTTGGTCAGGATGATTACCCTGTCGCCATTGTCTCGTATCTGGCGGGACTCGCGTGGCCGGTGCCGGAACCAGATTTCAGCGAAGACCATCATGGCCAGCCAATGCGGACGCCCACGCTCATCCAAAAAGACGTGGCTCCAAAGGTCAGGGACAAAGTGGCCCATCCCAAAAGCCGGGCCGTCCTTTTCCAGATCGTAAATCCGGTCGAGAACTTGTATCCCAGTGCGTTTGACGGTGGTAACCGGCTTCCGATGCCCGTTGCCCCGGTTATTCGTGCTCTCAGTGCTCATGAGATTTCAAGCGGTTGAGCGCGTCGGGCGCAAGCGTGGACACTCCGTTGGATGGAAGTCACACCAGCCGGACAAGGGTGATTCGGCCCGGCTCTCGCTCCGTGGCGCTGTTAATCCGGTGGTTAAGCCTTCGGAGGCTCGACTGCCCCGCCGTTGGGGGTGTTCTTACTGTCGTCGGCAGCCGGAATCTGAGATGTCAGGTGAATGGCAAGGCCGTGACAGGTGTAGTGGGAGTGTTTCTTCCCGTCGATACCATCCTCAGTGCGATTCGTTATCACGAGGTGGTATATGTGCGCGAGTGCGTTGGTCGGAGAATGGACCGGGTAGCAATCGCACGCCACGCCCAGGGACCGCATGGCGTGTTCCTCCCCGAAGTGCTTGCCGAAGAACTCCCACAGTTCCCAACGCTGCGTGCCGGGGCGGGGATGGGGCCAAAGACCTGGGTGCTCCGTGGTGATGATCGTCGCTACGGGGCCACTCATGCCTGAGTCGCGGCGAGTCCTGCGGATCGCGGCTTTGATGGAAGTCTGCCTACCCTTGGGCTTTTGGGGATCGACGGCTCCGGGGTGAGCTTGCCCAGCTTTGGCTGCGGGGCCAATGACCGCCCGAACCACAGCCGAATTGGCGCTTACCTCCAGGGCTTCACGTTTCCACCAGCATCCATGTTCAGGAACATAAACGACATGCCCTGCCAGTTCATCTCGCCACAGCCCATACGTGTGCTCCCAAATCAATGAACCACTCGCGTCGCCAAGCTCCGGGCGGGATGCCCACCATTTCCACAGCGGTTCCCGTTCAACTTCGGGGATGTCGTCGCGGCCAATCAACAGATCATTGGCGTTGCCGCCAAAAGCCAGCCCCTTCAACCAGGGGAACCGCTTCGAGTAGGTTACCTTGCCAGTTGGTTTGGCGTCCATCTGGACCGAGCGAGCAACCTGAGCTTGCACATCTGCGGGAACCGTCGCGCCAGGGGCGCTGCCACTCCCCAGCGCCACTTCTCCCGGCGCTGGCGGGGCGGGCTTAAACTTGCGGTTGGGGGCCGTCGCTGGTCCCCGTGAACCCTGCCCGGCGTCGGCTGCCCCATGTGCGGGCGCGTGAAGATAACCAGCGGATGGTTGTGCTGCTATCCGTGCCGGTGTATTTAGCGACGGAGCTTGCGAACTTCGCGGTTCGTTGCCTTGCTCGTTTGTCGCCCCGCTCTCACGAGGAGCGGGGCGCTGTTTTCTGCCTCCCTCATCCTTTTCAGTGGCCTGACGCTTGGCCAGGAGCTTTCGCAGACGAATTGCTACCGACTCGGCCTTCCCGATCTCAGTCGCCGGGTGGGTAGCTGCGGAAACCGCAAGCACGGCGGACCTGACTTCGCCTTCGATCTGCGCCTCTGGCAAAACGTGAGCGCCGGTGGGTTGACCTTTGGCATCAGTGATGGCACCCCCAGTCTGGGGGCCACCCTTATCCTTGTTCTTGCGCTTCATACGCCCTCCCGTTGTAGCCGTTCCAGTTCACCTACGGCAATGCGCCATCGACTTCCGGCCTTGAGTCCTTTGATGCGCCCTTTCCGAAGCCAACGACGGGTTGATTCGCGGTGGACGCGGAGTTGTGACGCAAGCTCACTGATCGTCAGGAGCCTGCCCGTCTCTGCTGTGTTTTGATTGCTCATACGTTGTATCTACAGCCGCACAGCAGCAGGACGTGTGTGTCCGGCGCGAACTGCGGCTCTGGATAGAACGGAGCGGTGGGGGATCGTCAGCGGACGTGAGATCGAATCCGCTGAGAAGTTGGGATTGTGTCTGAGGATGAATGCCTTGTGGGTGCCTTGCGGGCGTGTAAACAATTTCTACCCGACCGTAATGGGGCATTGCCAATGCGATCAATGCGGCCTGCGGGGCCGTGTAAACTAAAGCAATCTCGCGTTGAACAGCCGCGCAATATGCAGGCGTTGGCGGGGCAAGCCGCCTGGAGACGATGGCTGCTACCGGAAAACCGCAGGCAGGCCCCCAATCGGGGGCCGGGGACCACGACCGTAGCCGTTACGCCACTGCCCCCTTGGCCTGCTCAGGAACGGCCTGGGGCGTGGTAGGTTCAGTGAGGAGATGGCCGAGGCCCACCGTCACGCGCTCTTTCTTGGCGATGTAGTGCCGTGCGCTGGTGGTAATGTCGCTGTGGCGAAGCGCCCGGCTGGCCGCATAGATGCCAAATTTCTCATTCACCAGGCTGCCAAATTCCTTACGCAGCTCGTGGATTGGCTTATTGGCCTTAACCCCTTTACTCCGCAGCCACGCCGTCAGGTGCCGGAAGACGTGCTGGCATCGGTAGTATTGGCGGTCAAGACCGACGCGGGGAGGCTGGTGGGAGTTTAGGACGAACGGTGACTGGCTTCCATTCATGAAGCCGCGAAGCTCGGTCAACACTTCGGGATCGACCTCTACAAAATCTTCGGAGTCTTCGGTTTTAACATCGAAGTGCTCGGTAGTGCCGATCCAGATGCGGTTGTTCTCCCAGTCGATGGCGTCCCATTCCAGCAGGTCGATTTCCGAGCGGCGCAGGCCGGAGAGCAGGCCGAGCAGGAAAGCCTTATAGCTTTCAGGGTGCGCCTCTCGCAGATCGTTCTTGGCGGCGATCATTAACAGCTTCGGGTTAATCTTGGATTTGTATCGCGTGGACCCGGCCTCCTCCAACTCCACACCCTCGAACGGCAAAGGCTGCGGCAGCCGAACCTTGACGAACTTGAGGATACTACCGGCAAACAGGCAGCGAGCGCAGCGAATGTAGGAGTTAATCGTGCGCTTGGCGCTGGCTTTGTCAGCGGGGCTGTCACCAGCGCCCTTGAGATACCCCACCTTCCACGCCTGGATTCGGTCAGGAGTGATCGCTGACAGCTTGGTCGCGTCCACGTTGGCGACCCAACTTTTCTGGCCTCCAGCCCGGTAGTCATACTTCGCCTTGTCTTTGCCGAGGCCGAGGATGCCGCTGACGATGGTCCTGAATGAGCTGACGTAGTTCCTGAACGTCTTCGGCTTGAGACTGGCCTTGGCCTCCACTTCCGCGAAGAAATCAGCCAGTGACGGGTCGTCCTTCCTGGCCAGCATATCGGGGTTGAACACCGCCTCGGCAGCGGCCCAGCCTTTGGACACGATGGCAAGGTAAGCGTCCCTGGCGGTAGCGGCGGCGATGTCCTTGTTCGCGGAGCGGAGTGAAAAAGTCTTACGGATGCCCAAGTGTTGAATCTTGACGTTCCACTCCTTGACCTCGTGGCTCTTGCCATCGCGGGTGTAGGTGTTGCGATAAAGCCGCTTCCGCCAGTAGTTCGCATTTGTCTTTCCCAGTCCTTCTGACTCTCGATCAGAAGCCGGACCGGTGGTCCGCCCGGATGATGCGGCGGGTGGCTCCTCCTGGATGGCGCGAGCCATCTTGGACGATGCGCGAGCAGGGTCATTTTCGTGCTTGGACACTTCTTGGACACTTTTTCTGTCGCGGCGAGTGGTAGCTGGTTGTGTCAGACAATTCATACAGTGCCCGTCTTTACTGAGTGCTATTGTGCATCTGCTATCAGCAGCAATTTGCCACGACCGCGTGCTACCGTCAAGAGAACAACTTCGGATCAGCAGGTTGCAGGTTCAAGTCCTGCTAAGCGCACCATTAAAATAAGGGGATTTCGGGAAAGTTCAGACGTTGACAACGTTTTGACAACGAAATCCGCCTCCGATCCCAAGATGAAATATCCGCTCACGGTCAGGTTCAAGGGGGAGACTTGCACCATTTACGCTCCCAACGGCCGCTATCGAAGCTACCGGCTGTATTACCGACACGCGGGCAAACCCATCTTCCGAGCTTTCCCCAGCTATGCCGAGGCGAGGGCAGCCTCAGAAAAAATCGTCCGGGATTTGGCGTCTGACTCCGCTGAACCATCCCTTTCGGGAAGGGAAATCAGGGACGCCCTCGCCGCCCGGGACGCCCTCGCCGCTCATTTCCGGGTTACGGGAAGGCAGTTTTCCGTGACTACAGCTCTCTCTTTGGCGCTGGAAGCGGATCGGATCATGGAAGGCGCACCCATTCTGGAGGCGCTGCAACGGTTCAAGGAAAGCCTTGGCACCGTGCGGCGGATAACGGTCGAGGACGCCGTCACCGAGTTCATCCGTGATCAAGAGGTCAAGACGAAGTCCGCCAAAGGCCTTTCCCCCAAATACCATTATCAGATCTCCATCCATCTGAAACGGCTCGCGCAAACCTTCCCGGCCACCGAGCTGAGCACGCTCACCAAGGAGCATCTGAATCTTTTTTTGGGTGGACTGCGGGAGCTTGGCTCCAAAACTAGAAACCACTACCGAAACACGGTCAGGAACTTTTTAAGCTGGGCCATCCGCCAGGATTATCTGGCCGCAACCTCCCGCCTCGGGGATTGCGATGGCCTGCGCCCCGAGCGCGCCCATCAAAGCGAGACCCAGTTTTATGCTCCCACCGAGCTGCGCCGCCTGCTGGATACCGCCGACCCACCCATCCAAATCGTAATCGCCATCGGCGCGCTCGGTGGCCTGCGCACCAGCGAACTTCTGCGTTTGGAGTGGGAAGATGTGTTCAGAATCCCCGGCCATATTGAAATCTCCACAAGTAAATCCAAGACTCGCCAAAGGAGGCTGGTTGAAATTTGCCCCAGCTTGGCGCAATGGCTCCAGCCTCACCAAGGGAAAACTGGCCCCGTCTGGACCATGTGCGAAATCGCCTACCATGAGCATTTTGAGCGGCTTTGTTCGGCCATAGGACTGCCTCGAAAACAAAACGGCTTGAGACACGCTTTCGTCACCTTCCATTATGCCATTTCCGGCAACGAAAACACCACGGCAAAAACCTCTGGGCACACGCCTCAAATACTGCATCAGAGCTATCGCGGCCTCGCCACCAAGGCCGAGGGTGAAGCATGGTTCTCCATCGCCCCCGCCGTGGCTTCCGAAAACGTGATCCCCCTGCTGCCCGCCGCCACCGCCTGATTTCCGGCGGGCCCCCCGAAAATATTTTCGATTTCCGCAGCGAATACGGCGGACTTCCGAGCGCCCTGTTTTCTCCATGGAAAATGGGGCTTTTTTGCGCCCTAGTGCAATCCGCTGCGCCTTAAGCACTTGCAGATGCATCGCGATTCACCGCAAAGTCCATTTGGACCCGGCATCAATAGCATTTTCGGGGAACAACTATTTTTTGACAGATGCTCGCAACTTTGTGCTACATCGATGATGTTTGGGTATGATAGAGCCAATTAATGCAGGTAGTGATGGATTCCTCAGCGAGAAGGAATTGTTGAAGCGCTTGCCCATTTGTCGCCGGACATTAGGCATTTGGCGCAAGGCCCGGAGGATCCCTTACGTGCGGATTGGGCGGCGCATTTTGTTCAACTGGACCGCCGTTTCAAACGCCCTGTTGAGGATGCAGACCGCAGTTTGCGAATGAACAAAAGCCCTCGAGGGGCTGGGAGTGAGCTTAGACACCGCTACCATACTCCCCGAGGGCGCCAACTGCAATCATTATGATAGCACCCTCGCTACAAAATCGTGCCGCGCTCTACGTGGCCAAAATGCCGCCCGCCATTTCCGGCCAAGGTGGGCACAATCAAACCTTCGCGGTGGCCACGGCATTACTACATGGCTTCGCGCTTGGCGAAGGCCATGCCTGGCC
This sequence comes from uncultured Verrucomicrobiota bacterium, assembly GCA_964409245.1. Lineage (GTDB taxonomy): Bacteria > Verrucomicrobiota > Verrucomicrobiia > Limisphaerales > UBA1319 > CAIMWS01. Next base: position 48,769 of record CAYPCQ010000054.1, read on the forward strand.
CATCCTGGCCGATTACAACGGGCGCTGTCTGCCACCGTGGAGCGAGTCAGAGCTGCGCCACAAGCTGCGCTCTGCCGCCGCCGCCGCACCGAGGCGAGCACACGGCTGGCTGGTGGCCGGGGAGGTAAGCCACGCGGCACATGTGCCGCCGCCGCCACCGCCGCCCGCCCGCTTGGCCGACATCAAACCTGACATTGAAAAATTGAATGCCCTCTCGAGCAAGGCCGGTGGGTTCGGCGAGTCAGAGCTTATTGCGCGAAGCCCCATTGATCCCACCACCGTGTCACCCGCGCAATTTCTCGAGGCTCTATATTACAAAGGAGAAAAAGTTTTGCTCTTCAACGACATGAAGTCAAAACACCCGTTTTACACGTTCCGAGTGGGCGAGGCAAACGCCCCGCAGGCCCTGAAACAACTGCAAACGGGCCAGGCACTGGGCGCTTGGTTCCTCGTCAATCCGGTTAGCGGGCAATGGTTGGATGACTCGTGCCGTTCAGTGCGGACTGCAACCGCGTTCAGGTGGGCAGTTTTGGAAAGCGATGAACTGCCGCCCGATATGTGGCTCAAGATTGTGTGCCAGCTTCCCTTGCCCATCTGCGCCATGTACACGTCTGGAGGGAGGTCCATTCATGCCCTCTGGCGCGTGGCCGCACCCACCAAGTTCAACTGGGATTTTCAGGTCCTGCCCTACAAAAAAACGCTGGCGGCGATGGGCGCGGACCCGGGCGCCTTAACGGCGGTTCGCCTTTCGCGCCTGCCCGGTTGCGAGCGCGCCGAAAAACAGGGCGTTCAGCGCCTGCTATTCCTGGCCCCCGGCAACCCGGGCGTGCCGATCTGCCAATGGCCAGCCGCCGCCCGCCACAACCTTCCATTTTGAACCAAAACTGAACCAAGCAAATTATGTCATTTTCAAAATTAGACCATTTCCTAATCGAAAACGGACTACGCGCGCCGGAGGCTTCCCCGGCGGACACGGTAGCCACGCCCCCCGTCAGCGCCCCGCCCTCGGCTTCCGAGCGGCCCATCCCCCGCCGCCCCACCAAAGCGGGCGATTACCCGCCCCCGCCCGATGACGAGGCCGACACCGGCTTCCCGGCCGACGCTCTGCCCCGAGCCCTTCGTGTCTACGTCGAGACCGTATGCCAGTCGCTCCGCGTTCCGCTGGACCTTGCCGCCCCCGTGGCGCTTGGGATCCTCTCGCTCGCCATCGGCAAAGGGATTGCGGTCCAAACAGACATCGGAGTTCTCGCCCGCGCGAATCTGTATGTGCTTGGAGTGGCGTTTTCTGGCAGCGGGAAATCACTCGTTTTTAAAGAGCTGATGGCGCCCGTGCTGGATTACGAGGCGGAGGTTGTTTCCGACTTCAAAACCCGCGAATTGCCGCGCTTGCGGGCGGAAAAAGCCCTGGTCGAAAAAGAGATCGATCTGCCCAAAAAAAACTACAAGCCGAAGGACCGCGCCGACCCGGACCGCGACCCCGTGGCCGAGCTGGCGAACCTCGAGAAAACCTTGGCGGAACTGGAGGTAAAAATGACGATTCCCATCCTGCATGTTTCCGATGTAACCAGCGAGGAACTGGGCGTTTTGCTTCAGGGGCGCAACGAAGTTTTGGCCAGCACCTCCGCCGACGCCGGGTCGTGCATCAACAACCTGCTCGGGCGTTACAACTCCCTCAAACGCACCGACGACACCTTGCTGGTTTCCGCGTGGTCCGGGGACGCGGTGGACGTGGCCCGCGTGAACCGCCCGCCCGTCGCCCTGCGGGCACCGTGCCTATCTCTTATCTGGCTCGTTCAAGAGGACAAAATCCAAACGCTGTTCGCTAATCCGGCCTTGCTCGAGGGCGGCTTCCTGCCCCGCTGCCTCATCTCAAATTCCCGTGCCGAACCTGCGCGGATGCACGAGCGCCACCGGCCAATCGACCCCGAATCCCGGTCGGCATGGCGCCAGCTGATCCGTGGGCTGCTCCACAACTACCGTGATCTCGCCGAACCCAAGCATTCGACCCTGGCGCCCGACGCTCTGGCGCTTTTGCGAGTCTGGCATAATGGCAACGTCGATGCCTTCCATTCAGATTACGCGCACGTCAGTCGGTTTTTCGCCCGGTGGAAAGAGCACGCCTATCGCTTGGCCGTCGTGCTCCACGCCGCCGCCGACCCCAAGCTGGCCAATCGGGAAATTTCCCGGGCGACCATGAGCGCCGCCATCCGGCTGGTCTGCTGGTTTCGCGGCCAGCTAATGCGGCTCCATGAGTCCAGCGAGTCCGAGCGCCGCGCGAAGCAACTTGAGCGCATCCATGAGCTGGTTGCCAAAAACGGTTCGATCACCGCATCGGAGGCGGCTCAGAGCCACGTGTTCGGGAGCGCCGAAACCGCCGCCCGTTTCCTCGACCAACTGGCGGGCACCGGGGAAATGACCCGCACCTGCCTCCCACCCCCCGCCCGAGGCGGCCGCCAAAGCGTGGTTTATACCCTGCCCCGCCCCCCCGCCGCCCCCTAGTTTTGGCCAGACACCCCTGCTAATTTCGCTAATCTCGCTAATTTCGATGCCCCGATGGCCGAGATTATCGAAACTTGCGAGATTAGCAGGGTCAAAGCCCCAAATCCATGCCCGCAAAACCGGCCGCCCCACGCTGATTTCGTTCAGCCAAACGGCGGATGGCCCCTTCATTACCGCCGCCGCAAAATCAGTATATCTAATATTACTGATCGCGTGATTAAGTCAGTCTGATAGTAGGCCATGGGGTTGCCCACCCGGGCCATTCGCTCCCCCCTTTCATTTCCCGAAAAACGACTGGTTTATAGCTGAGGGGCATACACATCACGCGCGCGCGATACCGTGCCCCCCCCGCTTCCCCCCCGGGGGACGGCGCCGCCCGCAGGCCACCGGCACCATCACCTTCGCCACCCAAACCGCCGCCGGGCAGGTTCACCCGGCACCGCCTCGCCGCCACCTCCGGACACCCCGGACGATCCCACCTTCGCCCTGCGCCGACACCTTCGCCGATGGCTCCACCCATCCAGCACCAACCCGCCGGGGGAGCATCCGATCCGCCACCGCCTCGCCCTCCAGCACCAAGCCGCCGGGCACCGCCTCGCCACCGCCCTTGGCACCTTCGCCACCGCCTCGCCCGCAGGCCGTCCGATCCGCCACCCGGCCCTCGGCTCCATCGCCACCGCCCGCCGTGGCCCCACCCTCGCCACCGCCACGCCTCGCCGCCTTCGGCACCGCCACCCGGCGCAGGCCGCCACCGCCTTCGGCTCCACGCCGCAGGCCGACCGGCACCGCCACCCGCAGGGGCCACCGCCACAAAAAAATAAATCTTTCATCCTGGGCGAAGGCCGCCGGGGGAACCGGCCTTGAGTCTGACAACGTTTTGACAACGTTTTTGGGGCGCTTTCCGGCAATGCAGGTGTGACAACGTTTTGACAACGTTTTTTCCGCACAAAAATGCGCCGACTTGCACAAAGGGCTTGCAATCATTGGGCGGCGTCATGTATATTGCCGTGCAAGTTCGTATAAAAAGGTAAAAAAATGACTACTCTGGATGGCTCAAAAAATGCGGTTCTGGCAGGTTCAAGTCCTGCCGGACTCCCCATTCAGCTTCAACGACTTGCGCAGCAGAAAAACCACGCAGCCACTCACCTTCTCCTGACCAATCGCTGACAAATGGGGCGGCAAATGCCCAACGGCACCCGGGTTTTGCTGCCGGGCAGGCGGGTGCTAATAAAAGAGCAGCAGGACTTCGTGAATGTCGTTCACTGTGGCCTCAACGCCGCGGGCACTGGCTTTGAGTTCGGTGGTTTTGGCGAGCGCTTCAGCGCGTATCACCGGGCGATCCAGCTCGATGGCCACGCGGAAGATGGGGGCATCCTCAATCGTGGAGGGCAACACGCAGGGCCGGTTCCTGGGCGGCGTGGTTTGGGGTGGGGCGTTGTAGCCGAGCAGGTGAACACGCAGGATGCGCGCCGCCGGGTCCTCCGTGACGACGGCCTCAACGGTGGCAGGAGCGGAAATCCGGATGCGCGGCGCCGGGTTCAGAGCTCGGACCGCATTGGCCAGGAGCTTGCGGGCCTCCACGATGTGATGATCGCTGGCGGAGGCCCAATCCGGCGAAGCGGCGATCGTGAGCACGCGGCCCCTGCCGATTGGGTTCAGCAGCAGGGCGGGGCCGGCGGGAGCGCCCGGGCTGAGCGGCCAATCTTCGGGGTAGCGTTTCTGCTCATGGAGTTCCGTCCGGAGCGGCTGGAGCAACTCGCCGAAGGGCTCGGCGGTGGCCACCTCAAGGACGGCTGCCGGTCCCCGCACGAGGAAAGGCCAGTTGGCGGGCCCGGCGGGCGCCAGGAGATGGCCGTGGATGGAGGGTTGAGGAAACCTGATCCAGTTATCCGTGGAATCGAGTTTGCGCACCAGGCGGGCCCCGGCCAGCGCCTCCAGCGACGCTCTCGATTGCAGGTTCCCCAGGCGGTCATAGCAACCGCTGAGGCCGGTGGCAACCACCTGGCCACCCTCTTCCACGTAACGGCGCAGCAGACCAACGTCTTTTTCAGAAAGGATGCCCACGTTCGGAAGCAGCACGACTGGGAAACGCTTGAGCCCGTCCAAGGACAGGTTCTCCTCGTGCAGCACACCCCAGGGGATATGTTCGTAAACCATCGCCTTGTGCGCGCCCTGGAAGGCCATGAAATAGTCGGACGGCTGCTCGCGGCCCACCCAGTCCCGGGTGCGGCTGCTGTAGTAGATTCCCACCTCCTGGACAGGTGGCTGGCCAAAGTGGGCGCGCCGGGCCTGCACCTCCCGGAAGAGCTGGCCAAAACGCCCGTAGGCCACCGGATCCAGCCAGCCCTCAAAGGCGGATTTGTCCACCATGGTCACGAACGCGCCGTGCGCGAGCAGCGTGAACATCTCCCAGCGCAGGTCGTTCAGGGGGCGGGTTGTCTGGTCATGATACATGCGGACGCCGCGCTGCATGGCGACCTGCACCCGCTGCCGGGGTGCGGCCGCGCGGTAGAACTCGGCGTTCAGGCCGACCGCCAACGCGCTGAAACCCCAGACGCCGGTTTCGCCCGTGATGAAATCACCATTGCCCGCGTGCTGCACGGGGCGCTGCCCCACTTCGAACGAGAACGGCGGATTCCCGTGGTAGTTGAAATCCACGGAGGCGCGCGGATTGAGTGACTTGATGTGCGCCGCCAGCGCCTTCTCGAATCGTTCGCTGGAGCGATAGCGGAACTCCAGCATCTTATCCCAGGCGGCGTCCCAGGCCGCGCCTTTGGGCAGCGGGTGGCCGGATTCCTTCTGGAACTGGTCCTGGCAGGCGCCGCACCAGCAGCCGTAAGGCGGGCCAAAGCCCTGGTCGAGCATGTCCAGGTGGAAACCATCAATCCCGTAGGCGAGTTCCTCGGCCACGATTTGCTTCATGGCCTCCAGGTAGCCGGAGTTCAGGCAAAAGCGCCCGATGGGCTGGCCATCGGCGCCGCGCATTTCCCATTCCGGATGCGCCTTCAAGAAATGCCCGCCTTGTTGCACAACGCAGTAGGCGATGATCGGCAGTTTGTGGGGCCGGGCCTCAGCCAGCGCCTCTGCCAGCGGATCGCGCAGGCCGAGGCCGGGCGCCTTGGGCAGGAGTCTCGAGTCGTAGTAGGCATAGTCGCCATCGCGCACCCACATCACGAGATACTCGCTCTGCGCGGCCACCGCGTGACGGACGATCTCGCGTCCGTCAAAGCGGGCGCAATAGCGTTTATCTTTCGGATCACTGTGCCCGAACTGCGCACCCGTCGGGCCGATTTCCATTCCGACCAGCACCTGATCAAACCAGGCGGGTGCAGCGGGAGTGGCGGAACGCGCCAGAACCAGCGTGGCCAGCAGCAGGAGCGCCACGGTGCTCTTGCGGGTGGAGGTTGAGGTTTTCATGGGATGGGAGTGCATGGGGTCGTCATTTCCTTTTATAATAAGGTTTGGCTGATGGTTTTGGCCTGGGCCAGCTGAGCCGCGGCGAACGTCCGGACGGGACGGGATGCCACGTTTCCATCCGGGCCCAGGCCGGGCGCTACCGGAACAAAAAGAGGGAGGCCCAAAGTGGGGCCTGCGGCCAGATAGGCGCGCTTCAGGAAAATCCGGTGGTTGATAAGCCCCGCGGCAGGGATGGATTGATTCATGGTTGATTCACCGGTTATGAAACCCTCGAAGGCGGTTGCGAAGCTGGCACGTCCATGATCGCGGCAAGTTCATTACTCGCGCAGACCGGCAGGCTGGGATCCGTGCTGCGGCGGACAACCAGGCTCGTCTCAAGGTGTTCGTGGGGTGTGGATCTCCTGCTGCCGTCGCGCAAACTGCGGAAAACTTCGAAAGCGCGCCGCCCCATCTCGACCATGGGGTAATGAATGGTGGTCAGGCTGGGATCCCCCACCACCGCCAGCGGGTCATTGCCGAAGCCAACCACAGCAACGTCCTGCGGAATGCGCCGGCCCTTCGATTTAAGGCCGGCCATCACGCCAAAGGCGATCATGTCGTCACCACAAAATACCGCGGTAAACCCCGGTTGCCGATCCAGCAGCCTCAGCGCGCTGGCGTATCCGTGCTCGATGGAATAGGAGCCCGTGAGAATATCCGAACCGGCGCCGGCCAAGCGGTGCCGGCGCTGAAAATCCCGGAACGCCTGATTGCGGAGAGTGGTGTTTCGATTCCCGGGGTCGCCGCTGATAAAACGGATTTGGCGATGACCCAGCGCCCAAAGGTGCTCCAAAGCGAGGAGGGTGCTGCCCCGATTGTCAATCAATACACTAGGCAGCGCGTTGCTGGCCGGCGGTTTGTCCACGACCACCACGGGAGTCCCGGAGCGGTGAATCTGGAGCAGTTGCTCCTCCGCGGCGCCGAAGCCGCAGTAAACGATTGCCTCCACCTGTTCTCGCACCAGAATCTCCAGCGCGCGAACTTCGTTCTCAGCCTTGTCATGGAGGTCTGAGATCAAAATGCTATAGCCTTCGGTGGCCGCGGCCGTGGCGAGGCCGTGCGTCAGCCGCGCAGGGAATCGGTTCGAGATATTGTCTGTGACCAGGCCGATAACAGCGGTGCGGCCGCGCCGGAGTTTTTGGGCGGTGCCGGAAGGAACGTAATGCAGTTGACTGGCGGCCTGCTCCACCCGGCGAGCCACCGCGGCTGTGACCGGCCGTTTTTTGTTGAGCACATAGGAGACGGTGGCGATGGATACCCCCGCCTGCTGCGCAACATCTTTGATGGTCGCCATGCTTATTGCGTGCCAGTCCGCTCCGTTTCAGGGCGCCTATTGCCAGGGACTCGGCAATATGCCGTGTTAAACGTTTAACCAGGCCATGATGCCTGTTCGCAGTCGTGGCTGTCAAGCGGTTGAAAACGCGCCGCGGCGTGTATTCCCAAGCCCCGTTTAATGAGGATTACGATGGCGCCAGATGATTGATGGCTGAGGATTAAGGGATGCGCCTCACCCCGGCCCTTTCCCGGGCGCGGAGAGGGATTATGCTTTCAGCTCCGGGCAAGGCCCTGCGGGCCTTCATCCAAAACGCCGTCATGCCCGGCACCTCGCCGGCACCTTATGCCCGCAACCTGCCGGGGAAAGTCATGGACGATGGTCGCGCCGGCACTCTGATGGACTGGGAATCCGGGAGCGGGAATTGCGTGCCTGCATCGCTCTTTACGGCGGAAAGCATTCTGAATGACCGGTTGAAACGGATTCGGGGGCGCACCGTGCACCACTGTCCCCTCCGCGATGCCTGTGCCCGCCAGCGCCTTTTGCACATTAGTTCTGCTTTGTTAGATTCGATCTAAAATCCCAGGGTCCGCCAAATGCGCGCACAAAAATTGATCGGCAGCGGGTTTTTGCCAACCG
>CAYPCQ010000055.1:0-56606 GCA_964409245.1 uncultured Verrucomicrobiota bacterium
TTGGCCTTTTTGCCAGCCTTCTTTCATGGCCATCCGCTCAATACCTGTCACGTAAGGCATTGCTTGGCTCCTTTCGTAGTCAAACACCCGCTGCTTGAAAGCCTGTTCCAGCGCTCTCGGCAGCCGCATCAGCCAGTCAATCAGCCGATACAGCTCCCAGACCTCCGGCTTTTTCAATCCCAAGTCATAAAGACGCTGCGTCAGATCCCATTTCCGATCAAACCGCTCCGTCATCTTCCGCTGGGGCTGCTGCGCCAGCCAGTTGGCCAGCACGATGACGGCCGGAGGACGTTCCTTTCTCCGCCCCCGCCTTCGCCCGCTCCGTCAAAATCCAACAGCTTGCAGATGGGGAAGTCAAACCGCACCCGGCAGCCAAACACCTGCCGCTCCTAAATTTTAAACGGGAAAGATAGCAGTATTATCAAACGACTGGAAGTTACCCGTTAACAGGCTGGCGAGTTGGCCCGGGAAAATCCGGCCCTAAAGCCCCACCACCTGGATGGCCCGCCCCTCGCGCGCCACGGTTTCCCAGGTGAGGCGCTGCTCCCACGGGACGGCGGATTGGGCGCCGAACAGCAGCAGCCAGCCTTGCCGGGCTCCCAGGGTATCCATATACCGGGCGAGCTGCGCCAGGCCCTCCTCCCGCGTATTCCGGTCCCGGACCAGCTTCATCTCGATGGGGTAGCGCCGGCCGGCGTATTCCACGCACACATCCACCCGGCGCGTGCCCGTGGCGAATTCCCGGCTGATTTTGGCGCCGCCGTTGACCACCCGCTGCAGGAAGGCCAGCAAAACGAGGTGGGGCGCCGCTTCCTTGTATTGGAACCGCTCCCGCCACGCCTCGCTGTGGTCCCGCCAGAACTCTTGGAAGCTTTTGAGCAGGCCGTCCAGGTCAAGGGTCGTGCCGTCCATCCAGCGATGGATCAACTCCCGGGGCAGGCTGAACTGCAGGTCTGAATTTAAAGTGCGGGCGATGGCCTCATTGTAGATGGGATTGGCGATCATGAGGGTGCCCTGATCATCGCGGATGAGGCCCAAATCCCGGACGAACTGGAAATCGTTCGATTGGCGCTGGATATCGTCCCCTTCCCCCAGCAGCACCGGCTCGATGATCCGCCGCACCCGCTCCTCCTGGAGCCGCTCCAGCAGGCTGTCGATGTGCGTGTCCCGCCGCAGGATGATCTGCTCCGCCGCGTCCTGGGCCAGGCCGGCGGTCAATGGCACGGTGAAGTCGTTGCGGCAGGTTTTCACAATCATCTCCCGGGCCAGGGCGTTCACCAGCCACGGCTGGCCGAGGGTCAGCCCGGATACCGCATCCACCAATTCCGGGGGGAATGCCTGGCCGGTGGCATCGGTGTGCTGCTGATACAGGGCGGCGATCTCGTCCCGGGAAAAATACTTCAAGGTCAGGCTTTCCACGGCGATGTTGAACGGGCTGGCCGAGCCGAGCGTCTGGCCCTCGGGCCGCACTTGCGCCCGGTAATCGCGGATATTGCGCATGCCCACCAAGGCCAGGGAATGCACAAACGGGATGCGCCCCCGGTTCACATAGCCATCCCGCAATTGGCGCAAAAAGGAGATCAAGGTTTCGCCGCCCAGGCAATCGGCCTCGTCGAAAAAGAGAACCACCGGCCGGCTGGCGGCGCTGGCCAGATCGGTCAAAAAGGACCGCAAAGCGGTGTTGCCGCTGCTTTCGCGCAGCAGTTGGGGCAGGCCACTGCGCAAGCCGGGGTGATACTTGATGGCAAACTCCAGGCAGTTCAAAATCCCCTCAATGCCGCGCTGCGGCTCATCCATGCCCTGCACACTTTCCAGCGAACAATAGATGGCATGAAACTGATCCGCCGAATTGAGCCTCCCTTCCAGGGCGTTCAGCAGAGTGGTTTTGCCGCTTTGGCGGGGTGCGTGGATGACGAAGAAATGCTTCTCCTCGATCAAATCCATCACGCCGGGGCAGCGCTCCTCCGGGGGGAGCAGGTAATGCTCCGCCGGGAAACAGGGACCCGTGGTATTGAAGCGCCGCGCCATAGCCAGCATAATCCTACGCGCTTGAGCCTGGCCGGCAAAGGTTAATCTGCGGACATCCGGCCCGGGAAAATCCGGCCCTAAAGCCCCACCACCTGGATGGCCCGCCCCTCGCGCGCCACGGTTTCCCAGGTGAGGCGCTGCTCCCACGGGACGGCGGATTGGGCGCCGAACAGCAGCAGCCAGCCTTGCCGGGCTCCCAGGGTATCCATATACCGGGCGAGCTGCGCCAGGCCCTCCTCCCGCGTATTCCGGTCCCGGACCAGCTTCATCTCGATGGGGTAGCGCCGGCCGGCGTATTCCACGCACACATCCACCCGGCGCGTGCCCGTGGCGAATTCCCGGCTGATTTTGGCGCCGCCGTTGACCACCCGCTGCAGGAAGGCCAGCAAAACGAGGTGGGGCGCCGCTTCCTTGTATTGGAACCGCTCCCGCCACGCCTCGCTGTGGTCCCGCCAGAACTCCTGGAAGCTTTTGAGCAGACCATCCAGATCGAGGGTCGTGCCGTCCATCCAGCGATGGATAAGTTCCACCGGCAACCGCTCCTGAACATGGAAATTCAAAGTGCGGGCAATGACTTCATTATAAATCGGATTGGCAATGCGCAGCACGCCCCGGTCGCTGCGGATCAAGCCCAGGTCGCGCACGAATTGGTAATCGCTTTCCAGGGGATTGATGCTGTCACCCTCTCCGCATAATACCGGCTCAATGATCCGCCGCACCCGCTCCTCCTGGAGCCGTTCCAGCAGGCTGTCGATGTGCGTGTCCCGCCGCAGGATGATCTGCTCCGCCGCGTCCTGGGCCAGGCCGGCGGTCAATGGCACGGTGAAGTCGTTGCGGCAGGTTTTCACAATCATCTCCCGGGCCAGGGCGTTCACCAGCCACGGCTGGCCGAGGGTCAGCCCGGATACCGCATCCACCAATTCCGGGGGGAATGCCTGGCCGGTGGCATCGGTGTGCTGCTGATACAGGGCGGCGATCTCGTCCCGGGAAAAATACTTCAAGGTCAGGCTTTCCACGGCGATGTTGAACGGGCTGGCCGAGCCGAGCGTCTGGCCCTCGGGCCGCACTTGCGCCCGGTAATCGCGGATATTGCGCATGCCCACCAAGGCCAGGGAATGCACAAACGGGATGCGCCCCCGGTTCACATAGCCATCCCGCAACTGGCGCAAAAAGGAGATCAACGTCTCCCCGCCCAGGCAATCGGCTTCATCGAAGAAAATGATCAGGGGGCGGTCGATGGCTTGGATCAAACTGGTGAGGCCATCCTTGATCCGGGTATTCAGAGGCCAGTGGTTCGCGGCCAGCAGCTTAACCTGGGGCTGCAGCTTGGGATGATAGCGCAAGGAGGATTCCAAGCACGCCAGCACAGCCGGAATGCCTCGCTCCAGCTCATCCATGCCCTGAACGCTTTCCAGCGAACAATAGATGGCATGAAACTTATCTGCCGAATTGAGCCTCCCTTCCAGGGCGTTCAGCAGAGTGGTTTTGCCGGTTTGGCGGGGGGCGTGGATGACGAAGAACTGCTTCTCCTCGATCAAGTCCATTACCCCCGGGCAACGATCCTCCGGGGGGAGCAGGTAATGCTCCGCCGGGAAACAGGGACCCGTGGTATTGAAGCGCTGCGCCATAACGGAAAAGTAAAGTAAATCGCTGAAACATTAAAGCCCAAACCGCGAAGTTTTTCGTGAAACCGCAGCCTGGGAAAAGAAAGGCGTGGGATTGCCTGATCCAATGATTTGTGGGCATTGGCTGGAGGCCATCCGCAAAGCCAAAACTATAGTGTCCATGAATACCATCCAACGGATCCCGCCTGGGTGGAGGCCACTCAAAGCGGGTGGTCCACCTGGCTTTGCAGCACCTCCCGCACCTTGCGGGCCAGGGCCTCCACTTTGAAAGGTTTTTGGATGAAGGGAAGGCCGTCCTCCACCACGCCGTGGCGGGCAATCACATCGGCGGTGTAGCCGGACATGAACAGGTGTTTCAGCTTCGGCTTGAGGAGCTTTAGCTGGCGCGTGAGTTCATTCCCATTCATTTCCGGCATCACCACGTCCGTCATCACCAGGTGGATTTCACCGGCATAAGATTGGGCCAACTGGAGGGCTTCCCCGGGGGATGCCGCCGCCAGCACTTGATAACCCAAAGTCTCCAGCGCCCGTTTGCCAATCTTCAAAATCACCGCTTCATCCTCCACCAGCAAAATGGTTTCATGGCCGCCGGCCGCCGCCGTGAGCGCCGCCGCTGTGGAGGTGGGACCAGGCGCGGGCACGCCCTGGTGGCGGGGCAGGTGGACGCGGAAGGTGGCCCCCCGGCCGGGAGCGCTTTCCACTTGGATAAAGCCTTGGTTCTGCTTGACAATGCCGTAAACGGTGGCCAAACCCAGGCCCGTGCCGCGGCCGGGCCCCTTGGTGGTGAAAAACGGCTCGAAAAGGTGCCCCAGCGTGGCCTGGTCGATGCCGCAGCCCGTGTCGCTCACCGCCAGCAGCACGTAATCCCCGGGGGCCGAATCCGGCTGGGCGGTGGCCTGCTGCTCCTGGATGGTGAGGTTGCGGGTTTCCAGGATGACCTTGCCAACGCCGTGGATGGCGTCACGGGCATTCACGCACAGGTTGGCCAGCACCTGGTCGATCTGGCTGGGATCGACCTTGACCGGCCAAAGGCCGGCCCCGGGCAGCCAGGCCAGATTGATGTCCTCCCCGATGATCCGGCGGAGCATTTTGAGCATGCCCTCCACGGTGGCGTTCAGGTCGAGCAGCCGGGGCACGGCGGTCTGCTTGCGGGCGAAGGCCAGCAGCTGCCGGGTGAGATCGGCCGAGCGTTGTGCGCATTGCTGGACCTCCTCGAGGCTCTCGCGCAGAGGGCTGTCCTCCGGGAGATCCTCCAGGATCAGGGCCGTGTGGCCAAGGATGGCCTGGAGCATGTTGTTGAAGTCGTGCGCCACGCCGCCGGCCAGGCGGCCCACGGATTCCATCTTCTGGGCTTGGTTGAGCTGCGCCTGGAGCCTTTCCCGCTCCTCCTCGGATCGCCGGCGCTCGGTGATGTCCAGCAGGCAGAGCAGCAGATGGTTCTCTTCATCGGCATGAATCCGCGCGGTGGAGCCCAGCAGCGAAACCGCCCGGGAATCATTTCCGCGCACGAGGGTGGTTTGGTGCTCAATGCTGTGATGGACCGTCCCGGTGCGGATGGTGTCCTCCATGGCCAGCCGGAGCCCGCAGCTCCGGCAATTCGCTCCGAAGCCGCAGCCTTGTGGATCATCCAGGGCGTTGATGCAGCCGAAAATGCCGCAGGCGCGCCCGCCCGCCATTTCTTTATCACTGACGCCCGTGAAGGCGGTGAAAGCCGGGTTGGCATACAGCACCCGGCGTTGCGCGTCCACCACGCACATCATCACCGGCGCATGGTCGTAGATAGCCTTCAATTCGGACCGGCTGCGGGCCAGCACTTCCTCGGCCCGCTTGCGTTCCGTGATGTCCCGCAGCACCACCTGCACTGCCCGGCGCCCATGAAGCAGGAACGTGGTGCCGGCCACTTCCGCCTCAATGGTCTGGCCATCCAGCCGCAGCAGCTTCTCCTCGAGGGCCGGGGCCGGCTTTCCGGTCGATTCCATTGCCTGCATACGGTTGAAAATCCGTTCGCGGAAGTCCGGATGCACCCGGTCCAGGACCGGAGCCCCAAGCAGATCCTCCCGGCGCCGTGCCCCGAAAAGCGCCGCCGCCGCATCGTTCACCAGCACAAAGCGGCCATCCTGGTGGGCCATGATGGGCGCGGGCGAATTCTCCACCAGCTGCCGGAACCGTGCTTCGCTATCCGCCAGGGCTTCCTCGGTGCGCTTCCGTTCGGCGATGTCCCAGGCCAGGTCCGCCAGGGATCCCACCGCCTCGAGATCCTCCGCGACATAATCCGACGGCTTGTTGCCGACCCCCAGGATGGCCATGATCCGGCCGGCGCGCATCACCGGCACCACCAGCTCCCGCACGACCTCCGCGTGGCCGGGCGGCAGCCCTTTGCGATGGGGCAGGGAGGCGTAATCATTATGCACCACGGGCTGGCGCTCGCGGATGCAATCCACCCACACGCCTGCCTGGTCCACGGGGTAATGCCGGCTGGCCCCTTCCACCCGGCACATTTTCTCCGCGGTGTTGGTGGACCAGGTCTGCAAGGATAGGGTGGCCTGGTCCTCCTCGAGGAAATGGTAAAACCCCACCTGGCTGGCGGTCAGCGCCTCGGCTTCATCCAGGGTGGCGCGCAGCAGTTCCGCCAGCGAATGCCTTTCCGCCAGTTCCAGCAAACGCAGGCGGGCCGCCATGACCGCGGGCCGCAGCCGATCTCCCCGGCGGCGCCCTGCATCGGCGGCTTCATCCTGGCTCAGGTGCATGCCGCTAATGGATTGGCGTGTGGATGACACAGGGTTTGAGGCAATTCCAAACCGGGCTGCGAGGCGCGCCGCATCCCGCAGGGGGCCGCGCTTTTCACAATGGCGCTCTCAGCGTGGGATCGCACAATTGAGAATATAGCCGTGCTTCTTGGTTTTGCAAAAAATTCTAATTGGGGAATGCGGGCCCGCCGGGAGCCTCCGCTCCCGCAACCATCCACAACCGCTGCCGGAAAAAGGACTCAATTGTCCTGGGCAGCGGTGGTGACGATATGAAAATCCCCGTCGGTGTCCACAAACGCGGTGGATTTCGTCCCGGCGAAAGACCGGCCCACAGTGCCGCTTTCCCCAACCGGCTGGCCATCCAGGGTGTAGCGCATCCAGCGCACCGTGGCCGAGCCTTTGATGGCCATGGGGCCCACCTGCCAGAGGAACAGCACCTCTCCGCGGCGGCTGGCATGGGCGGAGGGGTAAATTTCGTTCTCCTGGCTGGCGGGCGTGGCCACGTGCAGGCGGAAGCTGGTCAAGGCCGGATCGGAGATCGCCCAATAAACCCGCTGGCGGGACATGAACGCGCACAGCAGCCGGCCATCCGGGGTGAAGGTCAATTCCGGCCCGCACATGGGGCAGTAATCAATATTCCAATGGTCCTGGTTCACCCGGAGAGCGGTGAAGCGATTCCCGGCGATGGGGCCCTTGAGCACATAAAAATCGCGGATGCTGTCGCGCGCGCCGCGGAAGGCCAGGCAAACCTTTCCATCCGCGTCCGCCCGCGCCCGCATCATGCACATGGAGCAGGCCAGGCCCGGCAGGTTGGTGATGACGGCCTTTTCGCAAGGGCCAAACGCCGCGCCACGATCAGAAGAGCGGGCGGTGTGCAGCCAAGTGGCCGATTTGACCTCCGGCTTGGGCTCGGCCATGACATGCCAGAAAGCGGCCACGTGGCCGCGGCCGTCGGCGGCCAGGGTCGCGCCATCCACCCCGGACATGCTGGAAAGCGTCTGGAGGGGTTCAAACGATTTGCCCCCATTGAGGCTGCGCGCATAGCGAACATAGGTTTTCACTCCCGGCGCCCATTCATCCACCCAAACGACGTGGATGACGCCATCGCCCCCCACCGCCAGTTTGGGCCCCCGTTCCCCCATCTTGGTTTCCACCTGGCCGCTGGAGTCAATTTGCACCGGTTTGGTGAAGGTGGCTCCCTGGTCGGTGGATCGGACGTAGCAGGCATGGTGCTCGAGGCCGTAAACCATGTGCAGGATGCCTTGGGCATCCGTGGCCACATCGGGCACCAGGCAGCGGGCGGGCGCTGGCAGGACTTTCACCGCGGCCGCCACGGCCGCAGCAGCGCCAGGCAACCCACCGGCCAGCACCAGCGAGAAAAGGGTGAAGACGCGGAAAACCCGGCTGGGCAAAAGCCGCCGCGTGGCATGGGTGTGGTTTTTCATGGTTAAATCAGCAGTCAGATTCCGGCATTATGGCGTTCGCATCGGGGCCTTTGTAACCGATGCCAGGGGACTCCTCCAGTAAGATTGCGCAGTCGCCGCCAGGCGCCAGTCAGCAAGTCCGCTCGGGGATTGTGTTGCAAAGGCAAAAAACGGGCTTGGGCAGCCGGTGGCTCACCGCAGCAGGTTCTGGAGCACGGTGGAGGCCACGTGGCAGATCTGCTCCGACTGGTCTTTGAGGGTGCGGTATTGCTCCTGCCAGCCGGCCCGGGCCTGGTTCCGCTCCAGCCAGAGCGTTTTAAGCACCCGCGCGGTCCGCTCCACCTGCAGGATGGCGGCGGCGGCGGTTTCGCCGCTGGCGGGCAGATCCGAGAGCCCGCCCACATCGAAGCGGCTGGTTTGCTTGTGGTTGATCACGGATTGGAGCAGCATGACGATGGTTTGCTCATAAGCAAACCACCGCTGGAAAAGCATTTCGCGCAGGAAACTGTGGCGCAGCGCAAGGAATTCGGAGCGGGGCCGCTGGGTGAACTTTTGGATCTCGAGCGCTTCCACCGGAAACCAATTGTAGAGCAGGGCGAAGGTGCCGTAGGTATCGATCAGGTGCTTGGAGCTGGCGTGGTCGAGCGCGATCTCACCGATGCAGAAATCCTGCTGCAGCTCCTCGATGATCTCCGGCAAATCGTGCAAACGTTCCAGCACGTCCTTGCCGGAAGGAGTGCCGTAATTGAAGTCGCCCGGGATCAGCCAATAGACATCATCCGGGCCGCCCTGGTCAAAGGCGTGGCCCAGCCCGGTGTACCACATCTGGCAGGTGTCCACGCACCAGGCTTCGATCACCTCCGAATGCCGGGCCACCGTATGCTGGCGAAACTCGCGGAACGGTTGATCGCCAGCCATGGCTTCGCAGGTCTTCCGGTCGATCACCGTGAGGGGCCGGGCATACCGGCCCGGCTCCGCGTCGAGCCGGGCGACCAGCCGGTAGAGCTCGGCCAGGTCGGAATAATCCGCCGGCTGGCGGAAGGGGTAAATCACCACCGGGTGAACCCGGGAAGTGCCGGCCCGGGAAGACCCGGTGGCGGTTTCGGGCGAAATGGCGGCTTTCTTTTTCATAAGCTGATGCGGGCTTTGGCGAAACCGGGCGCCAAATTGTCAGACTACTCCCGGCCACCTCAAGGCGCTGCTTTCCTGCCCGGCAAAATAATCCACCGTCCTTGGGGCAACAAGCCCAAAAATATCCTTTCCGCAGCCGGGCGGCTGGTGCGCGATGGCCGCCACTCAGGCCATGGAGACTTGGCCCGCCCCACTTGATCGAAGCCAGCAAATCGAACTTGTTGCGGAGCCGGCCGGACGCTAAGCTCGCCCTGTGAATAATGCCTATGCATCCTTAAAAGCGGCCCTGGCGGCGGCGCCCAAACGGTGGGCGGTCACGGGCGCGGCCGGATTCATCGCCTCCCACCTGGTGGAGGAGCTGCTGAAGCTCGATCAGACCGTGGTGGGGCTCGATAATTTTGCCACCGGTTACCGGCGGAACCTGGACGAAGTGCGCCAGGGCGTGACTCCCGCCCAGTGGGGGCGCTTCACTTTTGTGGAGGGGGATATCTGCGCGCTGGCGGATTGCCACCGGGCGTGTGAAGGGGCGGATTATGTCCTGCACCAGGCCGCGCTCGGCTCGGTGCCCCGGTCCATCACCGACCCCATGGCCACCCACAATGCCAACGTCAACGGTTTCATCAACATGCTGATGGCCGCGCGGGATGCCCGGGTGAAGCGCTTTGTTTACGCTTCCAGCAGCGCGGTTTACGGCGACCACCCCGGGCTGCCCAAGACCGAGGGGGTGATCGGCCGCTGCCTGTCGCCCTATGCGGCTTCCAAGCATATCAATGAAATCTACGCCGACGTCTTTGGCCGGTGCTATGGGCTGACCGCCATTGGCCTGCGCTATTTCAATGTGTTCGGCCAGCGCCAGGATCCGGAGGGGCCGTATGCGGCCGTCATCCCCAAATGGATCGCCGCCATGCTTTCCGGGGAGCCGGTCTGCATCAATGGCGATGGGGATACGAGCCGGGATTTCTGCTATGTGCTCAACGCCGTGCAGGCCAACGTGCTCGCCGCCTGCACCGGGAATCCGGAGGCCTGCAACCGGGTCTATAACGTGGCGCTCAATGAGCGGACCTCGCTCAACCAGTTGTTCACCCAGCTGCGGGACCAGCTGGCGCCGCAATTCCCGAAGCTGGCCGGCCTGCAACCGGTTTACCGGGAGTTCCGGGCGGGGGATGTCCGCCACTCGCAGGCCGATATTTCCGCCATCCAGACCGCCCTCGGATTCCACCCCAGCCACAATCTGAGCGCCGGCCTGGCCACCGCCCTGCCGTGGTATGTGGCCAGCCAGAAGCCGGAATCCAACCCGGCCGGATAAACCTCGCGCATCACGGTTTGGCCGGGGGCTTTTCCCCCGCGCGGAAGACCGTCCAAGGCTGCGCCGGGCGGCTTTTGAGGACGTCTTTCATCCAGGCGAACTGCGGGTGCGCGGCCAGGAATTTGCCGGCGTCGAAAGGCCGGCCGCAGGCGGCGCCCCAGCGGGCCGAGAAGGACATCTGTCTGGCCAGGGTGGAATCCACCACTTTGCCGTCGTAAGTGCCGGCGGGGTTGAACGGCCCCCCCGGCCAGGAACCCCAAAATTCCCGATCCAGGTCGAAATGCGCGCACAGGCTCCGGCCGCCGGGCAGCACTTTCTCAAAGTAAGGGTCAAAATGATCCGCCTCGAACTGCCGGGCGAGCGCCAGGTCGATTTTCCCGGCGTGCTGGCGCATGAGCTTTTCCCACTGCACCCGGCGGGCCACGCTGGAGGTCCGGATATCGGCGTCGTTGGCGCTGGTTTCCAGGCGCAGGATCCGGAGATCCTCGGCGATGTTGGAGCCGGTGAAATAGCCGTCCAGCTTCCGCTCTTCGCGCACAAATTTCAGGCCCAGCTCGAGCCGGGCGATCTCTCCGCTGCGCACATCCCCCAGCAGCCAGGCGTTGGCATAGCCGCCGTTGTTGCCTTTTTTCATGATGGCGCACCATTCGTCCAGCGAGGCGGCATCCTGGGTGGCGCGCCGCATGCGGACAAATTCGGGCACGCCCTTTTCATCGTAGCCGCTAAAGCCGCCGATGGTCGTCTCCGCCCCCACCAACCCGGCGTCCGTCACGAAGAAATCCGTGCCGCTATGCAGCCAGCCCGGCCAGCACTGCATGAGGATGCGGTGCCCGCGCTCGGGGACCAGGTCCACCACCACGTTCGCCAGGGCGCCGGCGTAGGAATCCATGGTGTTATGGCCCAGCACCACCCCGCCATCCCGGGTCATGCCGCCGGTGGCGATAAAAGCGCTGCAGGATTCGTGCGGCGCCTGCGGCGAGCCTTCACCGGTCTTTTTCTTCTCCTCCTCCCACCAGTAACTTAATTCAAACCAGGCGTTGTAAACGATCAGCTCCGGGCGGGAAACTTCCAGGCCGGCCGCCTTCATGCCTTCCACCAGGCCATCGATTTCCGCCAGGTTTTCGGGATCGACTTTCGGCTCGAGGAACCGGCTGGTTTTATCCACAGCCCACGCCCATTCCCGGCTCGTATAATGTTTCC
This sequence comes from uncultured Verrucomicrobiota bacterium, assembly GCA_964409245.1. GTDB lineage: Bacteria > Verrucomicrobiota > Verrucomicrobiia > Limisphaerales > UBA1319 > CAIMWS01. Next base: position 11,462 of record CAYPCQ010000055.1, read on the forward strand.
ACATCGCCCGGCAGGCCTGCAGCCCCCCGTTGATTTCCCAGGCCAGCAAATAGCCATGCTGGAAACCGCGCTCGCGCGGCGAACCTTCCAGGTGCAGGTAGATCCACCCGTTCTTTGCGTGGCGTTCGCCCTTGGCCAGGCGGGCCTGGTCGGCTGCGGACAAAACAGCCCCATTGGCGGGGACCGCCGCCAGCAGCCACCAGAGGCAAAGGCCGAGGCCAATCAGGGATAGCGGCCGCTGCCGCCCGGTATCGTTCATTGAAGGAATAAGCATGACGCCACCCATAGCACATTCAGGCCGTGGAGTCAAACCACCCAAACCACCCGGCGACCCGCCAGCGGCCCGGAAAATCAGGGCAGGATCAGCACCCGGTAAAATCTTTGGGAGTCCGGCCCGAGCGTATCGGAGAAGGCCAGGGTGCCGCTGGTGGCGGTGAACAGGCCGCCCAGGTCATTCCAAGTGGCGGGATCTTGAGCGGCCGCAGATTGCGCCTGATACTTGAAGCCGGCGATGGAATTCACGCTGAACGTGAGCGTGCCCTGGTTGAGCGATACGGACTGAAGCATGGGCGGAGCCAAAGGCTGCACGCTGATATCGTCGAGCGCGAACGCACTCTGGTCGTTGCGGAAGCCGAACTCGAGGGTGGAAGCGGTGTCCGCTGCGGTGACAATATATTGGAGATGGGTCCAGGCCAGGCGGCCCAGGTTGCTTTGGTCGAACAAGGTTCCGCCGTTCCAACGGGCGCGGAACTCATTGGGCGTCCCGGTGGCGGGGTTGGCCAGCCAAAAAGAGACCACATAGCGCTGGCCGGCCTGGGTGGGCAGCTTTTGGGAAAGCGTGCCCAGCGAACTGTTCTGACCCAGGTAGGCGCCGTAGAGGCCGGAATGAACGAAATGCGAATCATCCACGCCAGCAAGGTGGCTGGCACCCGCCAGCAGGGTGGCGTCGAGGCTGTCGGCAAAATTGTTGCGGGCATCGCCCGTGAGAGCCCAGAGGGAGAATTTGCCCATTTCAAAACCGCCATCGCCGGCCAGCAGATCGACCAGCCGGCTTTGCCCGGCGCCGTTGCTCAAATTCGTGAACCAGATGGCCGCCGAATAATTGCCGATCAGCAATTCGCCGGCCGCGGGATTCAGGCTCACCGTCACCGTAGTGGCGGCCCCGCCGGGAGCCAGGGCGCCGCTTTGGGGATGGGCGTCGAGCCAGGCAGGCAGGCGGGCCATGGACCAGCTCAGAGGACTATTCCCGGCATTGGTCAGCGAGTAATCCGCGGAAGCCACTTTGAATGGCCCTCCAACCGGGCCGATGGCCGTAAAACCCAAGGGTGGGGTGATGACCAGATCGTCGGTGGATAGGGCCAGCAACGCCTCGATAAAAGCGCTCCCGGTGGGCGTGCCCCAGCCGGTGCACAGGTCATATCCGGCCACCGCGTAGAACTTGCTGGGGCTGGCGCTGGTGGTGTTCTTGCCCGTTTTGATGTCATGGAAAGCCTGGGTGTAATTGGCGCCTTTGCCAAGCTGGTAGAGCGCCGGATTGAGGAAACCCACCGGCGGTTTGCCCTGGGCGGCGGCTTGCTCGTTCACCAGGGCGGTGAACCCCGCCCAGAGCGGCGCCGCAATGCTGGTGCCCATCAGCGGAAAGGACAGCCCCTGGTCGGCCAGGCACCAGACGTTGTTGGCCACCATGGCCACATCCGGCAGATTGCGCATGGTGGGGGATCCCTTGCTCGCGGTCAGGCTGATTCCCCGCTGCCATTCGGGAATCGGGTAAGTGGCGCTGATCCCGCCTCCGCTGCCGCTCCATACGACCTCCGACACCCAGGCCCCGGAGCTGCTGGTGGTCAGCGTGGTGCCGCCAACCACCGTGATGTAGGGATTATCCGAGGGCTGGAATATGGGTCCGGAGAAGGCCCCGCTGTCGCCGGAGGCCAGGAAAAAGGATTGCCCCTGAGCCGCGAATTGCTGGAAGATCTGCTGCGTGGTCGCGTCGATATCGAAGCCCCAGGAGCAGCTCAGCTGGCTGGCGGCGTTGTCCGTGGCCATCCGGTTCAAAATATCGTTGATCACGGCGGTGGTGCCGAATGGGGAGCCCTCGTAAACCAGGATTTGGGAGACGCCCGGGGCCATGCTGATCGCCATCTCGATGTCCAGGGCCACCTCCTCGTTTCCGCTGCCCGAGCGGCGGCTGGTGGGAGTGCCGCGGAAGCCGCCCACCAGCACCGTCTTCAAGGGAATGTTGGGCAGCCCGGCCTGCTGTTCATAATCCGTGATGTCACTGGCGTAAAAACCGTCCAGCTCAAAGAGTCCGATGGCCTGCCCCTGCCCCGTAAGGGTAACCCCGGGCGCATAGGCCGCCCGGAAATCCTTGCCCATGAACGAGCCGCCCGGCCCGGTCCCGGCCCGGGGCGCCGCGATCGCCGTTGGGCCAGCGGGATCAGCCCGCTGGCTCATGGGGTGTGGCGTCGTGAAATTGTGCAGGCCGCTGATGTGCAGCACCGCCAAATCCCCATCGATTGAAGGCTCGGTGTCGGGCGAAAAAAAGGTGCGGGCCTCAGCCGGGTGTTGGAAGAGACCCAGCTTCAAGTGGAAAGCCTTTTCGATGTCAGCCGCGGATCCTTGCACATCCAGCAGCAGGCGGTTCAGATGGGTTCCGGTCACCCGCAAGCCATGGGCCTCGGCGAAATCCCCAGCCGCCTGGTAATCCGCCTCCGTTGGCCCAAACCGCCTGGTGAATTGTGCGGGGGTCAGGAAGTGGCGGTAATTCCGGCTGGCGGGATTGTAGAGATCCTGCAACAAGGCGGCCAGCGCTTCCGGGTTGCGCAACGGCAACCCGATCGCCAGGTGCAGCTGATTGGCCGGCACCAGCCGGCCCACTGGCTGCATCCTGGCCACCGTGGAAGGTTGGTGGCCAGGCAACACTTGCCTTCCCGATGCCCGGCTTAACCAAGGCATCGCCAACCCAAGGAAAATCAGCATTTTGAAATTCATTAAAACCCCCAATTTTATCTGCCTGGCGATTTTGTAGCATAATTTGTGCCAAGCCAGCCTTCCCCAACGACATGAAGCAGTTCCTTTTATGCATTATATAAATAAACCTGAAAAATCGGAATGGCAAGTGAGGGGGCAAAACGGCCCGTCCGCGCGATTCCGACGCACCCACCCGGGACCGGAAATTCGGGCAGGAAGAAAGCTTCCGGGTGGTTGTGAATCAGGGGTGGGCGGCCCGCTCAAGGCTTTTGCCGATCACGCAGGCCTGGCGGCCTGGGGAGCCTGGGGCGGCAGACTACCGGGCTTGGGAGGTTCCAATTGCTTGCCGCTGCGCCAGTAGCTTTGCGGCAGCAAACCCACGCCGATGAGCACCACCTGGCTGGTGATGAAGATCACCAGCCACATGAAAGCCTGGTCCATGAATCCGTAGGAATGGAGGCCCACGCCCAGCATGTTGACGCCGAACCAGCTGAAGCTGGTGATGATGTTGCCGATGATGGCCATGTTCATGAGGCCGCGGGCCTGAACCAGCCGGTCCCAGTGCGCATGGAGGATCGCGGCGTTCCAGAGGACGATGATCAGCGCCCCGTTTTCCTTCGGATCCCACCCCCAGAACCGGCCCCAGGATTGGTCGGCCCAAATGCCGCCAAGGACGGTGCCGATGAAGCTGAAAAAGGTGGCGAAACAGATGATGCCGTAAACGATCCGCTCCAGCATGACTGCCGAGGCGGCGGTGAGGGAGCGGGTGAACACCCCCCGCAGGAGGTAAAAGATGGCGAAAAGGCCGGCCGCGAAATTAGCCGAATAACCGAAGGTGATGGTGACCACGTGGGTGGCCAGCCAGAAATTGTTGTCCAGCACCGCGCGCATCATCTCCATGGTGTCGCCCCCCATAGCTAGGTTGTGGGCGATGATCTGGGTTGCAAACCCGAGGCAGGCGGAAACGATGACGCCCATGCCGTCCCGGCAGAATCTTTCGAGGAAGATCCCCAGCAGCACCGCCCCCCAACCGATGAACACCGCCGAAGAATAGAGGTTGGTCACGGGCGGCCGGTTTTCCAGGACCATCCGGAACACCAGGCCGAAAGTGTGCATGGCCAGTGCCAGGAACAACAGGCCATAGGCGGCTTTGCGGAGCCATTCAGCCCAGAAGACCCAAAAACCGCAAATCAGGAGAAAGGCCACCAGGTAAAGCACGGTGGCCTTGTAGAACGGCTCGAAGTTGTTGAAGAAATACTCTTTCCCGCTTTTGCCCAATTCACCGGGCAGATTCTGGGCCAGCCAGCCCTGGTAAGCCACCAGGGCGTTATTGAACTCGGAGGCGTTGTCCGCCCGGAAAGCGGCGGTCATCCGGGCATAGAATTCTACCACCGGGGGGATGGTTCCGCCCCGGGGGATGTCCATCAGGGCGGCGCCGGTGTTCCGCCAGCCATCCTTGGGCATGGAAGGGCCCGGGGGGATCATCAATACCGCCGCTTCGCCGGCCATGGCATCATAGCGGTTCACAAATTCCGCGAACCGTTGGAGGACGGCCTTGTCGAATTCCTTGCCCTGCTGCTGGGCATGCACGGCGGCCGCGCCGGGCCCGGCGAGCTTTTGGAATTCTTTCAGTTCCGCCGGCCAATCCGGCGAGTCCTCGGGGCTGATGCTGATCCGAAGGCGCTGGTATTGGCGGATGGCGGAGGCCAGCTTGAGCAGCTGCCGTTCAAAAGCCGAGCGTTCCTTGGCCCCCACCTGGGACACGCGCTGGGCTTGTTTGGCGATTTCCTCGAGCGAATTGGTGAACTGGTTGTAGGCGAAATATTTGTCTTCGGTGGGCAGCTTCAGCAAGCCGAGCAGCTCGATGTGATCGATCCGGAACACCTTGCGGGTGTCCGCCAAGGCCGGCTTCATCATCACCTCCGCCAGCCATTGGTTGGCGGTGATCGATGGGCCGCCTTCCAGGGCCACGGTCTGCTTGGTGCGGAACTGGAGGAGGTTGTTGCGGGCCACCGAGTCCATGGGCTGGATGCGCCCATTCATCAGCACCGGCAGGCCGCCGAATTCCTTCAAGGAGATGCTGCCGGACGCCGCCTTGGAATTTTCCGAGGCGAGCCAATATCCCACGGCCAGGGTAAGCAGATGGAGCAAGCGGGGGTTCAAGTGTTTTTCCTTTCCTTCAAAAATCCAACCAAATGCATGATGAACTGCCACAACAGACCCACAGTGACTAACAGGCAGGAGATGTAGGGCACCCGCCAGCCAGGGTTTTGAACCACCTGGAGAATGCTCACCCGGGGGTCGTTCTCATCGTAGCCGGACTGGTAAAAGGTCTCGCCCCCATAGCGGAGGGGATTGTTCATGAAGATCAGCGCCTCGCGGTCCTCCCCTTTTTCTTCCTGCCGCAGGCGCACCCGGCTGGAAAAATTGCGGGGGATTTCGGTGCCCTGGTATTTGTCATGCCGGAACTCCTTCAGCTCGAGGGAAAAATCCTTGTAATAACGGGCGAACCGCATGACCAGCTGGTAGGTTTTTCCCCCCACCTCGACCGGCTGCTTATCCTCTATCCAGACGGAAGCCAGCCAGGATCCCAGCACGCCTTGGGGTCCCTTCAGCTCCACGATGGCGCTCGGCAGGTTGCGCTCCTCGCTTTTCACCGCCAGCGGCAGGCTTTTGATTTCCAAATCCGTCCCCAGCCCCTTGGTGATCCGTGAGTCCCTGGCGGCGGGGGTTTCGGCCCGGTTGAGCCGCGAATTGCTGTAAAACTTCCTGACCTGGATGGTGAAAGGCAGTTGCCCGTGCCGGATCTCGCCGGACGACTCGAGCCGTTCCTGCGGAATGGAGATCACGGTGTCCGCCTTTGGGTTGGAGGAATCGATCACCGCCAGCTCCACCAGGCGGCCGCTTTCGGAATAATTGGCGGGCTGGCCCACCGATAGCCGCATGTGGCTTTCCACCTGATACATATCCGTCACCAGCTGTCCGGCCAGCAGCAGGATGATGCCCGCATGAACCAGGAGCAGGCCGATGGTCCGCCGGTTGACGATCAGCCGCAAAGACAGCGAGGCGATCAGGTTCACCAGCAGCACGGCGCCGATCAGGTATCCCCCGGGAAAAACGGGCAGGGCAAAATCGGATTTCCCCGGCGACCATTTGATGAACAGGCTGCGGAAATAGCGCTCCTGCACTTCGTAAAGGCCCAGGTCCGTCTGCACCATGGTGCCGATGAACACCAGGAAGGCCCCGGCGATCAACGCCGCCACCGTGAGCTTCAACGACCCCATTATTCTCAATGCCCGTTCCAACATAATATATTAAAATGCCGATTCCACGAAGCGCACCAAAACGTCTTTTTCCCGGGCCACCAGGCTGGCCTCGCCGGACAGCTTGTAAAACCAGGTCTGGCCTTCGCGCGTCGCCAGGTAGACCATCAGCCGGTTGGTTTTATTGCTGGCGGTCATGTCCACCCACTGGCCTTCCACGCCCTTGATGGACAGGGTGCTGATGTAGTTCGTCAGCTCTTCCTGTTTCCCAAGCAAAGGCAGGTCCAACTGGCCGCGCCAGCGGTTCACATTGGCAAATAATCCTCCGACGGCTCCCGGGAAGGCGGCCACGGTCACTTCCGCTTTGGCCGCGGCATCCTCAATGGTGAATTTAGCCAGCTGCATCTTGCCCGGGGGCTGCTCCTTCCAATGCGTGGGGACTTTCCAGGCGGGTTTGGCCGGTGCGGGAGCGGCCATGGGCGGCATCACCCCGGGCGGCGGGGTGAACGCGGCGGGGGAAGGTGCGGCCGCTTGCGTTGCGGCGGCATCGAAGGAGACGGATTTAAGGAATTCTTTGAACTCTGGCTTCTGTTGCTGCACCAGCTCATCCGCGCCGGTCATCTTGAAAAACCAGGAAGTGCCACCCTGGATGCTGGCTGCCACCATAATCCGGGTTTTCCCATCAGCGCCAGGGGCGGTTCCCACAAAATCGTAAAGCGCGGCCGGTTCTTTGCCGATCTGGACCTTTTCCTGCAAGGCCGCCAGTTGCGCTTCGGCCACCGCCTCCAAACCGACCTGGCTGCGCCAGCGGTTCACGTTGGCCAGTTCGCCCCCCGCCATCCCGGCCAGCGGGATCACGGTGACTTGCGCGGTTTGGTTGCTGGCGCCTTTGATGCTGAACAAGCCCACCCGCATCTGGTCGCCGGCCTGCGTTTCCCAGCCGGCGGGAACTTTCCAGGCGGGATGGGCGAATTGCGAGCCACCGGCCGCCGGCATGGAAGAGCCCGCCGCCGATTTGGCAGCCGGTTCTTTTTCAGTTGGCACGGTATGCACGGTGATATCTTTGCGTTCGCACCCGGCCAACAAGGCCAGGCTCACGACCAGGCCCCGTCCCGCAATTTTCAATAAATCAACCAATCCAGTATCCATAAGGTCTCAAATCTAGCTCAACTCGAAGTTTTGGCCAAAAAAATATTATAGCATGGCCCGCTGCTGCCAATGTCAAACTTTGGGGAATGAAACCGCAGGACCACGGCCGGAATACCCGCCCCCCGGTATTTCCCAGTGGTTGACGAGGCGCGGGATGGCATGGATACTGGGGATGTGGATCCCATCTTTACTCAAGAATGGCTTGCCTTCAGCCAACACATGGCTGGGGCAGCCAAAAGGGCCGGTCCGGAAGCCATCACCTTTTGGAATCCCTATGATGCCAGTTGAGGCAATCAATATCATGCTGGTGGATGACCAGGCATTGGTCCGGGAAGGATTGCGCGCGGTGGTCGAAAAGCGCGCCGGATGCAAGGTGGTGGCCGAGGCGGCCAGTGGGGAGGCGGCCTTGGAACAAGTCCGAACGATCCAGCCACACGTGGTTATCCTGAATATCCAGTTGCCGGGTGGCGACGGCATCGAAATCTCCCGCAAGATCAAGGCGGAATTCCCCGGTGTTAAAATCATCGCGATTTCAGGTGATTTGACCATGGCCATCCTGCACGAAGCCCTCTGCGCCGGGATCGCCGCCTGCGTGCTGAAGGAGGATCCTGCCGAAGAGGTCACCCGCGCCTTGGGTGCCGCATTGGATCATCAGGTATATTTATGCCCTCAATTAACCTCGATGGTGGTGAAACATTATCTCCATATCGCCGGGAAGCCCTTGGGTTCCCAGGCCCGGCGGCTCCTGACCGGGCGCGAAAGTTGCCTGCTCAAACTCATCGCCGAAGGCAGGCGCAATAAAGAAATGGCGGAAGCGATGGGCATAACGGTCAATACGGTGGAAACCTTCCGGACCCGGCTGATGAAAAAATTGGGCTGCGCCAGCACGAACGAAATGGTCCATTACGCCCTGCGGGAGGGCATTGCCGAAGTTTGACGGCGGAAATGAAGCGCACGGCTCTGCGGCAAACATCCCAGCTGGCCCGGAGGAGCCGCAACCCTGTAGGCCGGGTTCCCTGACCCGGCGCAACCTCTCCCTGGCGCGGAGGAACCGCGATGCCTTCCGCTTCCCGGCCGCCCCACCCCGGGAACGGCCGCCAGTTGGCCGTGCCGGCTCCCAGCCGGCTGATCGCACGCCGGCTTTTCCGTGGATCATCGAACTGCTCGTACAATCCAGCGGCGCCCACGCAATTCCTTCCCCCCCAACTGCATGGACGCCGCTTGGCGTGTTTTAAAACACACTCTTTGGGATTCCTAAAAATCCTTGAACTCGGAATCCGCGGCGCCGGGTTTCATGCCCCGGGTGTTCGCCGCCGCCAGCAGGGTTCCTGGGCGCTGGATCTGCGCCGCCAGCAGGTGGCCATTGGCTGGCCGGCCGGACGCCGCCTTGCCCACTGGACGCTGACCGCTGGCTTTCTGGCTGCCCGCCCCATCCACCAATTGCTTGAGTTCCCGCACGGCGTCCTTCATGGCGTCGGCCTGGGCGTTGAGCTCCTCCGCCGCGCTGGCGCTCTCCTCCGCGTTCGCCGCGTTGGATTGCGTCACTTTGTCCATCTGCGAGACGGCCGTGTTCACCTGCTCGATCCCCTGGCTCTGCTCCCGCGAAGAGTTGGCCACCTCCGCCGCCAGCTCATCCACCTGGCGGGCCTTGGTCACAATCTCGTCCAGGCTCCGCGCCACCTTGCCGCTGATCTCCACCCCCGCCACGCTCTTCTGCACGGCATCCTCGATCTTGACCGCCGTTTCCTTGGCCGCCTGGGCACACCGCTGCGCCAGGCTGCGCACTTCGTCGGCCACCACCGCGAAGCCCATGCCCGCCTCCCCCGCCCGGGCGGCTTCCACCGCCGCGTTGAGGGCCAGGATGTTCGTCTGGAACGCGATCTCGTCGATGGTCTTGATGATCTTGGCGATGTCCGAGCTGGAATTCTTGATGGCGTCCATCGCCGTCTTCATGGCGGCCATGTCCTGGGCGCCGGTGTCGCCCGCCTGCCGCGCCTGGGTGGCCAGTTCCTTCACCTTCTCCGCGGTCTCAGTGTTTTTCTTGGTGATGCTGGACATCTCCTCCAGCGAGGAGCTGGTCTCCTCCAGGGAGGCCGCCTGCTCGCTGGCGCCTTCCGCCAGCGACTGGCTTGAGGCCGAAACCTGGCCGGCGGCCGAGGAGGTCTGGTCGGCGCCGTCCGCTAACTGGTCGGCCACCAGCCGGATGGGCTTGGTGATCGAAATCGTGATCGAGGCCGCCAGGAAAATGCCGACCAACAGGGCCACTACCAAACCGACGACCATGATCGTGGAGGCGGAGGACAGCGCGCCAGCGGCCGCCGTGGAGGTTTTGCCCGAAATATCCAGGCTGCCGTTGGCGGTCTTTTCGGCCTCGGCCAAAACAGCATCCGCCGCCACGCCTCTTTTCTTGGCCAAATCTTCGCGGGCCAGCCAATTGCTCAGGAAGCTGGTCATGTCGTCGTTGTAGGCTTGGCCGGCCGCCCGGCAGCTAGCGATCTGCTTGAGGTTGGCTTCTTGCTTGGTGACGGCCTTCAAGGCGTCCAGCTTTTGGTTGACCTCGGTGAACTTTTTCTGGGTCTCGCGGAACAGTTCGGGATCACGCGTGGCCTGGGCCTTGAAATTGCCAACCCGGATGCCATTGCCCAGGTCAACGATCTCGTTGGCGGTGGCGATTTTATTGACGCGGTCGCTGATATCCGCCAGTTGGGTGGCGGATGAGGCCTGGTTGGTGGCGGCCAGGGCTTCCTTGAGTTTGGTTTCCTGGCTGGCCAGGTAATCGTAGCCTTCCTTCATGTATTTGGCGGCGTTTTCATTCATGGCCAGGCGGTCCTTGTGGAGCGCCTCGGTGACGGTCACCGTCTGGTTGGCGAATTGCTCGTATTCCACGGCTTTCGCCTCGGCCGCCTCGGCCGCCGTCTTGAGGAAGGCCAGCGTTTCACCCGATTTCCCAGCCAGGGTTTTGGCGGAATCCAAATTCTTCTTCACATCAAGCAGGTTCTGGCGCGCAACCGCCAGGTAATTGGTTTCCTCCGCGAGCGCGTAGCCGCGCATGGCGTACATGGTTTTGAGCGACTCGCGCTCGACGTTGTTGGCCACGGTAATGGATGGCATATAGTCCACCGCCAGCTTGGTGGCGTTCGTTTTCACCCCGAGCATCTGCCAGACGGCTATGCCACCCAGCAATAAGGCCAGCGCGATGAGGCCGGCGAAGCCGAGGATTATTTTTGTACTGAGTTTCATAAGTTTGTTTCCGAGTTGTTTTTACTGTCAGGTTTATTGGCTGAATCCAGCCATTTCAGAGAAGGCGATCCATGGCCTTAAAAAGATCCGCACCCGCCGGCGCCAAGGCCTCGCATCCGAGAATCCGGTCGATATCCAGGAGGGTTTTGACCACGCCTTTGATCTTGGCCATGCCCAGCAGGCCCTCCGCGGACACGCCCGCCCCAAAATCCGGCGTTTCCTCCAGATCGCCAGCCGAGATGTTGACCACTTCCTCCACCGCATCCACCATCAATCCCATGGGTTTGGCGCCCGCTGCACCGGCCACCTGGACCACAATGATGCAGGTATGCTCGGTGTCCTGGGAGGCTTCCACACCCAGTTTCAGGCGCAGATCCACGACGGGGATGATCCGCCCCCGGAGGTTGATCACGCCTTTGATATAATGCGGCATCTGGGGCACGGCGGTGATGTTCGTGAGCCGGATGATCTCCCGCACTTTCACCACCTTGATCCCGTAGGATTCCGGTCCCAGCTTGAAGGTGAGGTATTTGGCAGATACTTCCAGAGTGGATGTCCCGGCTGTGGGTTTATCGATAGTCGCTGGCATGCTGCTTCTTTTACACGCAAGATGATTGATTCTCGACTCCGCACATTCGCGGATCCGCACCCTTCGCCACACGTGCCTGAAACAACATCGGAGATCCAGGTGAAAAACTTTAAAACCAAAAGTAAGACGCCGGCAGTACGGAATACCGTACGTGCGCACGAGGTGGCCGGAAATGCAAAAGCGAACCCAAGGAAAAGCGGCTCCCAAATCCCGCCCGCCGCGGGGCTGGGGTCGGAGCGCGCTTAACCACCCTCCAGCCAGCGCAGGCCGTCGTCCGGGGCACACCGTAGAGCCGGGATCGGATATCCAATAAGCTTATCCAGGACCAACGAAATGGTCCATCAGGCCCGGCGGGGATGCCTTGCCAAATTTTGCGGACCAGGCAGTGCGGTTCTTACTTGTATCTGCAGGGGGGGAGTGTCTTGGAGGGGTTTTGCATCTCCCCGGCCATGCGAACTCTGGATTTGGCTTCAAGTTTTATTATGGCGCAGTCTTTCCAGCTCCATTCTTAGCGGCTGCCAATATTGCCGATCCAAGTTCCGCTCCCTTTTCTCCTCTTCGTCCAAGGCTATCCTCAAATCTTCACTATTCTCCGTGGCGGCGTGCCTGAGCAATGGGCGATCCGCGGCCATTTCCCGGGCTGGCTCTGGATTCAGGCGGGCTGCTTCCTCCAGCAATTCAGGCGTGCGAAGTTCCCGCAGCCAGAAAACAACCTGGACGGGGGTTGCTTCGGCCCGGCTCCGCAGATAGTCGGCTTCGACCAGCCGCTGAATCATCGGCCAGTCTTTGCTGCGCTGGGTCTTCTTGGCTTGAACCAAGTCGGGAAGCGAAAGCAACTCGTAAGTGGTCCCATCCACATCCATGAGTGTGGCGCGCCGTTCCCATAATTTGGGAAACTCTTCAACCCCTCGCATCACCGACATGATATCCACCCGCATATCATCCGCCTCCGGGTGATGGCAACGGAAATGAAGCGCATGACCCCGCAGCAAGTAATCCATTTGGCACGGAGGAACCGCAATGCATTCGGATTGAAGGTCATCCAGCGCCTCCATGAGCCGCTGCCAGTTGGCCGGCTCGGCGAGGATAACCAGATCCGTGTCGCGGCTAAACTCCGCCGCGCCGTAAAACACGCAAGCTTGCCCCCCCATCAACAGGGCGTGGACTTGGTGCGCGGCCATCGTAGAAAGGACTTTCCGTATCGGGTTCGGGGTCAAGCGAGCCTCCCAAGGCAAGATATTGCGCGCGAAGCTTCAGGCTTTCGTGCCAGCGTTCCAGCGGAGTGAGCTGATACCAATCAGCCCATTCGCCTTCCACGATCTCTTCGGGCGCAATCACGCCCAATAGTTACTTTTCAATCGGCAGCTTCTCAAGCCTTATCCGCACGCCCTCTCTGAAAAGGAATTCAAGCCCGGATTGGGGCAGCAGCCTGGCAATTCCCATGGCCGGACTCATAAAGATCATCCGTTTTGGGCTTTCCAAGCCGGTCGCACCCAGGTTTTCTGCTGGGCGTTCCCAAGCCCACGGGAAGCCCCGAAAAACCCCGCTCGCTGCCGGACTGGGGCCGGAGCGCGGTCAACCACCCTCCAGCCAGCGCAGGCCGTCGTCCGGGGCACACTGCAGCACGAAGGCCCGGGAGGCGAGTTCCGGATGCCGGGCGGCATAGCGCTGCCGGATGGAAAGGATGGCGGCCCCGGCCTGCCCCGGATCGACCAGGGCCACACAGCAACCGCGGAAACCGGCGCCGCTGAAACGTGCGCCATAAACGCCCGGGGCCTCCAGCAGGATATGGAACAGATCGATCAACGGGGGGCTGCCGCACTGGTAAAGATCGATGGAACTGTGCCCCGACTGGGCCATCAAACGGCCGAAGGCTTCGAGATCACCCTGCCGCCACGCGCGGAGGCCCGCCCGCACCCGGTCCATTTCGCCGAAAAAGTGGGCGGCGCGCCGGGCGGGGATGCCGGTGAGCCGGTCCCGATGGGCCTGGTATTCCGCCGCAGTCACGTGGCCGAGCCGGGGGTTTTCCACCGCGCGCCCGGCGGCCGCCAGCAAGCTGCGGGCCGCCTCCACGCACTCGCTCACGCGCAGGTTGTAGCCGGTATTCAGGATCGCCTGCGAGATCCCGGAAAAAGCGGCCAGGATGGCAAAGCGGGGCAGCCGGGGAGCGGGCGGATCGACCCGGAGGCCGGCCGCCTCCAGGGAATCGGATTCCAGCGCCGCCGGCCCGCCCTGGCGCTGGTGCCAGGCCAGGCAATCGATCACCGTCAGGTGGTTCGGCCGGGAAGCCACGATGGCGGCCTGGTCCAGGATGCCGTTATTCAAGCCCAGGTAGCCATTTTCGATCTCCTGGTCGAGCCGGATCAATTCCAGGGGCGATAAATGCCGGCCGTTGGCCGCCGCCAGCGCCACCAGATAGGCCAGCCCGACCGACGCCGAGGAGCTGAGCCCCCCTTCCGCCAGGGCGCCGGAAGTGACGCCCACGAGGCCCCGGTCCAGCGCCTGGCGCCGGGCCAGGGCGAGGGCCGCGCCCCGGGGGTAGTTGCCCCAATCGCCGGGTGAACGGGTGGGGATCTGGTCCAGGCGGAACCGGACTTCACCGGGGAAAGACCGGCTGGCCAGGCGGACCTCTGCCGATTCAGCGGGGGCAAATGCCAGGTGCACTGCCTGGTCGATCGCCATGGCGGTCACCCGGCCAAGCTGGTGATCGATATGCGCGCCCAGGGGGCAGATGCGGTAGGGAGCCCGGACGATCCGCACCTGGCGGGGCGGGATGCCGAACCGCGCGTGCATCTCCGCGCACAGTTCGTCCCGGACCGAGGCGGGATCGCCCATGGCCAGCCAGCCGTTCAAGAACGCAGAGATGCCAGCGGCAAAGACGCCTTCTGCGCCGCGGCCCGGCTCCCGACTCCTGGCGCCCCGCTCATTCCACGGGCCGTTTCCGGGAGATCGTGTGGGTGGCCACGCCGTAGAACGACTCGGCGCACTCCATCATGGTCTCGGAAAGGGTGGGGTGCGGGTGGATGCACTCCGCGAGATCGCGCGCGGTGGCGCCCATCTCGATGGCCACCACGCCCTCGGCGATGAGCTCCCCGGCGCCGTGGCCGCAGATGGCCACCCCCAGGATCCGCTCCGTCTCCGGCTCGATCAGCAGCTTGGTCATGCCATCCGGCCGGTCGAAGGTGAGGGCGCGCCCGGAGGCCGACCACGGGAATTTGGCCACTTCAAACGGGATGTTCTTCTGGCGGGCTTCGGCCTCGCTGAGGCCGCACCAGGCCAGCTCGGGATCGGTGAACACGACGGCGGGGACAATGATGTCCTTGAACTCGCTGGCCTCGCCGGTGATGACCTCGATGGCGATGCGGGCTTCCTTGGTGGCCTTGTGCGCCAGCAAGGCCCCGCCCACGATGTCGCCGATGGCGTAGATTTTGGGCTCGGCGGTCTGCTGGTGCTCGTTGACCTTGATGAATCCCTTTTCATCGCGCTCCACGCGGGTATTTTCCAGCCCCAGGTCGGCGCCGTTGGGCACGCGGCCCACGCTGACCAGCACCCGGTCGTAAAGCTCCGCCCGCACCTGGCCCTGGGTGTCCAGGGTGACCTTGATCTGTTTGCCGCTGGTGGCCATGGACACGACCTTCGTGTTCACCCGCATCTCGCGGAAATTATGCTCCGCGTAACGGAGGATCGGCCCCACGAGATCCTGGTCCGCCCCCATGATGATGGAGGGCATGGCTTCCACCACCACCACCCGGCTGCCGAGGGTGGCGTATACGGTGCCCAGCTCCAGGCCGATGTACCCGCCCCCCACAATCAACAGATCCGCGGGGATATCGGGGATTTCCAGCGCCTCCGCGGAAGTCATCACGCGCGGATTCCCCAGGTCGAACGCCTTGGGCATGGCGGAGATGGAGCCGACGGCGATGACGGCGTGGTCGAAGGTGAGGAATTTCTGGCCTTCAGCCGTCTCCACGCGCAGGGTGTCGGAATCCTCGAAATGCGCCCGGCCCACCAGGATTTCGACATTGCGGCGCCTGGCCAGGCCCGCGATGCCCTGCCCCAGCCGGTCGAGGATGGTCTCCTTCCAGGCGCGCATTTTGGCCAGGTCGATCTGGGGCTCGCCGAAGGTGATGCCGCGGAAGGTGCAATCCCGGGCCTCCTTGATCAGGTTGGTGGCGTGCAAGTAGGCCTTGGAGGGGATGCAGCCCCGGTTCAGGCAGACGCCCCCGAGCCGTTTTTCCTGTTCGATGAGGATGACTTTCTGGCCTTTGTCGGCGGCATAAAAAGCCGCGGCGTAGCCGCCCGGGCCGGCGCCGATCACCACCAATTCCGCATGGATTTTCTGCATAATTCAATTTCCTTGAGGTCCGATCAACTGAGCACCACCGTTAAATCTTGAGTTCCGATTCCGGAAAATCCTGCAGCCCCGCCACCAGCCGCACCACAAACCGCGCCGCCGCCCCGCCATCGATCAGGCGGTGGTCGTAGGAGACACACAGGGGCATCATCAGCCGCGGCTCGATCTGGCCGGCGCGCACGACGGGCTTGAGCACGCTGCGCCCCAGCCCCAGGATGGCCACCTCCGGCTTGTTGATGATGGGCGTGAAATGCCCGCCGCCGATGCCGCCCTGGTTGGAGATGGTGAAGGTGCCGCCGCGCATTTCCTCCGCGCCGACCTTGCGCGAGCGGGTGCGCTCGGCGAGGTCCTGGACATCGCGGGCCAGCTGCAGGACGCTTTTCTGATCCACATCCCGGATCACCGGCACGATCAGGCCGGCCTCGGTGTCCACTGCCAGGCCGAGGTGCACGTATTGTTTGAGGACGATTTCCGAGGTGGCATCGTCCACGCTGGCATTGAATACCGGGTGGGCTTTCAAGGCCGCCGCCACTGCCTTGAGGATCAAGGGGGTCAGGGTCAGGCGGACCCCTTTTTCCTCATAGGGGCGCTGGTATTTGGCGCGCAACTCGTTGAGCAGCGAGACATCCGCCTCGTCGAACTGGTTCACCTGCGGCAGGGTGGTCCAGGATTCCAGCATCCGGCGGCTGATGGTCTTGCGCAGGGAGGATAGGGGCTGCCGGGTGACCGGCCCCCACTGGGCGAAATTGATCGCTTCCACCGGGGCGGGCGCCGCCACCGCGCCAGCGGCCGGGCTCGCGGCCGGTTGGGCAGGTGCGAACGCGATCTGCTGCAGCCGCTGGATATAGGCCCGCAAATCATCCATCACAATGCGCCCGCCGGCCTCGCTGCCGCGCACCCGGCCCAGGTCGATGCCCAGCTCCCGCGCCATTTTGCGGAGGGATGGGGCGGCGGCAATTTTGCCGCCCGGCTCGGCGAAACCCTCCGCGGCGGCGGCCGGCTCAGCCACTGCCGGCGCGGGTTCCGAGGCTTCCGCGGCGGGCGCCGCGGCTTTCGGTTTGGCGCCGGTTTTGGGCGCGGGGGCCGCCGCCGGGGCGATGGCTTCGCCCGGCCCGGCCAGCGCCAGGATGCGCTGGCCCACCGACAAGCTTTGCCCTTCCTTCACAAAAATCTGCGCCACCTTGCCGGCGGCGGGGGCGGGGATGGGGGCCACCGCTTTCTCGTTCTCCAATTCGATGATGGTCTGGCCGGCTTGGATTTCATCCCCGGCTTTCACCAGGATGCCGACCACGGTTCCGGATTCGGCGCCCTCTCCCAGTTTAGGCAGTTTAACGTCCATATTTCAGATCAGGTTATTAAAAAAACAGCGGGTAAACTTTGTCGGGCCGGACGTCCAGATCCTGGATGGCCCTGGCCACAAGGGATTTCTCCACCATCCCCTTTTCGGCGAGCGCATGGAGGGTGGCAATGACGGTGGATTCGGCATCCACCTCGAAGAACCGGCGCAGGGCTTCGCGGGTGTCGCTGCGACCGTGGCCGTCAGTGCCCAGGCTCAGCAGGCCGCCCGGCACCCAGGGCGCGATCTGGTCGGAGACCAGCCGGATGTTGTCGGACACCGCCACAAACACCCCGGTTTCATTCTCCAGGACGGTTTCCAGGTGGGATTTCTGCGGTGGCCCGGCCGGGTGGAGCATGTTCCAGCGGCGCGCATTGATGGCCTCGTGGCGCAGGCGCTTGTAGCTGGTGGCGCTCCAGACATCGGCGGACACCCCGTAGCGCTCCGCCAGGATTCCCTGCGCCCGCAGGGCCTCGCGCAAGATCGCGCCGCTGCCCAGGATGTGGGCCTTCACTTTCAGGCCTGGCTCGCCCGGCTTGAACCGGTAAAGCCCCTTCAAAATGCCCTCCTCGCAGCCGGCGGGCATCGCGGGCATCGAAGAATTCTCGTTGTAGAGGCTCAGGTAATAGAAGATCTCCTCCCCCTGCTCATACATGCGGCGCAGGCCGTCGCAGACAATCACCGCGACCTCAAAGGCGAAAGCGGGGTCGTAGGCCATCAGCGTGGGCACCGTGCTGGCCATCAGCTGGCTGTGGCCATCCTGGTGCTGGAGGCCCTCGCCGTTGAGCGTGGTGCGGCCGGCCGTGGCGCCCAGGAGGAAACCCTTGGCCTTGATGTCGCTGGCCAGCCAGATCAGGTCGCCGATCCGCTGGAAGCCGAACATGGAGTAATAAATATAGAAGGGCAGCATGTTCACGCCCACGCTGGCATAAGCTGTGCCCGCCGCGATGAACGAGGACATGGCGCCCGCCTCCGTGATGCCTTCCTCGAGGAACTGGCCATCCTTGGTCTCGTTGTAGAACAGCAGGGATTTGCGGTCCACCGGCTCGTAAAGCTGGCCGTGCGGGGCGTAGATGCCCACCTCCCGGAACAAGGCATCCAGGCCGAAGGTGCGGGCCTCGTCGGGGATGATCGGCACGATCCGGCGGCCGATCTCGCTGTGGCGCAACAGGTTGCTCAACAGCCGCACAAACGCCATGGTGGTGGAAACCTCGCCGCGGCCGGAGCCTTTCAGAAACTCGGCGTAATAATCGAGCTGGGGCATGGGCAGCGGCTCGGCTTTCACCTCCCGGCGGGGCACCGGCCCGCCGAGGGCCTCCCGGCGCGCCTTGAGGTATTGGGCCTCGGGGCTGTCCGGCGGGGGGCGGTAGAAGGGGGTATCCACCACCGCCTCGTCGTCGATGGGCACCTGGAAGCGGGCGCGGAACTCGCGCAGCTCCTTTTCGTTCAATTTCTTCTGCTGGTGGGTGATATTGCGGCCCTCGCCCGCCTCGCCCAAGCCGTAGCCTTTGACGGTTTTGGCCAGGATCACCGTGGGGGATCCTTGATGCTGGGTGGCCGCCAGGTAGGCGGCGTAAACCTTTTGCGGATCGTGCCCCCCCCGGCCCAGCTTTTGCAGCGCGGCGTCCGCCAGGTGGTTCACCATTTCCTGCAGCTCCGGGTATTTGCCGAAGAAATGCTTGCGGATGTAGCTGCCCACCTCGGCTGAATATTTCTGGTATTCGCCGTCCACGGCCTCCTCCATGCGCTGGAGCAGCAAGCCTTTCTCATCGGCCGCCAGCAGCGGATCCCAATCCGAACCCCAGATCACTTTGATCACGTTCCAGCCGGCGCCCCGGAAGGCCGATTCCAGCTCCTGGATGATCTTGCCGTTGCCGCGCACGGGGCCGTCCAGGCGCTGCAGGTTGCAGTTCACCACCCAGATCAGGTTGTCCAGCTTCTCCCGCGCCGCCAGCGTCAGCGCGCCCAGCGACTCCGGCTCGTCGGATTCGCCATCCCCCACGAAGCACCAGACCTTGGGCTCCTCGCCGGGGAGGAAGCCGCGGGCTTTGAGGTAGCGGTTGAACCGGGCCTGGTAAATCGAGTTGATGGGCCCCAGCCCCATCGAGACGGTGGGGAATTGCCAGAAATCGGGCATCAGGAACGGGTGCGGATAGGAGGAGAGCCCGCCGCCCTCGGCCAGTTCCCGCCGGAAATTGTGCAGATGCCGCTCATCCAGCCGCCCCTCCAGGAAGGCCCGGGCGTAGATGCCGGGGGAGGCGTGCCCCTGGAAATAGATCATGTCCGCCGGCCGGCCCGCGTTGCCGCCCCGGAAAAAATGGTTGTAGCCCACTTCGTAAAGCGTGGCGCTCGAGGCGAACGACGAGATGTGCCCGCCCAGCCCATGGTTCAGCCGGTTGGCATTCACCACCATGGACATCGCGTTCCACCGGATATGGCTCTTGATCCGCCGCTCCAGCTCCCGGTCCCCCGGGTAGGCGGGCTGCTGGGCCGCCGGGATGGTGTTCACGTAGGGCGTGCTGACCGTCCGGGGCACGCTGATGCCCAGGTGGCGCAAATGATCGATCAGCCCGTTCAGGAAACCGAACGTGCGCCCCGGTTTTTGGTTTTTCAGGACGTGCTCCAGCACAAACTCCAGCGAATCGAACCAGCGGTCCAATTCCGGCCGGTTGCGCGGATCGGCGGTGTCGGGCTTGCCAGCCGTCACACCGGCCGGCGAATCGTTATTTTCTTTGTTCTCCACGGTTGCGGACTCCCTTTCCTCGGTGCCGCTCATCCCGGGCGGCGCGTTTTTTCAACCCCCGCAGGTTACCTTTGCCCGGTGGATTCTCAATGAAATAATTCACCCGAACCCGCCGCCGGGCGGGTGGCGCCCAGGCAACCCAAAACGGAGCAGGCCTTGTTAAAAGGCATTGGCGTTTGGCGGTTGTATCCTGATTTTCCCGAAGCTTCTGGCTTGGCGGAGAGCTTCTCCCTCCCGCGCTCGTGCGCACGGACTCTCGGGCGGTGGCTCTGGAAAGCTGCCAGTGACGAATTGGCGGCGCCGCTGGAAGCGGGGGCTGGGGAAAGCCGCGAACCCATTCCGGCTCAGCGATGCAGGATGCTTGACAGCCAGCATATCGTAACTTACATTGTTTCAGTTGTTATGGTGAACTGTCGTTTCACGGTAGCCATTCATGTGTTGTGCCTGCTGGCAGCCCAGCAGCCGCAGCCGTTGACATCCGAGTTTATCGCGGGGAGCGTAAACACGAATCCCGTGGTTATTCGGCGGCTGCTGGGTGTGCTCCGAAAGGCTGGCCTGGTGAAGTCCCAACCAGGGGCGAGCGGCGGATGGGAGCTGGTGGCCAAGCCTGAAAGCATCACCTTGGGAGGGCTTTACCAGATCGTTCGTCCCGGCACGGTGTTCGCCATGCACAGCCAGCAGCCCAACGTGCTCTGCCCGGTGGGGAGGAACATCCAGCGGGGCCTCGGAGGTCACTACCAAAAAGCCCAGGCCGCCCTGGAGGCCGCCTTGGACCGCACCACCATCGCCGGCGTGCTCCAGGATGTGTTAGGACCGCCAGAGTGACCTTTTTTTCGTTCATATCGTAACCATAACCACTACAAACAAACCAAACCACAGGAGCAAAACATGAATAGGACAGGCAAAAACTACCAGGCATCGTCGGTCGGGGACATCCAGCCGTGTGGCCGCGCAGTCCTCCATGACGAGCTTTCGCTCACGGGTTCAGAAATATCCATCAATGAAATGCCCCCTGGCGTTAGTGTGGCGTTCGCTCATGCGCACAAAAGGAACGAGGAAGTTTATGTTATCCTCAAGGGCAAGGGCCGGTTTTACGTTGATGGCGACGAGTTTGAAGTCGAGGAAGGGGCCGTAGTCCGTGTCGATCCTGCTGGAGCGCGGTGCATCACCGCCGATAGCCAAAGCCCGATTCGGTATATCTGCATTCAAACCGAGGCAAAAAGCCTGGTTCAATTCACCCAAGGCGATGGCGTCATGTCAGAGGCCAAGCCAACTTGGCTGAAATAAACACCCCACGCAACCAACCCCGAAATCCTGCCGAAACTGGGCCGTGTCACTGCCTTTGGGAGGAGAAGTAATTGGTCCGCAGATTTTTACGCAAAAAGACATGGGGCTTGGTGGAACCCAGAAGAACTTCCACCCATTGGCCGGCTCGGAAGCGGCCGAAACCGGGGGCGGCGGGTTGCTGAAACCGGTTCAGTGAGCTGCGGCGGTATGGGCTCGGTATGGGCTTTATGGTAAAAGATGACATCCTGAACAAGCTGCTTCGTGGGTTGCTGGCGGAGGGCTGGGCGGATTCACTCATGGCCATCCCCGAAGATGCCTTCAGCAAGCGCCATCTCCTGCGGATGCTCATGAATATCCGTCCCCCTCTGCCCGCCCGCCCCGGGCTGATTGAGCTCCAGGACCGCTGGCTCGCGGAGGAACGGGCGGGCGTGGCAGTTGCCGAACCCTATCGGCTGCCCTCGATCCGGGAGGCGTTCGGGGCAGGCGCCACTCCATTCCGGGATCACCTCGTCCTTTGGAAAGGCGATATCACCACCTTGGCGGCGGATGCGGTGGTCAATGCAGCAAACGCGAAACTGCTCGGTTGCTTTGTTCCCCACCACCGCTGCATCGACAACGCGATCCATTCCGCGGCCGGCATCCAGCTGCGTCTTGAGTGCCATGAGCGGATGCAAAAGCAGGGCCACGACGAGCCGGCGGGCCACGCGAAAATCACCCCCGGTTACAATCTGCCCGCCCGGCACGTGATACACACGGTCGGGCCGGTCATTTATGATGGCGTCACCGAAAGGGACGAGCGGTTGCTGGCCTCCTGCTACAAGTCCTGCCTGGAGGTGGCAGCCCAACACCCGGACCTCAAGACGGTGGCCTTTTGCTGCATCTCGACCGGGGAATTTCGTTTTCCAAAGGCGCTCGCCGCCAGGACGGCCACGCGCGCCGTCTGCGATTGGCTGGCAGGCCCGGCCAGACGGCTGGAGCGGATCATCTTCAATGTTTTCACCCGGGAGGATTATGAAACCTACGCCGCCTTATTTCAAACGGATTGAGGCCGTGGCGCAATTGTTTGCGGAAGCTGATTTTGTGCTGATCGGGGCGGGGGCCGGGTTGTCGGCCGCCGCCGGGCTGGACTACCAGGATCCGACTCTCTTCACGCGTTGGTATCCGCAGTTCCGCCGCTTGGGCATCCGCACGATTTGGGAAGGGATAGTTGGGCATTGGGCGCCGGATGATGCCAACCGCAGGCGGTTCTGGGCATTTTGGGCACACCACATTCTGCGGATTCGTTATGACACACCGGCCACGGCCGTGTATTCGGATTTGCGCCGATTGGTTTCAGCGAAGGAGCATTTCGTGATTACGACCAACGTGGACGGGCAGTTCGGCAAAGCCGGATTCGGCTCGGACGTATTGTTCACGCCCCAAGGGGATTACGGAAAGTTCCAATGTGACCAACCCTGCAGCGACTCCCTTTATGACAACCACCCTGCGGTTCAGCAGATGGCCGCCAACACAGACCAGGACTCGCTCCAGATCCGCGATGCCGATATTCCCCGATGCCCTGCCTGTGGCTCATACCTGGAGAGGAATCTGCGCCGGGATCATCATTTCGTCGAAGTGCCCCACCTGGAGCGGCAATCCACCTGCGCTGGGTTTGTGGAACGTTCGTTCTCCGGGAGACTCCTCCTCCTGGAATTAGGGGTGGGATTCAACACGCCTTCGATCATTCGCTGGCCCTTCGAGCGGATCGCCATGGGCCACCCGTGTGCCACACTCGTTCGGGTAAACCGGGAGGCGGCGGAGGCGCCAGAAACCATCGGGGAAAAGTCCATCACGTTCCGTGAGGATGCTGCCTTGGTCCTAAAAGACCTGCGGCGCAAAATCCAAGGTTAAGAGCGGCGGGATGCCGCCAGAATGCCACCTTGGAAATCCGCAGCAGCGCGCAGCTCTTACCGATGGGCACCGGCTCGCCCATGGGCCTCATCTTCGCCGCCTGCGCCGGTGGATCGTCCACCGCAGCAGGCTGCCGGGCAGCCCCTCCAGACCACTGGATTTGTGATGTTCAGGCTCGCCTCGGGATGGCGAAAGAGCATCACCACGGCAACCTTGATGGAATATGAACGTGAACATTAAACAGGTGCTCGCAGGCCTACTGGCCAAGCAGTTGCACTCGGTAAAATCGTTTTGGCTGGCCGATGGTTGAGATGAGTTTGCGCATTGTTTGGCCTATGCCCAGGATAGGCTCGCCAATGGTCGTCCATGGGCCGCCCTCCAAGTCACTGCTCTGGATAACGTAGCTAAAACCGGGCTTGGTGGTGAACTCAATTTCAATTGCCCGATAAATATTTAAGGTGACCTGCTCAGCAACGGAGACCCGCCAAGGTTCGTAAAGCACTTTGTCGCTGACAGCCACACCCTTACCCCCGGGATTATAGGAACCGCCGGTGGCACGGTCATCGGAATTGTCGAGTGGCCCACTGGCATCACCCCACCAAGTATTGCGGGCATCAACGACCATACCGCTTGTGTTGTTGACCGCGATTTTCGTCTGGCCGGTGATTTTGCAATCACTCAGGACCGCCTGCTCCCCGCTGCGGGCATCCAGGCCATACTGCCCCCCTTCAAGCCGGCAGCCAGCCAGTGTGAGAGATCCGCCTCGCTGGTAAATGACGCGCGAAGATTCGCCGTAGGGAGTGCCGGGATTAAGGAAGGAGCAATCCGTTGCCTCCACGGTTCCGTTCCACAATGCGATCATCCCGCCGCCATCCTGGCTCCAATAAGGATTCATGTAGCCGCCGTAGCGCAGCGTGGTGAAAGCGAGGTCAGCCGAACCACCGTCGTTCACGGTCAGTGCTGCCCAATCCGCATAGCCACCAGCCATAGGTTGAGTCTTTCCACCGTCGTTATTGCTGTCGCCTCCAGCCGTGTCGTCGCGAAGGCTGGTGATCACCACCGGATGGTCGCGAGTGCCCAAGGTCTCAAACCTGCCTTTAATGATAAACATGCGGCCCTGTACGGGATCCGTCTCCCCAAATTTGATCACATTGCCACCCGCCACGCGCACAGTAACATTGGTCGGAATCGAAACATTAGGGTAAACAATGTAAGGAATGCCCGCCGCTTCAAGGAGGGCGTTGGTGTTAAAGCTGGTTGGCAGCCGGATTCCGTTGAAACCGCAATTCGTGGAGAGGTTCTCCCGGAACGCCGGAAAAGCGGAGGTCGCCGTCCCCACGGCAGCAAAGGCGTACCCTGCCACCGAATCGACCACGTTGCTCTCGACCACCGCCGCGGAATTCTGAAACCGCATGCCGTGCCCGCTATCGCCGGCATAAACGCCGCCACATTTCCATATCAGGTTGTTGGCAATGCGCGGCGCGGCATCCTTGGCAATGATGGCGCCACCCCCATAGCCGTTCCAGTTCTCATTGAGATAACCGGCATAAAAGAGTTCACAAAAAGCCACCAAGCCGCTGCCTCCGGCATCGAAGTAGAGGCCGTTCCAATCGCCAGGCGCAACCGGGTTTTGGGCGGCCACGGTTCTCATGGCGGGACGGCTTTGGGTGTCGTTGATGGAGGTAAAGCGAATCGGCTGTTTTGGCGTGCCCGCAGCCTGCAATTCTCCCTGCACCACAAGGCCGCACTTGTACGAGCTGTTGTCCATGTAGGCAAACATCATCAAGACGCCCGGGGCGATGGTTACAACCGCATTGGTGGGAACCGTCAGCCAGTCATAGACGACATAGGGCAGGTCATACACCGGCAAGCGCACCGTGCCCGCCGAGCCGCTTAGGCAGATGCCGTTGATGGCGGAGCCGCTGGCGGCCGTGCCGGTGAAATCCGGGATCGCCGTCAATCCGTTTGCTTCAAAGCCAATGGCAAACCCGCCGGTGTTTCGAATGGCGCAGTTGATGATTTCAGCCTGGCTGTTGGCAAAGCTAAAGCCGCGGCCTTGGCTGGCCTCAACGATGACATTCTCCAGGCGTGGCGAGGAATCGGTGATGAAAAAAGCCGCCGCCGGATGCCATCCCTGCCAGCCTTGCGGAATATGGCCGGCGGCCCGGACGAGCGTGTGTTTCCATACACCCGTGCCCCCTTCCTGGAACCGGATGCCGCTCCAGGAGCCCGCCACAGCCGTGGTGTTGGTCCCGTCTTGGTTTGTGTCGCCTAAAAGGGTGTCGTCGTATTCGCTGGTAAAGATTACCGGTGAATCGGACGTGCCATTGGAATTCATCTGGCCGCGCACCACCACCGCACTGCCTTCCCGTCCGTAGCTGCTCTTGAAAAACACTCCCGGCTCGACCTCCACGACCCCCGGCTTTTCGATAGTCAGGTTGCCATCCCAGCCTTGCAGATAGTAAGGCATGTCATTGGCCGCGAAAGTGACTTTTCCGCTGAGTGTGCCATTCCCTACATACACGACGTCCCAGTGGTTGCTGGCACCGCTGTTCCGGCGGAAGACCGGCGCGGCGTTGGTAAAAAACGCCTGCCAGAAGATCGCTTGCAGCTTTGCTTGTTCGATGCGGCAATCCTCGACCAGCGGAGAAGCGGCTTGGGCAACCCACACTCCATGGCCATCGGAGCGCCGGATGGTGGTATGGCTGATGGTGGGAGCTGAATTCCGCGCATAAACTGCCGCTCCCGGGTGCCAGGCCTGCCAGCCAACACTCTGATGACCGGAGTCCTCCAGTATGGCATGCTGGAGAATGCCTTGGCTGCCGTCCATATAGCGGATCCCGCTCCATGAGCCTTCGCCTTCATTCCGTTTGAATAACACCGGGTTTTGTGCCGTGCCCAGCACATTCAAGGCGCCATTGACCTCAATGGCTCCGCCATCCCGGCTGCTTGGCAAAGAGACCACCGCACCCGCCTCAATCGTGAGCGACCCGCCGTTCTCGACGGTCAGATTCCAATCCCAACCTTCCAGGATGTACGGGCTGCCAGCCGCCGGCCAGGTAACCACCCCGGCGACCCGCACTGGCACCAAACTGTATCCCCCTTGCCCATTCGGCACGCGGTTTATATAGGTCTGGCCTGAAACCCCACTAGCGCCCATTAGGATTGCGACAACACCGGCAAACCAAGTCAGCCTTTCAGCTCGCCTAAACTGCAAGTTCAAGTTGATATTGTTCATATTTGTAACCCATTGCCCTTCAGAGGTATAACGATAATATTGCGAATTAACAAGTTAATTCGCAATCACCTGCAGTTTTTTAGTTTCGAATACCACCCCCGGCAGACGCCGGGTGGCGGCCAGGGATGGTTATCTTGGGTGGCCCAGCGGAATGATGGCAAAGCAGGCAGGCCTGGCCTGGGCGGCCTGTTCAATACCGCGCCCACCGGGACTTCTTTTGAAAAAATCCATATCGAAAAGTGGCTGTTAATCCGGGGGGATGAGTTTTCTTCTGGATAATATTTCCGTGACGCCAATCCCCGAGCCGCGCAGTGCCATAATAGCGGGCTTGATCCTGCTGGGTGTGGGGGCCTGGCTGTGCCGGTGATACCATGATTCCGCGGAACCAGCCATTCCGTGGCCCCTATCTCTGGAGCAATGAAGAAGCTGGCCTGTTTACCGGATGACTCGAAATCTGGCATTGGGTGGTTCCCAGGCGTCTGACGCCAGCCTCACCGCTGGCACCAGCGATGTACGACTAAAGTCCAATGGCAGAGCAAGGGCAAATGGTTTAATTTTTGCTGAGTTAGTAAGAAACAAGTGATGAAAAACCAATTACTGGCGGACTGGATCCTGCTGGGTATGGCGGCCGGGACAGGCCGGTGATGCCCTGGCTCAGTAAAGTATGCCATGCAGAGTTACAGAGTATTAGCACTGTGAATAAATTCTTCCAAGCAACCGGATATGCGGCGAGCCTGCTGGCCCTGCTGGGCGGCCATTGGCTGGCGCTGCAAACCGTGGCTTGGAGCGTGATGTTGGTTCAATATTCGCGCCAGGCTCCGCTGGTGGAGGCCGTGCTCCGGACCTTTGACGGGCGGCATCCCTGCCAGCTATGCCTCTCCATCCAGGATGGACGGCAAAAGGAACACGCCCAAAACCAGGGGATCCCCTGGCCGAAGCCGGACAAGGAGACCGAATTGCTCTGCGAGGCCAAGCCCTGCCTGCTGAAATTGCCCGCTTTGGCCCGGGCGCCGCTGGCGCCTTTTACGCCCCGGCCTCCGGCCCATCACATCGATTCCCCTCCCACGCCGCCTCCCCGGGCGGCCTGATTTCAAAAACCACCCCTCCTTGCCCGCTGCGAGGCGGTGAACCAGCCATGATGCTGGTTCCGCCAGACCGGTGGCGGCGGGCCTGAACGGCGGCGCAAGCCGGAGAGGGGTGCATCGTATCCAGTTCAGCCGGCTCACCGCAGAAGGTCTGCGGAGGGCCACACTACCGGGAAGAAAAAATCAAAATATTTGGAATCAGGAATAGAATCGTGAAAAATACAGTTGTTTGTTTGATCGGGATCAGTTTGCTGGGGTGGGCGTGGGCCGCACCCGCTCGGGGGGCGGTATTGACCAACGTGCCCATGCAGGGCAGCATGGTGATGCCCATGCTATCGTATAATGCCATTGGTGGAAAAGTGCAGGTGATGGTGGATCCCGCCATCCCGCAGTTGATCCCGCTGCTGGCCAGCAACCCGGGGGATGCCTTTGATCCCGCCGATCCCTGGTTTGACGCCCTGGACCCAAGCCGCCAGGGCCTGGCCTTCAGCCGCCGCTACGGATTCGTGATGAATACCGCCAGCGACCCGTTGCCGGAAGGCACCGGCATCTGGATCCGCAAGCTGTCCGGATCGCCGGAAGTCGGGCTTTACCGCTACCGCAGCACCAGCCCCAAAGCCTGGGAGCCGATCTTCGGCACCGCTGGCTCCTCCAACGCCCTCTACTGGAACGGGATGATGTTCCACCCGGCGGCCACCGCCCCGGCCGGAACCAACACCTACGCCGCCACTTTCGACGCTTTCCTGGCGAACCTGGCCACCGGCGAAGCGGTGGCCGGCTCCGCCAGCCAGCCGTTCACCCTTGGCTGGACCGCCGTGCCGGATGGCCGGCCCGTGCTAAGCATCAGCTACCGGATCCTGGTGGCCTGGCCGGCGGGCACCGCCAATGGCAGCCTGGAATGTGCGGACAGCCCGTCCGCCGCCAGCTGGACCCCCCTGACCAATGCCCCCGTGGTTCTGGATGGCCAGCCCACCGTGGTCCTGGATGGGGCCGCCACCCAAAAATTCTTCCGCTTGAAGATAACCCCATGAACCGCTTGATCCGCGGCCACGCTTCTGCGACTCCCGGCCCCCAGGGGCCGGGAGCCCTTTCCGGCTTCAGCTTGATCGAACTGCTCGTCGCCATCGCCATCCTGGCCATTCTCGCGGGCCTGCTCCTGCCGGCCTTGGGGCGCGCCCGGGAATCGGCCCGTGTGACCCAGTGCGTCAATCACCAACGGCAGATCGGCCTGGCGGTGCGCCTCCACATGGATGAAAACGAGGATCAGTTCCCGCGCACACAGCATACCGCCTTCGCGGCCGGCCAGCCGGCCTGGGGCCGGGCCATCGCCCCGCAGCTCTCCGTGAGCACCGAGCGCTGGACCAACCTCCTCCAGACGGTTTACCATTGCCCGGCCGACCGGCGCCCCGCCCCCTGGAGCTACGGGCAGAGCGTCTATTTTGAGCTGAATCCGGAAAACGACGATTACAACGGCAGCCCGCAAACCTGGCGCAAGGCGGTCCAGGTGCGCCGCCCCTCCGCCGTCATCCTGCAGGCCGAAACCGCCGGCAGCGTGGACCACATCATGCCCCATTTTTGGATGGCCCCGGCGGATGCCGGCGACGTGGATTCCCGGCGCCATCATGGCCGCTCCAATTACCTCTTCGTGGATGGCCATGCCGAAACGCTGGCCCTGCGCGCCACCTACGATCCCCCCAACCAGGTGGATCGGTGGAATCCCTCCCTGGCCCATTGACCGACTGCCCCAGCGACCACTCATCCCGGCAAAACACCAGCCTCAACAATACATGAAACCGCAATCCAAAATCCCCCTGGCGCCCCTGGCCCTGGCCCTGCTCTGCATCATCGCCCTGGCGGCCTGGAAAATATCCCGGGGCGGCGGCGCGGCCGGCGCGCGCAAGATCGCCTGCTACCAGGATTCGATGCACCCGTGGATCAAATCCGACCGCCCCGGCAAATGCACCATCTGCGCCATGGACCTCACCCCCATTTACGAGGGGGAGGCCGGCTTCGGCGTGAGCGGCCAGGTGGTGGTGCTCAGCACCAACAGCATCACGGTCATCAATGTGCGCACCGAGGAGGTCCGGCGCCAGCCCCTGGCGCGCGTGCTGCGTGTGGCCGGCACGCTGGAGGCCAGCGAAGGCCGCCGGGCCGTCCTCGCCTCCCCCGCCGCCGCCCGGATCGATTCCCTCGCCGTCGAATACACCGGTGTCGAGGTCGAAAAAGGCCAGCCGCTGGTGACCTTGTTCAGCCCCGAGCTGGGGCAGAAGCTCCGCTATCTGCGCGCCGCCTCCGGGCCCAACAGCTCGCAGGCCCTCGCCAAGTCGGACGCCTTTTCCGCCACCCTGGCCGCCCCGATCTCCGGCACCGTGCTGGAGCGCCCCGTGGTGGCCGGGCAATACGTGACCGAAGGGGAAAAGCTCCTGACCATCGTGGACGCCTCGGTGCTGTGGTTCCGCTTCGATGTGTATGAACGCCAGCTGGCCTGGTTCCAGCCGGGCCTCCAGCTCGCCGTGGAGGTGCCCGCCCTGCCGGGCCGGATCTTTCCGGCGGCGGTCTCGTTCATCGAGCCGAGCCTCAACGAAGCCACCCGCTCGGTCAAGGTCCGGGCCGACCTCGCCAACCCCGCGGTCATGGTCAACGGCCAGCCCGTGCGCCAGCTGCGCTTCGGCATGTACGCCGAGGCCTCCGTGCGGATGGAAATCCCCGAGGTCCTCGCGGTGCCCCGCAGCGCGGTCTTGTTCCCGGGCGGCGCCGCTTACGCCTGCGTGGAGCAGGGCAATGGCGCCTACGAACGCCGCCGGATCAAGCTGGGGCGCCAGAGCGACGACGCCTGGGAAGTCCTGGAAGGCCTCGACGAAGGGGACCGCGTGGTGACCTCAGGCAACGTGTTGATCGATGCCCAGGCCCAATTCCAGCGGGGCGACAAACCCGAATCCGATCCGGCCCCCGCCGGCCTGGATCATGCCACCCCGGCCCAGCCGGCGCCGATGCCCGCCATGACCACAACCTCCCCCGCCGCGATGCCTGCCCAGCCAGTAGCGATGGCGCCGGCCGCCGCCCCGGCCCAGCCGGCGCCGATGCCCGCCATGACCATGACCTCCCCCGCCGCGATGCTGGTCCCGCCAGTAGTGATGGCGCCGGCGGCCATTTCCAATGCCGTGCCCATGGCCCGCACCAATGCCGGCCCGCTGGCCGCCCGGCCGCCGTCCAAAACCGTGGCTGATCCCACCGGGCGCAAGGCCACGCGCGCGGAACGGGTGCTGGCCATGAACTCCGTGGTGGAGGAAATGCGGGCCGTCCGCTGGGCCGCCATGGCGGAGGCCCACGCGCTGAAGACCAATCTGCCACCCGCGGCGGGCGCCACCAATCCGCCCGCGCCCGCCCCGGCCCCGGCGCTTGCCGCACCCCCGCCCGCACCTCCTGCCCCGCCCGCACCGGCGGCCCCCGCTCCCGTTCCCGCGGCGGCCAGCCTGGCCATGAATCCGCAGGGCAGGGCGCAACCGCCCATCGCCGAGCCGTCCCCGGAGGCCCGGCGCCAGGCCCTGGCCACCTTTTTCGCCGCGGCGAATGCCCTCAGCCAGGCGCTGGCGGCGGATAGCCTGGAGCAATTTCAAACCTGCCTGGCCGGCCTCACCAATGCCGTTCCCCCCCTGCAGAAGGCGCTGGGGACCGGGAATCCCTGGGCCGGCGCCGTGCAAAAGATCGCCGCGGTGGCCTGGGCGCCCGCCCCGGACCTCGCCGGGGCGCGCCGGCAGTTCCTGCCGTTCAGCACCGCCGCCGTGGAGCTGGTGAAGCAGGTCCGCAAGCAGGATCCGCAGTTCGCCGCGCTCAAGGTTTTCCATTGCCCCATGGCCCCCAAGCCGGGCCTCTGGATGCAGAGCCAGGGCCCCCTCCGCAATCCCTTTTACGGGGCGGAAATGCTGGAGTGCGGCCGGGAAGTGGCGCCGTAACCCGCCTGACCTATGATCAACCGCCTTATTGAGATCTCCCTGCGCAACCGTTTCCTGGTCATTTGCGCCACGCTCTTCCTCATCGGCTGGGGCGTCCACTCCCTTTACCACACCCCGGTGGACGCCATCCCCGACCTGAGCGAGAACCAGGTGATCGTGTTCGCCGACTGGCCCGGCCGCGGCCCGCAGGAGGTGGAGGACCAGGTCACCTATCCCATGTGCGTCAACCTCCAGGGCCTGGCCGGGGTGAAGGATGTGCGCGCCTCCTCCATGTTCGGCTTCACCTTCATCACGGTGATCTTCGAGGAGAGCGTGGACAACTATTTCGCCCGCACCCGCGTGCTGGAGCGCCTCAATTACCTGCGCGAAAACCTCCCGCCCGGCGTCGAGCCGAAGCTGGGGCCCGACGCCAGCGGCCTGGGGTGGGTCTACCAATATTACCTGGCGGTTGATCCCACCCGCGCCCCCCAGGGCGGCTACGATCTCTCCCAGCTGCGCTCCGTCCAGGACTGGTTTGTCCGCTACCAGCTCAACGCCCTGCCCGGCGTGGCGGAGGTGGGCAGCATCGGCGGGTTCGTCCGGCAATACCAGGTGGAGGTCTCCCCGCTGCGGATGCGCACCTTGCAGGTTTCCCTGCAGGATGTGCTGGAGGCGGTGGAGCAGAGCAACCTGAACGTGGGCGGCAAGGTCATCGAGGAGAGCGGCATGGAATTCGTCGTGCGCGGCCTGGGCTTGATCCAGTCCACCCGCGACCTGGAGAACATCGTGATCAAGGAAAGCGGGGGCACCCCCATCTACCTGCGCGAGGTGGCCACCATCCAGCTGGGCGGCGATTTCCGGCGCGGCGCCCTCGATGTGGACGGCAAGGAGGTCGTGGGCGGCGTGGTCGTGATGCGCAATGGGGAGAATGGCCTGGCCGTCATCCGCCGCGTGAAGGAAAAGATCGCCCAGATCACCCCCAGCCTTCCGCCCGGCCTCAGCATCAAGCCGTTTTACGACCGCAGCACCCTCATCGAGCGGACGCTGGCCACCCTGAAGCGGGCCCTGGCCGAGGAGATCCTCCTCGTGGCCCTGGCCCACATCGTCTTCCTCTGGCACTTCCGCAGCATCCTCATCGTCACCATCCCGCTGCCGGTTTCCATCCTGATCTCCTTCATCCTGATGAGGCAGTTCGGCATCACCTCCAACATCATGTCCCTCAGCGGCCTGGCCATCGCCATCGGCGTGCTCGTCGATGCCGGCATCGTGATGACCGAAAACGTCATCCGCCATTGCGAGCGGATGGAGGAGAAGCGGGGCGGCCGGTCGCGGCTGACGGCCATGGAGACCTGGCGCGTGACCCTGGTGGCGGCGCGGCAGGTGGGCCGGCCGATTTTCTTCGCCATGCTGATCATCATCCTGGCGTTCATCCCCGTGTTCACGCTGGTGGGCGAGGAGGGCAAGCTGTTCCACCCGCTGGCCTTCACCAAGACTTTCGCCATGGTTGGCGCCACGCTGCTGGCGGTGACCCTGGTGCCGGCCCTGTGCACCCTGCTGGTCAAGGGCCCCTTCCGGCCCGAAAGTGAAAACTGGACCATGAAGCGGCTGTTGCGGATCTACGAGCCCGCGCTGGATTGGGCCTTGGGCCACCGCCGCGCCGTGCTGGGCGCCGCCGCCGGCCTGCTGGCCGCCGCCCTCATCCTGGTCTGGGGCCTGCCGCGGCCCGTGGGGCGGATCCTGGATTCCTGGGGCTGGACCCGCGCCGCCCGGGTGGCCGGCGGGATGGGCAGCGAATTCATGCCCGCCTTGAATGAGGGCAGCCTCCTCTTCATGCCCGTGCTCCTGCCCAGCACTTCCCTCACCGAGATCAAGCGGCTCATCTCCTGGCAGGACCAGGTGATGAAATCCGTGCCTGAGGTGCAGTCCGCCGCCGGCAAGCTCGGCCGTTCCGAGACCGCCACCGACCCCGCGCCCGTGGAGATGATCGAGACCACCATCGAGCTGAAGCCGGCCAGCCAGTGGCGCCCCGGCCTGACCCAGGAGCAGCTGATCGCCGAGCTGACCGAAAAGCTCAGCCAGGCTCCGGGCTACGTCCCCGGCTTCCTGCACCCCATCGAAGGCCGCATCCTCATGCTGAGCACCGGCATCCGGGCCCAGGTGGGCGTCAAAATCCTGGGCGACAACCTGGACGCCCTCCAGAAGAAGGCCTTTGAGGTGGAGAAAGTCATCCGTGAAATCCCCGGCGCCGCCGGCGTAGCCCCCTCCCGGGTCCAGGGCAAGCCCTACCTCCACATCGAGGTGGACCGCGTGGCCATGGCCCGCTACGGCCTCCGCGCCAAAACTGTGCTGGACGCCGTGGAGACCGGCCTCGGCGGCAAAAACGCCGGCACCGCCATCGAGGGGCGCCAGCGCTTCCCCATCCAGGTGCGCTTCCAGCGCGACGACCGCGACGACATCGAGCGGCTCGGCGATGTGCTGGTCTTCACCCCCTCCGGCAAAGCCATCCCGCTGGGCCAGGTGGCCCATATCAAAAGGGTGGTGGGCCCGAGCGAGATCACCAGCGAAAACGGCCGCCTCCGGCTCTTCGTCCAGGCCAATGTCCAGGGCCGCGACCTCGGCAGCTTCGTCCAGGAAGCGCGCGCGCGGGTGGCCAAAGCCATCCACCTGGAGGAGGGGATGACCATCGAATGGAGCGGCCAGTATGAAAACCAGCTCCGGGCCGAGCGCACGCTCATGATCATCGTCCCCACGGTCCTGGCCATCATCTACCTGCTGCTGTTCGTGGTTTACGGCTCCGCCAAAGAGGCGGCCCACGTCATCCTGGCCGTGCCGTTCGCCCTCACCGGCGGGGTGTTCCTCCAATTCCTGCTCGGCTACAATTTCAGCGTCGCCGTCCGGGTCGGCTACATCGCCCTGTTCGGCACCGCCGTCCAGACCGCCATCGTCATGGTCGTTTACCTGGAGGAGGCCCTGGCCAAAAAACGGGCCGCCCGCGGCTCCAGTTTCACCCACGCCGACCTCATCCAGGCCGTCAAAGAGGGGGCCAAGCTCCGCCTCCGGCCCAAGGTGATGACCGTCGCCACCACCGTGGCCGGACTGCTCCCCATCATGTGGAGCACCAGCACCGGCTCCGAGGTGATGCGCCCCCTGGCCACCCCGGTCATCGGCGGCATGGTCAGCAGCTTCCTCCATATCATGATCGTCACCCCCGTGCTGTTCGCCTGGCTGCGCGAGCGCGAGATGCGCCAGGCACCCCGCCGACCGGAAGCCCGGGCCGACCGGCCGGGCAGCCGGGGCTGAGTCTTGACGGGAATCAGTGCTGGGCATCCTCCTGATGGGAGCGGCTGAAAGCTGAATCGGCGGCCAAACCGTCCAACAAAGCCCGCTCGTTCTCAACCGCCTCCAATCCCTCATGGCTGCCTTCGTCGGGAATCAGCCACGGCTATTCCCTGTTGGTGCCCTGCAATTCGTGGCGCGCCGATTGGCGCTTGCGGCGGCGGACTTCCCTCCTTATGCTGGCGCGGTTTAATACCATGACGTCAGCCTAAGTTGTTTATATGGAAGGCCGGAGCCAAGCTCAGCAACGGGAGCCGCACCGGGCCGCCGCCGTGTCTGGACGCGGCCGGGGCCGGGGGCCGCTGGCTTGCGGCCGCCAGCCCGCAGGGATGGCGAAGCGCTCGAACCACCTGGCCACCCCATGAGCGGCAGCCCCAGCCCCTCCCGCGAAGAGCTGCTGCGTGAAAACGCGGAGCTGCGCGCCCGCCTCGCCCAAGCCGAGGAGGGGCAACACCTGCTCGAGGCGCTCCTGCACCATGTCCCGGAAGGCATCACCATCGCCGAGGCGGCCGATCTGCGGGTGCGCCTGAAGAGCCGCCACGCACGGCAGTTGCTCGGCGGCGGGGAGGCAGATCCGGCGGCCGGTGAAACCGGCGCCCAATGGCTCGTCTTCCAGGCGGGGCGGAAATCCCCATTGGGGGACGATGAGCTGCCCCTGGCCCGCGCCATCCGCGGCGGGGAAACCGTGCGCGATCAGGAGTTGGCGTGGATTGACCGGCAGGGCCGCCGCCTCTGGCTCCTCTGCAGCGCCGCCCCCATCCGCGACGGCGAAGGGCGCATCGTGGCGGGCATCGAGGTCTGGAGCGACATCACCGCCCGCAAAGCGGCCGACGAGGCCCTGGCCCGCCGGCGCGAGGAGCTGGAAACCATCTTCGACGCGCTCCCCGCCAGCGTGTTCGTCAAGGACCGCGGCAACCGCTTTTTGCGCGTCAACCAAGTCTTCGCCAGCTCGCTGGGGCTGCCCCGCGCCCAAATCGAAAACCGCCCCGCCTTCGACCTCTTCCCCGCCGAGCAGGCCGCCACGTTCTGGCGGGACGATCTGGAGGTCATCGCCTCCGGCCAGCCGAAAACCAATATCCTGGAATTGACCCGGCCGCGGGGCGAGGACCGGTGGGCTTTGACAAACAAGATCCCATACCGGGATGCCCAGGGCGAGGTGGCGGGGGTCATCGGATTCGCGCTCGACATCACGGAGCGCAAGCGGACCGAGGACGCCATGCGCCAGAGCGAGGAGCGCCTGCGCCTGGCCCTGGAGGTGGGCCGCATGTTCGTGTTTGAATGGGACGCCCGGACCGATGCCGTGGTCCGTTCGCCGGGCAGCGCCAAAATTCTCGGCGCGCAGCGGGATGCCACCGCGGGGATGGGCCGGGAATACTTCCAGTGGATCCATCCTGAGGACCGTGAAAAGTTCCACGCCGCCCTGGCCCAGCTCAGCCCCGCCGCCGATACCTTCCGGATTACCTACCGCGTGGCTCCGCCGGATGGGCCCTGCTTGATCCTCGACGAGACCGCGCGTGGTTTTTTCGACGCCAGCGGCCAGCTCGGCCGCCTGGTCGGGATCTCGGTGGATGCCACCCAGGCGCGGGCGGCGGCGGACCAGCTGCGGGTATTGACGTGGGCCATGGAAGCCGGCCCCGCCAGCGTGGTGATCACCGACCCCCAGGGCGTCATCACTTACGTCAATCCCGCCTTCGCCCAGCTCACCGGCTACACCCCGGGCCAGCTATTGGGCCAAACCCCCCGCCGCTGGAGGTCCGGGGTGCACCCGGCGGCATTTTACGAGGGCTTGCGGAAGACTTTGAGCCAGGGGGAGCCATGGCGCGGCGAATTCTGCAACCGCAAGGCGAATGGCGAGCTGTTCTGGAACTACGCCACCATCGCCCCGGTCAAGGATGACGCCGGGCGCACCGCCCACCTGGTGGCGGTGATGGTGGACATCACCGACCGCAAATATTTCGAGGAGGCGCTGCACCAGGCGCGGGTGGACCTGGAACGGCAGGTGGAGGAGCGCACCGCCGACCTGAACCAGACCATCCAGGCCCTGCACCAGGAAGTCGCGGCGCGGCGGCGGGCGGAGGCCGAGATCGAGGAACGGCTGCGGTTCGAGCGGCTCATCACCGAAATTTCCGCCGCCTGCGCGAGTCCGCGGCCCGGCCGGTTCGAAACGGTGCTGCAGGATGGCCTGCGCCGCCTCAAGCATTACCTGCAGGCGGAATGGGCGGTCCTGGCGGAATTCGAGGCGGAGGGCGCCCGCTTGTCCCTGGCCTGCCTGGCCGGGGAAGCGCAGCCCCCCACCGGGTGGCTGGCCGCCTCCGAATTCCCGGAAACCCTCCGCCGGCTCCGCGGCGGCAAGGTGATCAGCTTCACCCCCTCCGCCGGCGGCGCCGATGGTCCCAGCAGCCCGGATGTGGCGGCCTGGAACCGCTGGGGCGCCGGCTCCCTGCTCGCGGTCCCGCTGGCGATCGGCCAGGAGGTGATCGGCGCGCTCCTCTTCGCCAATGTGCGGCTGCAGCAGGCCTTCACCGACCCGGCCTTGCAGCGGCTGCGCCTCGTGCAGGATCTCTTTGCCGGGCAGTTGCTCCAATGGCGCTCGGAGCAGGCCCTCGGCGCGGCCGAAGCCCGTTTCCATGCGCTCGCCGGTTTCATGCGCGACTGGGAGTACTGGGAAAGCCCGGCCGGCGGTCTCCTGTTCTGCTCCCCCGCCTGCGAGCGCATCACCGGCTACGGCCCCCAGCGGTTCCTGGCGGAGCCTTCCCTGATCAACAAAATCGTCCTGCCGGAGGACGCCGCGCTCTGGCGCGAGCACCGCCGCGAAGCCCGGGCGTGCTCCGGCCCGCACCGCCTCCAGTTCCGCATCTGCCGCGCCGATGGCGAGGCGCGCTGGATCGACCATACCTGCCAGCCCGTGAGGGACGAGGAGGGAACCTTCCTGGGCCTGCGCGGCAGCAACCGCGATGTCACCGCCGCCAAGCGCGCCGAGCTGGAAACCCAGCGCCTCCGGGAAGACCTGGCCCGGATCACCCGCGCCACCACCCTCGACCAGCTGGCGGCCTCCCTGGCCCACGAGCTGCGCCAGCCGCTCACGGCTATTCTCAGCAATGCCGAAGCCGCTGAGCGCTTCCTGGCCCTGCAACCGCCCGAGATCGGCGAGGTCGGCGAGGCGCTCCAGGACATCATCTTCAATGGCGAGCGGGCCGGGCAGGTCATCAGCCGCCTGCGGGAGCTTTACCGCAAGGCCGGCCAGGAGCGGACCCGCCTGGAGGTGAACCAGTTGATCGAGGACACCCTGGCCCTGCTGCGCAGCGAATTGATCCTCCGGCAGGTCTCCTGCCGCCTGGAGCTGGCCCCGGGATTGCCGGAGGTGGCCGCCAACCGCATTCAGCTCCAGCAGGTCGTCATGAATCTCATCCTCAACGGGATGGACGCCATGGCAGCCCTGGAGCCTGGGGCGCGGCAGCTCTGCATCACAACCAGCGCCCAGCCGCCGGGGTTGGTTCAGATCTCCGTGGCGGATGCGGGCACGGGCATCCTGCCCGCGGCCGCCAGCCACTTGTTCGAGCCGTTCTTCACCACCAAGGAATCCGGCATGGGCATGGGGCTGGCCATCTGCCAGGCGATCATCGCCACCCATGGCGGGCGGCTCTGGGGCGAAAACAACCCCGGCCCGGGCGCCACCTTCCATTTCACCATGCCCGTCGCATCCGATCCCTCACTTTGACGCGCCCCCGGCCTTGGCTGCCCGCCGGATCTCCTCCTGGGCCAGCAGCCACTCCCGGCGCCTGGTCACAAAGGTTTTGAACGAGGCGAGGTTCGCGTCGAAGCGGGCCACCGCCCGTGCGGGTTCTTCCCGGGCGATTTCGGCGCGGAAACGCACCTCCTCCAGCAGCCGCTCGCGCAGCTGGTCCACCAGGGGAAACAGCCTGGCCTCGGTGAACTCCGTGGCGAGCAATTCCGCGATCCGGGCCAGCACCAGCTGGCGGAACTCCGGGTTGGCCAGCAGCGGCTTGGAGAGGTAGCCTCCGGGGCGCCACCACATGCCCCCGCCGCCGCCCATCCCCATGCCGCCATCGAATCCTCCGCCCCGCCGTCCCGGTGGCTGATCCCCTTCGGCGCCGAACGTCAAGGGCAGGTCAATCAAGAGGTTCCGGATGTTGCCAAATCCGGCATCCCCCCAGGTTTGGTCCTGGTCCCAGGGGAAAAACATCCATTTGCCCGATCCGCGGGTGTCATGATAAAGGTAGAAATTATTGAAAAAGCCGTCCCAGTCGCTGAGCACCAGCCGGGCCGCGTAGTGGTTGGCCACCTGCCGCGCATCGAATTCCCGCTGGATCAAAGCCCACATCCCGGCCGGATCGCCTTTGGCCTTTTGCAGTTCTTCGACCAGCTGGATCAGATCCTCGTGGCCGTGGGTGGGATCGGATTTCAACAAATGCTGGCCCTTCAGGCCCTGGCCGCGCCAGAACGACTTATACAGGCTGCCGCCGATTTCGATCCCCGCCCGGCGGAAAAAGGCCGCGCCCGGCTGGTCGTAAACGAAATAGCAGCCGGCGGGCTGGCCATCGAACCACATCCGGAAGAAATCCGTGCGGCAGGCTTCCTGGCCGGTCCGGCGGTGGAACTCATAGGCCAGCGGTTCGGAGAGCGCCCACCGCTCGTTGGGCTTGGCGATGACATTGAGCGTGGGCATCCCCTTCAAGGGCTGATCCTTCCCGAGCCGGAGCTTGTATCCCCCGCTGCGGGGAGTGACCTGGATGAAGTCAAACAGCTTCGGCTCCCGATCCTGGGGATCCACGTAAACCAGGGCGGTGGTCCCGCGCACCGGGCGCTCGGCCGCCGCCGGCCCGCCCGGCCCCATGAAGCCGAAGCCGGGCTGCTCCCGCCGCCGCCACCCGGCCAGGTCGCGGGCTTGCTGGGGAGTGATGACCTTCTTCAGCTTTTTATCCACCCCGGCGCCCACGGCCTCCACCTTCGCCTGCATTTGCTCCAGGCGCGGATCTCCGCCCCCCATCATCATCGGCATTCCCAGGCCGCCCGGCATCTCCTTCGGCAGCGCTTCGCGCTGGGCCAGCGCCTCGCGGTAGATGTCCCGCACCGCGGCAAACTGCGCGCTGGTGAGGTTCGGCTTCGTGGACAGGAACAAGTAGGCTGGCTCCAGGCGCAGCAGCATCGCCGGCCCGCCCCCAAAACCAAACGGGCCGCGGCCGAAGCCTCCCGGCCCCCCTCCCGCCTCAGCCGGTTTCACCCAGGCCTCCAGCGCCTTCGCCTGCTCCGGATCCAGCAGCGGCTGGATGGCCTCGCGCAGGCCGGCCTTGAAGTTCTTCACGATTCCGGAAAGCTGGCTTTCCGTTTCCCGCCAGTTGGTGGTCTGCAGCGTTTTCTCCTGCAGCTCGCTCCGTTTGGCGGCCTGGCGGGCGAATTCCATCCGCAGCTTTTCCAGGCCGCCGGCGCCGGCATTGCTCAGGGCCAGCGAACACCAGAGCGGGGCCAGGTCCAGCGCGGTGCGGAACTGCATTTCCGCCATGAACCGCTGGGGGCCGCCCTCTCCGAAGGGCCCGCCCGGCCCGCCGAAACCGCCGCCCGGCCCCTCCCGCCGGGGACCGGGGCCGCCCTCGGGTCCGCCCCGCCGCGTTCCCGGCCCGCCCCCCGGCCCGCCGCGCCGGGGGCCGCGTTCCTCAAAGCCGCCCGGTGGGCCGTCCATTTCATTCCCGGATCCGCCGGATCCGCCGGGTCCGCCAGGCCAGCCGAAGTCCCCGCCGGGGCCAGGCCGCTGGCGCTGCATTTCCTGGTATGGTTTGGGATCGGTGTTGATCACGTAGGCGAAAGGCACTTTCCCCGGAACCACGTTGGTGAATACCAGGCAGGACATCGCCGGCCGGGGCTCGTTCTCGCCCGGCCAAAAGCGCCGGGCCGACTGCTGGTTCACCGCCTGGATCCGGCACCGAACCACCTGGCCCGCGGCCTGGCCGGGGATTTCGGCCACGTAATGCCGCCCGGCCCGCCGGGCCATCGCCACCGCTTTCTCCTGCCCTTCCATCCCGGAGCCGGCCACCCGGTACAGCAGGGTCACCTCCCGCAACCCCAGGGGATCCTCGACGTCCGCTTCCACCGTGATGGTTTGGCCGGGCGCCGCGCAAGCTGGTTGGACGGTGGCGTGGCTGACGATGGGCGGCAGGTGTTCCGAGCGGGCGGCATTCGCCGCGCCCGGTGTGCCGCCCGGCTGGGTGGCGTCCTTCGCCAGCGGCGAGGCGGCCCAGTTGCCCGGCTGGTTCCCGGGGGCGGAGGGGCAGATCCGCTCCAGGGAGGCGGTCCAGCCATCCGGGGCGGTGGGCCACGGCGCGTGGTCGCTGAAGGCCACGGAATCCACCACCGTGCCGGAGGCGTTGCGGAGGTCCAGCCGCTCGCCGCTCCGCTTGAGCGCTTTCCCGAATTCCCCGGCCACCGGAACCTCATAGTGCTGCTCAAAAATTTCCCGGTCCCGGCAGACCACCGCAAATCCGTGCGGAGCCAGGATCACCTGGTTGGTGAAGCTGAATTTCACCCCCTTGGCCAGGCTCCAGCCGGCCAGGTTCACCGGCTGGCTCGTCGTGTTGTGCAGCTCAATCCACTGCAGCCCGGCGGCATCATTGGGCGCGTGGTAAAAGATTTCGTTGATGACCACCTGGGCCGGAACCGGCTGGCCCGCCAGGGCCAGCCCCAGCGCCAGCAGCGAATAGATCCTTTTCATACGTTCCGATGTAGACACTTCAAGCGTCCATTATGTTACAAAAGTGTTACAAAATATTTCCGATCCTGTTGGACACCGACGCTCCCGGTGTGCCATATTGTCCCCATGGAGAGCCCCGCTTTGGCGAAAATCGGACTCCTGCATTCCCTGAGTGGCACGATGGCGATCAGCGAGCGTCCCCTGCTGGACGCCGAGCTGATGGCGATCGAGGAGTGTAATGCCCAGGGCGGTGTGTTGGGCAGGGCGATCGAGCCTATCGTCATGGACGGCGCTTCGGAGCCGGAAATCTTTGCCGCCAAAGCGTCCGAATTGCTCGCCGCCGGCGTGGGCTGCCTGTTCGGCTGCTGGACTTCGGCCTGCCGCAAAGCGGTCAAGCCCAGGGTGGAAGCTGCGGACGGGCTGCTGTGGTATCCGGTGCAGTACGAAGGGCTTGAGGAGTCCAGGCACATCGTTTACACCGGCGCCTGCCTCAACCAGCAGATTTCGCCCGCGGTGGAATGGGCCTTGAAAAACCTCGGCCCGCATAGCTTCCTGCTCGGCTCCAGCTATGTCTTTCCCCGGGCCGCCAACCGGCTGATCCGTTCGCAGGTTGAAGGCCATGCCAGCGGCGGCCGGATCGTGGGGGAAAGGTACCTGCCTTTGGGCGGGCAGGATTTCACCGCGGTGCTGGCGGAAATTGCCCGCCTGCAGCCCCAGGTGATTTTCAACACCCTCAACGGGGACAGCAACCTCGCCTTTTTCCGCCAGTTCGAAGCCGCGGGGCTCGATCCCCGGCGGATGGCCATCCTCTCCTTCAGCGTCACCGAAACCGAGCTGCAGCCCGTGGCCGCCAGCGCGGCGGGGCACCTGGCCTGCTGGAATTATTTCCAGAGCCTCGCCACGCCGGCCAACCGCCGCTTCGTGGCCCGGTTCAAGCAGCGCTTCGGCGCGGAGCGGGTTTGCTCCGCCCCCATGGTGGCGGCCTATTGCCAGATCTGGCTGTGGAAACGGGCGGCCGAACGGGCGGGCAGCCTGGACCCGGTCTGCATCCGGGAGCGTTTGCCCGGGCTCCGCATCTCCGGCCCGGCGGGGGTGGTGTCCATCCGGGCCAATCACCATGCCGCCGCCCGGGCCTGCCTCGGCCGGCTGCGGGCCGATGGCCAGTTCGACATCATCTGGAACAGCCCCCAGCCCATCATCCCGCTGCCCTGGCTGGGCATCGAGAAGTGCCCCCACCTCGACAAGGCCCTGGTCAAGGAAGCCCTGGCCGATTTTTCCGAAGCGGTGGATTACAGCTCCCGGCTGGAGCACGAAATGGAGCAACGCCGGCGGGCGGAGGAGGCCCTTCAGCAGGAATCGGACCAGCGCCACCAGGCGGAGATAGCCCGCCTCCAGCTGGCCGGCCTGGTGGAGTTTTCCGATGACGCCATCATCGGCCAAAACCTGGATGGCGCCATCATCAGCTGGAACCGGGGGGCCGAGCAGCTTTACGGGTTTTCGACCGCCGAAATGACCGGCCAATCCATCGCTGGTTTGATCCCGCCCGAGCGGCAGGGGGAAGTTTCCCAGATCCTGGAGGCCGTCCGCCGCGGGGAGAGCATCAAGCATTTCGAGACGGTGCGCCGGACCAAGGATGGCCGCCTGCTCAACGTCTCCTTGACGGTCTCCCCCGCCCGGGATGCCGCGGGCCAGGTGGTGGGCGCCTCGGCCATCGGCCGCAACATCACCGAGCAGAAACGCATTGAAGCGGCCCTGGCCACCGAGCGCAACCTGCTCCGCACCTTGATGGACAGCCTCCCCGATTACATTTACGTCAAGGATACCCGGAGCCGCTTCATCACCACCAATACCGCCCATCTCCGCATGCTCGGCGCCCAAAGCCTCGCGGAGGTCGTGGGCAAGACCGATCTCGCCTTTTTCGAGCCGGACCTGGCGGAGCCTTACTATAAGGACGAACAGGAGCTGCTGCGCTCGGGCCGCGCCCTGGTGAACCACGAGGAAGAGGCTGTCAACCCGGCGGGCGAAAAACTATGGCTGCTCACCACCAAGCTCCCCCTGCGGGACCAGCACGGCGTCATCATCGGCCTGGTCGGCATCAGCCGCAATATCACCGACCTCAAGCAGGCCGAGGAAACCGTGGAACACGAACGCGCCAAGTTTTCCGCCATGATCTCGGGGATGAAAGAGGGGGTGGTCTTCGCCGGCGCCGACGATGTCATCGTGGAAGCCAATGAATACTTCTGCCAGTTCGTCGGCCGGCCCCGGGACTCCCTTATCGGCCGGCCCATCGGCCTGATCCACGAGGGCGGGACACTCCAGCGCGTCCAGGGTCTCCTGGCCTCCTTCCGGTCCCGGCCGGATTCGGACGCCGTGGTGATCCAGCGCCCCCTGGCCGGCGCCGAGGTCATCCTGCGGGTCCAGCCCATCTACCGTGAGCACCGCTACGAGGGCGTCCTGTTGAATGTGATCAACGTGACCGACCTCGTGCAAGCCCGCGCCCAGGCCGAGGCCGCCAGCCGCGCCAAGAGTGAGTTCCTGGCCAACATGAGCCACGAAATCCGCACCCCGCTCAACGGCGTGATCGGCATGACCGGCCTGCTGCTCGACAGCGGGTTGACCGAGGTCCAGAGCCAGTTCGCGGAAACCATCCGGCACAGCGGCGAGGCGCTCCTGGGGATCATCAATGACATCCTCGATTTCTCCAAAATCGAGGCCCGCAAGCTCGTCTTCGAAAACCTGGACTTCGACCTGCGGCCGGTCGTGGAGGAGGCCCTCGACCTGGTGGCCGAACGGGCCTTCGCCAAGAAGTTGGAGTTGGCGGGGCTGATCCCGCCGGAGATCCCCGCCCAGCTGCGTGGCGATCCGGGCCGCCTGCGCCAGGTGCTCGCCAACCTCCTCAGCAACGCGGTCAAATTCACCGAGCGCGGCGAGGTGGTCCTGCGCGTGGCCGCCGAAAGCGAGTCCGATGCTGAAGTGCGTCTGCGCTTTGAAGTCCGGGACACCGGCATCGGCATCGCGTCCGCGGCCCAGGCCCGCCTGTTCCAGGCTTTCACCCAGGCCGACAGCTCCACCACCCGCCGCTTCGGCGGCTCGGGTTTGGGGCTGGCCATCTCCCGCCAGCTGGTGGAAATGATGGACGGCCGGCTGGGGGTGGAAAGCGAGCCCGGCCAGGGCTCAACCTTTTGGTTCACCGCCCGGTTCGCGCGGCCGGCCCCCGGGACGGTCCCGGCGGCGGCGGAAAAAACCGGCCTGGCCGACCTCCGCGTGCTGATCGTGGATGACAATGCCACCAACCGCCTGATCCTGGAGCATCAAACGCGCGGATGGAAAATGCGCCCGGCCTGCGTTTCCGGCGCCACCCAGGCCCTCCAGGCGCTCCGCGAGGCGGGGTCCGACCCGTTCCCGCTGGTCATCCTGGATATGCATATGCCGGAGATGGATGGCCTGGCGCTGGCACAGGCAATCAAGGCGGATCCCGCCCTGGCCGGCAC
Source organism: uncultured Verrucomicrobiota bacterium (assembly GCA_964409245.1). Lineage (GTDB taxonomy): Bacteria > Verrucomicrobiota > Verrucomicrobiia > Limisphaerales > UBA1319 > CAIMWS01. Next base: position 56,065 of record CAYPCQ010000055.1, read on the forward strand.
CAGCCTGGTCCTGCTGACTTCCATCGGCCTGAAAATGGACGCGGGCGAATTGAGACGGGCCGGCATCGAAGCTTGCGCCACCAAGCCCATCAAGCAGTCCCAGCTTTGGGACTGTCTGGCCTCCGCCGTGGGCCGGACCCCCCTCAAGCCGGGCTTGTTCCCCGCCACCCCGCCACCCGGGCGGCCGGCCGGCCGGGCGTTGCGCATTCTCCTGGCTGAAGATAATCTCGTCAACCAGCGGGTGGCGGTGGGCCAGCTGCGCAAGCTGGGCTACGACGCCACGATCGCCAGCCACGGCCGGGAGGTTCTGGACCTCCTGGGCCGGGCCGAATACGACGTGATTCTGATGGACTGCCAGATGCCGGAAATGGATGGCTACGAAACCACCCGCGAAATCCGCGCCCGGGAGCGGCGCGCGGGGCTCCGGCCCCTCCGCATCATCGCCATGACCGCCCACACCATGCAGGGGGACCGGGAGGATTGCCTGGCGGCGGGCATGGATGATTACATCGCCAAGCCGGTCCGCCCGGAGGAGCTGCGGG
>CAYPCQ010000056.1:0-55929 GCA_964409245.1 uncultured Verrucomicrobiota bacterium
CCGACAGGGAAACACCGAGAAAAAAGTGACAAATTTAAACCAGGACTTGACCGCGGTGCGCGAGCTTTTGGAGTGCGTGCGCGGCTGCGCCGCTTTGGCCCGGCCTCAATTATTCAACCCGGCTTCCTGGCCTTCGCTGGCCAATCCAGTTTCCCCGTTTTGGGACCTTGGTGGCCTTATGGCATCCGCAGGCGGTAGGAACGGCTGGAATAATTGGTCCACTGGGGATCGTTGAAATAGGAGGAGCCGCCAGCCAGCGAGTTCGTTTGCAGCGGCAACCAGGCCGGATTGGCCAGCCCGGCGCAGGCCTCCACGACGACCACCAGGCCGCTCGTCCCGGTAATCGTGAATCCAAACCGGTGGTTCTGCACTCCAAAGCTGGCATCGCCGATTTTCACCTGGGGATTCCACAGCACCACCGGCCGGCCGCCCAAGGCCGAACTCCAGCCCGTGGCTCCCGGCAAATGATAGACGGTCAGGCTATTGAGCCCCACAAAGGCGGTTGGATCCACTTTGGGCGCCCCCCCTTTGAAATAGAGACGCTCCAGCGCGAGGCAGGCCACAAACGCCTGGCAACCAATGCGGTTCACCCGGGCAGGGATCGTGACGGCGGCCAGTTTGGGGCAATTGTAAAAGGCTTCCTTGCCGATGCTGGTGACGCCATTGCCGATGGCAACCTCAGCCAGGGAAGTGCAGCCGCTGAACGCATCGTCGCCAAGGCTCAGGACGCCGTCAGGAATTTTCACGCTGGCCAGGCGGTTGCAGCCGGCAAAAGTGGCATACTCAACGCTGGTGACGCCGGGGGGGATCGTGATATTGGCCAGGCTGGCACAGCCCCAGAAGGTTCCCGTTTCAAGGCTGGTGACGCCGGAGCCCAGCCGGATTTCCGCCAAGCGGGTGCAGGTGGAAAAAGCCCACTGCCCGATGCTGGTGACGCGGTCTGGAAGGGCAACCGTGGCCAGGTTCGTTTGGGAATAAAACGCATTGGCCCCGATGCTGGTGACGGGAAGGCCACCAATCTCGCCGGGGATGGTGACGCCGCCTCCCGGCCCCGTGTAGCCAGTGATGGTGATCGCGCCGTTGTTGATGGAGCAGGTGAATTCGTGGGCTTGGGCCGGGCAGAGGAAGCATCCCAGGCAGGCCGTTACAAAGGCCGCGCAGACCTTGGCAAGTCTCATGGGCTGATGGATACCACGCCGGGACGTGGAAGGCAAGCTTGCCCCCAAAATCAGCTCCCGGGCGCCGGTTCCGGTCTGGGGGCGCCCAGCACACGCGCCAGCGTGCCGCTCAGTTCATCAAAATCGTAGGGCTTGCTCAGGAAGGCCTGGGGCAACTCCGGATGCTCACCCTTGAGGGCTTCGGATTCGCTGTAGCCGCTGGCCAGGATGACCGGCACGCCGGGAACAATTTTGCGCACGGCCGCGATCGTCTCCCAGCCATTCATGCGCGGCATGGTGAGATCCGTCACCACGCAGCAAATTTCGTCCCGGTGCTGTTTGAAAAGCTCCACGGCTTCGACGCCATCGGCAGCCTCCTGCACGCGGTAACCCAGGAGCTTGAAGGCGCGCACCAGCACGGAAAGCAGGGTCGCGTTGTCCTCCACCACCAGCACGGTTCCCGAGGGCACTGTTTTCCGGGTGGAGAGAGGCGGAGCTGGCTTGGGGGTGATGGCTTTGGCGGACAGCGGCAGAAAAACCCGAAAGGTGCTGCCCCGGCCAGGCTGGCTTTCCACAGTCACAAATCCGTTGTGGGCCCGGACTATCCCGAGCACCACCGGCAAGCCCAGCCCCCGGCCGGTGAACTTGGTGGAGAAAAACGGATCGAAGATTTTTTCGATGTCGTGCGCGGCAATGCCGCAGCCCTCGTCCACCACTTCCAGGCAGCCATAACCGACCGCCTGGGGTTCGCTATCAATGGGAAACCGGTGCAGAGGGGAAATATCCGCCAGCGTGGCGGTCCTCACGGCCACCTGCACCACGCCGGCCCCCCCTCCGTAAGCTTCGCTGCCGTTGCTGACCAGGTTGATCAGGATTTGCTGGATCTGGTTCACGCTGGAATCGACGACCGGGCCGGGCAGGGGCAAATGGGGGTGCAGGCGCACGCCTTGGGGCATGATCTCCCGCAACCGGGCCAGGCTCAACTGGCAGGTCAGGGCAAACTCCACCGGCTCTTGATTGGAAGGCGTTTGCCCGAGGCAGGTCAGCATCAAGCTGCTGACCTCCGCCGCGCGCCGCACGGAGGCCATGGCGTCCTGGAGCGGCCCGGTGGCGGATGGGCCGTGGGAAAGGCCGTGCCGGGCCAGATCGAGGCTCATCATAGCCGCCCCGAGCTGGTTGTTGAAATGATGGGCCACGGCTCCGGCCATGCGGTTCAAACTTTCCGCCTTTTGGACCAGCCGCTGCTGGGCTGAAATCTGCTCCTTCTCCATCTCCATCCGCTTGCGTTCGGTGATATCCTGCGCGATGGCCAGAAAAACCTTGGGCTGGCCCTGGAAATCCTTCACGATGGCACCCGACAATTCCGTGGCGATCAAGGCGCCGTCCGCGCGCTGAAGCAGACATTCCACAGGATTCGCAAAGCCCTGCCGCATGGCCGCCTCCAGCGCGGCCTGGACGCTGGCCCGATGCCCGGGCTGGAACAAATCCGGCAGCCGCTCCCCAGCCAGATCTTGCGGACGCGCACGGCCATTCAGATTGGCCGCCGCCTGGTTCGCCATCATGATCACGCCGTCTTCGCCGGCCAGGAACACCGCATGGGGGGAACTGTCCATCATGGTGCGGTAGCGTTCCTCGCTCCGCTTTAATTGCGCCGCAAACTGCCAGGCCTGGTCGCGCCCCTTGAGGATGGATAAAAGCAACCCCGCCATTAACAGGCTGGAACTTAATCCCCCCAGCCCCACCAGCCAGACTTCGCTGTAAGCCACGTGGTCCGCAGGGCTGCCGATCCGCGTGATGCGCAAGGCCCAATGGCGCCCTGCCGTTTTAACCTGGCGCTGCACCGCCAGGCGCGGTTCGGCGGCCGGAGGTGGCTGCCCGTTCCGCGCCGCCTGGCTGTCGAAAAGTTTCGTTTCGGGGGAAATCCGTTCGCCATCGTATATTTCCAGCTGCATCCGCCTTTGGCCGGCCTGATCCCAGCTGCCGAGGATTCCCTCCAGGAGGTCATTCATTCGATAGGGGCTATACGTCCAGCCCAGGATCGCCTCGCGCCGCTGGGCGGCCGTTTCAATGGGCAGGCCGGAGCGGTAAACCGGCACGTACATCAAGGTGCCCGCCTGGACATCTTTGCTGGTCTCCTGAACCAGGGTCACTTTTCCCGAAAGCGCGGCGGTGTCCAGATCCCTGGCGCGCTCCATGGCTTCCCGCCGCACCGGTTCGTTGAACATGTCATAGCCGAAAGCGCGCAGATTGCGGTTGGTGAATGGCTCCAGATAGACGATGGAGGAATACAGTTCCCGGCCCCCCTTGGGAAACACGTCGTAAGCCGGAAAGCCCTCGGCGCGGATCTCTTGAATATGTTGCGCCAATCTGGCGCGGGGAATCAACAGGGAAAAGCCCAGGCCTTGAATCCCCGGCAACCGGTGCTCAAGCTGCTGGCGCTCCGTGAAGCGGCGCCATTCCTGGCGGTCCACTCCACTGGAGTGGGTGAAAAACGCTGCCGCGCTGCGCAGGATCTGCTCGTGAGCCCGGAAGCGATCCACAATCTTGCCCTCGATTTCCTTGCAGGCGAAATCGAAATCCGCTTTTTCTTCGCTATCCACCTTCGATTTGGTCAGGTGCGTGGCCAGGCTGGTGGCCAGCAATCCAGCCAGCAGGAAGGCCCACACCGGCCAAAACCGGCCAAGCCCCCCAGCCCTGGCTGCTCCTTTCACTTCCAGCGCGGCCTGGCTCATACACACCCTTGGGGTTGATACCGAATGAAACGCCGAACAACAGGCACAGGCACGGGGATGGGGATGGGGGGCGCCACGCCACGCCACGACGGTGAACATTGATACGCAACCTTCACAGGGATGATTCTTACCTGAACCAGCCACAGACTCAAGACCATTTCTGGAATGAAGGGCACCTCTGGGCGGAGTGAAGCCTGCCCCATGGCCAAAACCGGCAAGGCCTGCCACCACCAAGCTCGAAGCCCGGCACGGCCAGAAGCCAGCGGCCGCTCTCCGTGGCCAGCCGCACGGGAACCAACCCGGTGTGCCAATGCCATTTGAGGAGAACCATATCAGCCCCGCCGCCGCGCCAGGCGGATGCCACCCCTTGCATTGCCAACCCCGGTAGATTAAGATAGCGGTGGAAGTCAGGTTAATGAAAAAATGCCCTTTTTGCGCCGAAGAAATCCAGGAGGAAGCCATAAAGTGCCGTTTCTGCGGGGAGATGCTCAACGCCCCTCCGCAGTTGAAATGGTATTTTAAGAACTCCACCTTGGTTCTGGCTTTCTTATTGCTACCCCCTTTGGCTTTGCCCTTGGTCGCCTTTCACCCCCAACTCAGCAAGCCGGCGAAAATCGTTGCTTGCCTTGCGATCTTGTTGATCACTTATTTCTCGACCATTTACCTCCTCCGATCCTTAAGGGATATCGATGATTTGTTCCGCTCGATGAACTTGCGGTGAATCATCGCGCCCCAGCCATTGGGGGCGGCCAGCGATCACGGTGCAGGTTTGCTGGCAGGACGAGGAATTCGCATTTCCGGCCCGGAAGTCTGCCCGTGGAAAACGGCGGGCATCCCAACCCGGCCGCGTTCCTGCATTGGGGAGGAAAGTGTTGGCGCCGCCGATTTTTGTGCAAGACCAACCGGGAGCCGGGCGCACATCCTGAACAGATCTAAAAGGGGCGAATGACGAAGATCAGGCACAAAACACCCCAGGCCGCGCGACTGAGCCAACCGCCTGGACACGCCTCAAATAAAGGCAGCCAGCACGGCCCACCCAGCGGAATGACCAAGCCTGGAAGGAGCCCGGCTATTTGTCCACATTGGGGAAAAACAAGGCGGACGAGCCGATTTTTTCCAGCCGGTAACGATGCTCGGCACAAAATTCATCGCAAAATTTCTGCTCCACCGGCCCTCCAATGTGGTCGAGCCGGAAAGGCAGCCTCGCGGCAGCAAATTCACGGCACACATCGATCCAAGCCGTGTATTGCGTTGAGGTCCATTTCATAACGCCAACAGGCTATCTGAATCGCGGGGAGCGGGACAAGCTTAAAGCAACGGCCGCCGCGCGGCGTGGTCCAGAAACGCAGCGGCCACCAGCAGCTTAGGATTACCCAGTTTAGGATTAGGATTGACCGGAAATGGCTGGTATGGAAGATTCCTCCCCTGTGAACAGGCTCGTGAAGGCCTGGGACAAAAAACCTTTAGGACGGGATCCATGAGCAGTAATGACACCCTTCAGCCAGTGGCGGATATTCTGGTGGTGGATGACACTCCGGATAATCTGCGTTTGCTGGCTACCATGCTGAAGCGGGAAGGCTTCGCGGTGCGCGCCGCGGCCAATGGTCCTCAAGCATTGCAGGAAGCGGCGCTAAAAACCCCGGATTTGGTTTTGCTGGATGTCACCATGCCCGTGATGGACGGCTACGAAGTGTGCCGGCGGTTTAAAGCCAGCCAGGAAATGAAATCCGTGCCGGTGGTTTTCATCAGCGCCCTGGTCGATCCGTTGGACAAGGTGATGGCTTTCGATTGCGGGGGAGTGGATTACGTCACCAAACCTTTTGAATTTGAGGAAGTCCGGGCGCGGGTGAATACGCACCTGAAGGTCCGCAAGCTGCAAACCGAGCTGGAACATCAAAACCGCCACCTGGAGGAGATCGTGCAGGACCGCACCCGGGCGCTGGCGGATGCGCACCGGCGGCTGGAGGTGCTGGACGAGGCCAAAACCGATTTCTTGAACCTGATTTCCCATGAGCTGAACACACCGTTGAACGGGCTGCTGGGCATCACGGAAATGGTTTTCGACATGTACCGGTTTGATCCCGCGCTGACCGAATTCCGCTCGCTTTTCAACCTGTCGCGCGACCGGATGACCAATATCCTCAACGACGCCCTGCTGCTGACGCAAATCCAGGCGGGCGATCCGGCGTTGAAGGCGGAAAGCTCCAGCCTGCGGTCGCTGCTGGATGGCGCGGTGACCAACGCTGCCCTCTTCGCCAGCTCGCGGCAGGTGGCCATCCAAACCGCGGTGGAGGATGCGTTGGTGGCGGGTGAGCCCCAATTGCTGCTGCGCGCCTTTTCAGCCGTATTGGAAACCGCCATCAAATTCTCCAAAGACGGCCACCCGGTGCGCCTGGAGGTGGCCTCAGTGGAGCCGATGGTCTGGATTCAGATCGAGGCCCGCGGCCGCCAGATCCCCGCCGATGTTTTGCCGGATTTTTTCCGGGTTTTCGCCATCACCAGAACCATCACTCCCGGCGGGGACATCGGCTTGGGTCCCGCGCTATCCAGCCGCATCCTCCATCTTTATGGAGGAACCATTGCGGTGGAAAACCTGAATCCGCCCGGCGTTCGCTTCCAGATCACCCTCCCCAAATCCACCGCCGCCCACCGCTGACCAACCCGGCGCCGTGAGCGGCCCGGATGGCACTTGACGCACCCGGCAAACAGGGCTTCATTAATGGAGATTTTCAAAGCTGACCTTGAATACAAAGCAAAAGAGTTTGGGCGTCAATCCCTTGCGAAATCCAAGCCGCGCGCGATCCATCGCCGGCACGGCCTGGCTTTTGTTCGCCCTTTGTTTGGTGGACCGCCGGGCAACAGCCTGCGACACGCCGGTGTTCCGCTACGCGCTGGAACGCTGGCACCCGGGCGATTTTGACTTGGTGCTGTTCCACCAGGGGCCATTGAAGGCCGCGGATGGCCCACTGATCCAGCAACTGGCTGGCGCCAGCCAAGCCGGGGGCGGCGAGGCCAATTTCAAGCTGGAACAGGTGGACGTGGCGGCCAGCCCGGCGGGTGCCATGGGGGCGGTGTGGAGACGGCAGCACGCGGTGCGCATGCCCTGGCTGGTGTTGCGCTACCCAGGCAGCAAGGCGGAAGAACCGGACGCCTGGTGCGGGCCTTTGAACAGCCAGACGGTGCGGTTTTTCCAAAGCAATCCAACCGCCGCCAAAGTGGCGGAGGAAATCGGCCGTGGGGATCGCATACCCATGCTGGTTTTCCTTTCCGGCCACGAAGCCAAGGACGAAACGTTCCGCCGTTCCCTCACCTTGGAGTTGAAAAAACTGGAGCAAAAGGTGTTGGTGGCGGAAAGCTCCCAAAACACCTCCCAAAGCAATGCCGTAACCGTGGCATTCCCCATGTCGATCATCTCCAGGCAAAACGCGGAAGGGCGGTTCCTGGCCCAAATCGTTTTCAACAGCGACGCGGAATTGGCCCAATCCCGGGAACCGATCCTCGTGCCGGTCTTTGGCCGGGGCCGGGCGTTGTGCGCCCTGCCCGCCAGCCGGGTCAACGCGGCCGCTTTGGAAAAAATCCGCGACTTCCTGCTGGGAATGTGTTCCTGCGAAGTGAAGGATCAAAATCCGGGCCTGGACCTGATGATCCATGCCGATTGGCAAGCCTGGTCGGACCGGCTGACTCCCCCCTCCGGGCCAGCCCTGGCGGGTCCGTCGATCCTTGAAAATCCGGTGCTGGCGCCCGCCACCAATTCCCATCCGCAGCCGGCCGGCCAACGCCAGATTGCGGGGAAGCGGCCCCAACGGCCGGCGGCGGCCCCCGCCGGCGAAGACCGGAAAATTGAAGTTGGCCAACTGGGCCAGCGGCTGATGATCCTGACCGCGGCCATCCTGGGCCTGGTAGCGGTGGCCAGCTGGGGGTTGATCCATTTCGGCCGCCGCAGAAACTGAACATGAGGATCTCACACCTGATTTACCGCGAAATTGCGCACCGCAAACTGGTGTTTGCCCTGGGCGTGGCGGCGATCACGGTGGCGGTGGCCAGCCTGGTGGCGGAGGTTTCCTGGCTGCGTTTGCACGACTGGCGGACCGATCAAATCCTGGCCGCCAAATCCGCCGAAACCAAGGCCATGATGGACCGCCTGGAAGATGACATCCGGAAAATCACGGTGCGGATGGGCTTCAATATGGTGATCCTGCCCCAGGGCCAAAGCCTGGAAGATCTGCAAAGCGAAGAGCGCCCGCCCCGGTTCATGCCCGAGGAATATGCCGACCGGCTTTCCACCAACCAGGTGGCCACGATCAACCACGTATTGCCGGCCTTGATCCAGCGGCTCAAATGGCCGGAGCAGCAGCGCAAAATCATCCTGATGGGAGTCAAAGGTGAAGTCTGGATTCAATCCGCCAGCCAAAAACCGATCCTGGAGAGCATTGCCGCGGGCCAGGTGGTGGCCGGTTATGAGCTGCACCAGAGCTTGAAATTGAAAGCGGGGCAAAAAATCCAGTTCCAAGGGCGCGATTTTGTGGTGAGCAAGCTCCTGCCGGAGCGGGGCAATGCCGACGATGTCACGCTGTGGATGAACCTCGGGGAAATGCAGGCCCTGCTGGACCGCAAACAGCTGATCAACGCCATCCTGGCGCTGGAATGCAATTGCTCGGCGGACCGCCTGGCTAAAATCCGCCAGGAAATCGGGCGCTTGCTGCCGGATACCCGGGTCATTGAATTCGCCTCGCAGGCCATCGCCCGCGCCGAAGCCAGGAATCGGGCCGCGGAGCAGGCGTCCGCCACGCTGCGGCAGGAACGGGAGCACCGCCGCCAGATGCGCGGCGAACAGGAGGCGCTGGCGGCGATCCTCATCCCGCTGGTCATCCTGGCGGCCGGGGCCTGGATCGGGCTGCTCATGCACGGGAACGCGCGCGAACGGCGTTCGGAAGTAGGCATCCTGCGGGCTTTGGGCTTCAAATCCAGCCAGGTGCTGCTGCTTTTCCTGGGCAAAGCAGTGCTCATGGGCCTGGCGGGATCACTCCTGGGTTATGCCTTGGGCGTGGGCGCCGCCTGGCTGCGGGCGCCTGCGGAGCCGGGGGTGATGCGCCTCCTGGCCGATCCCAGGCTGCTCGGAGCGGTGGTGCTGGCCACCCCGGGATTGGCGGTGATGATGTGTTGGATTCCCGCCCTCCTGGCCGCCCAGCAAGATCCGGCGGCGATCCTGGGGGAGAATTAACAGTGCTGGAAATCGATTCCATCGCCAAAGAATATGCCGGGCCGGCGGGGCCAGTGCCGGTTCTGCGGGCCTTCTCCTTGCGGGCCGGGCCGGGGGAAATGCTGGCCATCCAAGGGCCCAGCGGCGGCGGCAAAACCACCCTGCTCCTGGCCGCCGGTGGCATGTTGCGGCCGGACCAGGGCACGGTGCGCATCCAAGGCCGGGACTTGTATGCCATGGCCCCCGGGCAGCGCGCGGGAATCCGCGCCCGGCTCGCCGGCTTCGTGTTCCAGCAGTTTCACCTGCTCCCCTACCTGACCGTGCTGGATAACGTCCTCGCGGCCGGCCTGGCGGGCGGCGGCGCCGGCCTCCAAAGCCGGGCCTTGGAATTGATCGAGCGTTTCGGGCTGGCGCACCGCCGGAACCATGTGCCAGCCCAGCTCAGCACCGGCGAACGCCAGCGCACCGCCCTCGCCAGGGCCTTGTTGAACCAGCCACCCTTGATCCTGGCGGACGAGCCGACCGGCAACCTGGACGCTGAAAATGGCGCCCAGGTATTGGAATTCTTAAGGCGCTTCGCCGCCGATGGCGGCACCGTGCTGCTGGCCACCCACGAACCGGAGGTGGCCCGCTATGCCAGCCGGATCATTCTTTTGAAATCCCTGACCACCCATACCGCCCCATCCCAACTATGAAATCCATTTTTGGCAGTCTTTGGATCCTCGGTGTTTCGGCCGCCGCCATGCTGGGCGCGGCGGATCGCGCCGATCTGACCCTGTATTGCGCCGCGGGCATCCAACCGCCTGTCCAGGAGTTGCTGGCCAAATTCGAAAAGGAGTGCGGGATCCAGGTGCGCGTGCAATATGGCGGCTCCGGGCAGCTCTTGAGCGCTCTCCAACTGGCCCGGCGCGGCGATTTGTTCCTGACGGGCGACACCAGCTACCTGGAGGATGGCCGTAAAAAAGGGCTCGTCCAGGAGGTGATTCCGCTGGCCCACCTGACCCCGGTGATCCTCCTCCCCCGCGGCAATCCCAAGGGCATCCGCTCCCTGGCGGACTTGAGCCGCCCGGAAATCCGGGTGGCCCTGGCCAACCCCGACCAAACCGCCATCGGCAAAGCCCTGCGCCGGCGCCTGGGCCAGGCTGGCCTGTGGGATCCGCTGGCGAAGCGGGCGGCGGTATTCAAACCGACCGTCAACGAGCTGGCCAATGACGTCAAGCTCGGCAGCGCGGATGCCGCCATCGTGTGGGATGCCACCGCCGCCCAATACCCGGGATTGACCTTTTTGCGCCAGCCGATCCTGGATGAAATCAAGGACCAGGTGGCGGTGGGGGTGCTGAGCTACAGCCAGCAGGCCGCCGCGGCCTTGCGCCTGGCTCGTTACCTGGCGGCCCGTGACCGCGGGGCGGAGATCTTCAAAAAGTGCGGCTACCAGGCGCTGGCCGGGGATGCCTGGGAGCCAGCGCCGGAGATCTTATTCTACAGCGGAGCCTTAAACCGGCCGGCCGTGGATGAGACGCTGAACCGTTTTGAAGCGCGTGAAGGCTGCCGCATCAAACGGGTTTACAATGGCTGCGGCATCCTGGTGGCCCAGATGAAAACCGGCCAAAGGCCGGACGCCTACCTCGCCTGCGACGTGACCTTCGTAACCCCCGTGGCCGAACGCTTCGGTCCGGCCACGCCCATTTCCGCCACCGACATCATCCTCGCCGTGCCCAAAGGCAATCCAGGGAAACTCGGCGGGCTGGCGGACCTGCCCCGGGAAGGTTTGCGGGTGGGAGTGGCCAACGCCGAGCAAAGCACCCTCGGGGCGCTGACCCGGACGCTCCTGGAGAAACATCAATTGCTCCCGCAAACGATGCGCAACGTGCGCGCCCAAACCCCCACCGCGGACATGCTGGTGAACCAATTGCTGCTCGGCTCCCTGGATGTGGTGGTGGTGTATGAAGCCAACCTCGCCCAGGTGAAAGACAAGCTGGACCTGGTGCGCCTGGAGTCAGCCCGGGCCGTCCAACCCTTCGCCGTGGGCCGGAATTCCGAACACCAGCAACTGGCTGGACGCCTGCTGGAAGCGATTTTAGACAAACCTTCCAAAGCCCATTACCAGGAACTCGGCTTCCACTGGCTGGCCTCGCCCGCCAGGTAAACCGCCGGGCAATCCACCATGGCCAGTGGCGACCAGCAACCCCCTCCCGCTCCCCGGCCCCGCGTGCCGCCGGACTGGCCGTTTTTCCTGGGGCTGGGCATCCTCGGCGGCACCTATCTGCTCCTCATCCTGCTGCTGCTGGTGGCCGACACCTTTTACACGACCTTCGGCGAATTGGGCCGCATCCTGGTCGATCCGGAAATCCGCTATTCCCTGAAGCTGAGCCTGGCCTCCTGCAGCATCACGGCGCTGCTTTCCCTCCTGGTGGCCATACCCATCGGCTTCCTGCTATCCCAGGCCTCCCGGAGTTTATCCGCCGATCGGGCCGCCCATGCCGGAACCCGGCTGCCCTGGCATTTCCGGGTGAAGCAGGCCGGTTTCCTGCTCCTGGATACCCTGCTGGACATCCCCATCATTCTGCCGCCGCTGGTCATCGGCCTGAGCCTGCTCATCCTGTTCCGCATCCCGCCGTTCAAGTGGATCGACCGCCAGGTGACCTACGAAATCCCCGCCGTCATCCTGGCCCAATTCATGGTGGCGGCCGCCTTCGCGGTGCGGACCATGCGGGTCACCTTCGACCAGATCAACCCGCGCCGCGAGCAGGTGGCGCTCACCTTGGGCTGCAACCGGGCCCAGGCTTTCCGCCGGGTGGTTCTGCCTGAAGCCCGCCGGGGCATCCTGGCGGCGGCCACCCTGGCCTGGGCGCGCGCCCTGGGCGAGTTCGGCCCCATCCTCGTCTTCGCCGGCGCCACCCGCCTGCGCACGGAAGTGCTCAGCACCACCGTCTTCCTCGAATTGAGCATCGGCCGCCTGGAGGCGGCGGTGGCGGTGTCCTTGTTGATGGTGGCGGCGGCCATCCTCGTGCTGGTGCTGACCCGTTTGTTCGGCGTCCGGGACACGGTGATCAGCGGAGCCGGCCTATGATCGAAGTCCGGGATCTGACCGTGCGCGCCGGGAATTGCCTCCTGGATCACCTCCAATTTTCGATCCCGGATGGCCAATACACCGTTCTGATGGGCGCCAGCGGAAGCGGGAAAACCACGCTTTTGGAGACTCTTTGCGGCCTGCGCCCGGTGGCGGGAGGCCAGATCCGGCTCAATGGCCGGGATGTCACCCGCTGGCGCCCCGCCGAGCGGGGCATTGGGTATGTGCCCCAGGATGGCGCGCTCTTCCCAACCCTGACCGTTTATGAACACCTGGCTTTTGGCCCGCGTTTGCGCCGGATACCCCGCGCGGCGATGGATCACAAAGTAAAAGAGCTGGCTGCGCTGCTGGGCCTTGAACCGCTGCTGGGCCGCTGGCCGGAGGGCCTCAGCGGCGGGGAACGCCAGCGCGTTGCCCTGGGCCGGGCGCTGGCCATCGACCCGGCCATCCTGTGCCTGGACGAGCCGCTGAATGCCCTCGACGAACAAACCCATCGGCAGTTGTGCGGCCTGCTCAAAACGATCCAAAGGCAAACCCGGGTCACCACCTTGCACGTCACCCACGATTCCGCCGAAGCCCGCCAATTGGCGGATCAGCTGCTGATCCTCAAAGACGGCAAAGTGGCGCCAGGCGTTTTGGCCGCCCCAGCCGAAAAGCCCTGAAAGAAAACCGGGCGAACGCTTCCCCGCGAGGCCATTTCCAGCGGGGGGTGGGAAACGGTTTTCCGCAGTTTGCCGCCATATTGGCTTGACTGTCCCCGCCACTGTGGTTGGCTCGTGGCGGAATTCACATGAAGAATGTCAGCCGACGAGACTTTTTGGCCGCCACGACCGCAGGCTTGGCGATGGCGCCGTGGTTGAACGCCTCGGGGGCAGCGGCTCCGGCCGGGCCCATCCTGGATACCCACACCCATTTTTATGATCCGACCCGGCCGCAGGGGGTGCCCTGGCCACCCAGGAACGACCGGGTTCTCTATCGCCGGGTGCTGCCGGGGGAATTCAAGCAACTGGCCCGGCCCCACGGCATATGCGGCACGGTGGTGGTGGAAGCCAGCGCCTGGATTGAAGACAACCAATGGATCCTTGATCTGGCCAAACAAGAACGGTGGATCACGGGGTTGATCGGCCACCTCACGCCCGGTTCCAAGGGCTTCCTTGAGCAACTGCGGCGCTTCACCAAGAATCCCCTTTTCCGGGGCATCCGCATCTGGTCCGATTCCCTCAAATCGGGAGTGGACCAGGCGCACTATATGGCGGATCTGAAAATGCTGGTGGACCTCGACCTGGCGGCCGATGTGCTGGTGGACTCCACCACTCTGCCGTTGATCGCCCGGGTGGGGCAGAAGCTGCCGGAATTGCGCATGATCATCGACCATGTGGCCAACGTGCGCATCGACGGCCGCGCGGCGCCGGCCGATTGGCTCGCAGGCATGCGCGCGGCGGCGCAAGGCCCCCAAGTCTATTGCAAGGTTTCCGGGCTGGTGGAAGGCAGCGGCAAAGCCGATGGCACCGCCCCCCGCGAGGAACCTTTCTACCGCCCCATCCTGGACGCCGTTTACGAGGTTTTCGGCGAAGACCGGGTCATCTACGGCAGCAACTGGCCGGTCAGCGAGTTGTTCGCCGATTACGCCACCGTCTTCAACCTGGTGAACGGTTACTTTTCCGCCAAGGGCGCCGGGGTGCATCGGAAATACTTTTATCAAAACGCCGTGAAAGCCTACAAATTCGTCAAACGCAACCCGCCAGGCCAAGGCTGATCCCAATCAAGCAAACGAAGTCTGAAGCATGAATATGATTACCGTTTTTTGCCGCCCCATCCGGATGGCCAAGGCCCTGTGCCTGACAGCCTTGCTGGGCTGCCTGCATCTGCCCGCCAGCGCGGAGGACCAGGCTCAGCCAGTCAAAGCCGAACTCAAAAGCGACCGGGTTCTGGTCTGGGTAAACGGCCAGGTGTTCACCGAGTATTTATTCACCGCCGACAGCAAATATCCCTATTTTTATCCGGTCATGGGCCCGCGCACCGGGCACACCATCACGACGCATAAAACCGAGCCTTACCCGCACCACAGTTCCCTGTTTTTCGGCTGCGACCGCGTCAATGGCGGGAATTACTGGCAGGAGGGCCTGGAGCGGGGACGCATCTTGTCCAAGGGGATTTCCCTCGCCGTCGATTCCGGCCGGATGGTCGTGATCAAGCAAAAATGTTCCTGGGAGCGCCCCGGCGCGGAATCGCCTTTTTCGGATTCGCGGACCATCACTATCCAAGCCCCAGGCAAGGATCTCCGCTTGGTGGATTTCGAGATCACCATGGAGGCGAACCTCGAGGTTCAGATCGAAAACAACAACCACTCGCTTTTTGCCGCCCGCATGATCCCGGCGCTTTCCACCCAAGGCGGCGGCACCCTGCGCAACGCCCATGGTGACCTCGCGGAAAAGGGAACTTTTGGCAAACCCGCCCCCTGGGCTGATTACCGGGGCCGGCACCATGATGAAATTGAAGGCTTGGCCATCTTTTGCGGTCCGCAGGATCGCTGGTTCCCCCCACCGTGGTTCACCCGCGATTACGGCTTTTTCTCCCCCACCCCGATGTTCTGGCTCGAAAACGGCAAGCTGATCCTGAAAAAAGGCGAGCAACTCCATTTGCGCTACCGTGCGGTGGTCCATGCTGGAAACCCCGCTCCAGGCGATCTGGATGCGCTTTACAAAAAATGGACCGCCAAACAACCTGATTGATGGTTCACGGCCGGCCATGTTGGCAGACTCCAGCAGATCCATCGCGCCCCTGCCCAAACCATCCTTTTCCTGCCTTTGATGCCCTGCCGGAGTGCAGGGGCACTTCTTATTAAGCGGCGCGCGCTATTCAAGGCTTCCCCTGCTCTGACCTTGGAAAGGCAATTTTGCGGTGCTGCCACCGGCGGAGTGACCGGGGCATCACTGCCCACTCGCAGGCTGGCCTTTTTACCTTCGACCATGCGCCATCCCCGCAGCTAGGTATTTTTTGCCGGGATCGAAAAATCCAAATCGCGGGCGGTAAAAACTGCTTGGCCCAATCCATGCCAGGAGGAAATATTTGCCACCAGGATCTCCAAAATCTCTGAAAACCATTGGGAAAACATGGGTTTTAGGCGCTGGCACGGCTGTTGCTTCAGAGGCAATCCATGAATGTCAGTTTGGTGCAAGCTGCGGCCGCGCTCACCGCCAACTCCCGCTGGGAGGAGATGGTGGCAGAGAATTTGTCATCCAGCTCCATCCCCGGTTTCCGGAAAAATACTTTGTCCTTTGCGGGGATTCAAGCTGGCCTCATGGCGCCCATGGGCCAAGGGCAGGCTGGCAGTGGCAATAACTACGTGATGCCCAAGCTCGAAAGCAGGATGAGTTTCGAAGCGGGCCTGGCCCGATACACCGGTGAAAAAACCGACATGTCCATCGAGGGCCCCGGTTTTTTTGAAATTCAAATGCCCAACGGGACAGCCGGCTATACGCGGTCGGGAAGTTTCCAAGTCAATTCCCAAGGCCAGCTGGTCACCAGTTCCGGACGGCTGGTCATGGGGGACAGCGGCCCCATCCAACTGGATTCCAATAATCCCAAGGGCATGGCGGTGGCCCCCACCGGGGAGGTTTCCCAGGGGAATGATGTCAAGGGCAAGGTCAAATTGGTCGATTTCAACGATGCCGGCCGGTTGACCGCGATTTCGGGTGGCTTGTTCGTGGCGAATGATCCCAAGTTGCAGGTGACGGAGGCGCCGTCCACAACGCTGCGCCAGTTTTACGTGGAAGGATCCAACACCACCCCGGCCAAGGAAATGATCAACCTTATTTCGGCCATGCGCACCTACGAGGCCAACCAACGTGTGATCCAGATCAACGATGAGCGTATGGGGCGGGCCATCAGTGAACTCGGCAATCCAGTGTGAGGTGATTTATGTTACGCGCTTTATATTCTGCGGCCGCTGGCATGGAGTCCCAGCAACTCAATTTGGACGTCATCGCCAACAACCTGGCCAACGTCAACACCACCGGTTTCAAACGCAGCAAGACCGAATTCCAGGACTTGCTTTACCAGACCACCCGTTCGGCGGGCGCCGAGCAGGGCGGCGGCAACCAGCTCCCCACCGGCCTGCAAATCGGCCAGGGCAGCCGGGCCGTGGCCACTTCCAAAGTGTTCACTGCCGGGGAGCTCACCAAAACCGGGGAGCGGCTGGATATCGCCATCCAGGGTGACGGTTTCTTCGAAGTGCAAATGCCCGATGGCACCACCTCCTACACCCGCGATGGCAATTTCAAGACCAGCTCGGACGGGCGCGTGATGACCAGCGACGGCCTGCCCGTCTCCAGCGGATTCCAATCCATCCCCACCGGCACCACGGACATCAATATCGCCGCCAACGGTGAGGTGACCTTGAAGGGCACCGGCGGCGCCCAAAGCTTCAAGCTGCAGCTGGTGCGCTTCGCCAATCCGGCGGGCCTGCAGAACATGGGCCGGAATTTGTTCAAGGAAACCGGGGCCTCCGGCAACGCGGAATTGGGAACCCCGGGCGAAAACGGCTTTGGCGAGCTGAACCAGTATTACCTGGAAATGTCGAACGTGAAGGTCGTGGAGGAAATGGTCAACATGATCATGGCCCAGCGCGCTTACGAGGTGAACTCCAAGGCCGTCCAAAGTTCGGACGAGATGATGCAACTCAGCAACAACTTGCGCCGCTAATGAAAACCCCAATCCCGAATATCAAGTCGGCCACCCCGGCCCGGCTCGGGCTGGGTGGCCTGGGCCTCTGGCTCGCCTGCGTGGCCTGCCCGGGCGCCACCACCGCCCTCTCTTTGCTGCCCGAAACCCAGGTGGACAGCCAGGGCATTTACCTGGACCAGGTGGTGGTGACCAACACCCTGCCCACCGCCCAGCGCATCCGCCTGATGGATGCCCCGGTCTTCGGGCAAATGACCGTCCTGCAGCAGACCCAGATCGTGGCCGCCATCCAGCCCTATTTCTCCGAAAAGCTCACCAATAAGTGGGCCGGCCCCGACCGCATCCGTGTCGGCCGCCGCACCCGCCTGCTCAACGAGTCGGAGCTGAAGGATATGCTTTCCAGCGTCCTGCAGCGGGATTACGTGCGCGACCGGGGCGACCTCGAGGTGCGCTTCCTCCGCGCCTGGAACGCCGTCCGCGTGCCCGATGAACCGGTGGATTTGAAAATTGTGGACACGCCTGCTTCCGGCCTGTCCGCCAATTTCGTCGTCCGTTTTGAGCTCCAGGCAGGCAAGGATGTGGTGGGCAATTTCCAGGTGGTCTGCCAGGCCAAGATCTGGCAGGAAATCTGCGTGGCCGCCTGCCCCCTGCGCCGCGGCAGCCCCATTGGCCCCCGGGAGGTCAGCCTGGAACGGCGCGATATCCTCGCCCTCCGCGAGTATCTGACCGAGCTGCCGGCCATGGATGAGGGCATCGAGGTGGTGGAGAGCGTGATGCCCGGCAACCCGATCACCCCGCGCATGTTCCGGGTCCGGCCTTCGGTGTTCCGCGGGGAAATGCTGGATGCGCTGTTCACCAACGGCGCCATGTCCATCTCGATGAAAGTGGAAATCCTACAGGATGGCGGGGTGGGCCAGGTGATCCGGGTCCGCAACCCCCTGTCCAAACGCGAATTAAGAGGAAAGGTACAAAATGATCGTTCGATTCAAATCAAAGGCTAAATCCCTGGCTGCCAGCTGTCTGGCATTGGTGTGCTGCGCCCAGCCCGCGGCGGCGGACTCGCTCTGGACCCCGGGCGTCTCCAAATCCATGTTTGCGGACAAGAAAGCCGGCGCCGTGGGTGATCTGCTGACCGTGCTCGTCCAGGAAAGCAACACTGCCAGCAAGGATGGCAGCACCAAGACCTCCAAAAAAAGCTCCTCCCAATTCAATATGACCCTGCCGATGGTGGGCAACGTGATGGGCACGAACGGGCTTTCCTGGGGATCCGCCCGTGATTTTACGGGCACCGGCGGCATCTCCAGCAGCGAGAGCATTGTCGGCAAAATCACCGTGCGGGTGGTGGATGTGCTGCCCAACGGCTGCCTGATCGTGGAAGGCACGCGGCAAGCCATCCTGTCCAACGAATCCCAGGATATCATCGTCCGGGGCGTGGTCCGGATGGCGGATATCACCCCGGCCAACACCGTTTACAGCTACAACCTGGCGGATGTGACCATCAAGTATGTGTCCCGCGGGATCGTGGCGGATTCCCAAAAGCGGGGATGGCTGGACCGTGGCGTGGACAAAATCGCTCCTTTTTAACCGGATTTGATCTATGAGAGGCAAACTGTTCATTCTCGGCGGATGTGTGTGGCTGGCGGCGGCCAGCCAGGCTCAAGCGGCCATGGGGGCCCGCATCAAGGAGCTGGCCATCGTGGCGGGGGCGCGGGACAACCAATTGGTGGGCTACGGCCTGGCAGTCGGCCTCGCGGGCGATGGGGATAAAAACATGACCTACTCCGTCCAGGCGTTTGCCAACATGCTGCAGCGGTTCGGCGTCTCGGTGCCGGCCAACACCCTGCAATCGAAAAACGTGGCGGCGGTGATCGTCACCGCCGATATCCCCCCCTTCGCCAAGCCCGGCACCCGCATCGATGTGACCGTCTCCTCCATCGGCGATGCCAAAACCTTGCAGGGCGCGGTGCTGCTGCAAACTCCGCTGCTGGGCGGCAATAACAAAACCTACGCGGTGGCCCAGGGAAGCATGGCCGTGGGCGGTTTTCTTTCAGGCAGCGGCGGGGCGGGCGGCGCCAGTGTCCAGAAAAACCATCCCACGGTGGCGCAGATCAGCAACGGGGCCCTGGTGGAAGAAGAAATCCCGGCCACCCTGGTCGCCAGCGACACCATCGAGCTGATCCTCCGGGAGCCGGATTTCACCTCCGCCGCCCGCATGGCCACCGCCGTCAATGAGAAGTTCCCCAATTCCGCGGTAGCGCTGGACAAAACCAGCGTCCAGGTGAAAATCCCGGGCGGCTGGGAAGGTTCGCACGTGGATTTCATCGCCCGCATCGAGGAAATCGAAACCGTCCCGGACACCACCGCCCGCATCGTCATCAGCGAGCGGACGGGCACCATCGTAGCCAACTCCCGGATCCGCATCAGCCCCTGCGCGGTGTCGCACGGGAACCTGACGATCACCATCGCCAACACGCTGACCGCCTCCCAGCCCAATCCGATGAGCGGCGGGCGGACGGCGGTGACCCCCAGCACGGACAACAAGACCACCGAGCCCAAGGCCGGGCTGATCCCCCTGGAGGAAATGCCCACGATCGAGAAGGTGGCCTCCGCGCTGAATTCCCTGGGGGTGACGCCCCGGGACATGATGTCCATCTTCCAGGCGATGAAACAGGCCGGCTCGCTGCAGGCTGAACTCTTGATGCGCTGATTTATGGACGCCATCGCTTTCCAACCCAAGATCGCCACCGCCAACCTCACCATGGAGCAGCTGGCCTCCAACACCCAGCTGAACGAAAAGGAAAAAGTGGGCGAACTCAGCCGCCAATTCGAGGCCGTGCTGCTGCGCCAGATCCTGTCCGAGGGCCAAAAAACGATTTTCAAGTCCAAATACAACCAGGACACCACGACCGGCGGCATCTACCAGGACATGATCACCAACCAGATGGCCGATGGCATCAGCCGCTCCGGCTCCTTCGGCCTGGCCCACAGCCTGGAGCGCGAGCTGGGCCGCCAGATTTTCCAAAAGGATGCCGGGACAGGGGCGGCGGTGGCCGCCCCCAGCCTGGGAACCATACCCTCAACCAAGAAGCACACTCATGAGTGAACAACTGCAACCATTGATTCTAGCTTTGCGGGATGAACTCCAGCAATACGGCGAGCTGCTGGCCCTGCTGGATCAGCAACAGGATCGGGTGGCCGCCCGGGCCTCGGACGACGTGCTGCAATCCGTGGTGGCGATCCAGGCCCAGAGCCGCGTGATCCAGCAAGCCCGGACCTCCCGCGAGGAATGCCGCATCGCCCTGGCCCGCGCCCTGGGCCAGGAAGCCTCGGCCTCCTTTGCCACCCTGCTGCCGCTGCTGCCCTCCGACTACCGCCCGCTGCTCGAGGCGCTGGTGGAGGAAAACAACTCCCTGCTCGGGCGCATCCAGCAGCGGGCCCGCCAGAACCACCTGCTGCTGACCCGCATGGTGGACCTGTTCCAACAGCTGATCAGCACCTTCCTGCCTTCCCGCCAGCCCAAGCTGTATACGGAACACGGGCACATGCTGCGCCTGCCCGTCGTGCAACCGCTCTACGAAGCCGTCGGCTGATTTTGCCCCATGCTCGGCTTATTTGGCAGTTTGAATCTCGGCCAGCGATCGCTGCAGGCTCAACAGCAGGCGATCGAGGTCACGGGCCACAACCTGGCCAACGTGAACCAGGCGGGATACGCCCGCCAGCGCCTGCGGATCCAATCCTCCGATTCGCTGAACTCCGCCCAAGGCTCCCAGGGCACCGGCATCCAGGCCTCCGCCATCGAGCAGCTGCGCAGCCAGATCCTGGACGGCCAGATCGCCGACGAAGCCAGCACGCGCGGCTCCCTCGAAGCCATGCAGCAGGCCCTGGAGCAGGCCCAGTCCATCCTGGGCCAGACCTTGAGCCGGCAATCCTCCGGCACCCAGAACGCCGACGCCGCCAGCCAGGTGGGCGACCTGAACGGACTCGTGGGGCTGTTCGGCGATTTCTTCAACAGCTTCCAGAATCTCAGCGCCAACCCCACCTCCGAGGATGCCCGCCGGGACGTCGTCAGCAAGGCCCAGAGCCTCGCCGGCCGCTTCAACCTGATGGACCAGCGCCTCGGGGAATTGCAGGGCAAGCTCCTCCAGAGCGCGCAGTCCGACACGAAGACGGCCAACCAGCTGCTGGCGGATATCGCGAGCCTGAACGGGGAGATTGTCCGCGCCGAAGGCGGCGAGTCCGGGGCGGCCAATGATTTGCGCGACACCCGCCAGCAAAAGATCGAGGAACTGGCCAAGTATCTCAAAGTCACCACCGTGGAGGCCGATAATGGCGCGGTGGATATCTCCGCCGGCGGCGTTTCCCTCATCTCGGAGGGAGTCGTGGGGGAGCGGCTCCAAGCCCGGACCGTCGATGGCAAACTGGAAGTGGCCACCGCCCAAACGGGCATGCGGCTGGACTTGGACGGCGGCTCGCTGGCGGGAACCGTCGAAGCCAGCAGCGGCGCCGTGGCCGGCCTGCGGCAAAACCTGGACGGCCTGGCCAAGTCCATGATCGCCCAGGTCAATGGCATCCATAGCGGAGGCTACAATTTGAATGGCGCCACCGGCCAGGATTTCTTCACCGGCACCGATGCCGCCAGCATGCGCGTGGCGCAGGCCCTGGAGGATGATCCCGGGTTGATCCAGGCCAGCGGCAACGCCAGCGCCCGGAGCGACAACCAGGTGGCCCTGGCCCTCGCCCAGCTGGCCTCCGCGCCCCAGGCCGGCCTCAACGACCAGACCTTCGCCCAGAACCTGGCCGGGGTCGTCTCGGGCGTGAGCGAATCGCTCGCCTCGGTCAACTCCGAGCTGGATAACCAGAAAGTGGTGGCTGACACCCTCCAAAAACAGCGCGACTCGGTGAGCGGAGTGTCCATGGACGAGGAATTGACCTCGATGGTCAAATTCCAGAAGGCCTTTGAGGCCTCCGCCAAACTGATCACCATCCTCGCCGAAATGCTCGACACGGTCCTGAGTCTCAAACGCTAAACAAACCATTCTGAAGGCGGCTTATGAGAGTAACCAACAACATGTTTCCGGAGCAGCTGACCAGCCAGCTGAGCATCCTGTCCAGCCGCCAGAACCGGTATCAAAGCGAAGTGGCCACCGGCAAGCGCCTGCAATCCCCGGAGGACGATCCGGCCGCCCTGCGCCGCGTGCTGAGCCTGCAGATCGAGGCCAAGTCCATCACCCAGTACCGGCAGACCATGACCGGCCTCAAAGAGGAGGCCAACGCCGCCCTGGAAACCATCAAGGGCCTCAAAAACGTGTCCGACCGCGCCCAGGAAATCGCCATGCGCGCGGACAACACCCGCGTGAACGCCGACCTCCAGAGCTTCGCCTCGGAGATCACCCAGCTCATCCAGCACTCCGTCCAGCTGGCCAACGCCAAATACCGCGACGACTATCAATTCGCCGGGACCGACACCACCCAGCCGCCCTTCGAGCTCAAGCAGGACGCCGATGGCCGCGTCACCGAGGTGGTTTACCACGGCAATGACTCCGTCAACCAAACTGAGATCGACGTCCAAAACACCATCACCGTCAAGGTGCCTGGCGTCAACGACACCGGCAGCGGAACCCGCGGCCTGATCACCGACAGCCGTTCCGGCGCAGATTTCCTCAAGCACCTGATCGACCTGCAGAACCACCTGCTCTCGGGCGATATCAAAGCCATCGCCGACGCGGACCGCTCCAACCTGAGCAAGGACGAGGAAAACCTGCTCTTCCACACCGCGGCCAACGCGGCGGTTCAGGCCCGGCTGGACGCGCTCTCGAGCCTCGCCTCCGAGCGTGGCGCCAATGTGCAGAACTCCGTCTCGGATGAAGTGGATGCCGACCTGGCCACCACCATGGTCCAGCTGAGCCAGGCTCAATATGCCTACCAGGCCGCCCTGCAAACCGGGTCGGTCCTCCTGACCAAGTCCCTCCTGGATTACCTGCGGTAGGTTCCCCGGCGCCCAGCCACCGGCCCGGCCCCATCGGTTCTAGCCCGCCGCCGGAGGCCGGGAATGGGCTTGCATCATCGGCAGCGTCACCTTGAATTCCGATCCCCGGCCCGGCTGGCTGTCCACCTCCACCACCCCTTGGTGCGCCTGCACGATGGCTTTGACCAGGCACAACCCCAGCCCCAGGCCTTTCTGCGCCCGGCTTTTGTCCCCCCGGTAGAGCCGCTCCCAAATCCGGGGCAGATCCTCCGCCGGAATGCCCATGCCGTTGTCGCTCACCCGGATCTCGATCCGGCCCTGGCTCTCCCCGGCGGCGATCTCCACCCGCCCGCCTTCGGGCGTGTATTTGACCGCGTTGTCCACCAGGTTGGCCAGAACCTGGCTCAGCCGCACCCGGTCCGCCTGCAGAACCAGCCCGGGCGGCGCGTTCAGGCTGAGCGCCACGTTCTTTTCCTCGGCGATGATCCCATAGAGGTCCACCACATCCTGGATCACCGCCTTGAGCTGGATCGACTCCGGGTTGAGCCGCAGCGCGCCGGCCTCGGCCTCCGACACATCCATCAAGGTTTTGAGCATGGTGAGAACCCGCTCGGATTCCTCCATGGAGTCGGCGAGCGCCTCCCGGCAGGCCTCGGGATGGCGGGTGTCCTGCAAGGCCATCTCCGCGGCGCCGCGCAGGCGGGTCATGGGGGTGCGCAGGTCGTGGGCCACGTTGTCCAGGGCTTCGCGCATCCCCTTGATCAGCGCCTCGTTCTTCTCGAGCATGCGGTTGACCAGGTTCACGAGATCCTGCAATTCATCGTTCGCCGGGCGCACCGGCACCCGCGAATTGAGCTGCCCGGTGTCGATGATCGATTGGACCGTCTGGGTCAATTGCCGCACCGGGTGCAAGGCCCGGTGCGTCAGCCATGCCCCGCCTGCGAACCCCAGCACCGCCACCCCGAGCATGACCGCCCCGAACACCACGCGGAACGGGGCCAGCAGCTCCCGGGGCTGGTCCCGGGTTTTGCCCACCTCCAGCAGCCGGCCGTCGCTGAGGCGCACCCAGGCCAGCATCCATTCCCGCCGCTCGTCCCGGTCCGGCAGGGCGAGCCAGTGCCGCGACTCCGGCCGCGCCAGGGCCTCCAGCTGCCGCAGGTCGAAATCCTTCCACTCCTCGGGGACATTGATGAAAAAGGCGTCGTTGGCCACGCCGGAAACGCGCACGAAGAAGGCGTTCTTGTCGTTGCTGGGGGCATTCATGAACTTGTAGCGCAGGGCGTAGAGGCCGCCGCCCTCATACCAGGCGCGGTATTCCTCCACCTTCGCCAGCACCACCTCCTTTTCCTTTTGCTTCAGCAGCGAGGCGAGCACGAAATACGCCAGCAGGAAGAGGGCCGTGGCGGAGACCATGAAAAAGGCCGCATACCAGAGGTTCAGCCGGAAGCTGAAGCTGCGCCCGAACCGCTCAAGGAACCTTGAGAACATAGCCCACTCCCCGCAAGGTATGGATCAGCTTCACGTCGAAATCCCGGTCCACCTTGTTGCGCAGCCGGCAGATCAGCACATCCACCACGTTGGTCTGCGGGTCGAAGCTGTAATCGAACACCTTCTCCAGGATCATCGTCTTGGACACGTACCGGCCCGCGTTGCGCAGCAGGCATTCCAGCAGGGCGAACTCCCGCGCCTGCAGGTCCAGCTGCCGACCCGCCCGCGTCACCTCCCGGGTCGCCAGGTTCAGCTGCAGATCCCCCGCCGTGAGGCTGGCCGGCTCCGTGCTCTGGCTGGCGCGCCGGATCAAGGCCTGGATCCGCGCCAGCAGCTCGCTGAAGGCGAACGGCTTCACCAGGTAATCGTCCCCCCCGGTCTGCAGCCCCTTGATGCGGTCATCCAGCGAATTCCGCGCGCTGAGGATGATCACCGGCAGGTTGAGCTTTTGCCGCCGCAGCTCCTGCACGATGCTCAGGCCGTCCCGCCCCGGCAGCATGATGTCCACCACCGCCGCGTCATACGGGGTGGCCAGCGCCAGCTCCAGGCCCCGCTCCCCCTCGCCCGCGTGGTCCACGGCAAAGCCGTTTTCCTTCAGCCCCTTCACCACGAACGAGGCGATCTTTTTGTCGTCTTCGATAACCAGGATTCTCATGGCCTTTTCCTGACCGGCAAAAGCCCGGGGTGGATCTCCTTGTATTCAGCTTCCACCCCGGGCCGGCTGGCGGCCCCCTGGCGGGGGCCACCCATGTCTTGAGCGGAGCCATGGCTCCGCATGGATCGTTACTTCTTTTTGGCTTCGTCCACCACCACGTAGTGGCTGCCGCCCCGGCTGTAAACCAGCAGCAGGATCCGCTTGTTCTGGATCTTCTTGCAGACCTGCACCGCCTCATCCGCGCTGGTCACCCGCTCCTGGTTGATCTCCATGATCACGTCGCCCCGCCGCAGCCCGGCCTCGAAGGCGGCTGAGGACTCGTCCACCTGCGCCACGAAAGCGCCCTTCAGGCTGGCCGGCAGCCGCAGCTGGCTCCGCACGCCCGGCTCCAGGTCACCCACCGTCACCCCGTCCAGCGCGTCGTTGCTGGATTCACCCGGGCCCAGGCGGCCGGCGGCGGGATCATCCGGCAGCGTCTTGAGCGTGGCCTCCACGGTCTTCTCTTCACCCTTGCGGACCAGCTTGATCTTCACCGTGCTGCCGGGCGCCATCTGCGAGATGGTGAACCGCAGATGCTTGTCGTCCTTCACGGTTTTCCCGTCCACTTCCAGGATCACATCCCCGCGCTTGATCCCGGCCTTGTCCGCCGCGCTGCCTTCCACCACCTGCCCGATCAGCGCGCCCTTGCCGGCCGGCACATTGAAGCCCTCCGCCAGCGCGGGCGTCAGCTCCTGGATCAGCACCCCCAGGTAGCCCCGGTCCACCTTGCCGTCCTTCACCAGGCGGTCCAGCACGTAGCGCGCCAGATTGACCGGTATCGCAAAGCCAATCCCCTGGTTCCCGCCCGTCCGGCTGAAGATGGCCGTGTTGATGCCGACCAGCCGCCCCTCCGCGTCGAACAACCCGCCGCCGGAGTTGCCCGGGTTGATGGCGGCATCCGTCTGGATGAAGTCTTCATACTCCTCGATGCCCAGGTTGCCCCGGCCCAGGGCGCTGACGATGCCCATGGTCACCGTCTGGGAGAGCCCGAACGGGTTGCCGATGGCGAACACCAGGTCGCCCACCTCGACCTTCTCGCTGTTGGCCAGCGTGGCAAACGGCACATCCTCCACTTCGATCTTCAGCACCGCCACGTCCGTCCGCGAATCCTTCCCCACCACCTTCGCCGTGTATTCCTTCTTGTTCGACATCGCCACCTTGATCTCGTCCGCCTCGTCCACCACGTGGTTGTTGGTCAGGATATAACCGTCCTTGGTCACGATCACCCCGGACCCCAGGCTCGTCTGGCGCCGGTTGGGCCGCCGCCCGCTCCCGCCGCCGCCCGATTCATCCTCCCCGGGATCCCCGAAGAACCGCCGGAAGAACGGGTCGCTGAAGAAGGGCGACATCGGGCTTTGCTTCACGGTTTTGCTGGTGGAGATGTTCACCACGCTCCGGGACACCTTCTTGATCACGGGGGCGAAGCTGTTGGCCCCCTTCCCCTCCCGGTTGGGCGGATCCTCGCTGGCTTCCACGTTCGCACTGCCTTTGCTGGCCACTTTGGTGATCAGGCTGCGGTCAAAGGCCAGGCTGGTGGCGGCCAGCACAAACACGCCACCGGCGGCTCCCAGCAGCCACGGTTTCAGGTTCATCAATTTAGTATTTTTCATAGCTTGTTCAGGTTTGGCCCCGGCCGGCCTGGCGTCCCCGCCCCCGGCCGGCGGCCACGTTCTCTCCACTTCAATTATCCGTTTCCCAATCCATCGTTCACTGCCATTTCCCGGGCGTCCAGCCCGGGGGGCTTCTGTCCTTGCACCACTTACCGTAGCACAGCTCCTTTGCCCGAACCTTGCCGGATCATTACAAATTTGCAAGGTTCCCGCCCCCGGGATCCCCTGGGCGCCGGCCCCCAAGGGGGCTGCTCCGTCAGCTTTCCGGGTAAACGAAATCCAGGCTGATCCGCACGTCCGGGTGCAGGCTCTGCTTCACCGGGCACACCTGGGCCGCCTGCTCCAGCCGGGCGCGATCCGCCGCCGCCAGCGCCAGCCCCTTCGGCAGCTCCACCACCACCTTCAGCTCGCCGATCCGCCGCACCGGCGCGGCCGTCATCTCCTTCACCACCTGCACCCGCGTCCCGCACAGGTCCAGCCCGGTGCGGGCCGCCACCAGCCCCATCACCGTCATCACGCAGGTTCCCAGCGCGGTGGCCACCAGATCCGTGGGTGAAAACGCCGCCCCACGCCCGCCGTTGTCCACCGGCGCATCCGTCTCGAACGTTTTCCCCGAAGGCCCGTGGACCGCCTGGCACCGCAAACTCCCCGCATAAAGAATGTCGATTTTTACACTCATGGTTTTAGGAACCACCCTCCCCCATTTCCCAGCGGAGCGCAAGCCCTGAGCCGCCCCAAACCTCCCCTCCGCCTGCGCCACCCAAACCCGCTCAAACACGCTTGCGCCCCGCCGCCTGCATGGTAACTTTCCGCCTGACCTTGCTGGATGCGTGCGCAACCAGCGTTACGAGAATGATTTATTTATGACGAACCGAATGACCCGCCGGGGCTTTGTGAAGCAAGCCGTCGCGGCCTCCACCGCCACCGGCCTTGCCCTGGGCGAAGCCAGCCTCTCCGCCGCCGAGGCCGCCCGCCCGGCCCTGCCCGCCCGGCTCGCCGCGCCCCGCAGCTCCGTGCCCATGGGCAAAATCAAGAACGTGGAATTCAGCCGCCTCATGCTCGGCGGCAATCTCATCACCGGCTACGCCCATTCCCGTGACTTGAGCTACGTTGGCCAGCTCATGAAACACTACAACACCGAGGCCAAAATCCTCGAAACCCTCGAGCTGGCCGAGATCCACGGCATCAACGTCGTCAACACCGCCGTCTGGGATGACAACTCCTTCCTCCAGAAACATTGGGACCGCGGCGGCAAAATGAAATGGATCGCCCAGGCCGTGCCCCACGAAAAGGATGTTTTCGCCGACTTCAAAAAGGCCATCGACGGCGGCGCCTGCGCCGTCCACATCCAGGGCCATGGCGCCGAGCAATGCCTCGAAGGCGGCGAATTTGAAAAGATCGGCCAGATCGTCGAATACATCAAAAGCCGCAAGATCATCTCCGGCATCGCCGCCCACTCTCTCGAAGTCATTAAAAAATGCGTCCAGGCCGGCCTCGATCCCGATTTCTACCAGAAGACCCTCCACACCCACGACTACCATTCCGCCCCCCGCCCGGGCGAAAAAGGCTACCTCGGCCGCTATGACAACTCCTGGTGCAACGACCCCGAGGAAGTCATCGACGTGATGTTCCCCATCAAAAAACCGTGGATCGCCTTCAAGGTCATGGCCGCCGGCGCCATCCCCCCGCGCCGCGCCTTCCAGCACGCCTTCGACTCCGGCGCCGACTTTGTCCTGGCCGGCATGTTCGACTGGCAGGTCGCCGAAGACGTGCGCCTCGCCAAAGAAACATTGGCCGAGGTCAAACGCACCCGCCCCTGGTATTCCTGACCGCAGGCCGGAGGCCGGAACAAGCCGGGAGAGCGGGGCGGAGAGAGAAACCACGGAATACATAGAATACACGGAAAGAAGCGTGAGCAGACACCGGGAGCGGAAGGCGCAGAGCGAGGCATCGCGCCTGCACGCTGGGATTTGGCCATGCGCTTCGCGCAATCCGGTTCTGGGCCTTGCCGGGGGCAGCGCCCAGATGAATCCGATCCCAGCCCTGCAAAGGCCTAATAACCAGCAACTTCGGGAGCGAATGATGGTTGGCCAGCGAACGACGAATCAGCGGCTCAGGGTTCGCAGAAGCAAGCTCGCGTGGGCCGGCAGCGAGGCAAGCACATGGTCAGCGGTCGCCAAATCATGTTTCGCCCACAGATCCCGCACGGCGCGCGGTTCCGGCGGAAGGCCGAATTTGGCCCAGGGAATCTTTTCGTCGCACGCGGCGCCCATATTGATGACACCCAGCACGAGGGAGCCGTCCTCCATCTCTCTGACAAACAAGCGCAAGGCGCCTTGGGCGGGCATTTCTTTGGCGGGTTTGCCGAGGGGATCCTGATCCACGGCGATGACCTCGTCGTTGGACAGCATGGAGAGCGTGAAGCCGTCGAGCTGGCCGGGGTCGGACGAAAGGATGAGCGGAGAGGCGTTCAAGCACCAAATCGTGAACTTGGACAATTGCTCATCGCGGGTCAGGTTGGTGTGCCTCAGGGGCGCGCGGAATCCGTTGTTGATATAGCCGAAGATCAACATGTCGGAGTCGTTCCAGTGCCCCGGACCGGCGTAGGGCGCCCAAGGCAGCTGGGCGAAACCCAGGCCGGTGATGTGGTTCCAAGCGTCCATGTTGTCGCCGGTGGTGCGCCACATTTCGGCCAGTTTGGCGTATTCGGCCGCGTCCTGGAACGAGGCGTGGTTGGAGAGGGAAAGCGCCATGTCCCGCTTTTGAGCCCGGACCAGGCTGCTGACGCGCAAGGTGGCCGGGAGATCGTTGGGATGCCAGTCCACTTTGACGAGGTCGAAACCCCAGTCCGCCATCTGCCGGATATCCGCCTCCATGAACCAGTGGGGGCCGGTGCGCATGACGCCGAATTGTTCCGGATGGAAGAAAATCTGGTCCGGCTGGGGGCATTTGCCGGGAGGCAAGCCGCGGTAGCTGCCTTCGGCATTGTCGCAGGTGCTGCCGCGGAAGCCGGCATAGGAGCCCACCCAAGGTGTCGTGTAAAGGCCGGCCTTGAAGCCCAGGGAATGGAGGTAGTCCACGGCGCCCTTGAGGTCGGGGAACTTCGCGTTGGGCTGCAAAGCCCGGCCCTTGTCCGGTCCGGCGCGCTCGCCCTGCCAGCAGTCGTCAATGCTGATATACGACCAGCCGTGGCCGGCGAGCCCGTTGCGCTCGAAGGCGGTGGCGGCGTCCCGGAAGTGCTGCTCGGTGACGTTGTGGTACCACACATACCACGAATTCCAGCCCATCGGCGGGGTGAGGCAGATGCGGCCGCCCACGACGAAGCGGATCGCCTGCGTGGAACTTCCCACGGCGTTCTGCGCGGTAAAGACCACGGTGTGAGTCTTCTGCTGCTCCGGATCCTCGATGACGCCGCGCACGATGCCGGTGGCGGGATCAAGCCTGAGCCCCCCCGGCAATCCCTTGGCGGTGACCGTGAAGGGGCGCGAACCCGAAACCGGCACGCGGAAA
This sequence comes from uncultured Verrucomicrobiota bacterium, assembly GCA_964409245.1. Lineage (GTDB taxonomy): Bacteria > Verrucomicrobiota > Verrucomicrobiia > Limisphaerales > UBA1319 > CAIMWS01. The sequence continues at coordinate 30,110 of CAYPCQ010000056.1, forward strand.
AGGAACGGCGAGCCGGGCCGCACGCCGAAGATGCGCGGGTAATTGATGCGAACGGATTCTGGTTCAGCGCCGGCGGATGCCAGCGCAGATGCAGCCGGCCGGGCCGGGACTGAGTAGAAGGCACAGAGCGCCAGGGCGGTAATGATTCGCTTCATAGGGTTGGGGTGTTGGCAGCCGTTCACGGGTGTTCGCAACATCCGAACGCTTAATTGCCGGGTGGTTTTGGATCCGGGGAGCGGCGCCGGTCTTTGAGCGGAACAGCCGCGTCAATCTCGTTTTGCTCCATCACCACCGGCCCGGCCTGCTCCTCCAGCTGGATGCCGATGGTTTGCTTCCGGGAGCCGGGCGGGCGGGTATCCTGGATGCGGTTGTTCTTGAGCACCACCTCCCGGGTTTCCCCGTGGATGCGTATCCCCGCCACCTCTTTGCCCAGGCCGTTGTTCTCGATCAGGTTGTCCTCCAGGCGGTTCCGATGGGCGGCCATGCCGAGGGTTTCATTGCGGAAAAAGACGCCGTCGCTGTGATTGCCTCGGACGATGTTTTTGTTGAGCAGGTTGTCGGAATCCTTATGGCCGATGGAAATCCCGTATTGGCCATTGTTTTCCAGCACGTTGCCTGTGAAGAGGCCATGGCGCACCCGCCAGCAAAGGAACAAACCGTCCGTGCCATTGTTGCGGGCGATGCAATTCAGGACTTTTGGCCGCTGGGAACCGCTTCCCGGATGCAGCCCAAGGGCGGAATTATTCTCGCAGAGGCATTCCTGCACAGTGACATCGTTGGATTGCTGAAAGCTGATGCCATCCCCATTGAAATTCCGGACCGTGCAATGATCGATCACCGCGCCAAATCCACGGTATAAATAAATACCGCCGCCCCGGCAGCCGTTCAGGCTCACGTTGTTTTGCCCGTTGCCCTCAATGATCAGGTGTTCAATGCGGACTCCCTCCACATTGCAGCCGCTGACGACCGGATAAACCGTCGCCGCCTGGGAACCCTCCGTGATCAGGTAATCCGAATTCAGCGGCAGGCTCAGCGCGATGCGGTTGCCGGTTCGGCCGATGATCCGGGCCACGGTGCCATGAAAATTATTGGCCCGGGAATTCCAGATGGCCAACCCGCAGCCAACGTCAAAACCGTGTGGATTGGCCAGCGTGACCTGTTCTTCGCCGTAGTCCCCATCGATCGCCAGCTTGCAGGCCACCCCATCGGCTTTGCGCAGGATGGTCTGCCCGGGTGTGCCGCGCACGGTGACCCTGGACCGCAGGTGCAAGGAATCGCGCATCAGAAATTCCCCGGCTCCAATCTCCAGGGTGCCGCCCCCCAAACCGGCGAGATAATCCATCGCGGCCTGCAGCACCCGGTGGTCGCGGCCCACCAAGTCTCCCGCGGACTGGCCGACCTTGATCACCGGCTGTTCCTGCATGGCGGAGTGCATTTTGGTGGGCAACTGCCGTTCGTCCGGCGGCGGGGAAAAATCGGTTTGGGCGCCCGCCCGGGACGGCAGGCTGGCGGCGCAAACCAGCCAGGCCATCAATTGCCAGGAGCCACCAGTCCGCCTTTTCAGGATCCGCTTGAATGGGGTATTTGCATGCATATGGAGAGCCAGATTAACGCGCAGGCTGCTGATGGTCGAGGGGGGAATCACGATTCATTTCTGATGCGCGTGGAGGGCCAAAGGACCGGCGCAGCAACGGTGGCAGGTTGGGGACGGGGCAATCTGGATGTGCTTGCGCCTGACCTGTCCGCCTCTTCGAGGCAAGAGCGGGCTTGACACGCGGTGGAGCAATCTTAGGTTGGTGATGCAAAAGCCAGACCATAAATGAACGACGAGGTCCAAAGATGCGAAGGACTTTTTTGCACCGCCGCAGACAGATGCCTGCTGCCCATGCAAAAGCGTTCAGCGAGGGCATGCCATCGGAGACCTGGCCGGGGGTTCACCCTGATTGAATTGCTGGTGGTCATTGCCATCATCGCCATCCTCGCCAGCATGCTGCTGCCCACCCTGTCGAAAGCGAAGGAAAAGGCCAAAGCGGCCAGCTGCCGCAGTAATCTGAAACAGCTCGGGCTGGCCTTTGCCATGTATATCGATGGCAATAACGATACATATCCGGGGGCCGCCTCCAAAGGCGCCTACAAACCGATGAAGGAGGATTGGATTTTTTGGAACACCTACGATATCCGGCTGACCGGAACCATTTTCAGGGATCCCCAGAAGAGCGCGATCGCCCCGTATATCCACCGGTTCAACACCAATTTATTCCGCTGCCCTTCCGATATGGATGTCCTCAAGCGGCAGCAGGCGCAGGCCAAGAATCCGACGACCAGAAACTATTACTTGTATAGCTACACCCTGAACAGCCACGTGACGGGTGAAAACCGGGGGATCAGCTCCTTATACGATCCGGATGGGCTGGCCCCGGCGCTGCATTTCAAGGGCCAGAAAATCCGTTCCCCCAGCAAAAAGATCATGCTCGTGGATGAACGGAGCGCGGATGATCGCGGCCAGCTCATGGAGGCGCCGGATGACGGCCGCTGGACCCCCGCCACCGACCCCTCCGACGGCAACCTATTGACCAAGCGGCACAGCCGCAAAGGAACGCTCGCCTTCCCGGACGGGCATGTGGATATCGTGGAAGCGAGCTTCGCCAATACCGAGAAGTATTACGACCCGATGTGGTAGGCGATGGAATGAATTATTGCATCCTTGACAGCGTCAACGTCAGAATAACGATAAATTATGGCCATGAAAATTGAAAATCTGCGGAAATCTGTTGCCCTCTCCGGACTGGCTTGGGTGGTCCTGGCGGCAACCAACCTGGCGGCCGCCGCGCCGGAGAACCAGGTGGTCATCGAAGACCTCGGCTCCAAACTGAAGATCCAAATCGGCGGTGAATTGTTCACCGAATATTACTACAAGGATGTCCCCCGGCCATACCTTTACCCGATCATCGGCCCGAAAGGGTTGCCCATGACCCGCAACTGGCCCATGAAGGAGGTGGAGGGCGAGGAACGGGATCACCCTCATCATAAAAGCCTGTGGTTCACCCATGGGGCCGTCAACGGGGTCGATTTTTGGAGCGATGGCGCCGCCAAGGGAAAAATCGTCCATGAAAAGTTCACCCAAATCAGCTCCGGCAACCAAGGGACCATCAAGGCCTTCCACAAATGGACGACCGCGGAGGGCAAACTGGTGCTGACCGAGGACCGGACCGTGCAGATCGCGGCCGAAGGCCCCAACCGGATCATCGATTTCGAGATCGCCCTGCACGCCTCCGAAGGAGCCGTCACCCTGGGCGACACCAAGGAGGGATCCATGGCGATCCGGCTGGCCGAAACCATGCGTTTAAAAGCCCCTAAGAACAAACCGGGCAAAGGCCACATCGTCAACAGCGAGGGCTTGACCGACGATGCCACGTGGGGCAAGCGGGCCAAGTGGTGCGATTATTACGGTCCGGTGGAGGGCCAGATTTTGGGGGTGGCGATGTTCGATCATCCGGCCAATCCCCGTTATCCCACCTGGTGGCACGTGCGGGATTATGGATTGTTCGCCGCCAATCCGTTCGGCATCCATGATTTTGAGAAAGCGCCCGCCAACCAGGGGGATCTGAAAATCGAAGCCGGGCAAAGCCTGACCTTCCGCTACCGTTTCGTGTTCCACGCCGGCAGCGAAAAGGAGGCTGGCATCGCGGGCCTGTACCTCAATTACATCAACCAAAAGTAAAACCGACCCCTCCGACCCCTTTGAGAGCCTTCTGGCAGGCGGGAAAAATCGAGCGAGTGTCTTGATTGGCGCCAATCACCCGAACCGCTCTCGCAACCCAAGACCCAAATGAAAAACCTGAATCGCCGTCACTTCCTGAGAAGTTCCGTGTTAACCGCCTCCGCCCTCTGCCTGCCCGCCCATGCCTGGCAGCAGGTGCTGGGCGCCAATGATGATATCCGCGTGGCCGTGGTGGGCTTCAATGGCCAGGGCAAGAGCCACATCAAAAGCATCCGTGATTCCAAAGGGGCGCGGATCGTGGCCTTATGCGATGCCGACTCCAAAGTGCTGGCCAACGGCAAAGAAGAGTTTGCCAAGCTTGGGCAGTCGGTGGCAACCTACCAGGACATCCGCAAGCTGCTGGAGAACAAGGATATCGACGCCATTTCCACCGCCACCCCCAACCATTGGCACGCCCTGGCTTCCATTTGGGCCTGCCAGGCGGGCAAGGACGTTTACGTGGAAAAACCGGTCAGCCACAACGTGTGGGAAGGCCGCAAAATCGTGGAAGCCGCGCGCAAATACGGACGCATAGTGCAAACCGGAACGCAATGCCGCTCAAACGCGGGCATGCGGGAAATGATGAAATTCATCCACGACGGCAAACTGGGCAAAGTCAAGATCGCCCGCGGCTTGTGCTACAAACGCCGGGCCAGCATCGGCAAAACCTCCGGGCCGCAGCCAGTCCCCGCCTCGGTGGATTATGACCTGTGGGTGGGTCCGGCGCCCAAAGATCCGCTGCGCCGCGCACGGCTGCATTATGACTGGCATTGGGTCTGGCCGACCGGCAATGGTGATCTGGGCAACCAGGGAATCCACCAGATGGACCTGGCACGCTGGGCGCTGCAGGTGGACAGCGTGTCACCCAAGGTGTTCAGCCTGGGTGGCCGCTTTGGCTACGAAGATGATGGCACAACCCCGAACACCCTTGCCGTGTTCCACGATTACGGGCACGCGATGTTGATTTTCGAGGTGCGCGGGCTCCCCGCCAGCCCCAATGCAAAAGAAATGGACAAATACCGGGGCGCGGACATCGGCTTGGTGGTGGATTGCGAGCAAGGCAGCATGGTCATCACCAGCTACTCCAAAGGCACCGCTTTCGACAAGGAAGGCAATGTGATCAAAACCTTCGATGGCGGCGGCAGCCACCACGGGAATTTCTTCAAAGCGGTCCGCAGCCGGAACCACAAGGATCTGAACGCCGACATCCTGGAGGGGCATCTGAGCAGCGCCCTGTGCCATACCGGCAACATCTCCTACCAGATCGGCGCCCTGAAAAGCCGCGATGAAATCGCCGGGATGATCTCGGACATGCCGGAAGCGATGGAAACCTGCATGCGGGCGGAGGAACACCTCGCCGCCAACGGCATCGACCTCGAAAAATCCAAACCCACCATGGGCATGTTCCTGGCGATGGACCCCAAGACCGAGCGCTTCGCAAACAACGACCAAGCCAACGCCTTGCTGTCGCGCCAATACCGGGCGCCTTTTGTGGTGCCGGAGAAGGTATAATCGCAACTCCACCATTTAAGCCTGCCACCGCCAGCTGGCTTCCCCCGCTGGCGGTTTTTTCCGCTGGCGGTTTTTTCCGCCCTGGAGGCGCGTGGAAAATTCGCGGCGGCCAAAAGGGAGCGCTGCTTGACTCGCCCGGGGCGTGGACTACACTACAGACCATGGGTTCTAAATTTGAGCTTTCACTTTCCATAGTATCACTGGGCTTGGGGATGTTGGGATCGGAAATCCTGAGCGCCGCGGACAGTAACGAGACCTCCGCTCCGCCACCGCCCAGCGCCCAGCCGGCCAAGGCCACGAACATCGTTCAGGAAGCCGGTGTTTCCACCAATTGGCTGGCGCGCCCGCTGTCGCTGACCGACTGCTTGGACCTGGCCCTGCAGCAAAACAGCGCAGTTCTGAAATCCCGGAAAGACATTGAGGCCGTTCATGGCGTGATCATCCAAACCCGGGCGATCGCGGTGCCCAAGCTGGCGGCGCAAGGGCAATTCAAGTCGATCACGGACAGCTCCATCGACAAATTCCCCTTTTCCCAGCCAGGCAGCCCCATCACCATCCCCATTTCCTATCCCACGGAAAGCTGGGGCGCGACGGTCCAGCTGACCCAATCGATCTATGAGGGCGGCCGCATCAAGGCGAGCTTGAGAACCGCCCGGCTGCTGAAGGAACAGGCGCTCTTGAATTATCAAACCGTGGAAGCGGAAACGGTTTTGCAGGTCCGCACGGCCTACGCCGCCGTGCTGGTGACCAGCCAGCAAATTGAGGTGCAGAAAGCCGCCATCAATTTGCTCGAACAGGAATTGGCCGACGCCACCCGGCGGTTTGAAGCGGGCACGGTGCCGCGGTTCAATGTCCTGCGGGCGGAAGTGGAGGTGGCCAATGCCCGCCCCCGCCTGTTCAAAGCTCAAAATGCCTACCGGATCGCCAAAAACAATCTCGCCAATGTGCTGGGTTACCATATCCCCAAAGAAATATGGGAAGACATACCCTTGCAATTAACGGGCAAGCTGGAGGCCGAGCCAATTCATGTGGAACTGCCGGCGGCACTGACGCAGGCCTTGTCACGCCGCCCGGAACTGGGCGTGTTGCGAAAGGCGGAAAGCCTGCGCAAGGAAGGGATCACGATGGCCCGGGCAGGTTATAAACCGAGCGTCCAGATGGTGGGCGGCTTCTCTTCCCGCAACTCCAGCTTCAGCACGGACCTGGCCAACGACGTCTCCGGCCTTTACGGTGGCGCCCAGCTCAGCTGGAATTTCTTCGATGGGATGCTGACCAAAGGCAAAGTGGACGAGGCCCGCGCGCTTTACGAAAAAGCCCAACTGGAACTCGATGAGGCCACCCGGCAGATCGAATTGGAGGTGCGGTCCGCCTACTCGACGCTGATTGAGGCCCAGCAAGTGCTGGAGTCCCAGAAAAAAGTGCAGGAACAGGCCGAGGAAGCCGTGCGCCTGGCCCGCGCCCGCAGCGAAGCGGGGACGGGCACCCAGCTTGACTTGTTGAACGCTCAAACCTCCCTGACCGAAGCCCGGACCACGCAGGTGGTGGCCCTGCGGGATTACGTGATTGCCCAGGCCCGTTTTGAAAAAGCGATCGGCCTGCCTGAACAATCTTCTCCCAAGTGAACCAGGGGAATGATCCCGCCCGCAGCCAAACCCAAATTCCCGCAGCCGGAATCAAAAAGCATGGACGTCCGCCAGGCAGCCCGATTTAAGCTGAAAGAAAGCGAATCCACACTTTAAGGCGCCGAGCCTTTCATCCTACTGACCGCATGCGCAAGCCCTCGTTACTGGTAATATTCCTGACCGTATTCATCGATCTGATCGGCTTCGGCATCGTGCTGCCGATGGTGCCACTGTATGGCAAGGATTTTGGGGCCTCCGGACTCGCCATCGGCTTCATCATCGCCTCGTTTTCGATCATGCAGTTCGTGTTTTCCCCCATTTGGGGGCGGTGGTCGGACCGCATCGGCCGCCGGCCGATCATACTGATCAGCCTGGCGGGCGGAGCGATATCCTACGGGATCTTCGCCTATGCCTCCACCCTGCACGGGGCCACGGGGCTGTGGCTGTTGCTGGCGTCCCGCACCTTCGCGGGCATTTTCGGGGGCAACATCAATGTGGCCCAGGCTTACATTGCGGACATTTCCCCCCCGGACCAGCGCTCCGCGCGCATGGGCCTCATCGGCATGGCCTTCGGCTTGGGCTTCATATTTGGGCCGCCCATCGGGGCCTTTAGCGCGCGGCTGGGGCCCGCCGTCCCCGGGCTGGTCGCCGCGGCCTTATGCTTCGCGAATTTCCTCCTCGCCTGTTTCATACTTCCGGAAAGCTGGCGGCCGGATTCAACCTGCGCCGAGCCCCGGCCCCATTTGAGCCAGTGGATACACACCTTGAAACAACCGCAAGTGGGCCTGCTGATCGGCCTGTTTTTCATCGCCACTTTCTGCTTTGCCTGTTACGAGACAACCCTGGCGCTGCTGGTCAAAGGATCCTTCGGCTACGACAAGGACGATGTGGGGTTCCTGTTCGCATTCAGTGGGGTGATCTCCGCCCTGGTCCAGGGCGGAATGATCAAGCGGATGGTGAAGCGGATGGGCGAGGCGAGGCTGATCCTGATCAGCTTTGCGCTCACCGGCGCCAGCTTTTTCATCCTGCCGGAAGCCCGCAACCTGCCGGAGCTGCTGATCGCCCTGGCCATCCTGTCCTTTGGCACCAGTTTGAACCGCCCGCCCACCTTTGGCCTCATCTCCATTCTGACGCCCACCAACGAACAAGGGGCGACCCTCGGCGTGGCTCAAAGTGTGGGCAGCCTGGCCCGCATTGCCGGCCCGATCCTGGCGGGGATGCTATTCCAATTCAAGCCCGCCCTGCCTTACTTCGTCTGTGGCGGCATCGCCCTGGCGGCCGCCTGGCTGGCCCGCAAATCCCTGCCGCAGATCCAGCCGGCCCGGTCCAATCCCAATTGATCCTCCGCCTATGCACTATCGCCCCTCATGCCTGCGTTCCCTCGCCCGGATCGTGGGGCTGCTGCTATCCCTGCAAATTGCCCAGGGTGCCGCCCTTTCCGAATACCGGTCCGCCCTTTCGCTGAATGGGGAATGGCAATTCCGCCAGGACAGCGCCAAAACCAACGATTGGAAAACCGTCCAGGTTCCTTCCGTTTTCCAGGACCATGAAGGCAACGATTTCCACGGCGTGGGCTGGTACCGCCGGAAGATACCGGATCTGGCCATCCCGGCGGGCGCCCGGATCCTCTTGCATTTCCAGGCGGCAGCCACGGATCTGGAGGTCTGGTGGAACGGCCAGCGTTTGGGCCGCCATCTGGGTGGCTGGACGCCGTTCCGGCTGGATGTGACCGACCAGATCCGGAAATCCCCGGCGGAGAGCCCCCATGAACTGCTGGTGCGCCTGGATGAAGCGGTGGGGCACAACACCCAAGGCTTTTTGCCCGTGATCGCCCCCCATTTTGGCGGCCTCTGGCAGGAGGTGAAACTGATCGTCGTGCCGGAAACCTACCTGGACGATCTGCGGCTGGAAGCCTGGGGCGATGTGGAGGATGCCAAAATCAAGCTGCAGTGCCCCGTGCAAGGCCTGGGCAGCAATCGTGGCGGCCAGGCGGCCTTGCGCTACCGGTTGCGGGGGGAACCCGTCTGGACCAATCACCTGGCCCGCCTGCTGCCCGACACCAACAACCTGGTGCGTGTGGAGATCCCCCTGGCCGGCCTCCAGCTATGGTCTCCGGAATCGCCCCGGCTTTATGAAGTCGAGTGGCGGTTGTTTTCCAACGGCACCAATGAGGCGGGAGTGGATTTCATTTCCACCCGGGCCGCCTTCCGAACCATTAAAGCCATGGGCAACCATTTCAATGTCAACGGCCGGCCAGCCTCGCTGCGCGGGGTGTTGAATTGGGGGTATTACCCCCCCCGGCTGGCGCCCTTCCTGGACGAGAAAAGGTTCCAGCGGGATTTGGAGTTCGCCAAGTCCTGCGGCTTTAACCTGATGAAGTTTTGCCTGTGGATCCCCCCCAAACGCTTGCTCGAAATGGCGGATGAAATGGGCCTGTTCACCTGGGTGGAATATCCCACGTGGCACGCGCGTTTGACGCGTGATTTCCGGGATGCGCTGCGCCAGGAGTTCACGGAGTTTTTCCAGCATGACCGCAACCACCCCTCGGTGATCCTGCGCAGCCTGACGTGCGAAGCCGGATCCAGCGCCCAGCTGCCGATCATCCAGGAGCTTTACGACCTGGCCCACCAAATGATTCCCAATGCCCTGGTGGAGGACGACTCCAGCTGGATCGGATGGAACCGGGTGCATGATTTTTACGACGATCATCCCTACGGCAACAATCACACCTGGAAAAAGAACCTCTACGAATTCGGGGATTATATTCTCAGCCACGGCCCGAAGCCCATCATCCTCGGGGAGGCTATCGCCGCCGACACCTGGGTGAACCGGGACAGCCTGCTGAAACAGGTCGGCGAAAGCCGGCCTTATTGGGTTCCTGCCATTTTGGACGAAATCCCCACCTGGCAAAAAAAAATGGCCCGGCTTAACGGGGCTGAAGCCCTCGGCAACCTGGAGGAGGACTCGCTGGAATACGCGCTGGCCATGCGCAAATTCCAAATTGAAGTTTTCCGGCGGGAATTGCCCTACGGCGGATACGTCGTCAGCGTTTTGCGGGATTTCCCCCTGGCCTCCATGGGCTTGCTGGATTACCAGGACCAACCCAAATGGCCGGCCTTGGATTGGGGCTGGCACAAGGAAACCATGTGCCTGCTGGAGACCGAGGCGGACCGCCGGAGCTACTTTTCCCAGGAAACGCTGGCCGCGGATGTATGGCTCAGCCACTTCGGCTCCGCCAAATTATCCGGCGCCGATTTATCGTTGTTGGTCCTGAACTCGGACCCCTCGCTGACGCCCATCCAAAACATGGTCCGGGGCGATATCGAACAAAATCCCGGCACGCTGGCCAGGCTGGCCAGTTTAAGTTTTGCGCTGCCGGAGGTAACCCAGCCGCGGAAATTCTGGATCCAGGCGGTGGTGAAATCCGGCTCGTTCCTCACCTCCAACCAATGGCCGGTCTGGGTGTTTCCCCAGCCGCAACCGCACGCCGTCCCCTGGTTGCACTCTTCGCTGCCCGAACCTTTGGGACGGGAAGTTTTTCCGCACGGGGTGCGCAACGAAAACCCCACCGCCGGGCAAGTGGCGGTCGCCACCCGGATGGATGAACAGCTGGTTTCCTTCGTCGAACAGGGCGGCAATTTGCTCTGGCTGCCGGATGGCCAGCCGAACAGTCTCCCGCTGAATGCCCATTGGTTTTTGAGGGGGGCGCCCTGCCTTTCCACAATCCATCCCCTGGCCGGCAAGGTTCCGCGCGGTTTATGGGTGGACCTGCAACATTTCGACCTCGCGGGGGACGTGGTGCCCAACCTGGAATACTTGGAGCAGACGAATCCCCTGCTGACGCTCTGGGACACCCATGACCAAAAAACGGTCAAGACCCATGGTTTGGTTTATGAAATGAAGGCTGGCAAAGGCCATATCCTGGTCAGCGCCTTAAGGCATGCCGGGGATAAGAATGCCGCGGGCAAATGGCTGGCCCAGGTTTTCGAGGATTACCTGGCCGCGCAACCCGCTGGCACTAATGTTTTGTCGGAGACCGCCTGGCAGCATTTGAAAGAGAAACTGCACGAGGAAAAAATCGACCTGAGCCAGCAGACCTGGCTCTTCAAGCCCGACTCCCAGGACGAAGGCTTGGCCCAAAGCTGGTTCGCTCCCGGGCTGCCGGAGAATACCGGTTGGAAACCGATACGGATCGGCGGCACCTGGCAGTCGCAAGGCCAGGCCGGCGTGCGCGGCCGGGCCTGGTATCGTCTGCGGATCAAGCTGCCCGATAATTGGGATCGCCTGAACATCTACCTTGGGTTTGAAGGCGTGCTGGACACTTACGAACTGTATGTCAATGGGCACTTCGCCGGCCAGGGCGGCAACCTGGCCACCCGCAAAACGGCGGCCGAGGAACGCAAAAGCTACCGGATCAATCCCTGGCTGCAAAACCAGCGGGAGTGCGTGATCGCCATCCGCGTCTGCAATTGGGCGGCGGCGGGAGGCATCACGCGCCCCATCACCCTGAGCACCGCCGGTTTCATGCCCGGCGAGGAAATCCTGAAGGAATAGCCCGGCCGGGTTTCAGCTGGATTTTACCGAAGCCGCCAGCACCTCGCCCGCGTGCGGGAAGCGCATGGCCCGGTTGGGGCTTGCCTCCCGCCCTGAACCTCTTATGTTGGGAACCCAGATGCAAAGCACGAACCAACTGCGCCAGGAAACCCAATGTGTCCACAGCGGCACCTTCCGGGATGAGGCCACCCGGGGCTTGAACACCCCCATTTTCACCTCCTCCTCCTTTGAATACCTGGACCGCGCCGAAGTCCCCTACCCCCGCTATTTCAACACCGCCAACCAGGAGAGCGTCGTGGCCAAATTGTGCGCCCTGGAGCACGCCGAGGACGGCTTGGTATTCGGATCCGGGATGGCGGCCATGAGCACCGCGCTGATGGCCTGCCTGGGGCCTGGAGACGAAGTCGTGATGCAGGATGAGCTTTACGGGGGCACCCATGCCTTCGCCACGGAGCAGTTCCGCAAACTCAATATCGGCTGCCACTTCACGGCCACCAGCGCCCCGGCGATCTGTGCCGCGGCCACCCCCCGGACCAAACTCATTCTTCTGGAATCGCCGACCAATCCCCTGCTCAGCGTGCTGGACCTTAAGCAGGTGGCGGATTTCGCCAAAGCCCGGGGAATCCTGACCGTGATCGACAACACCTTCGCCACCCCCATCTACCAACAGCCAATCCGGCTGGGCATCGGCCTGGTGGTGCACAGCGGAACGAAATACCTGGGCGGCCATAGCGACCTGTGCTGCGGCGCGGTTTTGGGCGCCAAGCCGCTGATCCGCCAGGTGCGCCACATGGCGCGGTTTTTGGGCGGCAGCTTGAACGCCCAGACCTGCTATCTCCTGGAGCGCAGCCTCAAAACCTTGAAGCTCCGCGTGGACCAGCAAACCCGCAACGCGGGCCAGGTGGCGGCTTTCCTGCTGACCCAATCGCGGGTGGCCAGGGTCAATTACCCGGGGCTGCCCAGCCATCCGGGCCATGGCATCGCCAAATCCCAGATGACCGGGTTTGGCGCGATGCTGTCTTTCGAGCTGCATTTGGAGGCGGGCGATCCGAGGCAATTCATGCGCCAGCTTAAACTGATCAAGCCCGCCGTAAGCCTGGGTCATGTGGAAACCACCATTTGCTCTCCCGTGGCCACGTCCCACTCCAAAATGACACCCGAAGCCAGAGCGCGGGTGGGCATCACCGACCGCCTGCTGCGGCTTTCCGTGGGCATCGAACACGTGGACGACCTGGTGGCCGACCTTGCGCAGGCCCTGCGATAAAACATGAATCCCGTCACTGTCGCCCGCCATGCCATGGCGACCCGTTTCGAGGTGGTACTGTATGGCGAAAATGCAACCCACCTGCGGGCGGCGGGTGAAGAAGCCTTGGAGGAGATTGAGCGCCTGGATGCGCAATTGAGCTTATACCGGCCCGGCAGCGAGCTCAGCCAGATCAACGCGCGCGCCGCCCGGCAACCCGTACGGGTGGAACCCGGGCTATTCCGGCTGCTAGCACGGGCGCAGTTATTGCACCGGGAAACCATGGGCGCCTTCGACATCACGATCGCGCCGCTGCTGCGCTGCTGGGGATTCATGGGCGGCGGCGGTTCGCTGCCCGATCCCCAGGCCCTGGCCACCGCCCGCGCACAGGTGGGCATGCAATGGGTGGAGTTGAACGAGGCGGAGTTCACCATCCAGTTCCACCGCCCGGGAATGATGCTGGACCTCGGCTCCATCGGCAAGGGTTACGCCATCGAAAAAGCGGCGGAACTGCTGGTGGAGGCGGGCGTGGCCAGCGGTTTGATCCACGGGGGCACCAGCTCGGTTTATGCCATTGGCAATCCGCCCGATGCCGCCGCCTGGAAAGTGGCCCTTGACCGGCCAGGAACGCACCCGGGTGAAAAACCATCCGGAGGGTTGATCCCGCAGGGAAGGCAGCACCCGGGTTCCGATTTCCTGGCGGTGATACCGCTCAAAGATGAGTCTCTTTCGGTTTCGGCCGTATGGGGAAAATCTTTCGCCCATAACGGCCGGCTCTACGGCCATGTGCTGGATCCCCGGCTTGGCGAACCGGTCCAGGGTGCCCACCTGGCCGCCGCCATCCTGCCCTCGGCCACGGAAACCGACGCCTGGACAACGGCGCTTCTGGCCCTGGGCCGGGATGGTCTTGGGCCGATCTCGCAATTGCGGCCCGCCATGCGCACCCTGCTCCTGGGGCAGGATCCGGGCAGCGGTTCATGGTGGGTCGAGTCCCGGGCCTGGCCGGAGAAAATCAATCTGCAGGCCAGCCCTTCGGCGGCGTGACCCACTCGCCGGTCAATACTTCCCCCGGTTGGTCTGCCAAAGGAGGATTCCGCCCACAATTTGAAAGAGGAAATTGGGGATCCAAAGGAAGAGGTGGGGCATCAGTTCCGGACGGTTTTGAAAGGATTCTCCCAGGATGATGAAAGCATAATAGACCAAGACCAGGATAATCGCCAAAAAAATGCCGACCGTGGTCTCCCGGCGGTGCGCCCGGATGCCCAGCGGAATCCCCACCAAGGTAAATCCGATGCAGGCGAAGGAAAAAGCCACCTGCCGGTGCATCTGCATGGTAATGGGCATCAGGAAGTGCCTGGGATTATCCTTGGCGCTGGCGGCCGCATCAGCCCCGGTTTTAAACCGGTCCATAAAGGCTCTTTTCTCATCCCATAATTTGCGGAACGTCATTTCGCTCACCCGGGGCGGGTTCTTATTGGTGGGCGCCGCCTTGGTATCGATGATCAGCGGGAACTCGGTGGTCGTGAAGGGCTGCCACTCCCGGCGCGCGGGGGTGATCTCTCCGATGTAGGCCGCTTCCAGCAGTTGCCGGTTCAACCGGGCCAACTCTTCTCCGGTGGGATTCTGGTGGGCCTGGCGCTCGGCATCGGGATCGAGCTTGAAATTGATAAAACGCTCCCGGGAATAGAAATTAGTGGCGCGCACCAATTGGCTCAGCTCCCGGGCCAGAGTGGCCTGCAATTGCGGGAGCGCCGGATTGGTGCCCAGCAGCATTTCTTTGCCAGAGTTGGACAGCAGATTCCAAAGGAATTCATCCAAAGGCTCGGTATGCTGCGTCAACTTTTGCGCCAGGGAGGCGGCATTGGATACCTCGGCGGCGGAAAACTGGGAGGAACCCAGCTCACGGTTAAGCCCCCACACCTCGAATAAATGCAGGACCATTTGATTCTTGTCCCGATTCTGGGTAAGCACGGCCCGGCGGGCCCGCAGGCGGGTGATTACCTGGGAGTTTTCCAACTGGGACAGCATCACATCCTCCAATTGGTTGCCCCGCATCTTGCCCACATAAATCAGGAAGCCCGGGAATTCATCCACAAACCGGCCTTCCGTAAGCAAGGATGATGGCTGCTCCCGGCCGGCATCACGGATCAATTGTTTGTAGGCAAGCCGGCATTTTTGGGCCACATCCATGTTCAAAAAGGCGCAGAACGCGCTCAGCAGAACGCTCAATCCCAGGATCGGCGCCACCACCGCCATCAAGCTGATGCCGTTGGCACGCAAAGCCGTCAATTCCTGGTCCGCACTGAACCGGCCAAAAACCAGCAAGGTGGAGGTGAGCAGGCCCATGGGCAGGGCGAAAATCAGGACATAAGGGATGAGCAAACCGATGCCTTGCAAAACCAAGCCCAGAGACGCCTGGCGGTTGACCAGGAGGAGGAGGATTTCCTTTAACACATTACCCAGCAACAAGATGAAGGTAAAAACCGCCACGGTCATGGCCAGGGTGGCCAGGACTTCACGCGTCAAATACCAGTGCAACGTCTTCACTGAAATCACTCTATCAGACGGGTTTCCGCTTGGGAAAGGCTAAACCGTGCCTTTGCGGCCTGGCAGGCCGGCATCGGCGAAGGGGAGTAACTGCCGCAATTAAAACCATGGCTTTTGAATGAAACTCACTTCAACTAACCCGATGAAACATAATTTCCTGGCTGCCTCCGCTCAGAACGGGTTCCTTGCCTCAGGGGCTGAGTCCGCGTAAGAATGAATCCCTATGGGATCCAATTACTTGGCGGAAATCCTGGCCGCTGATACCCCGGAGCAATTTGCCTATGCGGTGACCCGCGCCGCAGCCCTCTTGCGCGCCGGGGAAGTGGTGGCTTTGCCTACTGAAACCGTCTATGGGCTGGCCGCCAATGCCTTGGATGCCCAGGCGGTAAGCCGCATTTATGAGGCCAAAGGCCGCCCCTCGAGCAATCCCATCATCGTCCATGTGGCGGGCCTGGCCATGGCGCAAAGCTGCGTTGGCGCCTGGCCTCCCGCAGCGGCGCGCCTGGCACAAGATTTCTGGCCGGGGCCATTGACCCTGGTTCTGCCCAAGGCATCGATCATCCCGGACATTGTTACCGCAGGTGGCTCGACCGTGGCGGTGCGCTGGCCCCGGCATCCCCTGATGGATGCGGTCATCAGCCAGTGCGGTTTTCCGCTGGCCGCCCCCAGCGCCAACCCGGCCGGCCGCACGTCGCCCACCACCGCCCGCCATGTGCTGAAAGGGCTGGGAAAACGCATCCAGCTAGTGATCGATGGCGGCCCCACCCCGGTGGGCATCGAATCCACGGTGGTTGATCTTTCGGGAGCCACCCCCACCCTGCTCCGGCCCGGCATGATCCACTCTGCCGAATTGGAAGCGTCGCTCGGCATTCCAATAAGGTGCCTTACATCCGCCTCCTCCGAGGGAGCCTTGCGCAGCCCGGGGTTGCTATCCAAACATTACGCCCCCAAGGCCCGGTTGATTCTTTGCGGCTGGCGGGATGAGTGCGATTTGAGCCGCCTGGTTGAGGAGTTTGCTGCCCCCGGAGCCCGCTGCCGCATCCTGGCCCACACCGCCATCCCCACCGGTGGATTGGCCAGCCAGGCACGCCAATTGCCCTTGGATCCGCACCAGTTCGCCCACCGGATTTTCGCCGAGCTTCACGAATGCGACACCGATGATATCGAGATCATCCTGGTGGAGGAAATCCCCCCAGGCCCCGTTTGGGACGGCATCCGGGACCGGCTGCAACGCGCTGGGCGAGTATGATTTATATTTGTCATGGAGAGCCTTGTTTAAGACCGCAGCGCTTACCGGCCGGCGGGAACATAAGCTGACGGAGTTTTTTGCCAGGGGTGGATAGAGGTTGGCCCCGGAGCTGGCGGGCCAACGGGATGAACCAATACCGGCGTTGACCGAAAAACGCCGAAGAGGCAGAGCCGGCCAGCGAGGCCAGGCGCCGGGGCGCCGACGGAACGGGGCGGTGCAGAGCGCACGGTGCAGGGCAGAAGAAAAACCATGGAATACACAGAAGCGGGGGAAGGTGCCGGGAGCGGAGGGCCACCCAACCGCCGAACACCGCGATCCCTGGCCCCACGGCCAGTTTGCGCCAGCGGCTAAATCGATGTTTTCCAGGTTTGGTTCATCACGCAACCGCCGGGAATGCCACCGCAACCGGGAGCATGCCGGGAAATGGCCGCCAGGGCCAGCCTGCCATGGACTCGCGCGGCGCTCCATTAAGAAAAAGCGGAGCGCCTGGAGCGGAGGGCGGAGGTCTGAAGTCTGAAAGAAAAAGCCGGTTCAGGCAATTGGCTCAGACGGATCATTTTGGGCAAGACCCTCGCCATGAGCTAATTGCAGATCTGCTCAAGACCTGCGCATGGATTCGGGTTTCCGCAATAATGAACATATCCGCGGTGTTCTGAATCGAGCGGGCAGCAAAGCCAGCGGCCCAAGGAGCCTGCGGATCATTTCCAATTTGAAAGGAATTGGGAGCAAATCCGCCCTAATCCAAAGCGGTTTTTCTGAGTGACCGGACTTCTGGATTAACCAGCCCGCACACCCCATCGTAATCCGCAAAAACGCCAACCAAAGGTCTGGCTGGCCCCATGCCACGCTCCCCTTCATTCTGCCTTTAAACAGCCCGCTCCGCCCCGCTCCCTGCGGCTGGCTTGGCTCACTGGCCTGGGGCCAGGACGGGGCGGATCCCAATGTAGTTGTTGAATTTGTCGGAGAAGAAGTAGCCGCGGTACGCCGACCGGCAGGCATCGCCAGCGCTGCTCCAGCTGCCCCCGCGATACACGCGGTAGCTGCTGATGGTTGTGTTCTGCGGGTCTGCCACGGCCCCTCCAGGGTAGGTGCCATACCAGTCCAAACACCACTCCCATACGTTCCCATGCATGTCGAACAAACCCCAGGCATTCGGCAATTTCCCGCCCACATTATGGGTCTCATTGCCGCTGCTTTTAGCATGCCATGCATAGTTCCCGAGCTGGGAGTAGCTGGCATCATCCCCATAGCTGAACGGCGAAGGCGATCCCGCCCGGCAGGCATACTCCCACTCCGCCTCGGTCGGCAGCCGATAGGCATACCCCGCTGGCAATCTCCCGGCCGCACGCTCCCTTTCCGTCACCTTGCCGCAATAATTGGTCGCATCCTGCCAGGTGACCCGCTCCACGGGCCGCTCCAGGTTGCCACTCCAAAAGCTCGGATTCGTGCCCATCACCGAGAGATATTCCGCCTGCGTCGTCTCGTATTTGCTCATCCAAAATCCCCGCGTCAACGCCACCTGCGTCTGCGGGCCTTCGGCGGCATTCCGATCCGGTTCGGCCGCGGGGCTCCCCATGGTAAAAGTGCCGGGGTTTATCCAGACCATCCCGGCCGGCTGGGTGTTGGTCGATTCCAGGGAAACCACCCTGGCCCGCAAAAACAGCCGCTGTTGATTGGTGGCCATTTGCACCACAAAACCATCGAGGCCAATTTGGTTGGTCTGCAGCATGGCCCAATCTGTCAGGTTGGTTGACACGTCCACCGCCGCGAAATCGTCAGGCGCCCCCCTCACCCGTGCCTGGTAATTGCCTCCCGCTTTGGCCACTGGCTCGAAATAGAGCGGAGTGGGGGCTCTGACTACCAGCTCCGCGCTGGCGCTAACCACGGACCCGAAGGCGTTGCCCACCGCCACGGAATATTGGCCGCTGTGGTTTGTCTGAACACTGGCAATGGTGTAAGAGCTATTGGTCTCGCCATCCAGGCTGGCACCGTTGAACCGCCACTGGTAAGCCAGCGGACCGGTGCCGCTGGCGGCCACGCTGAACGTGGCGGCACTGCCCACCAGGTTCGTCTGGCTCCGGGGTTGCGAGGTGATGGCCGGAGCCACCGGCAGGACCACCGCGCCGGAGGCGAGCTTGGTGAGGAAGAAATTCCAATAACCCTGAGGCTGCAGGGCGGTTGTGCCAAAGGTGGCGGCGCCTTGATACCACCCGGCCAAATAGCAATGGCCGGCTGCATCGACGGCGCATCGCGCCGCCATGGAGGGAAACGGGCTCGCCGGCGCGCCGCTGGCCGAGTAGGCCCACTGGAGCGTTCCGGCCGCGTCATACTTGGCAACCAGCGCCCCCCCGGATCCTTTGGGCGCCACCGCGTCCGAACTCAAGGCGCCCGCCGGATAGGCATTGCCCTGCGCGTCCAGAGTGAGATCCCAATACATATCCATTCCCGCGCCGCCCGCCCGGCGCGCCCATTGCAGGGTTCCCGCACTGTTGTACTTGGCCACAAAAGCATCCCAGGCTCCCGCATTGGCAAGGCTCGTGCCACCGAAGGCGATGGGGTTGCTGCCATAAGCCCCGGAGATCCAGACATTGCCCGCGGCATCCATGGCCACGCCGCTTTCGGCCGTGTCATCACCCGCACCGCCCGCCTGGCGAACCCAAAGCAGGGCGCCGGCGCTGTCAAACTTGGCAACAAACAGATCCCTGCCGCCGGCGCTGACCAAAGTGGTGCTGCCAATGGCCATGGTGCCCGAAAAGGATCCGCCGAGGCAAATGTCGCCAGCCGGGTTCACCACCACCTTGGTGGTATAGGTCTGGCCCTGGCCGCCCAGCAACTGCGCCCACTTCACCGTGCCGGCTTGGTCGTGCTTGACCAGGAAAGCGCTGTAGCCGGTCGCGCTCGGGCTGCGCAGCTCCACCGCACCGAAGGTGATGGCCGAGACGTTGTCGGCAAAGCCAACGGCATAGGAATTCCCCGCGCCATCCACCGCCAGCCCCGTGCCGTAAACACCGTCTGACCCCCCGCCATTGGACCGCCCCACCCATTGGACAATGCCGGCACTATCATATTTGGCGAGGAAGAAATCCCCGCGCTGGGAGGCGGTCACGTTGAAGTTGCCGAAGTCGGCGTCGCCGTAAACCCCGCCGGTAACATAGACGTTTCCGGCGTCGTCCACGCCCACGCCACGGGCAGCGTCCCGGCTGGCGGTGCTGCCGCCTGCCCGCCGCGCCCATTGGAGCGCGCCCGCAGAATTGTATTTGCCCACGAAGATATCCTGCCCGCCGCCATTTTTATTCACCAGGGTGCCGCCGCCAAAATCGTTCGCGCCGTCGAACCAGCCCGCCACATAAAGGTTCGCCGCACGGTCCATGGCCAGGCCGACGGCCAGCTCATTGTCCGGGTTGGTGGTGCTGGCAATGCGTTTGGCCCAGGCAAAATTGGTGGTGCTGGATTGCCCGCAGGCCATCGGGGCCACCGCCATCAAGGACGAGGCCAGCCAGAGGAGGATGGGTTTTGGATTCATGAATGGTTGGTTTCAATTTACCGCCGCCCCGCGCTTTGCGAGGAACAGGCTTCAGAATATAACATTTATTTTATTAATGCAACTATTATGTCTGCTAGGAGCCTGTTTTCTTTATGAATTCATATATCGCCGATGCGAGGCAACTGATAAATAGCAATAGCCAGAAGCCTGGGGCGGGGCATCCGGCCAAAAAGGCAGGAACGGAGCGCAGGGGAGAGGCCCGAGGCCGGAGGGCAGAGGGGCCGGCCCACTTTTTGGAACCGGAATCGGGGATGTTTTGAACCTGCCACCCTCAACAAAACGCGGCCGTTGATGGCTCCCAAAACCGAGCCTTGTTCCCACGAGAATCAGAGCGATTTTCTACAGGCTTTTGGCGCCCCCTCCGCTGAACGCCGGCTTGGGTGGTCACGGTGCGGCAATGACCACCGCTGGCGTGCCGGTGTAGCCGTTCCCGGCATTCGCCACTATGATTTTGTCCACCACCCCATGCAAGACCGTCGCGGTGGCGGTGGCTCCGCTCCCACCTCCCCCGGTAATGGCCACTGCCGGTGGGGTTGTGTATCCGGCGCCACCATCGGTGACGGTGATGGCGACGAGGAACCCGTTGACCAGCGTGGGGATGGCCGTGGCTGTCCGCCGGGCTTGGCCGGGGGCAGCCGCCCGGTAAAAAAGGCTCTGGTCCGCCGTTAGCGGATCCATGATCTGGGCTTCACCGTAGGAGTTGGTCAGGGTCAGGTGCGGCGCCCAGTTGACCAAGTTTGTGGAAGCCAGGAGGCTGTAGGCGGCGCTGAATTCGCCAGCCAGGGTCAGCAACACCCCGTCCCCGTCCAGCGGCTGGATGTCCAAATGGGGGCGTTTGGTGAAGCTGGCGTTGATGACTTTGCTTTGGCTCATGGCCACCTCGAGCGAAGGGCTGGAGCCCGCGGCATCGCCCGACCAGCCTAGGAATTCCTGGCCTTTGTTGGGCAGGGCATTGAGGGTCACGGCCTGGCCGTTGGTGAAGGTGTTCGCCACCGGCAGAACCGAAACTTCCCCATAGCCATCCGGGATGAGCGTGAGGGCGCCAAAGCCGGCGGGCAGCGCGGCGAACGAGGCCACCACCACCGGATTGGCGTCCTGAATCACCATGGTCAGCGGGTTGGCGTCTCCGCTGGCGCTGCCCGACCATCCCGTGAACCAATGGCCCGGCTGGGGCTGCGCCACGATCCGCACGGAGGCGCCGTAGGGGTAGAGTTCGGAGGCAGGATCGGCGCTGACGGCGCCGCTTCCGGAAGGTTTCACGGTGATTTGCGTCCCAAACCGGGCACGCACGGTTTTGTCGCTGGTCACTTGGAGCGTTACCACCGGATTGGCGCCCTGGGTGTTGCCCTTCCAATCCAGGAAGGTCCAGCCATCGGCTGGCATGGCGGTCAGGGTCACAAACGAGTTCGGCGCAAAACTGGACTGGAACGGCTCCGGCATCACAAAGCCGCCGCCCGGGGTCAGGTCGTTCAGGACGAAGTTCGGCACGACTTTAACCACCAACACCGCAATCTGGCTGGCCTGGGAGCCGCAGGGGCTGCTGACAACTACGCTGTAATTGCCAGCGTGCTCATAATAGGCATTGGCAATGGTGAGGGATGCATTGGTGGCGGCGGGGATGGCCGTGGCATCCACATACCACTGGTAGCTCAACGGTGGCATGCCGGTGGCGGCCACCTGGAACACCGCCAACCCGCCATTGGGGACCGTCAGGCTCCCGGGCTGGCCGGTGATCGATGGTGGAACATTTACCGTCAATTGCGCCACCTGGCTCACCACACTGCCTGCGATATTCGCCACCCGCACGGAATAATTGCCCGCATCGGCCGCCTGCGCCTCATTAATGGTGAAAAGAGTGGCTGTTGCCCCGGCGATGGCATCCCCGTTCTTGAGCCATTGGTAATCCAGGGGAGCGGTGCCGGTGGCGGCCACGCTGAAGGTGGCCAGGCCCCCAGCGGTGACGCTGAGGCTCAGCGGCTGGCTGGTAATCGACGGCGGCACATTAACCGTCAATTGCGCCACCTGGCTCACCACACTGCCCGCGATATTCGTCACCACCACGGAGTAAGTGCCGGCATCCGCAAGCTGAACACTGGCAATGGCATAGCTGGCGGCGGTGGCGGCCGCGATGGCGGCCCCGTTCTTGAGCCACTGGTAATGCAGGGGAGCGGTGCCGGTGGCGGCCACCTGGAACGCCGCCAGACCTCCCACGGGAACGGCCAGGCTTTGCGGCTGCGCGGCAATGGCAGGCGCAAGGAATGGGGAACCAATCCGAACAATGGGTGTGCTCGTGTAGCCTTTCCCAGCGCCAGTGACGGTGATGGCCGTAACAGCGCCGTTGGAAATGCTGGCGATGGCAGTGGCGCCAGTCCCTCCGCCGCCCACGATTTCCACCAGGGGGGCATTGGTATAACCGTAACCGGGGTCGGTTATTGTGGCCCCGACCACGAAACCATTTACCACTTGAGCCGTCGCGGTGGCCTGGTGGGGAGCCACGACAGGGCTGGGGGCAACCGCGATCCCCCATGCGAAGTAATCAGTGACCACAACCTCCACATTCGAGCCGTCCAGGTTGGCGCGCTGGATGCGGTTGGTCTGTCCACTCCAATCCGAATCCGTCCAATACATTTTCCGGGCAGCCAGATCGAGGCTGATGGTCGTGGGGGAGCCGATTCCGGTGACCAGATCCTCCATGCCCGTGCCGTCAAGGTTGGCGCGCTGGATCTTTTTCGTAGCGGACTCAGCCCAGTAGATCTTTCCGCCTACGGCATCACAGGCAATCCCATAAGCCTCGTCGATTCCGGCCAGGAGTTTCTCAGCCTTTGTTCCATCCAGGTTGGACCGATGGATGCTGCCCGTGCCATCAAGATTGCCCTCAAGATCGGTCCAATAGAGTTTTCCGCGCACAGTGTCCAAAGCGATTCCGACAGGAAAGATTAAGCCAGTGGTGACCAAATCTTCCTGCCCTGATCCATCCAAATTCGCTCGCCGAATAAGTATGCTGTTGATTGCATCTGAAATCTTATGGGCGGTTGCCCAATAAATCTTCCCTGCTGCCGGATCCAGAGCAAGCCCATAGGCGTGGTTCCCCGTCGTGACGACGGTCTCCACTGGCCCCGTGCCGTCAAGGCTGGCTCGCCGGATTGCAGGGATTCCCGGCTCATTCCAATACATCTTCCCGCCCAAGACATCCAAGGCGATGCTCCGTGGATGGCTTACGCCAGCCACAAGCGTTGTAATGCCCGAACCGTCCTCATTAACCCTTTTGATAAATGATTGCGGGCCGGTGGAGGTCAAAGAAGTATAGTATATTTTAGCCATTTCGGCCGGAGGTTCTTGTTTGGTTGGAGCCTCGTATGCGTAAAGTTGCTGAACTTCGTTTGAGGATAATGCACGGTTGTAGATGCGGACGTCGTCAATTGAGCCGTTGAACCAATACTCAAAGCCATTATTTGGCAGATCACCTTTGCCAACCTGAAATGATCTTGAAGTATTCAAGTCCACAGTTGATTGAATGGGTTGGTTCTGGATTAATCTTCCGTTGATGTATAACGAAAGTGAATTACTGTTGAGTACAAAGGCGCTGCAATACCATTTATTAGACTCAAAAAGGCAAGAACCATCTGCAGCCCAATTCACATTTCCACTCCGTATATGCACTTTGGTAGAGCCAATCAGAAGCCCCCATCCATTTAAGTCGGCATAGCTTCCATCTGCCATAAGTTGTTCCCAGTCAGAAGGAATATGTTCAAGTCTGAACCAAGCTGAAGCTGTGAGTGTTTTTGTGTTGTCTAATACGTGAATATCACCCATCGATATATAAGACGACCCGTTAAACGCAAAAGCTTTGTTTAGGCTTCCAAATCTATCTGTCGTCAATGACGCCCCATGTATAGTCCCATTGTTCCCGCTCCCGCTCTCATCATTGGCATTTCCGTTGAATGGGTAATAGGCCACCAACCCATCGCTGAACGGTGGTTTAGGTGGAGCTTCGTAGGTGTAAAGTTGTTGAACTTCGTTTGAGGACAAGGCACGGCTGTAGATGCGGACATCATCGATGTTTCCAGAAAAGAAAGATTTTGATCCGCCGACAGGAAGTCCGTTTATCGGGGCGTATGCTCCGATTCTCAAAGGAAAATCAGTTGCCACAATAGAACCACTTGCTGGTGTGGACCCATCCAGCACTCCATTCACGAACCCGGATAACCTAGTCCCATCAAAAATCATTGCAACGTGATATAAATGGCCAGCTAGTAATTCAGTGCTGCAATCCAAGTAAATCCATCGTCCTCCGCCGAGATTGACGTGGGGTCTTAAACGTTTTCCGGTTTTTATTACAACTAAAGCCCAATCCAAGGAAGATTCGGCATCCTTACCCTTTGCAGCAATGCAATCTGAAACTGATTCTGTGAAACTATCATACTTGATCCAAGCGGTTACTGTAATCTGATTACCGAATCTCAGACTTGCAGCACTCGGAACTTCTATATAATCACTTGCTCCGTTGAACAAATAGCTGGAATTCACTGTGGTGAATCGGTCTACGGCAAGTTGGCAACCATGCCTCAGGCCATTATTCCCGTTCCCGCTTTCATCATTCGCGTTCCCGTTGAAAGGGTAATAGGCCACCAATCCATCGCTGAAGGGCGGCTTGGGTGATGGCGGTGCTTCAATGACCACCGCAGGCATGGTTGTGTAGTTCTTGCCCGCGTTTTCAACAATGATTTTGTCCACAACCCCATTGGCGATGGTGGCAACCGCAATGGCTCCGCTCCCGTTGCCCCCGGTAATGGCCACCGCCGGTGGGGAGGTGTATCCCGAGCCGCCATCGTTCACCGTGATGGAAACCAGGAAACCGTTCGCAACCGTGGCGGTTCCCGTTGCCGTGCGGCTGGATGGAGGAGGAGCAAGCGTGACGATTGGAATGCTGGTGTATCCGCTGCCCGAATCCGTGACAAGGATTTGGCTCACCGACCCATTGTTGAGACTGGCAAGCGCCATGGCTCCACTCCCATTGCCGCCGGTGATGGTGACCGTGGGAGCCATGGTATATCCAGCTCCGCCATAGGTGACGGTGATGGCCACGAGGAAGCCGTTGACCAGGGTGGGGATGGCGGTGGCCATCCGTTGGGCATGAAGCGATAACTGGAAGAAGAATCCGGCCAGCGCCAAAACCAAAATCGATTTCAGGCATTTCATTTTTATTCCTTTCAACTCGTGTTGTTGGACGGTTCGACGAGCGGCCAGCCAGCGGGCTTTTGCCGGGCAGGATTCGTCATCCGTGCCAGCACCGGCCAGCCAGCGGTGAGGCGGCCCAACGCTTAAGCCAGCGCCATGGAGGTTATTTTCTATGCAGCAATTTTTGGGAATAGACGGAATCCGCACGCAGCAGTCACCAGCCACAGCCAGAACCAGAGGCGCAAGCGCGCGCCCCAACGGGGCCGGAGGGTTGCTGCCCGCCATGTGCCCAAGCGACGGCCGTTTGCTAACGCGCAGTTCATTGGCTGCGCCATCCACATACCCTGCCGCCTATTCATATAGGGATGCCATTGTCCCATAACGCCAGTCATTGTCAATTCAAAACCAAAATATTCAAAACCAAAATATCATGAAAAAATAAGAACAGCCCAACGCCCGGCTGGGACAGCCGCCGAACTGGGGCGGATCTGGAGCGTTGGTGTGTCAATCCGTCCGGTTATTTCGCCCTTTCAGGGCTGGGAAGAATATATATCCATTGACAACAACCCAGGGCGATGCCCCATAAGCGCTAACTTGTTTTGTTGACCTCC
>CAYPCQ010000057.1:0-54782 GCA_964409245.1 uncultured Verrucomicrobiota bacterium
GCGGGATGCGCAGCAGCGAGGCAATGCAAGTGTGCCGGCGGCTCTGCTCGATAACCCCCTGGCGGGCGTCCACCAGCACAATGGCCAGGTTGGCTGAAGAGGCTCCCGTCACCATGTTGCGGGTGTATTGCACATGGCCCGGGGTGTCGGAAATGATGAACTTGCGGCGGGGCGTGGCGAAATAGCGGTAGGCCACATCAATCGTGATGCCCTGCTCGCGCTCAGCCCGGAGGCCATCGGTCAGGTTGGCCAGGTTGATTTGTCCCTTGCCGGTGATGTCGGCGGAACGTTCCAAGGCCTCGAGCTGGTCCTCCATCAACGATTTGGAGTCGTAAAGCAGCCGGCCGATGAGGGTGGACTTCCCATCATCCACGGAGCCGCAGGTGTTGAAACGCAGGATATCGATCGGGTGATTGGCGGGCACTGGCATAATGATGCTGGTATGAAATTGGCGGCTGGGCTTAAAAATAACCGGCTTTCTTCCGGTCTTCCATGGCGGCTTCCGAGGATTTGTCATCCGCTCGCGAGCCGCGTTCCGTGACTCGGGCCGCGGCGATTTCGGTGATGATGTCGTCCACGCTGTCCGCGCGGCTCTCCACCATCCCGGTGCTGATGATGTCGCCGATGGTGCGCACCCGCACGACCAGCTCGTGGATTTCCTCGTTGGGCTTCAGAGGCAGCAGATCCGTCACCGGGAGCCACTGCCCGTGGCGCCGGACACATTTCCGCCGGTGGCTGAAATAAATGGTGGGGACTTCGAGCTGCTCCCGCCGGATGTATTCCCAGACATCCTGCTCCGTCCAATTGCTGAGGGGAAACACGCGCATGTTTTCCCCGGGATTGAGCCGGGCGTTGTATAGGTTCCAGATCTCCGGCCGCTGGTTCTTGGGATCCCACTGGCCAAAGCTGTCGCGGAAGCTGAAGAACCGCTCCTTGGCGCGGGCTTTTTCCTCATCCCGCCGGGCGCCGCCAATGCAGCAGTCGAAGCGGAACTCCTCGATCGCCGCCAGCAGCGTGGGGATCTGCAGCCGGTTGCGGCTGACCTCCCCCGGAGCGGGCACGGCGATCCCCTGCCGGATCGCATCCTCCACTTTCCGGATGATCAGCCGGGCGCCGAGCTGTGCGGCCCGGCGGTCGCGGAAATCATTCAGCTCGGGGAAATGATGGCCTGTGTCCACATTCAGGAACGGCATGGGGATGTCGGAGGGCCGGAACGCCTTTTCCGCCAGGCGCAACAGGCAAATGGAATCCTTGCCGCCGGAAAACATCAGCGCCGGGCGTTCAAATTCGGCCGCCACTTCGCGCATCACATGGATGGCTTCCGTTTCGAGGTATTGCAGATGATCGAGGTAATAGCTGCTCATGTTTATTTCAAATCGAATGCCGCGCTTATGAATGATGCCTGGCCCCACCCCAGGCGGCGTGCAGGCCGCATTCGCGTTTCTCATCCGCCTTGGCGGGATCAAAGTAATCCCATTCATTGGGCAGCTGATGTTGGGCCAGGTAAGAATCCATCTCCGCGTCGCTATGGTTCAATACGGGGCTCACTTTCAAGGTTCCAAAGTTGGCCTCCCAGCCCACGATATCCAGCCCGGCCCGGCCGGGATTCTGGACTTTGCGCAGCGCGGTGATCCAGACCGCCGGCGCCAGTTCCTTCATGCCGCGCTGGAATGGCTCCAGCTTCATCAAACGGCTGAATTCCCGGAGGCCGGCTTCGTCGCCGGGATCGGGAAGGGGTCCGTGGATGGCGTCCCGGTGGGCGGCCGTCAGGTGGGGCAAATAAGGGTGGACATTCAATTTCAGCTGCGCCCGGAGTTGCTCGGCGTGCCGATAGGTGGCGGGCCGGTTATAGCCGTGGTCCACCCACAGCACCGGGATATCCGGCTGCGCCTGGACGCACAGGTGCAGGATCACTGCCTCGTAGGGCCGGAAATTCGTGGACACGATGGCCCTGCCCGGAGCCTGGGCGATCGCCCACCGGGTGATTTCGGCGGCAGTCTGGGAACTCAGTT
The DNA here is from genome assembly GCA_964409245.1 of uncultured Verrucomicrobiota bacterium. Lineage (GTDB taxonomy): Bacteria > Verrucomicrobiota > Verrucomicrobiia > Limisphaerales > UBA1319 > CAIMWS01. Next base: position 2,013 of record CAYPCQ010000057.1, read on the forward strand.
GCCGGTTCCATTGTGCTAATTGTTCAGTGGTCATGCTCGATTAACATTAACAGTTCGCATTTTAAATCGAATAGTCGCTGGCAAAAACGCGCAAGTTGCGCAGTTCCACGAATACCGGCTCGCCCGGGCGGGGCAGGAATTGGCGCTCCTCTTCCTGGGTTAGCTGGACCTCCAGCAGTTCGCCATCCTCCCGCCGCAGCTCCACCCTCACATAGGGGCCCAGCGCGCTGAGCTGCACGATGGTGGCCGCCATGCCCGCCTCGCTGCTGGCCTGCCGGCTCAGCTTGATGTCGTGGGGCCGCACAAATGCCAGCGCTGGCGCATCCAGCGTTTCCGGATGGTCCGGCGCCTGGAATTGCGCCGAGCCGATCTGCACCCGTCCGCTGTTGAGCCGCCCGCGGAACAGGTTCACATTGCCCAAAAAGTCATAAACAAACGGATTGGCTGGCTGGTCGTAAACTTCCTTCGGAGTGCCCACCTGCTCGATGCGGCCGTGGTTCATCACCACCACCCGGTCAGCCACCTCCAAGGCCTCGTCCTGGTCGTGCGTCACGAACAAGCTTGTGACGTGGATCTCATCGTGGAGCCGCCGGATCCACCGGCGCAATTCCTTGCGGACCTTGGCATCCAGCGCGCCAAAGGGCTCATCCAGCAGCAGCACCCGCGGTTCGACGGCCAGCGACCGCGCCAGCGCCACCCGCTGCCGCTGCCCGCCGGAGAGCTGGCTTGGATAACGGCCGGCCAGCCCTTCCAACTGGATCAGCCGCAACAACTCGGTGACCTTCTCTATGATTTTGGCTTCGGTGGGCCGGCGGTTCCGGGGACGCACCCGCAAGCCGAAGGCGATGTTCTCGAACACCGTCAGGTGCCGGAACAGGGCGTAATGCTGAAACACAAATCCCACCTGCCGCTCCCTGGCCCCCTGGCCGGTCACATCCTCACCGTGGAATACCACCCCCCCCGACCCGGGATCGGGGAATTCCAGGCCGGCAATGATGCGCAGCAAAGTGGTTTTGCCCGATCCGGACGGCCCCAGCAAGGCCATGAGCTCGCCCGATTTGACCTCCAGGCTGACCCCCTTCAGGGCTTGGAAACTTTCAAAAGTTTTGCTGATATTGCGGACTTCAATACTCATGGGGCTGGGCGCTTGACGGGATGCTTGTGGCGCAAGGCGGAGGCATGATGGCTTTCCACCAGGGTCTTGATCCCTAAGGTGGCCAGGGCCAGCATCGCCAGGAGGGAGGCCACGGCGAAAGCCGCCACAAAATTGTATTCGTTGTAAAGGATCTCGATTTGCAAAGGCATCGTGTTGGTCAGCCCGCTGATATGGCCGGACACCACCGACACCGCGCCGAATTCACCCATGGCCCGCGCATTGCACAAGATGACGCCATAGACCAGGCCCCATTTGATATTAGGCAGGGTGACGCGCCAAAAAGTTTTCCAGCCGCTCGCGCCCAGCACCGTGGCCGCCTCCTCTTCATCCCGCCCCTGGCTTTGCATGAGCGGAATCAGCTCGCGCGCGACAAACGGGAAGGTCACGAACACGCTCGCCAATACAATCCCGGGCACCGCGAAAATGATCTTGATCTCATGTTCATCCAGCCAGGCCCCAAACCAGCCTTGCCGTCCGAAAAGCAGCACAAAAATAAATCCGGCAATCACCGGCGAAACAGAAAAAGGCAGGTCAATCAGGGTGAGCAACAGGTTTTTTCCCCGAAAATCGAACTTGGCGATCGCCCATGCCGCCATCACCCCAAACACCAGGTTCAGCGGCACCGCGATGGCGGCGGTCAGCAGCGTGAGGCAGATCGCCGATTGGGTCGAAGGGTTCTGGAAGGCCTGCCAATAAGCCTCCCACCCTTTATGGAACGCGTTCACAAAAACCGCCGCCAGCGGCACGAATAAGAACAGCGCCAGGAAACTGAGCGCCCCGGCAATCAGCAGCCAGCGCAGCCAGCGTGGCTCCGCGCTGGGATGCCGCGGCGCCGGCCGGATCTTCGTTTCGCTGGCTGTTTGCGGGCTGCTCATGCGTGGTGGTGCTTATAGGAAACGGTGGCTGCGGGCCTGGTTCCAGTTGATTAAAAACAACAGCAGGAACGAAACCAACAGCATCACCACTGCGATGGCGGTGGCTCCCGCGTAGTCATATTGTTCCAGCTTGGTGATGATCAGCAGCGAGCTGATTTCCGTGCGCATGGGCATATTGCCTGAAATGAACACCACCGATCCATACTCCCCCAGCGCCCGTGCGAAGGCCAGAGCGAAGCCCGTTTGCAGCGCCGGCCGCAGCATCGGGAAGATGACCCGCCGGAGGATCTGCCAGCGGCTGGCTCCCAGGCTTGCCGCCGCCTCCTCCAGGTCCGCATTCAGATCTTCAATGACGGGCTGCACCGTCCGCACCACAAACGGCAAACCGATGAAGGTCAAAGCCACCCACACGCCCAGCGGGGTAAAGGCTACTTTGATGCCCACCCGCTCCAGGATTTGCCCGATCCAGCCATGCGAAGAATAGACTGCCGTGAGCGAAATGCCCGCCACCGCCGTCGGCAAGGCAAACGGCAGATCCACCAGCGCATCCACGATGCGCTTGCCGGGGAAATGATACCGGACCAGCACCCAGGCCACCACCAATCCGAATGCGGCATTGACCATCGCCGCCAGCAGCGACATGCCAAAAGTGAGCTTGTAGGAGGCCAATACCCGGGGAGCCGTGGCCGCTTCCCAAAAATGCTGCCACCCGCTGGTGGCCGATTTGAGAAACACTGCCGACAACGGGATCAGCACCACCAGGCTTAAATAAAGCAGGCTATACCCCAAGGTCAGCTTGAAGCCGGGCAAAACGCTGCGATGTTTAAGCGGAAATATCATTATTCCAATTATACCAATTCCAATTAGCCGTCGATTCTGATGCGGCTCAATAATTAGTCCACCAAAAGAGATTCATGATGCCATTTCTCAACCTCGCCCGGGGCTGATGAACCCATTGCCCAAGCCCAGGCTCCAAGCCATTGGAAAATCCCTCAAAGCTCCGGAAGCGAACGAATCCGGATTGGGTATCCGACCTGGCCCGGGCCAATCCATCCCGGTCCCGCCATGCCGTCACCCTTCCGCACCCATCACAAATTTAGCGGCTACCATCATCCTTACCATTTTATACGACCACTTGAATCGTATATTACCATTATTCGCCTACCGGTCAAATTGTTTGTCGATTTCAGGCCCACTAATTATCCGATCTTATAATGGCAAACCCTCGCATTAAATCCGGTTGGGTGCCGCATGGTTTCGGCGCTGGTTCTTCAAATGGTCGAGGATTTCAACACCAAAGGTCCGCGACCCCCTTCATGCGGTTGAATGTTATCCGCAAGGTGCCGCGTTCTCAGCTCAGCCGTGTCCCTGCATTATGGATGGAAGTGACTGTGCCGCAGATTGTTGCGCCAGTCGCTCAGTGAGTTATGAGTTCCGATCCGATCGAAATACGTGGCGAATGACGAAGGTCTTGCGCCAAAAGATCCAGCCATTACAAATGAACCCCCAATTGCCTGGGCACGGCTCAGGCAGCTTGTCCTTGAGCCAGGTTTTTTTGCTCCAGCAGGCGGAACAACCGGCCGAGCAATTGCCCGGAATTCATCAGCCAGCGGGGCTGGCACAGCAGATCCAGCCGGGCGGTGCTCCACAGGCGATGGATGACCACCGGGCGGGGAATGAACGGGATCAGTTCGCAAAGGATCTCCAGGTATCCGTCAAGGGTGGGCAGCGGAAAGGGCGACTTCTGGTAAAGTTCGGATAACGGCGTGTTTTTGACCACCTGCAGGTGGTGCAATTTCAGATGGCCAATGCCCGATTCGACCACTTGTTGAACACTCCGCCGCATGTCGCTGATGGATTCCCCGGGGATGCCCAGGATGAGGTGGGCACCAAGCTCGAAGCGGGGATGCCCTTTCACCAAGGCGGCCGTTTCCACGAAATCACGCAACGTGTGGTTCCGGTTCAGGAAGCGCAAGGTTTCCTCCCGGGCGGACTGCAAGCCCAACTCGATGATGACCGGCTTGTCCGGCGCGCACTGGAGGGCATCCCGCAACCGCCGCAGGCCCTCATCCGTCACGTGGTCCGGCCGGGTGCTGATGGCCAGCCCGGCACAATCCGGATCCCGGAGCGGAATGGCTGCCTGTTCCACCAGGGCGTCAAAGTTGCCCGCGGTGGAAGTTTCCTGCTGGAAACATCCTAAAAACAACCGGGTGTCCAGCGTGCGGAGATATGCCTTGCCACCCGCCAGTTGCGCCGCCACCGGATCACCCTCCTGGAGATAGGCGGGGGTAAAGCTGCCGGCCGAGCAATAAACGCAGCCACCCAGGTCGCGGTTGGGGCACCGGATTCCCGTGCTGAGGATGATCTTCCCCACCCCCCGTCCCCACCGCCGCCGGGCGTAATCGCGGAACAGGTTCAAACGGGGTTTGGCGTTCATGCTCCCGGCGGCTCGGCGGAGTTGCGTGAAAGGCTCCGCACCTCGCCCTCCGCCTGCCTCCAGATCATCCGTGATGCAAGCTCGCCTTTGCGGGCGAGTCGGAACTCCGCCGGCAGGGTCCGCCGGAGCAATTTGCTGTCGTGGATGCCATCCCCGTCACAACCCAGGAGCTGGGCGTGGGCCTTATACATCCTGGGCCTGCCAATGAACCGCACGGAACCGGGAACACAGGGTGGAACCGGGCGCTTATCCAAGACCAGGCAGCTCAACGGCAGGCTCCGCAAATCGATCCCTTCCAGGGCTGCAAAACGGGACCAATCGCCATCCATGAACACTTCCGGTGGTGGGGCGGCGAAATGATGGCACCAATGTTCGCTGCAATCTGGATGCAGCAAACCGCAGGCCTGCTGGTGGGTGCAGGGCGCGGCCACCTGGAACTCGGCGCGCAAGCGGTCGCGCAAACCCATCAGCACCCGGGAAGGGACGTAAGCGCCGGGTTCCACCCAAAGAATGGTGGTGGCCTGCCTGGCCCATTCCACAAGCTGGTTGATCTGTTGGGGGTTCAGCTCCGTCAGCACATGGCTGATCACCAGGTTGAGTCCGGCGGCCGCGTCCCCCTCGCCCTGACCCGAGCCAACCGCCAGCCCGGGATATTTCTGGCGGGCTTTGCGGACGGCGTATTGCATGGCCAGTGGGGAGCGGTCCCACACGATCAACCGGCTGAAACCGGCGGCGCCAAAATGGTCCAGGAATGCCCGGCTCGCCACGCCGCTGCCACAGCCCCAGTCCAGCACCGCCCCCGGCGCGGGACTCCAATGGCGGCTTTTCAAATCCTCCAGGAGAAAATCCCACTTCCAGCCGATCCGCTGGGCGAAAGTCTGGTCATAGCTTTCCAGGTCGCTTTCCTTTTTCCAATAGTCAGCCTGGCTGGGATCGCCCCGCAGGAAAACCGAACGCATCCTTTCCAGCGTTTTCCAATCGATCTTTTCCCAGCTCACGCCCAGCCTCGCCTCTCAATTGCCGTATTTTTCATCGCCATCGCTCCTTCCGCAACCCGCCGGTTGGACTTCGCCGAACCAGGCTGCCAGGGCCGCTCAACTGCCCAACAACGGGTCCAGCGCATGATGAACGATGCCGAAGAATTGCTTCAACTTCAAAATGGCTTCGCGCGCCTCTTCCGCTTGAAACGGCTCCCGGTAGCGGATGGCGGAAATCATCAGGTTTTTCGGGGTGTGCCCCGTGTCGATGAATTCAAACACCTTGGTGCGATAGCCCGCCCATTCAAGGTAAAGCGAGCGCAGACCGTCCGTGAGCCACTCCGCCAACCGTTCCTCCATGATGCCGTGCCGCAGGAGCGGGGCCAGCGGCTCCGGGCGCTGCATCTGTGGCCGGGCCTCCTGATGGCAGCACGGAGCGACCACGATCAGCCTGGCCCCCAGGGCGATACCGCGCCGGATGGCGTCATCCGTGGCGGTATTGCACGCGTGGAGGGCAATCAACGTATCCAGTGGCGGCAAAGGCGCCTCCTGGATGGTTCCGGTGACGAATTCCAAGCCTTCGGCGGCGATCGCCTGGGCGGTGCGATTGCCCGCCGCCGCCAAAGCCTCCCGTTGTTCCACGCCGATCACCCGCACCGGCAATTTGAACACCCGCCGGAACAGGTGCCAGGCGCCGAAGGCCAAATACGCCTTGCCGGATCCCATGTCCGCCAGTGTCAGCGATGGCGCAACAGCTGGCTCCAGCCAGCCGCATTCCCGCACCAGGTGCGTGAGGATCTCAAGGTAGCGATTAACCTGATGAAATTTATCCGTTTTACCGGGCAGCACCCGGCCCTCGGCGTTCAGGATGCCCAAGGCCTTCATCCAATCCCCCGCGGTGTCATCCAGGATGGTCTCCCGCCGCTCATCATGCACCCGGGAGGGCACGGTGGTTTGGGCGGGCTTATGGCCCACCAAGCGGGCTGCGCCGCCATCCTGGACCGTCAATTGCCAGTCTTTGGCCGTGGTCCCCAGCCAGGCGTTGCCAAACGGGTTGCCCAGGTTTTCCCGGATCCACGCCAGGCCCTCCGCCACCGGGTGGTTGCGGGTTTCCGTTTGGCTGCCCTGCTGGACGGTGATGGACAATTGGTTTTGGCCTTTCAGCTGCACCAGGCGGGCTTCCGCCCGTGAATCACGGTCCGCCCCTTCCATTTTGGCCCGCAGCGGGGTGAGCCGCAACCGGACAAAGGTGCCGCGATCCAGGCTCTCTTGGAGCTTGGCGAAAAAAAGTTCAAAAGGTGTTTCCATTTTAATGTTATTGGCTGGCCATGGACTGGAGTTGTTCAAAAACTAAATTTTGCACCGCGGGCGAAAAGTGATGGTAGTCCTCCGGTGCAAAAAAGGCGAGCTTGGACCGGGTTTTCAGGAATTCGTAAACCTTCCCGGCTTCGTTGACGCTTTGGGCCACCTCGCCGGCGCTGGCCAGGTAATCGATGCGCGGGGCCACCACCAGCAAAGGCCGCGGAGCGATCAAGGCCATCACCTCGTGGTAATCATAGGGCACCCAAGCTTCCCGGCCCACGAATGCCCCCAGGCGCGGCTGCAGCGGCAGCCATTGCGACCAGCGGGCCAGCCCGCCCGTCCCTTTGGACGCCGCATCCAGCCGCATGGGGGTGAAACCGCCCACCGACACCGCCCCCGCGATGCGCTCATCCAGCGCGGTGGCATGCAGCGCCGCCATGGCGCCCGTTCCGTAGCCCAGCACAAATACCCGCCGGGGATCGAGATAGTTCACCTGGGCCAGGGCATCCACCGCCGCCAGCACATCCTGCACGGTTTTCCCCAGCAACGACCAATGGGGATACCGCTGATAGAAGTGCTGCGCCTCCAGGATCCGGCTGCCGTTGCCGATCTGGTCGAAGGCGAACACCGCAAATCCGCGCCGCACCAGGGCCAGGTGGGGCGCTTCTCCCTGGGTAAAAACCGGATTATACCCCGTGGCGGACGATACGGGATGCAGCCAGATCACCGTGGCGAATTTAACCTCCGGTTTGAACAGGTTTTTGGCGAGGTAGAGATCGCCCGGCACATGGTTCCCGATGTTGACGCTCTGTTTGACGATGTCCTGAAACGGCCCGGCCCGGTTCAGCAGCGCCGCCGTAGACTCCGGCTCGGCGCCGGAAATCCCCCCCGCGTCCCGGCATTGCGCCGGGGCGTTGCCCAAGCCCCAAGCCACCCGCTGGCGAATCTCCTGCGCCTTGCCTTTCCAAGTGTCCAAATCCAAGATGGGATTCCCCCCCGGCGTGGCCAACAAACCCTCCAGGCCGGCTTTGGGGAATTGGAATGGATCGATCAGCTCGCCACTGGCTTTCTGCCAATCGGCCTGGGTGGGATACACTGGCGTGTAGGCAAAGGTCTGGCTCCGGCGGCCGAATTTGGTATCCAGCCAGTCCAGGTAAGCTTCGAGATCCTCCGGGGTCACCGCGTGGCCGCCCGGCCGGTAGCGGACATTCAGCGCCTGCCCCGCCCCGAGCCAGGCGTAAATCCGCTGCGCGGCGTAATACGTTTGCTCCACCGCCCAGGCGCTCTCGGCGGGGTCGTTCAACGCGGTGGAGATCAGGCACGACCGCGGCGCGATGCAGGCGATGGCTTCATGCTGATCCACCGGCAGCTTGTTTTCCCGGCCGGCGAAAAACCGCAGCCGCGGGTGGAACCAATCCGGGAAGGCCCGGGTCACCAGCTCAATGCCCTCTCCGGACTGGGCCTCGGAAAAGAGCCGCCAGCTGCAGGCGCCGCCCGTTCCCGAGCTGCTGGAGATCACCGCCGTGATCCGCTCATCCAGCGCCGCCGCGATCAGGCTGGCCTTCCCGTTCTGGGCGTGGCCCGCCAATGCCACACGGTTGCGATCCGCCATGGCCAGCGTCAGCACGTAATCCAGGCACCGGCTGGCGGCCCAGGCGCGGCGGGCCAGCCTGCCCCAATCCTGCTTGGGCCAAAGGGCGGGAAAAGCCTCCGTATCATCGCGCGAATCCGCCGCCGCATACACGCAGCCCAGGTAGCCGCGGTTGGCGGCCAGCCGTGCCCAAGCCACCTGGTTGTCCTGGGTCATGAACACCGGGAACGGTCCATTGCCGGGCGGGATCATCAGCGCAATCAGCAGGCGGGCTTTGCTTTCCGGGCCAAATTCCAGCATCACGAACTTGCGCGTGACGCCGCCTTGGGTGCTGGTCCGGGCCTCCGTGGCGCGCACGTTGCCGGGCGCCGGCGGCGCCTGGCCCCAGATCAGATACTGGAAGAGGTTGACCAATTCCTGCCGGCGGGAGGGCCATTGGGCCACCGCCTGCACCGGGCTGCCATTCGCAAACTCGAGCGCCTCCGGCAAGCCGGCCCGGCCCGGCATCAGGTCAAAATCCGGAGGCAGTTCACCGCTGGCTTTCAGCCATTGCGCCCACGGCTCCGAGGCGGGCAACACCCGGATCAACTGCTGCATCAAGGCCGCGCGCGCGACCATGAACTGGCTGGTGGGAGGCAGCGTGGGGCCTTGGAGAACGGGCGCGGGGGTCTGTATCGTCTGTGCCTGGGTGGCCCGGCAAAATACAACCCCGATGCATAAGAGCTTGAAAATATTCATGACCAACGATCCGGAAAAGACCTTAACCCCCTGGTGGCGGGGTGGCAAACCAGTATTTGTCCGCACCGATTCACCCAGCCGGCGGAAACACCCCCTCAACTGCTGGCAGTGATTTGGTTTTCGGGACGGTCATTGGCCTGCGGGCTGTCCTTCCCCATTCAATCCGCGGAATAGACCTTGCTGGTTGCCCGGCCGCTCTCCAGCTTCAAAAAAATGCCTTCGCAATTCGGTTCGCGCGAATGCTCCGGATTCATGAAAAAGCCCAGGCTCCCCGGTTGGTCATCCATCACCTTGGGACGCTTTCGAGGGCCATCCTTGGGATAACACCGCTCCCGCACAATGAACACCTCGGCGCGGCTCATGCCAGTCTGGATGCCACGATAGAATTTCGCATAGGCCCGGAAACGGCCATCCACCGTTTCGGGCAGGAAAATGCGGAGCAGAAGGCAAGCCCCAGGCAGCACCAGAGCCAAGCCCAAGGCCATCAGGATCACCCTCCGACCGCAGCCGCGGATCCTACCTCCGGCCATGAACGAGGCAACGCCCAGGAACAAGGCCAGGGTGGCGAACCATAACAACGGGTGCATCCCCCAGCTCATGTCCATTCCTTTGGTTTGAAAGTTAAGCCGGTTCCAGGCGAAAAACCGTGACCTCGGGCCGCACGTTAAAGCGCACCGGCAAGGTGTGCCCGACACCCCGGTTGATATACATCCGGCGTCCTCCATCCAGCGCGAACTCGCCCGCCGTATAACGGCGGTTCCGCACCGGCAGCAACGGGGGCGGCAAAAATGGGGGCTTGCATTGGCCGCCGTGGGTGTGCCCGGCCAATATCCAACCGGCATACTGGCCCCAGCCCGGCTTATCGGCCGTATCAGGGTTGTGGCTCAAGGCCAGCGCCGCGCGGTGCGGCTGGAGCCTGGCCATGGCTCGCCCGGGCTGAAACCTCCCTGCCCACAACTCATCGAATCCCAACACCTGCAAGCCATCCACCTCCGCCACTTCATTGCGCAATATCCGGACTCCCGCGGCGCCAGCCATGGCCACGATCCGGTCAGCCACCTCCGGCCGCGTGCAGAAGGGGCCATAATCATGGTTCCCCAGCACCCCCAAGGTGGCCTGGCTGCCCAGCGGCAAATGGGGGAACACTCGTCCCGCATGGCTGAAAAGGTTCCGGCTGTAGGTTGTGATATCGCCTGTGTAAACCACGATCTCCGGGGCCAGATCTTGAACGCGTTTGAAGGTCCGAAGCAAATAGTCATCGTCCACCATGGGGCCGATGTGCAAATCGCTCATCTGCACCAATCGGGCGCCTCGCAGCCGGCCCGGCAGATTCGCCACCGGCAGCGGGCGGTCCACCACCTCCAGCCAGCGCGTTTCCCACCGCCAGGAGTAAAGGCCCGCCCCCATCCCCACTCCCAACACGCCAGCCGCCGCTCGCAGAAATCCCCGGCGGGTGACGCGGGCGGCTGGTTTGCATTCTGCTTCGCCGGCCCCAGGTGAATTCGCAATGGCGGTTGCTTTATTGGATATCAAAGGCTCCCTTATGTCCTCGCAGCTCATGGATGTTAATTGCGGCGCTGTCAATCAAATGCTTGCCCATGCGAGTTCCCAACCAATGCCCTGCGGGAGCGGCCATTACGCAGGCTGTGTGGCGGCCCCAAAGTAGCCCCTTTCCTTGATCAATCCAGCAACCAGCGGAGGAACCATCGCCTCCCAACCCGGCTTTCCCGCCTGGATTCTATCCAGCAAGTCCCGGGAGCGGATCGGCAGCAGGGATTCATCATAATGGTCGATGAATTCCAAGTGCCGGTTTTCCAGGAGAAAGGCATACAAATGCCTCAGGTTGGAGGCCACCTCCAGGTTTTTTGCCGTAACCAGCGGCCCCGTGGTTTCCCGGCAGGGATGGATGTACAGCCGCACCGCGTTCTTGAACAGCCGGCCGAAGGATTCGAGGATGCCGCCCTCCAAGTCGCCGTAATACCGCGCGTCGAAAATCTCCTTGAGCGTGGGGGTGCCCACCGCGAAGCCGATCCTTTGCCGGGTCATGCCCGCCAGGTAGGCCGCCATCCGGTAAAACCGGGAATAATTGGAGATCATGACGTTGAGTCCCAACGCTCCGAGCAGATCTACCCGGGCCAGGAAATCCTGGTGATCGATCATCCCGGAGCTGGGGGATACCAGGTTGCGCATGGTGATTTCCATGAGGATCTCCACCTCCTGGCCCTCCACGCCAGCTTCGCGCGCGAATTTCTCCCGCGCGCCCCGGAGCATATCCAGGTGCAGAAGGTTGACCGGCCGGAAACTGCCGCGCTCCACCAGGATGGGCTTGTTATGAAGAACCTCCCCTGGCTGCGCCACCTCGCCGCCGGGCATGAACAGGGCGGTATTCCCCAACTGGTGGTGCAGCAGCTGCAGGCTCATCAATCGGTTGTCCACCTCCCGGAAGGCGGGTCCGGAAAATTTGACAAGATCCACCTCGATCCGCTCCGGGCTCAGATTGTCCAGGAGCGAACTGACCAGCTGGTTGGGGGCTTGGTGCAGGTAAAAGGCGCCATGGATCAGGTTGACCCCCAGAGCGCCCACCGCCTCCTGTTGCTGGACGTTCTCCTTGTCCCACATCCGCACATGGAGGATGATTTGCGAAGGGGAACCCATCGGCTCGGTTTGAAACTTGATGCCCATCCACCCGTGGGCGTCGTGCTGCCGGGAATAGCTGCGCGCGGCGACGGTGTCGGCGAACACGAAAAACAGGGAACCGCTCCCGCGCTGCTGGTTCAAGCGCTCCAGCAGCAGGGCGAACTCATAATCCAGCATCGTTTGCAGCCGCTGCCGGCTCACGTAGCGTTCGCATGGGCCGTAGATCGCGTCGCTGAAGGTCATGTCGTAAGCGGAGATGGTTTTGGCCACTGTCCCCGCCGCCCCACCCACATGGAAGAAAGCCCGCGCCACCTCCTGGCCCGCCCCGATTTCCGCGATGGTTCCGTAGCGATGGGCATCCAGGTTGATCTGGAAAGCCTTCTGATGGGTGTCGAGCGGGCCGCCTGGATGGAGATCCGGGGTCATGCGGCCAAAGCCTCGCCTGGCGCCGCGCCCGGCTTTTTCCAAACGTAGCGGAACATCAGCGTGCGCAGCGCCGCCGTCAACGGAATGGCCAGCACGCCGCCGATCAGGCCGCCCAAGAGCGTGGTCCCTACAATCACGGCCACCATCACCGTCAACGGGTGCATGCCCACGCGGTCCCCAATGATTTTGGGCGTGATGAGAAAGCCTTCAATCAGCTGGGTGGCAATGAACACGCCCACCACCAGCACCGGGTGCAGCCAGTCGGCGTATTGCACAATGGCCAGGGCCACCGCCGGGATGACACTGATCGTGATGCCCAGGTAGGGCACAATGCTCAGGAATCCCGCCGCCAGGCCAATCAACACCGCATAATTCAATCCCACCAGCAGGAATCCCGCCGTCAGGATCACCCCGTCGCACAAAGCCACCAGCACCTGCCCGCGGCAGAAGACGATCAAGCAATCATTGATGGCGGTCATCACGAAGGCGATCTCATCTTTGAGCGGGGAATCCCGCAGCGGGATGTAGGCTTTCCACTGTTTGATGATGCTGTTTTTCTCCAGCAGGAAGTAAAACACGTAAACCGGCACCAAAGCCAGGCCCACGATCAATCCCGCCCACGAGGCGGCCCGGGTGGCCTGCGACAGCATCCACTTGGAGGCATCCGGCAAAGCTTGGGCCAGCCACTGTTGGAACGAGGCCCCCGCCTGGCTTTCCCACATCTGCCGGGCTTGGGCGCCCAAATGCGATTGCGCCAGCCAGTCCCGGATCTTCGTGTTCAGCTGCGCCACATGCTTGGGCAGGTTCTGCACCAGATCGCCGGTTTCCACCACCAGCCTTGGCATCACCCAGGCCAGGAACGTCAGGAGCAACAGCGTGGACAGGCAATAAACAAAAATGATGACCCGGAACCGCGAAAGCCCCTTGCTCTCGAAAAAATCCACCACCGGATCCAGGATGTAGGCCAGGATGGCCGCAATCGCCAGCGGCATTAAAACTGAGGACAGGCGATCCAGCACGAAAGCCCCTCCCCACGCCAGCAATCCCACCAGCCCCAGCATGACCGCCCACGCCAGGGCCGTCACTGACAGCCAGAAGATTTTGGCCTGCTTGGGCGATGGCGGGGGGAAATCCATAATCCGGGTTCGGGGCCTATTTCCGGCCCAGCAGCCGCGCTTTTTCGGTGGCAGCGCGCACCGCATTGATCAAGGACGCCCGCACGGCCCCTTTCTCCAGCTCGTGAACCCCCTCGATGGTGGTGCCGCCCGGGCTGGCGACCATGTCTTTCAGCGCACCAGGGTGCAGCCCTGTCTCCAGCACCATCTTGGCAGCGCCCAGCAGTGTCTGGGCCGCCAGCCGGGTGGCCAACTCGCGGGGCAATCCGGCGGCCACGCCGCCGTCGCTCAACGCCTCGATAATGATGAAACCGTAGGCCGGCCCGGACCCGCTCAGGCCGGTGACCGCGTCCAGGAGGTTTTCCTTGAGTTCGCAGGCATAGCCGGTGGCTGATAGGAGTTCCTGCACCACCGCGCCGTCTTCCGGCGTGGCCATTTCCCCCAGGGCGTAGCCGGCGGCGCAGGCCCCCACCAAGGCGGGCGTGTTGGGCATCACCCGGATGATCCGGGCGGTTTCAAACAATTCCGAGGCCAGCGTGGCCAGGGTGATCCCGGCGGCGATCGATACCAGCAAATGGGTTTCCGTGTAATACGGCCGGATTTCCCCCAGCAGGCTGACGATCTGGGCCGGCTTTACCGCCAGCACCAGCACCTTGCCGAACCGCACCACCTCCGGATTGGAGGAGGTGGTTTTGGCGCCGGTTTCCCGCTGGAATTGCTCGCGCGCCCCGGCTTGGACGTCGCTGGCCAGGATGCGATCCGGGCTGATCAGGCCCGTTTTGATGAAGCCTTTGGCCAAGGCGGAGGCCATTTTGCCGCTGCCCAGAAAGCCCAGGGTTAGATCCTTCGGTATTGCCATAAAGGGATTGGTTCGGGGTTATGCCGCTTTGGTAAAAAATTGCCGCTGTTTCTCCGAGATGGCGCAGCCCAATTTTTCCAATACTTTGAGCATGTCCTCCCAGACCTCACGCTTGGTGGCCAGGGACTGGTTGCGCAACAGATAAGCCGGGTGGTAGGTGGGCATCACGGGTGTGCCCCGGAAATCGTGCCATTGCCCGCGCAACCGCGTGATGCCGCCGATTTTGCCGAACAATCCCTCCACCGCCGTGGCGCCCAAGCCCACAATCACCCTCGGCTGGATCAGCTGGATTTGCTCCAGCAGGTGCGGGATGCAAGTGGCCATCTCCTCCGCCGTTGGCTTGCGGTTGCCGCTGTCCTGCCCGGGCGTGTCCGGCCGGCATTTCAGGATGTTCGCGATGAATACCGTCTCCCGCGCGAAGCCCATGGCCTGGATGATCTTGGTGAGCAACTGGCCCGCCTTGCCCACGAATGGCTCGCCTTGGGCATCTTCGTCAGCTCCCGGAGCCTCCCCCACGAACATCAGGGGCGAATTGGGATCTCCTACGCCAAACACGACCGTTTTCCGGGAACTGGCCAGGTGCGGGCATTTCTGGCAGGCCAGAATCCGCTGCCGCAGCGCCTCCATCCCGGCGGTGGCATCCGCTTTGGGTGCGCCCGGTTGCGCGGCTTCCATGGCAGGGTTGGGAATGGCAGCCGGGAGTGTCGGAGTTGACACCGCCACCGGTTGCGCCGGGGCCGCCGTCTTCCGGGGCGGCGCGGAGGCCGCCGCCGCCTGGCTGCCGGCTGGTTTGGTGGCGGTGGGGCGGGCTGTTTGCGGGGCGCGGGCTGGCCCCGCCGCCGGAGTGGTTTTCAAAGCTTTCAAGGTTTCGGGCGCCAGATGGACATACTTCTCGCCGCGGTTTTTCAAATCCCGCAGATGATCGATGGCCGCTTCCAGCAGCTGATGATACAGGTCAGACATGGTTTCTTGCAGGGTTGATTCCCCGGAATCACCCGACGCCAAATTCATTCTGCCACGCCAGGCGCAAACCTTCCAGCGTCAAGTTGGGGTTCAAATGGGTGATGGCGGGGATTTTCGCGGATATCAACTCCGCATAACCACCAGTGGCCACCACCGGCAAACGCTTCGCGCCAAGTTCCCGGAACAACTCCTCCAGCAGCCCCCGGATCAACCCCCGGTAGCCGTGCACCACCCCGATCTGCATGGCCTGCGCCGTGTTTTTGCCGATGGCTGAAGGCACATCCGCGATCACCACCTTGGGCAGCAAGGCGGTTTTTTCGTGCAGGTATTCCGTCAGCGCCGACACCCCCGGCGCGATGATGCCGCCCACGTATTGGCCGCGTCCGTCCAGCACATCAAACGTCACCGCCGTGCCAAAATCCACCGCGATGGCCGGCGCCCCGTACAGGTCTTTCAAGGCGACCGCATTGGCCAGGCGGTCGGGACCGATGGTTTTGGGCTGCGGATAATCGATCACCAGGTTCCCCGGATTCCGGCAGGTCAATTCCAGACTCCGGCCGGGAGCCAGGGGCCGGAGGCATTTCCGGGCCTCCACCGTGGCCTTGGGCACCACGCTGCAATAGGCCACCCCCATCACCCGGCTCCGGCGTGCCCAGCCGGATACCTTTGCCGCCAGCTGTCCGTTGAACCAATCGCAAGTGGGCACATCCATGGCTTTGGTGATTTTCGCCCCCTTCGCCCACCCCACATGGGTGTGGGTATTGCCAATGTCCACCAGGAGGATCATTTTTCCAAAGTCACGTTGCCGCTGGTGATGCATTCGAGCCGCCCATGCTGGGTCCGCACCAGCAGGCCTCCGTCCTCGTCCAATCCTTCCGCCCGGCCCCGAATGGTGCGGGTGCCCATCTGGATCACCACCTGGCGGCCCAAAGTGACGCAGTGCGCCGCCCATTCCTCGGCCACCTGGCCGAACTGGCCGGCATGCACCCGCGCGTAAACCTGGTCCAACTCCCGCAGGATCGCCACCGCCAGGTCCGCCCGGTTCAGTTTGGAGCCGCTGGCCATCCGCAGGGAGATCGCCTGCTCCCGCAGCGCCGAGGGAAAATCCTGCAGCGTGTGGTTCACGTCGATGCCGATGCCCAGCACCACGTGTTTGATGATGTCCATGTCCGCGTTCAGCTCGGTCAGGATGCCCGCCACTTTCCGCCCCTGGATGGCGAGGTCATTCGGCCACTTGATATCCGGGTGGCTCCCCGTCTGCCGCGCGATCCCCCGGGCCACCGCCACCGCCGCGGCGATTACCAGCTGGCTGGCCGCCGCCAGCACGATCCGCGGCCGCAGCAGAACCGAAAACCACAGCCCTTTCCCGGCTGTGGAATGCCAGTTCCGTCCCATCCGCCCGCGTCCCCGCGCCTGGGTTTCGGCGAACACCACCACCCCTTCCTTCACGCCGTCCTGCGCCAGCTTTTCCACCACGTCGTTCGTGGAGGTTGTCTCCTGGAACACCCGGATGTCCCGCCCGATCATTTGCTCCTCCCCCAGCCGCGATAGCATGTCATCCGCCAGCAGCGTCTCCGGCGTGTTCACCAGGCAGTATCCCCGGTGCGGGCTGGCCGTGATCTCGTAGCCAAGCGCCCGCAATTCCTCAATCCGCGCCCAGATGGCCGCCCGGCTGATCCCCAGTTGCACCGCCAGTTCCGCGCCGGACACCCCCTGGTTGCCCGCCCGCAAAGCCCTTAGGATTTTGGCGTCGATCGACATCAGGCGAAATCCAATCCAATGTCCACCGCCACCGCCGAATGGGTCAGCGCCCCCACCGAGATGTAATCCACCCCGGATAATGCGATCGCCCGGACCGTCCCCAGGTTCACTCCCCCGCTGGCCTCCGTCAGCGCCCGTTTCCCCACCCGCCCGGCCGCCTCCCGCAATTGCTCCGGGGTCATGTTGTCCAGCAGGATGATGTCCGCGCCGGCCTGCACCGCCTGCACCGCCTGCGCCAGCGTGTCCGCTTCCACCTCCACCTTCAGCCCCGGATATTGCTGGCGGGCCCGCTGCACCGCCGCCGCCACCGGATTCGGCCGCTCATGGCCCAGCGCCGCCAGGTGGTTATCCTTGATCAATACCATGTCGAACAGGCCGAACCGGTGATTCTGCCCCCCGCCGCATCGCACCGCGTATTTTTCCAGCCGCCGCCAGCCGGGTGTTGTCTTCCGGGTGTCCAGGATCCGCGCCTTCGTGCCCGCCACCTCCGCCACGTATTGTGCCGTCAAGGTGGCGATGCCGGACAGCCGCTGGATGAAATTCAACGCCACCCGCTCGCCGCTCAGGATCGGCCGCGCCGGCCCCCGCACCCGCAGCAGCACCTCCCCCGCCTTAATGGCCTGTCCATCCGCTGCCAGATGCTCCAGCGACACCGCCGGATCCAGGCTCTCATACACCCGCTCCACCACCGGCAGCCCCGCCACCACCAACGGCTTGCGCGCCACCATCGCCGCCTGCATCACCATCCCCTCGGGGATGGTGGCCAGCGTGGTGACATCCCCGGTGCCCACATCTTCCTCCAAGGCCGCCCGGATCAGGCTGTCCATATCTTTGCTCATCAAAGAGTCCATGCCCTGGAGCATGGCTGGTATATCCCCAAACATGAAGGAAAAAGTGGCCCTGAATCGGCATTTGCTGCTGAGCCAGCGTCACGACCGGCGGAAACCCTCGTTGAAACCCCGGCCGCCCGCCACCCGCTATCGTCTGCACCCTTTGGCCAGTTCCTGCCCCTATCCGCCTGACCAGTCCATGATCCTGGCTTTCCGCCTTTTCTCGGCTTGCCCGCGGGCGGAAAACGGCGATCCAGGTTTGTCAAAGCCGGCCATCCCCGTGGGCGGGGCGGCCCGGCTTTTCATGGCGATCCCTGCCGCCCTGAAGATTTTAGCACCCGGATATTTACGCCGGGAAGGCCGGGTGTTAAGCTCCCTCCCGATAGGTTCGGTAAAGGTGATCAAACTGGAAGAAGAAATATATTATGAGTGATACCCCGCTTACAGGCTCGGAGCTGACTGCTTTGACCGTGGGCCTCAACAAGCTGGCACGCAACCTTTGGTGGACTTGGAACTTGGAAGCGCAGGAGGTTTTCCAGGCCTTATCGTCCCGCAGTTGGCAGAATCTCTACCACAATGCGGTGGCCATACTTCACGAAGTGTCCGATTACGAACTGCGGGTTCGGCTTCAGGACCAGACCTTCGCCCGCCGGGTTCGTGAAGTGCTCTACCGTTTCAATAACTATCTGAACGAAAAAAACACCTGGGCCCAGGAACATGCTCCACACCTGGTGCAAAATCCGGTCGCCTATTTTTCCGCCGAGTTCGGTTTCCACGAAACTTTGCCGATCGCCGCCGGTGGTCTGGGTATTTTAGCCGGTGATCATACCAAATCGGCCAGCGACCTGGGCTTGGGCTTCGTGGGCATCAGCTTGTTTTATCGGGAAGGCTATTTCCAACAAAGCATCAACCAGGACAATTGGCAGACGGAATACTACACTATTTTGAATCCCAAAAACCTGCCCATGGAGCCGGTTTTGGACGCCCGCGGGGATCCGCTGGTTTTGTCCGTGGAAATCGCCACCAGCCAGGCGTTTTTCCAGGTTTGGCGGGTGAACGTGGGCCGCAGCGTCGTTTACTTGCTGGATGCCAACCGGCCCGAGAATTCACAGCATATCCGGGATCTCACCCTGCGGGTTTACGGGGGCGACATCACCACCCGGATCATGCAGGAAATCATCCTCGGGATTGGCGGCATCCGGGTGCTGAGAGCGCTGGGCATCCAGCCCTCCGTTTTTCATATGAATGAAGGGCACTCAGCCTTCCTCACGCTGGAGCTGCTGCGCGAAAAGCTGGCCGAGGGGAAAAAATTCCCCGAAGCCTTGCACTGGGTCAAGGAGCATTGCGTATTCACCACCCACACCCCGGTGGAAGCGGGCCATGACCGGTTCGGCACCGATTTGATGGAGTATGTTTTTGGCCGATACCATAAACACCTCCATTTGAAAGTTCAGGATTTGCTAGCCTTGGGCCGCACTCATCCCGAAGACCAGAAGGAAAGTTTTTGCATGACCGTGCTGGCCCTTAAAACCTCCCGGGCCGCCAATGCCGTCAGCGAGCTGCACGGCCAGGTATCGCGCAAAATGTGGCTGTCCCTTTACCCCGGCAAAACCGAGGCGGAAGTGCCCATCGGCCATATCACCAACGGCATTCATATTTCCGGCTGGATGAAAGGCAAAAACCGCCATTTCTGGAAACAAAAGCTGGGGCCGGATTGGGAAGAAAAAGTCAACAACCAGGAATTCTGGGATAAAATGGCCGATCCGGATTTTGCCACCGACGAAGAGATTTGGGCTTTCCGCTACGGGATGCGCCGCGAGATGATTGAGTTCTGCCGCCGCCGGCTGTTGATCCAGGACCGCCGGCACGAGCGCGATTTCATCACATTCGACCGTTTGCTGAATCCAGACGCTTTGACCATCGGCTTTGCCCGCCGCTTTGCCACCTACAAGCGCGCTCCGCTGATTTTTGAGCGGTTTCAGGACATCGTCAAGCTGGTCACGGACCCGCAGCGCCCAATCCAATTCATCTTTGCCGGCAAGGCGCATCCGCATGATGATCACGGTAAAAGTTTCATTCAGAAAATCATCCATTTGAGCAAGCATTCCGAACTGAATGGCCATTTGGTATTCATTGAAAACTACGATGTGCACGTAGCCCGCCAAATGGTGTCTGGCTGCGATATTTGGCTCAATAATCCCCGGCGGCCGCTGGAAGCTTCCGGCACCAGCGGCATGAAGTGCGGGTGCCATGGCTGCTTGAACCTCAGCATCATGGATGGCTGGTGGCGCGAAGGCTTTGACAGCCACAATGGTTTTGCCATCGGGAGTGATTCACATCCGAATTCGATCGAGGAACAAGACCGCCAGGACAGTGAAAACTTGTTCCGGGCCTTGACGGAAGAAGTCATTCCCTGCTTCTACGAGCGCGATGCCAAGGGCATCCCGCGCCAGTGGATTGCCAAAATCCGCAAAGCCATGGTGACCTTGGTCCCGCAATATGGCACCTGGCGCATGTTGCAGGAATACGTCGGCAAGTATTACTCGAAAGCGCCCTCTGCCTAGCAAGAGGACTGGGATCTCTGTCCGCGCGCTATTTTGGGGGAAGGCGGAGGCTTTGAAAGCCTGTTTGGCCAAAGCTTGCGGAAGGTGTTTTCCCTGGCAGCTCTGGATGCTCATTTTCTTCCCATGGCGATACGGCCTGACATACGAACGCTGACTCTCCCGCAACTGCAGGAGGTGGTTGCAGAGCTGCGCCAACCCGCCTTCCGAGCCGGGCAAATCGCTGAGTGGCTTTATCGGCGGAAAGTTATCTCGTGGGCCGAAATGACCAATGTTCCGGCCGAATTGCGCAGGCAACTGGCGGAGCACTACGACCTCCATGCTTTGCGGCAAGCCACCTCCAAGCTGATTCCGGGCGAAGCCATGAAATTCCTCTGGCGGCTGCGGGACGGCCAACAGATCGAGAGTGTGCTGCTCAAAGCCAATCCGGCGCTGTATGGGCAGGCCAGCGACCGGCGGACGCTTTGCATCTCCACGCAGGTGGGATGCGCTTACGGATGCAAATTTTGCGCGAGCGGCCTGGCCGGTTGGAAACGCAATCTCCAGGCGGACGAAATTGTTGAACAATTCCTGGCCACCGAACGCTGGCTGGCCGGTCAAAAGGGCTTTTTGCCCGCCGAGGCTGAACCCACTTCTGCTGAAACCACCCGTGGTATTAGTGTTGAAAACCAGGTTCCCAAACCGGGCCGCCTCATCCACAACCTCGTGATCATGGGCATGGGCGAACCCCTGGCCAATTATGAGGCGCTGCTGCAGGCCTTGAAAATCCTTAATGCCCCCTGGGGGGGCGATATCGGCGCCCGGAAAATCACCATTTCCACCAGCGGATTGGCTCCCCAAATCCGCCGCCTGGCCGACGAGCCTTTTCAATTCCGGCTGGCCATTTCGTTGCACGGAGCCACGGACGAAGTCCGCACCCGAATCATGCCCGTCAACCGCAAATATCCTTTGCGTGAACTGCTGGCGGCTTGCGACTACTATGTCGTCCACAAAGGCAAAATGATCACCCTCGAATATGTGCTGATCGAGGGCGTCAACGATCAGCTGGAGCAGGTTAAATCCCTGGCAGAGATAACCCGGCGCCTGCACGCCAAGCTGAATCTTATCCCGTATAATCACGTTTCCGGCCTGGATTGGCAACGTCCTTCTGAGAACCACCAAAAAGCCTTCCTCAACGCGCTCCTGGATCGCCGCGTTCCGGCCACTCTGCGCCAGGAAAAAGGCCACGATATCGATGCCGCCTGCGGCCAGTTGCGGCTGCGCACCGAGCAATCCGTCACTCCCCAAGCCCCCGCCTGATATGCCTGGCTAAACTCCAGGCGCTGGACTTTTCCCACCTGGTTCAACGGGTTGACTCGCCAGGCGTCTTTTGTTAGAAAAACCCGAATTGACCAAGTCTTGGGGGCGCTTAAACTATCGCCTCATGCCATTGGAAAAAACTTATGAGCAAACTTTTCCTGCACTGGGCAGCCGCCTTGATTGGGGCGGGATGCCTGTTAACTTCCACCCAGCCAACCCAAGCTGTCGAATCCAGCGTTGAGGAACTGGCCCGGGAGGTTGCCCCCAAAGGATGGATCTTATATTCCGCCAAAACCAAAGCGGGTGATTATGATTTGTGGCTGGCCCGGCCGGATGGTTCACATGTCCGCAACTTGACCCAGTCACCGGACTTTAGCGAATTCGGAGGGCGGTTCAGTCCGGATGGCAGGCAAATGCTTTATCGGCGAATGCCTCGCGGCGACAGCATCAACCATGACCTGTGGGGCGCCGTGGGCACCCTCGTCACCGTCGGGGTGGGCGGCTCCGATCCAGTTGCCCATGGCCAGGACGGCGATTATCCTTGGGCAAGCTGGAGCCCTGATTTGAAACGCCTAGCCTGCCTCTATAAGCGGGAAGGCAAAATCCGGATCTTCGACCTGGCCAGCCACCAGGTCGTCAAAGAAATGCCCCGCCAGGGAATTTTCCAGCAAATGTATTGGTCTCCGGATGGCCGGCGCCTGGGTGGGACAGCCAATGTCCAGGGGCAGGATTGGAAAATCGTCAGCATCGATATTGAATCGGGAAAAATCACGGTGGTTTCGCGGAATCTCAGTTGCACACCCGATTGGTTTCAGCACGATGCAGGCCGCTTGATCTATTCCAGCCGGACTCCCGGATTGGGCCACGATTATGGCTGGACCATGCTCATGCAAGCTTCCGCCGATGGCAAAGACCGCACCTTGATTTATGGCGAACGAGGCCGCCACCTCTACTATGGCTGCACCTCGCCCGATGACCGGTATGCGATTTTCTCCCTGCCGGTATCAGACGGCGGGACCGAGGATCCGCTGGCGGTCATCCGGATGGCGGATGCCCCCATCGTGGTCCCCGCAGATTATAAGGAGCTTGGAGCGCTTTACCCTCAAGCCCGGAGCGGTCCGGTCCTGAGGCTGAACCTGGCTGGCTTTGAGCCACATTGGACCTTTTCCGAAATCCCTGTGAAATAAGCAAGCCAGGCACCCTTGATGCCCCATTCTCCCCAGCCCGGCTCCCCTGCCCCGGATGAGCAATCGCCCTATGCGGCGGTGGCTGAGTCTTATTCCTCCGACACATCCTTCGAGAACGAAGCCACGCCCCACTACTCAGGCGGACCCGGCAAACTGCGGGGACTCGCCACCATCCTGGGGTTGGTTGCTGTAATTGGCTGGCTGGCCCTTCGGGGCAATGCGGGCACGGATGCCCAGGTGGCCACTTTGGGTCGTTTGGAGCTGACCGCCCGTCTGGTGGAGCGGCCGGAACAATTCCCCAGCCTGGGCGCCTACCGTTATACCTACGTGTTGAAGTATCGGATTCTCCAGGTCCACCGCCCGGATCCAGCCCGGAAATACCAGTTGCGGCCGGGCGATGAGATATTCGTGGGCCATTATAAGCCGTGGCTGCCGCGTTCCCAAATCAAGGACAATGACTGGGGCAACAGCCCGCTGGGTGGCAGGCTGGACCGCTGGGTGGCTGGGGAAGCACACCGGATGGCCTTGGATTATGAATTGGCCGACCTGGCCCCCAGCGGCGCTCTCGACTACTGCTATCCCGCCAACACGAATCGTTTTTTCGCCCTCTGGACCAACCCCACAACCTATTAACGCCGTGCACAGGCGCCCCAAAACAACGCTCCACATCCCGTTCCTCCTTCAGGCCATCCCCAACCCCTGACCCATGGTTTTTACCACCCACATCTTCATTTTTTACTTTCTGCCGCTGTTTCTGCTGGTCTATTTCAATCTGCCTTATGCCTGGCGCAATTGCTGGATCACTCTGGCCAGTTACGTCTTTTATGGGTGGTGGGAACCCTGGTTTGTCTGCCTGATGCTCTTCACCACCCTGATGGATTTTTTTTGGGGCCGGATGATCACCGCCCCCAGGGCCGCTCCTGCCCGGCGCAAAATGGCTTTGGCCGCCTGCGTGGCCACCAATTTAAGTTTCCTGGGCTTTTTCAAATACTACATGTTTTCCGCGGAAAGCCTGAACCGGCTTTTGGAGCTGGCGGGCGCGGAGCCGTTCTCCATCCTGAAGGTGACCCTGCCCATCGGCATCTCATTTTATACCTTCCACTCGCTGACCTATAACATCGACCTGTATCGCGGCCACGCCCGTCCGGCCAGGTCGCTGCTGGATTTCTCGGCTTTCGTTGCCCTCTTTCCCGACCTGGTGGCCGGCCCCATCATCCGGTATAAAACCCTGGCCGCCCAATTGGCCTGCCGGGAGCATACCCTGTCCCGGTTTGCCTCGGGCACCGCCATATTCATTCTTGGTTTTGGCAAAAAAATCCTGCTGGCCAATCCCGCCGGCCAGGTGGCCGATGCCGTGTTCAATTCCGCCCATCCCTATGCCGTGGATGCCTGGCTGGGGGTGCTGGCCTATGCCCTGCAAATCTATTTCGACTTTTGCGGCTACTCGGACATGGCGGTGGGCCTCGGACGCATGCTCGGCTTTGAATATTTGAAGAATTTTGATGCCCCGTATCGTTCGGAAAGCATCACCGAGGTCTGGCGCCGGTGGCACATCTCGCTTTCCAGTGTCTTGCGCGATTACTTGTATTATCCCCTGGGCGGCAACCGTCTGGGCCCCTTCCGGACCTACGTCAATCTGGCGGTCGTCATGCTGCTCGGTGGTCTCTGGCACGGAGCCAAATGGAATTTCCTGGCCTGGGGGGCATTCCACGGGTTGCTGCTGGGATACGAACGCTGGCGCGGCAAACTAAGCCTCTATGGCCGGTTTCCCCGCCCCCTGCGCATCGGCATCACCTTCGTCCTCATGTTGTTTTCCTGGGTTCTCTTCCGGGCGGACAACCTGACCGCGGCGATGGCCTATTTCAAATCCATGGCGGGCCTCCAAATCCATGCTCCCGCTTCGCTGTTGCTGGCGGCGGAAACCTATACTCCCATGAATGTCGTGGTTCTGATCCTCGGCGCCGGCCTGGTTTTTCAACCGATCCAAGCCCATGACTGGGTGGTGGCCCGGCCACAAACCTGGGGGCGGACAGCCTGCCTGATTCCGTTGTTCGTATTTTCGTTGTTGGTGATGTTTTCCCAATCCTTCAATCCGTTCCTCTATTTCCAATTCTGACCCCATGGCGAACCCCAGTCACAAAAGTGAGAAAGCGTTGATCGCCCTGTTCCTGGCTATCATCTGCTCGGTGCCGGTTTGCCAAACGCTTCTGGAATTACGCCGGGGTGATCGGATTCAGTTCACGGACGTATTCCGCACCTTCCCGAAGGCCAGCGAACTTCGCCAATATGAGGCAACCTTGAAGGAAAAATCCTGGGTCCAGCAAAACCTGCGCCCCGCAGTCCAAACCCTGCTTTTTGAAATCGCCCGCGCTTCCGGCCCCAAGGTGGTCCAAGGTTTGCAGGGCTGGCTGTTTTACCGGCCGGATATTCGTTGCCTGTTGGAACCGGACCGGGTGGATCTGCCTGGGAACGAGGGAGCGTGGATCAAGCCATCCCCGGGTGTTACCCAGCGCGAAAGTATTTTCCGCGCCATTCAACGAATCCGCGGCCAGTTCCAAGCTCGTGGCATTCGATTGCTGGTGGTCCCGGTCCCCGGCAAACCAGCCGTGTATCCGGATCGGGTCACGCGCCGCGCCGGGAACTTGAAGGGGGTGCCCTCGCCGGCCCAGGATTTACTGTCGGATTTGAATAAAGCAGGGATTGAAGCCGTGGATTTGTTTACCCTGTTTCATCAGGAACGCCAAAAAACCGGCGGCGCGGATTTATATCTCGCCACCGACACGCATTGGACTCCCCGCGGCGCCCAACTGGCGGCCCGGGCCGTGGCCGCCAAAGTGCTGGCCATGGGCTGGAAACCATCTCAAACCGTGGCCTTTGAATCGGCGCCGGTGCCGGTGAAGCGCTGGGGTGACTTGCTCGATATGGCCCAAATCCCTGGTTTCCGCCAAGCTTTCGGGATGGAAACGTTGGCTTGTGAACAAATTCGCGACCCAGCCTTGGGGCTCCTGATCCCCGCCCCCTCCGATCGCCCGGGCACTTACAAGTATCCCGGCCCGGCAGCCACCTTGCTCGTCCTGGGCGATAGTTTCTCCCGGATCTACCAATACCCGGAGCCTCCGTCATTGGGGGGAGCCGCGGAACCCTCGGAAAACCGTCCCGAGCAAACCAAACGCCTGCTGCCTGGTTCAGCTGGCTTTGTCTCTCACCTGGCGCAGGAGTTGAAATCGCCCGTGGATGCCATCGTCAGCGACGGTGGAGCATCCACCGATGTGCGCCGCAAACTCAGCACCAATGCCGAGATATTGGAAGGCAAATCCATCGTAATCTGGGAATTTGCCGAGCGCGATATCCAAACCGGTGCCGCCGGATGGGAGGACGTCCCACTGCCTGCGCCAGTCAACCCCTGAGCTATTATGATTCACCTGCAAGATTTCATCATTTTCGGGTGTTACCTCGCCCTGAACATCCTCCTGGGTCTCTGGGTGGCACGGCACCGGACGGCCAGCACCAAAGATTATTTCCTCGGCGGCGAACGGCTCCCCTGGTATGCGGTGGGCGGCTCCATCATCGCCGCCAACATCAGCACCGAGCATTTCATCGGAACCATCGGGGTGGCCTATGCCGTGGGCTTTGTGGTGGCCCAGTGGGAATGGGGCAACTGGTTCACCTTCACCGCTTTGATCTGGGTGTTTCTTCCTTACTATCTGCGCGGCGGCCTTTACACCATGCCGGAATTCCTCGAGCGCCGGTACAACCCCGCCTGCCGCTACTTGTTTGCCATTTGCTCGCTGGTCTTATGGATCATTGCCCAGATGTCGGTCGTCATGCTGGCGGGCGGCAAAGCCCTCCAGGGCATGTTCGGCATCAATGAAACCGTCACCATCATCTGCCTGGCAATCCTGGCCGGGAGCTACACCATTTATGGCGGACTGGTGTCCGTGGCCTGGACCGATTTTCTCCAATTCATAGTCATGATGCTGGGTGGCTTGATCGTGACCGTCATCGGTTTGCACCGCGTGGGCGGCCTGGACGAGCTCATGCACTTCGCGCCGGAAAAATTCAAAATCATCTATCCCATTACGGATAAGGATTACCCGTGGTTCGGCGTCTGGAGCATATTCATCTCGATCGGCATCTGGTATAATTGCACCAACCAATTCATCGTCCAAAGGTGCCTGGGGGCGCGCAGTGAATGGGATGCCCGCATGGGCGTGGTTTTCGCCGGATTCATGAAGATATTGCTGCCGCTCCTGGTGGTCATACCGGGCATCGTCGCCTTTAAATTATTCCCGGGCCTGCCCGACCAGGATCAGGCCTTCCCCACGCTCGTGCGGGAATTGGTGCCCGCCGGCTTGAGCGGAGTGGTGATGGCCGGGCTGTTTAGCGGGATGCTTTCGCATATCAGCTCGGTGCTGAATTCCTGCAGCACCGTGTTCACGATGGACCTGTATAAGCCGTGGCTGGGCCGCCGGCGCTCGGAAGCCCACCTGGTGCGGGTGGGCCGCATCAGCGGCGCCGTGATCCTGCTCATCGCCACCTTGCTCGCCTTGTGGTTTACCCGCCGCAAACTGGGAGTGTTCGTTTTGATCCAAAATATCGGCGCCTGGGTCGCCGCCCCGATCGCCGCCGTTTTTTTGCTCGGCGTGCTCTGGAAACGAGCCACCGCCGCCGCCGCCACCGCCGTCTTGATCCTGGCCTTCCCTTACACCGCCCTGCTGGAATTCTGGCTTTTCAAAGAAATCTCCTGGCTGCGGCCATTCGATAACTGGCTGAACCGGACCTTTCTCGTTTGGGCCTCCTCCATGATCGCCATGGTGGTCATCTCATGGTTGACGAAACCGCCCGCGCCGGAAAATATCAAGGGCATTATCTGGTCATGGAAAATGGCGGCCCTGCCTGAGGCGGAACGCGAACGGAACCGCGGGCTCCGCAGCCTGTTTCTGTGGTGGGCCATTTTCATCGGGCTGATGGCCGCCCTGTATGCTTATGTGATCTGGTTCCAATTTTGGGGGCCAGGCAATACCCTATCCCATTTATGAACAATCCGTTTTCAATCGCTCAAATCCTGGGCTCTCACGGCCCCGCCCTGGAGGGCGCCATGCGCGCTGGCTCAAGCTGGCTGGCCACCCAGTCCGAAGCCCAGCTCCTGAACCTGGTCGGCCGCACCGTGGATGAGGTTCCTCCCTTTCAAGCCATTGATAAATCCCCTTTGCCGGATTCATTTGGCGGCAGCCAGACTTCGCCCCCCGACGACTTGTTGGTAGGCCGCGGTCTGTTTTACCTCTCTGAACAACGCCGGCTTTTCCTCGATTGCACCTCCGGCCATTACCAAATGCTTTGGGGCTATAATCATCCCGCTTTGTGCGCGGCGGTGGCGGCCGCCACTCAATTGGGCGTCGTTTGGGATAACCATTCCAACATTCCCCAGGCGCCAGTCAAATACCTGGCTCACCGCCTGGTCAACCTTGCCAATCCAGCCGGCCAAAAGGATCCCATGAACACGGTGCTGCTGGGAGTGTGCACCGGTTCTGTGGCCTGCGGTGCAGCCTTGAAAATCATGCTCAAAGTTTATCAGGCTCGTCCCCACAAATCCGGGGTGCCGGTAATCCTGACCCTGGATGGCAATTACCACGGGACCGATATGGTGCCGCAGTTCCTGCGCGGCATGTGGCCTCACCTGGTATCGGACTTGGAAGTCGTCCAGCTCGAGCCCAACCAACCCGAAGCGCTGGAATCCGCCTTCCAAAAATATGGCACCCGGATTGCGGGTTTTTGGGCGGAACCTGTGATGATGAACCGCGAAGCCATCGCTGTGGAAGCGGATTATCTCCGCCTGGCCCGCCAGTGGTGTGACGAGGTGGGAGCTTTGCTGTGCATCGATGAAATCCAAACCGGTTTCTGGCAGTCACGGGTTTTTGCCTTCCGGGAACTGGAACTCCACCCTGACCTCGTCGTCGTTGGCAAAGGCATGACCGCCGGGTTTCACCCCCTCTCCGGGGTGATTTTCAAAGACCGTCTTGATGTCCTGGAGCAATACGACGCTATCAGCACCAACGGCTCCGCCGCCCTGCCCAGCCATGTGGCGCTGTGCTCGCTCCAAATGATCGAATCCATTTCCGGCCAGATCTCTCAAATCGGACAAAAGATCATGGATGGCTTTTGCGCTTTGGTATCCGAGTTTCCGGAGCATTTGCAGACTGCGCACGGCCGGGGCTATTTGGCAGGCCTGAAATTCAGGCGCGTGGAAGTGGCTCAAAACTTCCAGCGTGATCTTTTGAAAGCAGGGCTTTGGACTCGGGTCCATGCCTACCACGAAGGCCACCGCACCCTGCTCACCAAACTGGGACTGCTCAGCAGCCCCGCCGTTGTCGATTTTGTGTTGGGCCAGTTCAGAATGCTTTTGCAGGCCATAAGGTGATCCTACCGGTCATTGTCTTAAATCGGCTGGCCGACTCAGGCCACATACCACCTTCTCCCAGCTCCATCGCTGGAAATGAAATAGGCGGCCAAAGGCCGCCTATTTTCGTAATTCCTATGCCAACCAGATTGTATTATTCCAAAAACCTATTTGGGCGATGACTTTTCTTTATCATCGGCTTTAGCGGGTACCGCAGGCGGTGCCGAATTGGTACTCGCCGCTGGTTTGGCTTCCACTGGTTTGGGGGCTGCTGGCACCGCATTGGTCTCCGGTTTGGCTTCCACCTTCTTGACCTCAGCCGCTGGAACTGCCGCACTGGCTGCAGGCTTGGCTTCCGCGGGTTTCGCAGCAGGTGCGGGGGCGGAGTTAGTCTCCGGCTTGGCTTCCACCTTCTTGACTTCGGCTGCTGGCGCAGGCGCGTTGGTCGCTGGCTTAATTTCCGCCGGCTTCACAGCGGGTGCTGGTGCAGGCGGCACTGCCACTGGTGGCACATTCGTATCCAGCTTGATTTCGGCTGGGATACCCGGCACAGCAGGCGGAATGGTTACCGGCCCACTGGTTACCGGCCCTGGCGTTAGAGCGGCTGCGGGCGCATTGGTGGATGGCGCCGCAATGAATTCAGACCGGGGCTTCAGCACCTGATCAACCGTCCATTTGGACACCACGTAGGTCCACTTCTCGCAAGCCTGTTCCTGTTTCAGCTTCTCCTTCAGCTTGTCGTTCTTCTCTTTGAATTCCTTGTCTAGCTTTTCCTTGTCCTCTTTTTTCTCATCCTTGCCCGGGGGGCGATCCGCCGGAATGTTGGCGGTGACCTTGACCTGCAAGGCGAAGTTTTCGTCGTTCGTGTATTTGCCCACTTTCACGGTGTATGTGAAGTTCTCGAACGTGTCGAGCACCGCCTCCACCGGCTTATCCATGCCGGTCGTTTCGGGCTTGGCATCGGGAGGCAGCACATCCGTGAAGCTGGGCCACGAAAGCAGGCTGCCCACTCCGGACGCCTTGGAGCTGTCCAATTCCTCGCCCGCCTTTTTGTCCGCCAGCTTCAGCTCACCGCCTTCGGTTTCACGGAAGAGTTTCCAATTGTTGGTGGCGTTGGTGGTGGTCACGCTGGCCGAACGCAGTTTCTCCACCTTGAAGAAATCCTTGCTCAGCCAGGAGTCCGCCTTCGGCTCCAGGTTGCTGAAGGCCTCGGAGATGATCCAAACCTTCGGGGTTGCTTCGCCTTGAACCAGGATGAACCTCCCATTGGGCCAACCGCCGGAATCCCCCATGGGACCGGGGGCGCCCTCAGATTGGCGCATATGCTTTTTGCCCAGCAACACCGATTTGAGAAGCTTGCCCGACTTGTCCTTGAATTCAACCAAGGTGCCGGAATTGGTTCCCTTGTCTGGCGTCTGCAACTCCACCCGGCCCAATTGGGTCTGTCCAACCTTCACTTCCTGGACCCCTTTCAACTCCCACATTTTCCGGAGCAAATCATGGATCTCACCATAATTGGCGGGATATTGATTCCGCTCCTTCACCTTCCAAAGGTCATCCGACT
Source organism: uncultured Verrucomicrobiota bacterium (assembly GCA_964409245.1). Taxonomy (GTDB): domain Bacteria; phylum Verrucomicrobiota; class Verrucomicrobiia; order Limisphaerales; family UBA1319; genus CAIMWS01. The sequence goes on from CAYPCQ010000057.1 coordinate 32,688, forward strand.
TGGCCAGGTTGACCTCGCCTTGATGCGTTTTGAGGGTGATCTGCGCCACGTCATTGAGTGGGAACTCACCCAACAACTTCTGGCCCGAAGCGCTGGTTTGCGGTGCATACCTTTTTGCCTGGTCGGCCTTGTAAAGGTAAGAGCCTAAGCCCCCCAACAGGGCGACCAATACGATCAGTATCGATAATTGTTTGAGGTTCATTTTGCAGCAGTCCTTTTACGTTTAAAGATAGCCAGGGCAATTCCCGACAAAGTGACCATGAAGGGCATGAAGGCGATATTGACCCACTTCAATTTAACTTCCAAGGAATCGATATCCCGCCTCAGATTCTTTTGCACCACCTTCAACTCCTTGTTGATGTCCGCCTGGTCCTGGCGGAACTTGGCGATCGCGTCCATTTGCTCCTTGGAGAGGATGACCCGCTGGTTGCCTTCCTTCTTGGATTGCATTTCACTTAACTTGGTTTGCGTGTCCTGCAATTTCTTCTCCAAGTCCTTCAGTTTGCTCTGCCAGCGCGCTTGCGCATCCGCTTCCATTTTCTTCACCACCGAGAAGGGGCGCGTCATGGAATTGCGGCTGCGGATGGCGATCAGGTTGCTGTCGCCGCCCATTTGCTCAATCAAACTTTGCACCAGGTTAAGGTTGTCACCCCGGGGCTGGAAGATCCGCTGCCCGAGGAAATTCATCACTTCACCGCAGAACTGGTCGTGCAGCATGTCCGCATCCCCAATCAGGACCACTACGCCATCCGTCTTGGATTCCTTGAGCGCAGCCTCGTCTTTTTCGGGTTTGCTTTCTTTTTCCTTCTCTTTGTCTTTGTCTTCAACCTTCTCCTTCGGCTTGCCTTCCGGGAAGGCGGTTTTGAATTTGCCAGTCAGGCGAACCGCCAGAGCCATCTCCTTGCCGGAGGGCGAAAAGTCCTTGATGACTTGCTCGCCGGAAAACTCCGCCATCATTTTTTCCACCAACTGCGAATCGGTGGTGGTCTTCAGCAGCACCGTCTTTTTAAGGCCTTCGGCGGGCGTCCCGCTGAACGAACCCGCAAAGGGCAGCAGCAAGCTGGTGATCTGGCTGGTAGCCACATCGTTGGTGTCAGCCGCGTCTTTGGTGAGCGACAACACGGTCGGCATCCGCTCCGGCCGGCCTTGGCGGTTGATCTGCGTGAGGAAGGTCATATCCGCCACGACTTTGCTTTTATCGAACTCAATGCCCCATGTCTTCAGCAATTTGTCCAAAGACGCTCCGCTGTTCATGTTCCTCTGCATGGGATTATTGGCCTGGTTCCGGCTGTCCAGGATCGACAGCGGATCCAGGAAGGCGATCATTTTGCCACCCCGCAAAACGAATTGGTCCAGCGCATATTCGGTTTTTTCCGTGATATCCCGCGGATACAACACCAGCAATACCTTGATGTCATCGTCAATCCGATCCACGGTCATCTCGACCTGCTTGACGTTGAAATCCCGCTTCAGCTCGCTGATGAACACCCATGGCTCGGAGCGGTTCATCCGCCCCATCTGCATCGCCATCGGATTCATTTCGCCAAAAATCTGCAGGGCGCTCATCACTCCGATGGTTGGTTTCTCCGGGCGGATCACCTGGGAAACCGCGCGGGTAACATCGTACTCGAGCAGGCGTTCACGCTCCGGATTCAAATATCCGATGGCCACTTTGGTGTCCAGGCAGTTGATGGCCAACCCGAGATACATTTTCTCGCCCGTCTGGAGCATCTGGCCTTCAACCCCATCCAGATTGGCGGAATCTTCGGCATCGCTCAACGGCTGCGGATCGAACTTTTTGATCTCGATGTTTCCCTTGCCATATTTTTGATACTCAGACAGCAGGTCTTCAATCCGCTTGGCATGGTTTTTCAAAAACACCGGCATGCTGCTCAGGCTTTCTGAGTAATAAAACCGGATTTGGATGGGTGTATCCAGTTTGTTGAGGATGGCTTTGGTGCCCTGCGCCAAGGTGAATACCTTGTCCGCAGTCAAATCCAAACGTTGCTTGAACAAACTGGCGATGACGAAGACAGCGATGAGGATGAAGAACATCGCCGCCACGCCAACCGTCGAGTAAAGGTAAGTTGTTAGATTCTTTTTCATGGCGATAAAAGGATTGAGGTTATTGCATCATTTCCATGATTGTGGTCATCAGCCCGCCCGATGGCTGCGCAGAATCACGCTCGTGGAAAAGAGCGAGAAACCGATCACCAGCAGGAAGAACAAAACATCCCGCGAGTCCAGCACCCCTTTTTGGAAGGCGTCGAAATGGGTCATGACACTGAAGTTGGCCACGCTTTGCACCAGCCACGCCGGAGCCCATTCCTCAAGCATGCGCGTCACGGGCGGCCAGCCAGCCAGGATGAGGAACAGGCAAACCACCACGGACAGGATGAAACTGACGACCTGATTCCGGGTGAGTGAAGAGGTCATGCAGCTGATGGCCAGGTAACCACCCGCCAGCAGCACGCTCCCAACATATCCGCAGATGATCACTCCCAAGTCCGGGCTGCCCAAATATTTAACCGTCACCACCACCGGGAACGTCAGCACCAAGGCCAGCAGCAGGAACAGCCAGGAGGCCAGGAATTTGCCCACAATGGCCTGCCAGCTGGTGATCGGCATGGTCAGCAGCAACTCCATGGTGCCCAAGCGGCGCTCCTCGGACCACAGACGCATGCCCACCGCTGGAACCAGGAATAAGTAAAGCCATGGGTGCCAGAGGAAAAACGCCATGAGCGAAGCATCTCCCCGCTCGAAAAAGCCCCCCACCATGAAGGTGAAGAACCCTGTCAAAAGCAGGAAAATCACGATGAACACGTAAGCCACCGGGGATGCGAAATACCCGGTCAATTCACGTTTAGCTATGGATTTGATGTTATTAAAGGCATTCATTATTTCACCTCCTTCGTCGTGTCCGGCAGCGTGATCGTGCGGAACACTTCGTCCAGCCGGCCCTCTTCCGTATGCAACTCCTCCAATTTCCAACTCTCAGCCACCGCCAAAGCAAACACGCTTCGCGCCAGTTCGCCGTTGGCTGTGCGGGCTTGGGGAAACACCCGCACCAGCACCGATGAATCTCCTTCGTTAAGCACCTGCACTTTACGGGCTTGCGGTACCAGGCCCAGTTTTTGGGTGACCACTGCCGCCGGAACTCCCGGCAGGCGCACGCAGATAGCCCCGGCCGTTTCCCCTTTCTGCTTCAATTCGTCAGGCGTCCCATTGGCCACGATGCGGCCCCGGTCGATGATGATTGCCCGGGTGCAGGCGGCTTCAACTTCCTCCAGGATGTGCGTCGAAAAAATAATGGCTTTTTTCTCGCCCATGCGCCGGATCAAAGTGCGCACTTCGTGTTTTTGGTTCGGATCCAACCCATCGGTGGGCTCATCCATGATCAACACCTGCGGGTCGTGGATGATCGCCTGCGCGAAACAGGTGCGGTGGCGATAACCTTTGGACAAGGTATCGATGCTTTGGTGCAGGACATTTTCCAGAAAACACAGTTCCACCGAGCGAAAAACCGCCCTCTTCCTGGCTTCACCCGTGTGGCCCCGGATTTCCGCCGCGAAGGACAGGAATCCATACACCGTCATATCCGTGTAGAGCGGCGCGTTTTCCGGCAGGTAGCCGATCAGTCGCTTGGCCTCAATGGGATTCTGCGTCACATCGAAGCTGCCCACTTTGATCGTTCCTCCTGAAGGGGGAATAAAGCCGGTTATCATCCGCATTGTCGTGGATTTTCCGGCCCCGTTGGGTCCAAGAAAGCCAAGGACCTCGCCTCTCTCGACGGAAAACGACACGTCGTTCACCGCGATTTTGGGCCCAAATGCTTTGGTTAGGTTTTGGACTTTAATCATGCTTCTTTCTCCATTTTGTTAGGGTTCATCTTGATGATGGAATCCTGTTTCCATGTCAATACATAAATTTTTCCGGCTTTGCATAAAGCATTCCACCCGGTCAAAACGGATCTTGCCGGGCTTTGCTGAAGGCTGCTATCCGCCTCCGCTGGAGGCGAATGCGGGAGACGCTTGGGCTACTTCATCAGCAGCATCTGGCGGGCCCGCTTGACGGCCCGGCTCAGGCGGCGCTGGTAATGCGCCGGTAGTCCGGTATACTTGCGGGGCAGCAGACGCCCTTGATCCGTGACAAAAGTCCGCAGCAGGTTGGTATTCTTGAAATCCAAGGCGTCGATGGTGAACTCGATCTTGGGCTTCGGCCTTGGAGTGCGTGGCTCGGACGACGAGCGACCGCGGCCATTGCGGTCTCCCTTTTTCTCGGTATTAGTTTTGCGAGGCATAAACTTTTACTTGATTTCCTTATGCACAGTGTGCCGACGCAAGAAGGGATTATACTTCTTCTTCTCGATTTTCTCGGTCTGCGTCTTTTTGTTGCGCGTGGTCATGTAGCGTGACGGAGGTCTGCCCTCTTTGCGCGCTTCTGTGCATTCCAATGTTACAATTTCGCGTGGCATAAATAAAATTAAGTGCTATTCTTTTTCTTTGGCTGGGCGCTCGTCGCCCTCCTCTTCACCTTCTTCGACTTCCGCCACCCCGGTGGTGTCCACGGATCCCAAGTTGCCCAGTCGCCGGTGCTTTAAGGCACCCTCTTTTTCCAACTGTCCTTGGGCTTCCACGGTGAAACGGGCCCACGGTATGGCTTCCAGTCTGGCTTTCGGTATCGGCTTCCCAGTCAGCTCACAGGTTCCGTAAGTGCCTTTCTCAATGCGCTTCAAGGCTTCTTCAATCTCGTAGATGGCATCCTGGTCGGAGGAAAGGAGGCTGAGGGCAAAATCGCGGTCAAAATTGTCCGTCCCGCTGTCGGCCATGTGCAGGCTGTAACTGCTGATTTCCTCAGCCGATTCTTTGGCCAGGCCGCTCATTTGGTTCAACAGCCGTTCCCGCAGGTCGAGCAGGTTCCGGTAATATCGCTCCCACTCAGGCTTGACCTTGGCAGGCCCGGTGTCGTGCTTGGCAGAGGTCCGGCCCAATATCGATGCGGCCGTGGCGCTGCTTTGCACCTTTTGGGAGCCCTCTGAGGGTGCTGGTGCCTTTTTCATTACTGTCTTTGCTGTCACAATTTCACTTCTACAGACTGCTTCTCTTAATTCGGCTGATGTCAAAACCACGCCAGCCACCTTTAAGAGGCGGAGAATCTACCAAAAAAATCCAAACGCGCCACAAAAATATGAAATAAATTTGGCCCGAACCTTTCCCGACCCGCTAAACCCCCCGGCATTATAGTTCTATCTGGCTTTAATTCAACGACTTATGCCGTTTTCAATACGGGCATACGCATTATGGTTATGGATGCTTTCGTAATTTTCCGCCTCCACGCTATACCAGGTCACATCCGCATGTTGCTTCAGTTTAAGTGCCACATTACGAACCAAATCCTCTACAAAAACTGGATTTTCATAGGCCTGTTCAGTCACTGCCTTTTCATCCTGCCGTTTTAAAAGCGAATACAGTTCGCAGCTGGCCGAGTCCTCCACCATTCCGATCAAGTCCTCGATCCAAATCGCCCGGGAAAAACGCACGGCCGCCGTAACCTCGCCTCGCTGGTTGTGCGCGCCGTGCCTGCTGATGGCCTTTGAACAAGGACAAAGCGTAGTCACCGGCACTTTGACCACCAGCACAAAGTCGATTTCCTTGCCGCAGGCCACCGCTTCAAATCGCGCCGTGTAATCCATCACGCTCTCCAGTTTGGATACCGGCGCTTTCTTGACCATGAAATAGGGGAATTCGATTTCCAACCTGGCCGTGTCTGAATGCAGTTTCTCCTGCATGGCAAAAAGCATTTCCTGCAGCATTTGCACATGGATGATGCGCCCGTGCGCATTCAATACTTCCACAAATCGGGACATGTGTGTGCCCTTGAATTCCTTGGGCAATTCCACATACATCCCGATCGTGGCCACGGTATTTTGGTGCCGATGCGCTTTGTCCCTCACCTGGATGGGAAAACGCAGGCCCCTCACCCCGACTTGGTCAATAAACAGTTCGCGGTGATCCGGTTCACTTTGTTTATCGTGCAATTTGATTTCGCTGGCGCGCACGCGGTCTTCCGTTTTGAGCGTTATTGTTTCCTCTTGTTGAAACATATTCAACAGTAACCATTATATGCCTGAATGCAAAAATTCTTTGCCATCACCCCAAATGGCCGGTTAGGGCGGTTGCGGATCAATACCGCCCCACCCAACCAGAAAATTTGCGGCCGCAAATCCTAAGTTACTGAAAAATAGTGATTTACGAATTACCACCCCCTGCGGTTTCTTTTGACATGCAAGGCCAGTTGAGGTATATTAAACAAAAATGCTCGTCGAAAGCATGAAATTATGAAAATGGCAGGCTTTCTATGCTGTTTCACCGCACTGGGGATTGGTTCGGTGGCAGCCAGGGATTTCCCCTTAACCTACAAAACTTTGAAGCCGGAGGAGGCCATGCGCCTCCCGGGTGCAAGTGGTGCTTACGGGCAACTGCAAGTCGCCAAACCTTCCGGCCTGAAGAAGGAACCCAAAGCCGCCTCCGGCCATCCTTTATACGGCCAGATGCAGGACGGACCCGTAGCCAAAGGGATGATTTTCCGGTTGGACGAATCCCGCGGGGAAGGCAAAGGTTACGATGAACTCATTCTGGACATGAACCAGAACGGCGATTTGACCGATGATATCCCGGCCAAGCCATCCGAAAACACCAAACCAAAATCCGAGGCCGGAGGCTACGAAACCAGCCTGTTTGGCCCCATTCAGGCTCCGAACACCCTGACAGTTGGCAACTGGAAACCCCTTTATTGCGCCCAGATGTTTGTGTTCAACCGCGCCTTTTCCTCGATGGGCAACAGCCCGGGCATGAACAACTATATAGGGCAATTGTCCTTGCGGGCTTGTTGTTACTTGGAAGCGGAAGTTGAGGTGGATGGCATCAAATGCCAAATCGGCATCGTCGATGGCAACGCGAATCTGAAGCTGGGCGACCCTTCCAAAGGCCAGGTCTACAAAAATCCGGATGGCGACAACATGTATTTCAACCAGGGGGATTCGATCATCCGCAATCCAGGCAATCTCAGTGAATTGCGGGATCCCATGGGCAATGACGCGGACTCTTTCAGTTCCATCATTTATTTCACTTCCCATCCCCAGACCATCAAGCTGGCCGCCGATTTCAAAACCATTTCGATCGAGCCATTCCAGGAGGCCTTGTCGGTCCTTGAGATTCAGCCCGCCGGGAGCCAGGTGAGCGTGCTCAGCCTCGGCTATGAACGTTCCGTCGGCCAGTGGGAAATGCTCAAACCGGTGGTTAAGGATGGCAAAGCCAAAGTGCCTCCGGGCAATTACCGGTTATATTCCTGCACCATCACCGGCAAAAACGCCAAAGGTGAAACGGTGACGGCCATGGGCTATAAGCGGGAAATCAAGGACACCATTAAAGTGGCAGCAGGCGAAGCCGTGGTGTTAAAATGCGGCGGGCCTTTGGCCATCCGCGCCACCGCGAACAAACAAAACGCCGCCCGCAGCGGTGGCGGCCTGATGAACGCCGCCATCAACCTCTTTTCCCGCAATGCCAGCGCCACCCAGCCAACCGTGGACATCAATATGACCGTGGCCGGCGTGGGCAGCGAGACTTATTCGACCTATACCAAAGGCAAAGGCCAGGTGGAAATGCCCAAGCCCACTTTCGTGGTTCTGGATGCTGACGGCAAACAGGTGGGTAATGGCACCTTGGAATTTGGGTGAGGTGGCACTTGTTCGCACTCATGGCGAGTGCCCCAAAACGTGATCGGCAAAAAAGTGACCATTAAAATCCAGTTTGACCTTTCCCCCTTGGAAACGGTCGCCAAACCGATCGAAATCCAATTGTAATTCCAAAACCATATTCTTGGGTCAATTTATAAAGTGGAAGGCACGGCATCCACAAACGCCAGCAAGGTGGGCTTTCAAGCGGCCTTGATGTCTCTATTCCTGCTGGTGTTTATGCTCGTCAGCCGTCCTGGGTGAAGCAATCCCCTTTCAGCCCTTGGCGGGCTGGGCTTGCTCGTTCTCCCGCTGGTGGGCTTGATCGCCAGCGCCATCGGTCTCTTTCAAGGCAAGGATAAACCTCTGGCGCTGGCCGGTTTGATCATCAGCGGATTGGTCTTCTCGGCCCCCCGGTTGATCCCGCTGGTTTTGAATTGCTTCTGATCTATATTGGCAAGGTCGTGTCGTAATCCAGCCATTTTACTGGCTGTCCATTCCCGGTCATTACCTGGCGTGTCTTTTCGTCGAAAAGCAACGCCAGACTCATCCGTTCGGACATTTCCGCCAAGGAGAGCACGGTGTGGGCTCGCACCGCCAGGTCAATGCTGCCATAAGGCGTCGCCCCGGATCGGATGCAGTCGAAGAAGTTCTTTTCCAATGCGGCCAGGCTTCCCACCGGTTGCGCACTGGAGAATTCTTGGGGATCAACCTCCTCCGTAAAGGAACGTTCCGGGCGCAATTCAACCTTGTTTTGGCTCGACGAAAAATAAAGCGTGCCCTTGAATCCCCGCAAAACATCCGGCAAACCGTGTTCGTTCACGATGCTCCCGCCCACCATCATGGTTAAACCAGATGGGAACTCCGCCAGTAAATGGGTGGTATCGGTGGTTTCCCGGTCGGTGGACACCTTGCGCGTCCCCGTGCATACCACGCGCCTCGGGAATTGGGGATTGCCCGTGGCCATCATCATGGGCAGGAAACGGTGCGAAAGCAGGTTCCCCAAAATCCCCGAATTATAAGTGTAAAACTTGTGCCAGGAAAAATAGTGCTCGGGATTAAAGGGAATTTGGGGTGCTTTCCCGAGCCACCGATTCCAATCCAAGTTTCCCGTATTGGCCTCGGGGTCAATCGGATAAGTCCATTCGCTGCGCGGATGATTATTGCGCGTGTAGGTGCCTTGGCCCCACACCAGCGGACCGATTTTCCCCGCTCTGATCCATTCCGCCGCCTTATGGATCATAGGATCGGCGCAAAACTGGGATCCGATCTGGAAAACCTTACCCGTGCGTTTGACCGTGTCGTGGATTTCAAAGCCCTCCCGCAAATACCGCGCCAGCGGCTTTTCCCCATAAACGTGCTTGCCCGCATTGAGGGCATCGATGGCCACATCCGCGTGCCAATTATCGATGGTGGCCACGGTGATTGCATCTATATCCTTGCGCTCCAGCATTTTGCGGTGGTCCTTGCAGGTTGCTCCAGCCCCCAGGTTCAGAAACTTGGCCGCTTCGTCCAGGCGCTTCTGGTAAACGTCGCATACCGCCGCCTGCACGATATTATTCTGCTTGGCATCCGTCTTTTGCGAGCGCACATGCGCCATGCCTTGGCTCCCCACCCCCACATAACCAACCACAATGCGGTCGTTCGCTCCTATGACCCGCCCGGTAGAGGGAGCCTGAGTTTGGCCATAAACCGGAGTTTTAAATGGGTTGGTGGCTGCAATGGCGGCAGTCGCCGCGGCCGCTTTTTTGAGGAAGTTGCGCCGGGAGTCCCCTGCCCCAGCCAATTCATAGTGATGGTTTTGCATCGTTTTTCCTTTCTGGAATAACCGCCGGATTAATGCGGTTTCCTTTGGTCTGAACCCATTGCATCGGAACCAGGCGCTAATGTAAATCCCGAAAATTGGGATCTGCCGGGCCCGCTCTCCGGTTCCAGGCCGCCGGCCTTGGGCGGGATTAATTGGCGGGCGGCCATGTTTTCCGACCCAGATGGGCATGAACGTTACATTTTGATGGCATCCAAGGCGGTTTTATGGCATCAAAGATCGCATGTTTTCATTACAGAGGTTGTTAGGCAAGGATGAGAAATTTTTCGACTTGCTGGAGGCCAGCGCCGAGCAAGCCTGCAAGAGCGTGCAGGCCTTGGTCGATTTGTTGAAAAAGCCGATTTCGGATCGGACGCTGGATGAATTCATTCAAACCCGGCGCGCTGAAAAACGCATCACTGACGAAATCTCGGCCCAGCTCTGCAAGACCTTCGTCACCCCTTTGGAACGGGAGGACATCGAAGCCTTGTCCAATGTTCTTTATAAGATCCCGAAAACGACCGAAAAGTTTGGCGAGCAATTGCTGATCTGCCAGGAAAAATTGGAGCGCGAGGATTTTGGCCGCCAGACCAAAATGCTGCAGCAGGCCACCGCCACCATCTTCACCATGATCAAAGCCCTCCGCAGCAAGCCGCGCATGGAGGAAATCAACGAACTTAACGACCGCTTGCAGCACTTGGAAGGTGAAGCAGACAAATTGTTGCTGGAATTGCTGAGGGAACTTTACAGCGGCAAATACGATGCGCTGCGCGTGGTGATGCTGCGCAGCTTGTATGAGCTGCTGGAAAAAGTGATCGACCGCTGCCGGGATGCCGGCAACGTCATTTTCCACATCATTCTTAAATACAGTTAAGCGGCTTCCCCTTTTTCCATGACGTTCGTCCTGTGTGTCCTGATCGCGGCATTGCTGTTTGAGTATATCAACGGTTTCCACGATACCGCCAACTCGATTGCCACGGTCGTATCCACTCGCGTCCTGAGTCCGCGCCAGGCGGTCATCATGGCGGCCTTTTTCAATCTGTTTGGCGCCCTGACCGGCACGGCCGTGGCCACCACCATTGGCAAAGGCTTGGTCGATCCCAATTTCGTCACGCTGCCCGCCGTTTTCTCGGCGTTATTTGCGGCCATCTTCTGGGGCTTGCTGACCTGGTGGTTTGGCCTCCCTTCCAGCTCCAGCCATGCCTTGGTGGGCGGCCTTTGCGGCGCAACCCTCGCTGCCGCCCATGGCAATTGGTCGGTTCTCAAATGGGCGGTGGTGAATCCCTCCACCCACAAGGTGGAAGGCCTTTGGCCCAAAATCGTGCTGCCGATGCTCACTTCTCCCCTGGCCGGGCTGCTCCTGGGTTTCGCCTTGATGGGCTTGCTCCTTTTGCTGCTTCGCAAATGGGCGCCCCATCGTGTCAATTTTGTCTTCGGCAAGCTCCAATTATTGAGCGCCGCCTACATGGGTTTCAGCCACGGCACCAACGATGCCCAGAAAACCATGGGCATTATGACCCTGGCTCTCTTTACCGCCACTCAGAGCGGCCTTTTCCAATCGCTGCCTGGCTGGTTGAGTTTCCTCGCCCTGCCCGCCTTTGCCGTGCCGCTCTGGATCAAAATCGCCTGCGCCCTGACCATGGCCGCTGGCACCGCTGCGGGCGGCTGGCGCATCATCGCCACCTTGGGGCATAAAATGGTCAAATTACAGCCCATCCACGGTTTTGCCGCCGAAACCACCGCCGCCACCGTGATCCAGGTGGCCACTCATTTGGGCATTCCCTTGAGCACCACCCATGTCATCTCCACCTCCATCATGGGCGTCGGAGCCACCAAGAGGTTCAGCGCCGTCAAATGGGGCATTGTCGAACGGATGCTTTGGGCTTGGGTGCTAACCATCCCGGTGACCGCTCTGATCAGTTATTACCTGTTGAAGCTGCTGCGTGGCCTGCATTTGACTCCTTGACCTTTTTTCCCATGAGCATGGTATTTTTAGTCCTGATCGTGGCGCTGGCCTTTGAATACATCAACGGGTTTCATGACACCGCCAATGCCATCGCCACCACCGTTTCCACCAAGGTTTTAACTCCCCGCGAGGCCGTCATGCTGGCGTCTGTTTTCAACCTCGTCGGCGCGCTTTCAGGCACCGCCGTCGCCTCCACCATTGGCAATGGCCTGGTGGATGTCAAATTTGTGACGTTATCGGCCTTGGGCTGCGCCTTGTTGAGTGGGATTGTGTGGAATCTGGCGACCTGGTGGCTCGGTTTGCCTTCCAGTTCCAGCCACGCGCTCATTGGCGGGCTGTGCGGCTCGGTGTTGGCCGCCGCCCACGGCAACTGGAATGTCATCCGCTGGAGCATTTACCATCCCACCACCCATGCCGCCCAAGGTTTATGGCCCAAAGTCATCGTTCCCATGCTGGTCTCCCCCCTGGTCGGCTTGCTGGCGGGCTTTGGCATCATGGCCATTTTGCTGTTCCTGCTGCGGAAAAGAAACCCCTACTCCATCAACCGGGTGTTTGGCAAATTCCAGTTGTTAAGTGCCTCGTGGATGAGCTTCAGCCATGGCACCAACGACGCCCAAAAAACCATGGGTATCATGGCTTTGACCTTGTTCACCGCCACCCAGACCGGGGCGTTCACTGATCTCCCATCCTGGCTGGGCTTTTTGAAGTGTTCCGAATTCCACGTGCCCGCCTGGGTCAAGGTCATCTGTGCTCTGACCATGGCTGCTGGCACCGCCGGCGGCGGCTGGCGGATCATCAAAACCGTTGGGCAAAAACTGGTCCGGATGCAGCCTATTCACGGCTTCGCCGCCCAGACCACCGCCGCCACCGTGATCCAATTCGCCACTCACTGGGGTATTCCCCTTTCCACCACCCATGTGATTTCCGCCTCGATCATGGGTGTGGGGGCCACCAAACGCCTGAATGCCGTAAAATGGGGCGTGGTCGGCCACATGGTGTGGGCCTGGGTTTTGACCCTGCCTATCACCGCCTTCTTAGGCTGCCTGTTCAGTTGGATCCTGCAGCTCTGCGGTTGGAAGTAATTCCTCTTTGCCTTCCAAGGGCAGGCGGCGGGGCTGCGGGCTGCTTTCTTTGCGCTTTCCTTTTTTATGGCACACGCTAAAACACCTCCCATGAAACCAATTTTTCCTGCGGTGCTTTTGCTGGCAGCCCACCTGTCTGGATCCGCCGCCACCTTCCACGTTTCACCCACCGGATCGGATTCCAACCCGGGCACCGCCGGGCAGCCTTTTGCCACCATTTACCGCGCCCAGGAAGCAGTGCGCGCCGAGCGGGCAAAAAATCCCGCCCGCGGGGCCGAGGTGCTATTCAAAAAAGGCCGTTATGCCTTGGCTCGCCCGCTTGAATTTTCGGCTCCCGACTCCGGCGCCTCGGCGGATGAAGCCGTCCGCTACGCCGCCGAACCGGGGCAGGAAGCTGTCTTTTCCGGTGGCCGGCTAATTTCCGGCTGGCAGCGTGATCCCCAGCGTGCCGGGGTGTGGAAAACACGCGTGATCGAGCCTCTGGCCGGCGCCGGCGATGCTTGGCGGTTCGAGCAGCTTTGGGTCAATGGCCAGCGGGCCACCCGCGCCCGCACGCCCAATCACTGGCAGTTTTTCAAATTAAAGGGCGTCACCGAAACCAACTCTGCCACGCCCGGCACCGCCGCCATCCACAAGTTTTCTGCTCCACCGGGCGGCTTGGAAACTTTGAATAACCTCGAAGGCGAAGCCCTCCAGGATGTCCAGGTGCTGGTCTTCCACAAATGGGATACCACCCGGGAATGGTTGAAGTCCGCCTCCGCCAGCGCGGGCACTTTCACCACCGCCGGCGAAAAAATGCAGTCTTGGAATCAAATGGCGCCCAATTGCCTTTATTATCTCGAAAACTGCCTCAACGCCCTGGATGCTCCCGGGGAATGGTTCCTCGATCGCGATGGCTGGCTCTATTATTATCCCCGTCCCGGCGAGGATCTCTCCACCGCGGAAACCGTGGCGCCCGTCATTGATCATTTCCTGACTTTTAAGGGCGGTTTGGAAAAACCGGATGAAAGGGTGAAATTCATCCACTTCCAAGGTCTTCGCTTCCAGCACGCGGAGTTCCGCATTCCCAAGCGGGGCCTGCCCCCCAACCAAGCCGCCATGAACGCCCCGCAAGCTGCCATCCACCTCGATGGCGCACAGTCCATCCTCTTCCGTGGCTGTTCGGTTGAAAACGTGGGGATGACCGCTTTTTGGTTCCGCAAAGCCTGCCGCGATTGCCGCGTCGAACAATGCCGCCTGGCAGATCTCGGCATTGGTGGCATACGGATCGGCGAAGCCAGCCCGGTCCCCGAACCGGTGCGCACCGGTTCCATCACCATCGATAATTGCATCATCCACAGCGGCGGCCGCATTATGCCCCATGCCGTCGGCGTCTGGATCGGCCATAGTGCGGACAACGCCATCACTCACTGCGACCTCGCCGACTTTTACTACACCGGCGTGTCCGTCGGCTGGCGCTGGGGCTATGACCACAGCGATGCCAAGCGCAACCGCATTGACTACAACCACATCCACCACCTCGGCTACCGGATCCTCAGCGATATGGGTGGGGTTTACACCCTCGGCCCTTCCGAAGGCACCAGCGTAAGCCATAATTGGGTTCACGATATCTACGCCACTTCCTACGGCGGCTGGGGGCTTTACCCGGACGAAGGCAGCACCGGCATTATCCTGGAAAACAACCTCGTTTACAACGTCAAGGATGGCGGCTTTCATCAGCATTACGGCAAGGAAAACCGGGTGCGGAACAACATCTTTGCTTTCAGCCAGGAAGGCCAGGTAGCCGTCACCCGTTCCGAGCCACACTTATCCTTCACCTTTGAGCGCAATATTGTGTTGTGGAACCGGGGCCAGCTCCTGGGCTACGCCGGCTGGAAAAACGGGGCCAGGGTGGCCCTCCGCAACAACCTGTATTGGCGCCAGGACGGCCAGCCCTTCGATTTCGCCGGCCAGACTTGGGAACAATGGCGCCAGGCAGGCCGTGATGAAGGTTCTTTGGTCGCCGATCCCGGCTTCGTCGATGCCGCCCATTTCGATTTCCGGCTTAAACCGGGTTCACCGGCGGAAAAAATCGGCTTCCAACCATTCGATTATACCCAGGCGGGCGTTTATGGGACGCCGGAATGGAAGCAATCGGCCAAAGGCGGCCCCTACCCTCCCAACTACGAGTAATTGATTTATTGGAACCAAACCCAGATCCACACTATGGACCCTTTGCTGACTGCCGAAGAGCTTGAGATTTTGCGGGGCGTCACTACGCCCACCATCGCCAATGCGATCGAGCGTTTCCACCTGCGCGGCCCCGCCGAGGGAGCCACTGATGGCACCATCAAATGCATCTTCCCGGGCATGCGCCCCGTCATTGGCTACGCCGTCACCCTGGCGATCCGCTCCGCTCAACCCAATCCCCAGCCCCAATTCACCTCCCGCCAGCCCTACTGGGAGCACATCCTTAAATACTACCCCGCTCCCCGGCTCGTGGTGGCGCAAGACTTGGACCAACCGCCCGCCGGCGCCTATTGGGGCGAGGTGAACTCCTCCATCCACTGGCGCCTGGGCTGCGCCGGAGTCATCACCGATGGCACCGTGCGCGACCTCGATGAAGTCCGCATGCTCGGCTTCCCCTTCCTGGCCGCGGGAATCAGTGTCACCCATGCCCACTGCCATTTGGAAGCCTTTGATCTGCCCGTGACCGTGGGGGGCATGCGGGTCAATCCCGGCGATCTGGTCCACGCCGACCAGCATGGAGCCGTGGTCATCCCCCGCGAGGTGGCCCACGAACTCCTCGCCGCCGTGCGCGCCGTGGAGCTCTGCGAACGCCCCATCATCCAGCTCTGCAAATCACCCGATTTCAGCCTCCCCAAACTGGCTGACCTGCTGAAAAACGAAACCATTTGACCGCCCGGGCCGCGCCGTTTGCCGCCAATACCGGATTTCATCTTTTGCTGATCCGCACGTCACTCCGGCGTCATCCCGCCAAATTCCTGGCGGACCGAGGTTCTGGCCGGGCTGAGGCTGCGGCTGAGGAACAGCGCCAGCACCAGGAGCGCCACCTCGAAGGCGAAAAGACTGGTGTAAGCCGCCAAGGCGCTGCCCGTCGCCAGGCGCATGCCATCCACGATGGCGCCGCCCAGCATACTGCCCGTGGCGTGGCCGAGCATATTGGCCATTCCCCACACCCCCATCAGCAATCCCGCGCGCTCGGGGGTGGTGAATTCCACCACGCTTGAGAGCATGCCCGCGCCTGTCAATCCCGCGCAAAAGCCCAGGGCCAGCACCATCCAGCGAAAGGCTTGCGGCGCGCCCATAAATCCCGCTGCCCCCACGCCGCTGAACACCAGGATGCTGAGCACCAGGCCCATGCGCATCAGCCTCAGCGCTCCCAGCCAGCGCAGCAGCAGCAAGCCGCACAAAAGCATGGCGCCCAGCACCCCCACCCCCCAAAACATCGTGAGCCGCGTGGTCTGGCCAACGCTCAGGCCCAGCACCAGCGCCCCGTAAGGCTCCAGCAACACATCCTGCGCCAGGGTTCCGGTGAAGGTGCAGACCACCACCACAAACAGGCGGCGCACCTGGGGATCGGCCAGCACCAGCTCCCGGAATACTTGCGCAAAGGCCTTCTCCCGCGCCCGGCCGGCCCGCTGGCAGGCCGGAGCCCGCGCCTCCTGCCCTGGCGCCGCCACCAGGGTCAGCAGAAAGACCACCACGGCCACCCCGCTGGCGGCCTGCAGCAGCCGCCCAGGCTCATAATGCTCCATGGCGCGCCCCAAAAATCCGGCGCCCGCCACGGCTCCTATCAGCGTGGCCACTTCATACAACGTCATGGCGCGCCCCCTCTGGGAGCCGCTGAACTTTTCCGCCACCAGCGCTTGGTAGCTGTTGTGGGCCAGGTTGCGGCCGATGCCGTAAAGGAGGAAAGCTGCCACCCCGCCCACCAGGAGCTCGTGAATGCGGGCTGCCGCATGCACCGTCACCCAGGTTATTGAATACACGCCGCAGCCAATGACCAAGGCGCCTGCCAGCAGATACGGTTCACGCCGGCGTCCCAGTATGGGATGCCCATCCGAGCGATGGCCAAACCAGAGGCGCAGCGGGGAGAGCAACAGCGGGATCGCAAAGAAAAAAGCCACCAGCGTGGCCGGCAGGCTCAGTTCGGCCACCATCACCCGGTTGAGCGTGCTGCCCACCAGCACGCCGCTCAGCCCGTAGGCCATGGGAAAGGCGGCCAGCCGAAAATGATTGGCCACTTCCATGGCCTGCTGCTTCGCGTTCATGTCCTTTTTCCGGTCGGGTAATGTGTCCACTCGCAGCGCTGGTTCAAGCCCTAGTGATATCTCTCACGGCGGCGCTGCGAATCCATCATTCAATAATGGCTCAGCCGTGTCCATATATTTGGAAGGGAAGTGACTGCACCGCAGATTTTTGCGCAAGACAAGGAGTGATCCATGATTACCGATCGGATCGGCATAAGGCCAGGGAGAGGAGGAACGCCGGGGGGCGGCGGGACGCCCCCTTTTGAGGGTGGCCGGTTCAGAACAAGGAGCGAGCCAAACGCAACGGCACCCTCGGCTTCTTTTATAAGCCGTTCCGCAATGAAATTCGCTGGACCATCCTCCTCCCGGCGCATCGGAGCTGGCGGATCAATTTAATGCCTCCGGCCCTTTTTCAAGGCGCTTCCTCCATCTTCAGGAATCGCATTTCCCAGCGGGATTCACCTCTCACGAACAGTCGAGCCTCCCGTCCGGCCAGCTTGTCAGTCTCCCTGCGTGCCGCAGCGAGCCCCACAATTTGCGGGTACCATTGGTCTTTCCGCAGGCCACCCAATATCTTCCGGGGTGCGCTCCAGCCGCCAGGATCGGTTAAATCCCGGTTAAACGAGATATAAACCCCCTCCTGGGTCCAATCCTTGTCCATGGCACGATTCAAAAGCATGACGTATTGCCGGAGGTGGTGATTCCAATGCAACGATGGTCCCCAATAGGCATCCGCATCCGCTTGGTGCCAATCAACACGTGCGGGAAAGACCGGCGTCACCGCTCCGCCCAAGCCCGGTTCATGCCACGCCTGGGAGTGCCACTTATATACTTTGCCCACCGGGGCATCCCGGTTTTTCCAGGCCATCCGGGCCATGGCCACCCCTTGGTCCGATGCTTTTCCGGCATAGGCGCTGAAGAAAAAATAGAGGTGGCGTTTCCGGGCATCGAGCAGGATGGAAAAATCCCCGTTGCCGCCGGCGAAATAAAAATTGCGTGTGGATGGATTGAGCGTGCCCGCAGGCGCCTCCAACACCACGCCCAAATCCTCCCAAGTGGCGCCATTGTCACGGGACCGGGCGGCCCCGATGCGGGGCGCGGTTAGTCCGGTTCCCGGCACCAGGCCAGCCGGCTCGAAATGATACCAGCCATAAAGCGGCCCGTGCGGCTCCTTCCAGGTGCACTCGATCCAGCGGCCGCCATGGGTCCGGTTGTTGTATTCGCAGCGCACATAAGATTGATCCAAATGGAAAAGATCGGATCCGGTGCTGCGCCATGGGTGCCCGGCGGAATTGAACAGGTGAAGCGTGGCTCCATCCCAGTGCAAAGGGCTGTTGCAATCGGTTTCCCCGGGCTTTTCCGGCGCCGGGCTGTTTCCCCCGCGGAACTGGACCAATGGCGCATCCCGCAACACCACTCGCGGCGGCGCCTCCGGTTGGGCCGCCTCCACCAGGCAACCGCCAGCCATCGCTACCCAAAGGAGGAGGGCCAGGCATCGGCGCCAGCGCTGCACTGAGCCGTGTTCTTGAGGCAGGCAAACGCTGCCTTGCCCACACGGCCGAGCCAATGGCCTGGACACGGCCAAGGTGGCGGCTGCCGCCGGCCGGCCGGTGCGGATACCCATGGCCTGGGTGGAGGTTAAACTCTGAATCATAACGCTGGCGGGTTAGTTGGCGCCGGGCTTTGGCCAGCGCAAATGCTGATGCAGGAAATCGTAAGTTCCCTGCCCATTGATGGTGTGGGGGCCTTTGAACCATTCGATGGCGCAATTGCCTGGCAATCCCAGCCGCGCCGCATAGAGGTGGCGGACTTTGGCGAATTCATAACCCACCGTTTCATCGGGCGCCACACCGTCGAAGTGCCCCCGCTCCACCATGAACGGCCGGGGGGCAATCAGCGCCGCCATCTCCGCGTAATTGAAGGTGCTGCCCAAATCGAATTCAAAGATCTCATACTCGCCGCTCCACACGTAGCTGTAAGGGCTGAGGGTGGAAGCGTTTTTCCAGACCCAATCATTAAAATCAGCCGAGCAGATCGAGAGGCAATAATCCTCGATCAAGGCCGGCACCCGCATGGCCGTCTTGCCGCCGTAGCTCAGACCGTAGAATGCCATGCGCTGCGGGTCCACATTCGGCACGGTTTTAAGCCAATTCAAAATCTGCCGGTGCTGGGGCACGATGATGGAGAACAGCGTTTTCTTGAGCGGGTAGGACTTCCGTTGCAGCGTCCGGAACTGGTCGGTGAAAATATACGGATTTTGCGGGGCGAACACGATGAACCCGCGCTCCGCCAGCTTCGCCGCAAAACCGTGGTAGGCGGAATGGTCGCCATAAACGATATCCCGGGGGCGCCCCTCCAGCCCATGCTGGCAGACCACCACCGGGCGCCGCTCGCCGGCTTTGAGATCCTTGGGCCAAAGGAAGATCCCCTCCGCGAACACATTGTGATACACATCCAGCACCACCTCGTAGGCGGTGTATTTCCCCGTCTCCGAAATCCGCCGCGAGCGCGGGTTGGGCGGGCTGAAGGCATCCGGGTAGGAGCCGATCACTTCCTTGGCGAAGAACTCCCGGTATTCCCGTGACGTCTCCCGGTAGCGCTCCGGGCTGGTGGCATCCAGTTTCTTCATGAACTGGTTCCGCACATACGGGCTTTTCACCAGCAACTGCTGGCTGTGCGCGTCCATTTCCTCGATCTGCCGGCGCAGGCGCTTTTGGGGATCGGGTCCGGGGGCCTGTGCAGGCAGCGCCTCCGGGGGCTGGGGAAGAATTTTCTCCAACCCCAGCGATTGGGCGAACTGCTCCAGCGTGGCCGGCCGGAACGCCGGTCCCCGGCCATCTCCAGATACGGTGAGCGCCAGTGCTGGTTGCGGTGCCTGGCCGGCCGGCCATTTGACCAGCGCTTGCGCCCGGGCGAACTCGGCCTGGACCTTTTCCAACGCCGGGGATACCAGCCTCGCCGGGGCGCCGCCTTTGCCCGGCAATTCAAGTTCCGGCCCCAAGGCGGCCTCGATGATCAAGCAGCGTGGCGCCACCATGGCCGCCAGCTCGGCGTCACCGAACCGCTCCAGCAGGCCGAACACATTGCGGTCGATAGGCTCCGCCCACATGCCCCGCCGGTCGTTGAAATACCCGCTGACGGCGGCCGCCTTGATCCGCGTATCCAGGGCCGCCGCATACAGCGCCAGCATGCCCCCCTCCCCCCAGCCGATCACTCCTATTGGCGCCCCCGGCTGGCTCCTGGCGCTCCAGGCGACGGCCGCCAAAATTTTGCGGACCTCGTATCCGATCAGATGGCGCCCCAGTTCAAAGGCCGGGCGGTAAAGATATTCCCGATGGGTCAACATGGGCGCCCCCCCGCCATTGGGCGATTGCCGCTGGGCCAGCTCCCGGCTTATCACCTGCGGGATGATCACCTGGCAGCCGGCTTCCGCCAATGCCCGCGCCCACGCGCCGCCCCCGGTCTCCTTGATCGGCGCCCGCTTCCCCGCGAGACGGACCTCCAGGCCTGCCATCTCCTCCGGCCATTGGTCCGCATCCGGAATGGCCACCAGGCTGGCCCGCACCGGCCCTTGGGCTGGCTTTAGCCACAAGCCCTCGCCATGGACCTTCCCGAAGGCCAGCCACCGCACCGCCAGCACCTGGCACCGGTCATTCTGAGCGAACAACGCCGGCTGTTCGGTGGTGGCCACCAGCTCCAACTCCACGTCCGGATTCGGCTCATCGCGCAATCCGATGATTTGGGCCAGCCTTTCCCGGTTGGGCCCCAGGCTCTTTTCATAGGCCGGCCAGGAAGCATGATCCAGGTTCCAGTAGGCGCTCCGGACCTCCCCGGAAACCTCCAATTTTTGCAGCAGAAAACGGTCGATCCCTTGGACCATGGCCGCCGCCAGGTCGCCCTCCATGGTCAGCGGGGCAGTTCCCGGGAACGGTTCCACCAGCGGGGCTGGTTGGGACAAATCCGCCTCGGCCCGGGCCAGGCTGCCAGCGGCAAGCGCCACCAACAAAGTCAGCAATTTGGCTTTCATGTCGTTTATCTCGGAAATTGTTTGCACCGCCCAGCCTTTCACGGCTGCCCCCGCCTGGCAATCCAAAATGCGGCTCAGCCATAAACGCTCTTGATCGGCTTAAGCTGGGCGCTAGCATGCACCTATGAAGTCCCGCTTCTTTCCGTTAATGGCGGCCTGCCTGCTGGGCGGCCTGGCCGTGGTTTCCGGTGGCCAGCCGGTCCCGGTCATTTATTCCACCGACCTGACCCACCCGCATGTTGACCCGGACGATCATTTCGATCTGGCCTGCCTCTATGCCATGCCCGAGGCGGATATCCGGGCGATCATCCTGGACCAGGGCCAATTGCAGGCCCAGCGGCCGGGCTATAAGGCCGTCTGGCAGATGAATTATCTCACCCAGCGCCACGTGCCCGCCGCCATCGGCCTGCGGGACAAACTGAAAAACCCCGAGGACCAGGCCTTGGACCAGCCCGCTGAATTCCAGAACGGCGTGAGCTTGATCCTCCAATCCCTGCAGAACTCCCCTGAAAAAGCGGTCTTGTTCTTTGTCGGCAGCGCCCGGGATGTCGTCGCCGCCTACAACCGCGGACCCGGTTTGTTCCGGGAAAAAGTCCGCTGCATCATGGGCTTCATCGGGGAAGCCAGCGACCCCGCCAATGTGGAATACAACGTCCAGCTCGACCCGCAGGCCTTCATCGGGCTGGTGCGATCCGGATTGCCCTTTTACTGGGTGCCCTGCTTCGACGGCGGCATCTGGAAGAACAACGGCCACGCCTCCTTCTGGCGCATCCATCACCGGGATGTTTTGGAACAAACGGCTGAGCCTTTGCAGCGTTATTTCCTCTACATGCTGCGCACCGCCACCAATGATCCCATCGCCTATTTATCCCAGCCCACAGATCCGGCCGACCGCGCCTGGATGATGAACGGCGAACGCAATCTTTGGTGCTGCCCCATCCTGGGCTTGCCCCTGGGCAGATCCCTGGAGGTGGAAGGCCAGCCGGTGGTCCGTTTTTCCCCGGTCGAACTCACCATCGACGGCCAGGCGGTCATTCATTATGGCAAATCCGCAGGCTCCCGCTCCGTGATGCGGTTCGAAATCATCGACCAATCCAAATTCGCCGCCGCCGCCACCCGCGCCACCGCCGAGTTGCTGCGAGCCTTTCCCCTCCGCCGATAATCAAGCTCCGCCAGCGCGGTCAAGTCCTGGTTTAAATTTGTCACTTTTTTCTCGGTGTTTCCCTGTCGG
>CAYPCQ010000058.1:0-34627 GCA_964409245.1 uncultured Verrucomicrobiota bacterium
GGATTTGCTGTTGTTGTTCTGTGGGCTGAGTAATCTGGTCAAACTGCGCTCCCGCGACCGTGACCTGTTGTTTGCGAATGCCGCGCAAATTCTCGAACACATTTTCCATGGTCCATTGCCGATGCTGGCCACTGCCGTCCTTTTCAAATAGCGGCTGCAGGCGCTGGCGCATGTGCCAGTAGACGTAATAAGCCAGCACGCATAAGAACACGTGGCTGCGCAGGCGGTCGTCCCTTTTGTGATCCATGGGCCGGATCTCCAAGGCCACCGTCTTGAGGGACCGGAAGGCCTGTTCCACAAAGGCCAGGCTTTTGCAGGCTGCCACCACCTCGGTTTCCTTCATCAGGCTGGCCGCCACGGTGGTGTTCACCACGTAGCAGCCATCGAAGAGTTGTTCCTGGGCAACGGCCTCCTCCTGCAACTGATATTCCACCCGGCCCGCTTTGACCTCCCACTTGAAAAACTTGCCCATCTTATACTTTTGCAGCAGCCGGCCCACTTGCGCGCCGAGCTGCCCGGCCTGGCCCTTTTTCTTCCGCTGAACCAGCTTGTCCAACCCCTGGCGGGTGAGCTCCAGCAACCGCTGGCGCGTGGCCGTCTCCCGGGCCTGGGTCTCGGGATTGCGGCACAGGCAGTAACGCTGCTGCGGCTTTTGGGGGTCGATTACCTCGGCGATTTGCTTTTCGTCGAACAATTCCAGTGGCACGACTTTGCGCTCCACCAGCTCGAATATCTGCGCCTGGGTCAGGGCGCTGATGGTGTGCAATCCCTGAACCTTCTCCAGCTGCTTGGCATGGGCCTGGGTGATCATGCCCCGGCCGCCCACAAAGGTCACCTCCCGCAAACCATATTCCTGGCGCAACTGCTGGATTTTATCGATCACCGTCTGGGCGTCCTGAGTGTTGCCGGCATAGAGTTCCACGCCCACCGGACAGCCCCGCTCGTCGCAGAGCAAACCCAATACAACTTGCTCGTGCCCGCGCTTGCCATCCCGGTTGTAGCCGAAGAGCACCACGCCGCTCTGCTCATATTCCCCCTCGAAATAGCTGCTGGTGATGTCGTAGAGCACGGCATGGCCGTTTTGCAGATGCTTTTTGGCCAGGGTTCTTTGAATGGCCTGCTGCCGCTCCAGCAGCCGGTCCATCGGGCGGTAGCAGTGGTCCTCGACATCCACCTCGCCGGCCACCCCGCACAGCTCCCACAAAGCGCTGTTTTTCCACTGGTTGGTTAAGGCCAGCTTGCTGCCCGCATAGACGATGCGGCCCGCGATCATGGCCAGGCAATCCCGCACCCACGGCAGGTGGCGGGAGTAAAGCATCGTGTCCAGGCCCAATTGGCGGGCCATTTCCAGCACGGCATAACTGGCGCCGTATTCCTTGGAGTTGGTGCATTGGAACGCGCCGGGATCGCCCTTGGGGATGACTTCCCCCTGGAAGGCGGCCTGGATGAGCTTGAGCTGGGCCAGGGTCAGCCCGGTGATGCGCCCGTGCTGGGTGTGTTTGACGGCTTGGGTTTGGGGATCGCGGTAGGAGGAGCGGATGATGCCGGCGGGGTTGGCCCGGTGGGTCTGGATTTCGAGGTGCAATCGCCGGGCGGTTTTCATTATGGCTACAATATACGGATGATACGCCTTATTGTCAAATGTTATAATGAATAATGTATGGCTACAAATGAAACGAACTGCCCACGCTTAACTTCCTGCATTGCAAACGCTTGATCGCGGTTATTACGAAATATCAAAGGGCAAAGTGCGTTTAGAGTCCCGGGAGGGGCTGCTGAATGCTTTTTCACCCGCCCCATAAGGCCAGGCGTTGATCATGGTCTGAACCAAACCCCATTTCCTGAGTGTGGACCTATTCCGTTCAATTTTTCCTGAAACCAATAATCGAAGGATGCTTAGAGATCTTTTTTCAAGATATATCCATGCAAAAAATGCGAAAGGATTCCATTTTGCCTTCCTGCGAATGCTCGAAAAGCAGTCTGATAAGAGCCAGAGATCCCATGTGGCAACTTGTTCCGCAGATATTTTCTCCATCTTCTCGCACTCTTCATCTTCATTTTTCGGACTACTCCCGGCCCAAGGCCCAATGAATCGCGTTGCGCAGCAGCCGGTTGAAGCCGGCTTCCTGGAAATCGGCTTCGCAGCCCAGCGTGGTATAAAACACCCGGCCCCCTTCCTGCACCTGGGTCCAGGCCACCGGCTCCTCCGGCTCCCGGTCAGACCATCGCCCCTGCCACAGCACCGTGGTGGATCCGGCCAGCGGCCGCTGCCGGTAAAGCCAGGACCGGCTGTGGAGCCTGGCCGTTTCCAGCCCTTTCAGGATGGGGTGCCCCTTCGCCGCCGGCACGGTCCAGACGTCGCAGCCGGTCTCCCGCGACTCCGCCGGATAGCCCTGGTAATGGCAGCCCAGCACCTCCTGGTCGAAGTCCCGCCAAATGACGTGCCCATCCGGGCAATCCTTGGCCGCCATCTGGAACGGCACCACGCTCACGCGGAGGGCCACCAATGGCTTGCCTGAGCGCAGGTAGCGCTCGAGAAAATCCATCTGCGCCACCGGCAGCGCCCGCCGGCGGACGCTCAGGACCACCAGGTCCGCATCGTAAAGCGCGGACAAGCCGGGCAGATCGTTCCGGTTATGGGGTTCATTGCCGCGGGCCAGGCAATAAACCACCTGGAAATCCGCTGCCAGGTGCTGGCGGGCGAATTCCGGCAGGGTCTGGCCGGTTTTGTATTCGTCATCGGCGATCACGAATACGATCCGCGGCCGCGGATCCTGGCTGAAGGCGCCCCGGCCGGCGGCGGCGATCAACTGGCGGCTGGCCACCGAGGCGGCCACGTGCTGCTCCAGGTAATGTTCCGTCCGCGCGGTCCCTTTGGCGGGGGTGAAATTCGGGTCGGCCTGCCGGGTGGCGGGATGGATGCCGTTGGCGGTGATGGCCTCGACCAGATCCCGCACGAAGAACACGCGCAGCCCGTGCTGCCGGGCGTTCAGCATCCCGAAGGCCCGGTGGCAGACGCACATATTGCTCGCCACCCCCATATAGATCACCGTGTCGATCCCGCGCTCGGCACAGAGGTTGTATAGCTCCCGGGCATCATTGCAGTCCCCGATAAGGTCGGCCTCGGCGATGGCCAGCCCGGCCTGCTGCCGCGTCCAGGCGGCATGGCTCCTGCAGGGCCGGCTGGGGCCGCACTCGCAGCAATCCAGCCCCTCGGGCGGCGGGGCCGGCTTGAACGCCACCGTGGCCGGTTCCGGGTGCGCAGGCATGGCCTTCATCTTTTTGCGCTGCGGGTAATCAGCGTAAAAGCCGGCGACATCCGATGGGGCCCAGACCACCTGGATGCCCAGCTGGCGCGCCGCCGCCACCGTTTCGTTCATGCGCGGCACCAGGTTGGCCACTCGCGCCGTATAGGTCTTGCACCAGTGGCGGTCCCACATATCGACCACCACCACCAGCGTTTTGGCCGGATCGATCAGCTCCGGCCGGCGGACAACCCCGCCCGCAAGGAAATCCCGGCTTTGGCTTTCCAGGGCGAATGGCGGCGCGGCGCGGAGGAGCAGCGGCAGCCAAAGCTGCGCCAACAAGATGATTGCGGTGGTTCTCATGGTTTAATTGGCTGTAGCTGCCGGCTTCCCGTAGCGCATGGTTTCGTCTGCCTGACCCGATGTTACGAAGCCAGACGCAACAAACTGGGGACCGTGCTCACGCAACGGCCTGTAATTGCTGGCGGGCCTGGAGTTTGATCAGCGCGAACAAATGGTTGAGGGATTGGAGCGTGTCCAATTCCGCCTCCTCCTCTGCCGACAACCAGCCCGCACCGTTTTTATCCAGCAATTCACGCAGGCGCTCAACGGATTTCTCCGAAGGCTGGAACGCTATGATTTGCTCCGGCGAGGGCCGGCGGCCCAGGAAAACAAACACTTCCTCAACCACGGATAGCCCACCCGCCGATGGGGACCGCAAGCCTCTCTGGATGACTTCTGAAAGTTGGTTCCTTTCCAATTCCAATTGCCTGACCGGGGCATCTGGAATCTCAATCGTTACTTGCATGGCAATCAGCTTAATGGCGGCGGCAACCGTGGTCAAGCCTCCCAGCCAGGCTGCCATACGATCATGCGCATCGGCGTTTCGCGAACCTCGCCGGATTCAATTCGACGCTGCAGCAGGTTGAGCCTTTTATGCGTCACGAAATCTTCGTTTCAAATCACCCAATCAGCTTTTCCAGCGCCGGCTGGCTCGCCTGCGCCTGGGCCAGGGTATCGCATTCCACGCTCAATACCCCGGCATAGCCAGCCTCCCGCAGGATCCCGATGATGCCCGGCAGATCCACCACGCCCTCGCCCACCGCCACCCCGGTGCGGGTGCCGGTGACCCGGCCGCGCAGGGCCAATTGGGAGGCGGGGATGTCCTTCACGTGCACATGCACCACTCGCGCGGCCACGCGGCGCACGAACTCCACCGGGTCGTGGCCGGCTAAAAATGAATTGCCAGTGTCGAAATTGACTCCCAATTCCGCCGGGCTGAACCGGGCCAGCAATTTCTCCAGGCAAGCTGGCTGCGTGGTCAGGGCATTGTGCAATTCCACCGCCACCCGGATTCCGCGGGTCTGCGCGTGGCGGATCACCGCCTCCAGGCTGGCACAAAAGAGGTCGAGTCCCTGCTCCAGCGTCATCCATTCCGGCACGGGGCCTTCATCGGACATGACGAAGGGGCAATCAACCTCGGTCGCGATCTCGATGGCCCGCTTGAGATACGGCACCCCGATCTGGGGCAGCAGCAGGCTGGCATGGGCATCGAGGGCCGAACAGCTCAGGCCCAGGCGCTCCCGTTGGTGGTTGAAATCCCGCAACTGTTGGGCCTCCCCGTTCAAATGATGGTAGGCCGAAGCCGTTTGGATGCACAAATGGCTGTTGATCGTCAGCGTGACTGGCGTATAAACATAAGGTTCGATGAACCGGTAGCCGGCCGCGGCCGCGTGGTCCAGGGCCGTGGCCAGATCCCAAGGCCCGCTCCGGGCGAATTCCAGGTTGATGCCAGGTTGCATGCGTTGTCCGTTTGCCAAGGGCTGGGCACCCAGGCCCGCCCCGCTAAATGGTGTAGGGGTAACGGTGCGGTTTGCTCAACAGGCGGTTGGCCTGCTCATCGCCGATCACCCGTTCGTTCACCGCGTCCCATTCCAGCTTCCGCCCAAGGAGGTAGGATAAGTTGCCCAGGATGCACAAGGTGGAGGACCGGTGCGCCAGCTCGATATCCATGCAGGGGCTCTTGGCCTTCCAGATGGCCTGGAGCCAGTCCTCTTTGTGGTTCATGTTGTAATCCACATATTTGTCCACCTGCGAAACCTCCACACCCCCCGGCGGCACTTTGTATTCGTGGGCCTTCTTCATCGGGTCCACCTGGGTGCCGTCCCGGCTGACGATCAGGAAATCCTTGTCCCCGTAAAAGACCATGCCGAAATCCTCCCGGCCGCGCTTGTCGCCCGGCTGTTCCCAGATGATCTGCCAGTCCGGGTTCTTGAAGTTGTAAATCACCTTCATTTCCGGCGGGCAATCCCAGATCCCCTTGGGCGTGGGGGTGCCCGTGGCTTCCACGGACACCGGGTGCTGATGATCCGCGTCGAGGCACCAGCGGATGACGCTGAAGACATGCGCGCCACGGTCCCGGATCACTCCGCCGCCCGATTCCATGAGCCAGCGGAAAGTGCCCGGGCAATAGGCCTTGTTGTAAGGCCGCCAGGGGAGCGGCCCCAGCCACAGATCCCAGTCCAGCTCCGGGGGCGGCTCGCTGTCGGGGCCGGTGCCACCCACCGGGTTCAGGCTGTGCCAGCAGGTGACTTTTTGGACCTTGCCCAGCATGCCGTTGCGGATGTACGTGCAGGCCGCCTTGGCGGGCCGCGCCGAGCGCCCCTGGGAACCCACCTGCACCACCCGTTGGTATTTGCGCGCCGCGTTCACCATGGCCCGGCCATCCGTCAGGGCCACCGAGGCCGGCTTCTCCACGTAAACGTGCTTGCCGCTTTCGCAGGCGTGGATGGTTTGGACGGGATGCCAGTGGTCCGGGGTGGCGATGACCACTGCGTCGATATCCTTGCGCTCCAGCATCCGCCGGTAGTCCCGGAAAGTGCCCACCTCGCCCCCCACCTCTTTGGCCGCCTGGGCGAGCCGGTTGCTGTCCACCTCGCAGACGGCGGCGATGTTCACGCGCCCTTCATCGCGGATGTTCCGCATGTTCCTGAGATTGGCGGTGCCCATGCCGCCCACCCCGATATGGCCCAGGGTGATCCGCTCGTTGGCGCCCAGGCGCCCGCCCGGCTCCGCGAAGACCTCTGCGGGGATGATCGTGGGCAGCAATACGGCGGCGCCGGCGCCGGCCAGGAACCGTCGGCGGGTCAGGTTCTGCGCCTCCGCCTGGGATGGGGTGGTTTGTTTGGGGTGGTTCATAACCAGGTTTGGTTTACAGCGTCCAGCCCGGGCGGTATTGGGTGCGCACGTATTGGTTGGCCTCGGGCAGGTTTGTCACCTTGAGATTGGCGGCATCCCATTCGATGAGCCCATCCACCCGCTTGGCGATATTGCCCAGCAGGCAGGTTTCCGTCAGCGGGCCGGAATAGGAGAAATCCGAACCCGATTTCCCGCCGGTCTTGCAGGCCCGGACCCAATCCATTTCGTGGCTGCCCGCCACCCGCGGCAGGGTTTTGGCCGGCCGCTGGTATTCCCGATGCAGCTTGAGCGGCAGCAGGCGCGGTTCGTTGCCGTAAACGCCGGCGATGATTTTGCCGCGCGTCCCGTGGAACAGTGCCCCGCCTTCAGCCGGCCATTCCAATTCTTCGCCCAGCGCTTCCGGCCGGGGCGGCCGGGTTCCTTCATACCAGTTCATTTTCAAGGGTGGCAGCGGCCCGCGGGCGGGGAAGCGATAAGTCACGATGGCCGAGAGCGGGTGCGTGTCCGGATTCAAGCCACAGGAAGTGGCCTCCACCGATTTCGGCGCGCCCAGCTTCAAGGCCCAAACCACCGCATCGATCGTGTGCGCCCCGCGGTCGCCCATCATGCCGCAGCCGAAATCCCACCAGCAGCGCCAGACCGCCGGGTGATAGGCCGGGTGGTAAGGCCGCTCCGGGGCCGGGCCCAGCCAGAGATCCCAATGCACCTGCGCGGGCACGGCCGGCGTATCCTTCGGCCGGGCGCCCCACTTGGAGCTCCAGCCAGCATGGCCCCAAGGGTAATAGGACAGGCTGCACCAGGCATCCACCTCGGTGATTTCACCGATGGCGCCATCCCAAATCCACTCGCAGATGGACCGGATGCCCTCCATGGAATGACCCTGGTTGCCCATCTGGGTGGCCACTCCGGCCGCCTTCGCCGCCTGGGCCAGCATCCGCGCCTCATAAACGTCGTGCGTCAGCGGTTTCTGGCAATACACATGCTTGCCCGCCTTGATGGCCGCCATGCTGATGATGGCATGGGTATGGTCGGGCGTGGCGATCATCACAGCCTCAATATCCTTCTGCTGCTCCAGCATCAGCCGGTAATCGTTCCAAACGCGCGCCTTGGGATATTGCTTGATGGTATGGGCGGCGTAGTTGGTGTCCACATCGCACAAGGCCACGATGTTTTCCGAGGCGAGCGCCTGCAGGTTCCCCGCCCCCATACCCCCCACGCCGATCCCGGCGATGTTCAATTTTTCGCCTGGCGCTTTTTGGTTGGGTCCGCCGGGGATTGACCGGGGCGCCAGGCTGAAGGCCGCCAGCGCGGCGGAGGCGCCGAGAAACCGGCGCCGGCTGCAAAGCTTGTTTTTCATATTGCCATCCGATGTTGGTGAGCGGACCCCGCAGTGGCGGATCCAAAACGCCGTGCGGACGCTATCTGTTGCTTATGGATTCAGTATGGCTCACCGGCCTGCGGTTTGTAAAGCGTATTGGCGGCTTGGCAATCCGGTGGGTATCGGTTATATTTGGTGGAGTCAATTCTCGGAACGAGGTCTGTTTATGAAAATCATCCGCCGGTCGGTTATTTTGGGCCTGCTCCTGGCTGTGGGGGTGTCCACCTTGCGCGCCCAGGTGAACAACCAGAACGGACAGCTCAACAACAACGGTTTCGGCAGCGGTGCCAACGGCGCCAGCGGCATGCTGGGGCCGGGGATGATTCCCCGGGTGTTTGTCTCCCCTTCGGCTTACGGCCTGGGCGGCCTCCGCGGCGTGACGGTGCGCACGCCCACCCAATCCCACCACGAAATCGTCCGCTACTATTTCGCCCCGTACGTGCGCCCCCGCTAAAAGCTCACGGGTTATTCCTGGATGACATACCGCTCGAACTCGTAAAGGTAATGCGGCGGGATGCGCGCTTTGAAACGGGCCTGCGGTCCGTCGAAATCCCGTTCCACCACCTGGCTCAGCTCATGGAGCCGGGCGATCACCGGCGCCGCTTCATGGGGGATGGCCAGTTCGACGAGCAACCGGATCGGCTTCAGCACCTTGCTCAATTCGGCCCGCAGCGCCGCGAAGCCTTCCCCGGTCTTGGCGGACACCCCCACTGAATTGGGATATTGCTGCAGGAACATCTCGATCCGGCCCGGATGGTCCACCTGATCGATTTTATTAAGGACCATGAGCATCGGTTTGCCGCTGACCCCCATTTCATCCAGCACGGCGTTGGCCGCCGCCGTCTGCTCCTCCGCGTGAGGATGGCTCACATCCACCACGTGCAGCAGGAGGTCGGCCTGGACCACCTCCTCCAGCGTGGCCTTGAAGGCGGCCACCAGGCCGTGGGGCAATTTCCGGATGAAGCCCACCGTGTCGGATAACAGGACGTTCTGATTGGTCTCCAGGTGCAGCCGGCGTGTGGTGGGGTCCAGCGTGGCGAAAAGCTTGTCCTCCGCCAGGACGTCCGCCCCGGTCAGCGCGTTGAACAGCGTCGATTTGCCGGCGTTGGTGTAGCCGACGATGGAGGCCAGCGGCCACAAATTGCGTTTGCGCCCCTGGCGCTGCGTGTGGCGCTGCTTCTCCACGGCCTTCAGCTCCTCGGTGATTTTATCGATGCGCTCCTGCACCTTCCGGCGGTCGGTTTCCAGCTGGGTTTCGCCTTCGCCGCCGCGCAGGCCGATGCCGCCTTTCTGGCGCGTGAGATGGCCCCAATACCGCGTGAGGCGCGGCAGCAGGTGCTGCAGCAGCGCCAGCTCCACCTGCATTTTGCCCTCCCGCGTCCGGGCCCGCAGGGCGAAGATGTCGAGGATCAGCGCGGTGCGGTCGAGGATCTTGCACTGGAAAATACGCTCCAGGTTGCGCTCCTGGGCAGGCGAAAGATCATCGTCGAAGATGACGGTGTCCGCGTTCAGTTCCCGGCATTGTTCGGCCATCTCGGCGGCTTTGCCGGTTCCGATATAGGTGGAGGCCACGGGCGTCTCCAGCCTTTGCACACCCCGGCCCACCTCCACCCCTCCGGCGGTATCGACCAGCTGCGCCAGCTCGTTGAGGGTCTCCTCGATGGGCAAGCCTCCTTTGCGGTTCTTGAGCTCCGTTTTGGATTTCATTTCCACCCCGATCAGGAACACCCGTTCCGTGCGCTGGGTGGCGGTGGTGACTAATGCTTTCATCTATTTGCTGTGGTTTTTAAATTCGTTCCAACTGCCGCTGGTAGTCTTCCCGGATCCAGCTGGCGGCCTCCCGCCAGTGGGCGGCAGCCATCGCCACCCACTGCGGCGGTAGTTGGTGGCGCAACCAGGTCATTTGCCGCTTGGCAAACTGCCGCGTCTTCTGGTTCACCAACTGCCTGGTCTCCGCGAGGCTGCGCACTCCGGCCAGGCATTCAAATGCCTGCCGGTAGCCAATCGCCTGCAGCGCGGTCCGGTTTTGCTCCAATCCTGCCGCCACCAGGCGGCGCGTCTCTTCAACCAATCCCCGCTGGAACATCTCGTCCACCCGCCGGGTGATGCGTTCCCCCAAGGCGGCGGTTTCCCAGCGCAAACCATAAAGTCCCGGGGTGGTTGCCGCGCTTTCCTTTTTCCACCCCGTCCGCTGCTCCGAATAAGGGCGTCCCGTCTGCCGGATAACCTCCACCGCCCGGCACACCCGCCGGGGATTTGCCCGGTCAATCGTCGCATAGGCGGCCGGATCCCTGGCCAGCAATTCCTGGAGCAGTTCCGGCAGCGGGGTTTTTCCCACCGCGGCCCGGATCTCGGGGTCCGGCTCGGGCGCCCCCCCCAGGCCTTCCAGCCAAGCCTTGAAATATAAGCCGGTGCCGCCGCAAAAAATAGGGATTCTTTTCCGGGCCCGGATCTCCCGCACCGCCTGGCCAGCCAGCTCCCGGAAGCGGGCGGCATCGAAAGCCTCGGTAATATTGACGACATCAATGAGATGATGCCTCACCCGCGCTTGCTCCGCCAGGGATGGTTTGGCCGTCCCGATATCCATGCCCCGGTAAACCTGCATGGAATCCACCGAAATGATTTCGCCTGGGAGCAGCTCCGCCAATTCCATCGCCACCGCCGATTTTCCAGACGCGGTGGGTCCAGCCAGAAAAAGGCCGTCCTCCAAACCGCGTGTTTTTCCATCCCGGCAAATCATTCTTCCCCGGCGGTCAGCCAAGCCTCATAGGTGATCCGTTTTGTTTTCCGGCGTTCCCGGCTGCGGTTCAGGTTCACTCCGCCAGGATAACCATAAAGCCATGGCCACGCCGGTGCAGATGGACATGTCCGCCACGTTGAAGGCCGGGAAGCCCAGCTCCCCGCCGCCTCGCCGATGGATATAGAAATAAAGGAAATCGATCACGTGGCCGACCTGGATTCGATCCATGAGATTTCCGCTGATGCCCCCAAAAAGGAGGCCCAAGGCGAATTGCCCCGCCACGGTATGCGAATCGAAATGGCGGTGGTTCCAGATCAGGACCAAAAACGCCAGCAGCGAAACCAGCGCCAGGATCTTATTGTTGCCGTAAAACAAGCTCCAGGCCGCACCCGTATTCCCCCAGTAAACCAGCTTGAAAAAACCGGTCAGCAACACCCTTTGCTCGCCATACGCAATGAAGTGCAGGACAATGCGCTTGGTTAGTTGGTCCACGAGGAAGACCACCGCCGCGATCATCACGATCCGGCGCAGAAGCGAGCGGCTGTAAAACTGAAGCCAGAGGTTAAGCAGCCGATTCACGCAATTTCACCACGGATTGCCGCCGGCATCCCGCTTCATCCCGCTGAATCCGCAAAACCATGCCTCCGGCCGCCATCGGGCTAATTGGTCCGCATCGGCATGATGACATAAAGAAATGGCCCGTTAATGCGGATGACTCCCGGGCTCAACTCGTCCACCAGCTCGAAGAAAACCTCGTCGTTATCCAGGGCTTTCAAGGGATCCATCAGGTAGACCGGGTTGAAAGCCACCGCAATCTCGGTGTCCTGGTAATTGATGGCGATGGATTCCTGGCCTTCTCCCACATCGGGTGAATTGGCCGTGATGGAAAGGGTATTGTTCCCAAACTGCAGCTTCACCGAGTTGGCCTTATCGCTGGTCATGAACTCGGCCCGGCGCAATGCCTGCAGGAATTCCTCCCGCGAAAGGGAAATCCGCTTCTTGTTGTCCCCTTCGATGGGCTGCAACACCTGCCGGTAATTGGGATAGGTGCCTTCGATCAACTTGGAAATGATGACGATGGTGTCTTTCTTTTCATCAATCAGCGTGAACATGGCCTGGTTCTGGCTGGATTTGATCTCCACCTGGCCGCTGGACTGCATCAAACGGTTCAGTTCGTTGATCGCCTTGCTGGGAATGATGAAATCCGCCTGGCTTTCCGCGGGGATCTCCACTTCCTCCTCCGCCATGGCCAGCCGCCGGCCATCGGTGGCCACGGTGGTCATCTTGTGCTCCTTGAGGCTGAAAAAGATCCCGTTCAGGATATACCGCGCCTCATCCGCCGAACTGGCATAGCTGGTCTTCCGGATCATCCCTTTCACCTTTTCCTGCGGAAGCTCGATCTTCAGCACCTCGGTGAATTTTGGCAGGGGAGGGAATTCCTCCGCGCCCAGCCCATTGATTTTATAATAGGAAGCTCCGCATTGCAGGTGGCATACATTGCGGTCGTCGAAAGCGATTTCCACCTCCGGCGCGGGCAATTCCCGGATGATGCCGAAGAATTTCTTCACTGGCACCGTGGCCGCCCCGTTTTTGCTGACCTTGGCGGGCACCACGCTGACGATGGAAATATCCAGGTCGGTGGTGGTCAATTCCAAATGCTCGCCTTCGGCCCGCAGCAATACGTTGGACAACACCGGCAAAGTGCTGCGGCTCCCCACGATATTTTGGACGGCCTGTAAACCGTTGATCAGGTTCTCTTTGGATATCGTCAGTTTCATCACGCGTTAATACGGATTGTTTCTAAGTACAAATATCTGACTCTTATTATCACCTGTGAATAAATGAAATAATCGCCGTTGTCAAGTCGCTGCCAACGACTTAGGAAAAAAATAACCCTGCGTATAACCTTTCAAAAAGCGGCGATTTTACACCAACAACCTTTTTCTTCACAGCTATTGGCTCCCAATTCACAACCTGCTGGTAGGTTATTCGCACGTTATTGGCCAGCCCCTTGGCGGCCCAACACAGCATCGATGGCATTCTTCACTATTTCAACTTCTTCCCAGCTGGTTTCACGACCCAACGAAAACCGAACCAGCGCATTGGCTTCCGCCTGCTTCACACCCATGGCCAGCAGCACATGCGAGGCTTGGATCGAACCTGCCGTGCAAGCGGATCCACTGGAAACACATACACCCGCCAAATCAAAACCAGCCACCAGCGTCAGATTATCGGAATTTTTAACGGTAAAGGCAATGGTATTCGCCAAGTTTCGCTCCAAACTCCCTTGGATCGTAACCCCGGTATAACCCTTAAGGTGATTTCTGAGAGCTTCAACTTTGGCGGTTAAGTCAGCCCTGGGGAAAACCGGTTCCGCCAAAAATCGTTCGCA
Source organism: uncultured Verrucomicrobiota bacterium (assembly GCA_964409245.1). Taxonomy (GTDB): domain Bacteria; phylum Verrucomicrobiota; class Verrucomicrobiia; order Limisphaerales; family UBA1319; genus CAIMWS01. The sequence goes on from CAYPCQ010000058.1 coordinate 12,954, forward strand.
AACCTCCGCCAGGCCGATGATCCCTGGCAGGTTTTCGGTTCCTGCCCGGTGTTCGTGCTCATGGCCGCCCCCCAGGAGCAACGAATCCACACCGGTGCCTGCCCGCACGAATAAAGCGCCAATCCCCTTGGGGCCATGGAGTTTATGGGCGCACATGGATACCAGGCTCGCATTGAATTGCCCCACGGAGGCAACCGGCTCTTTGCCGAACCATTGCGTGGCGTCGGTATGGAAGATCAAGCCGTGCTCGGAACATAATACCCCCAGTTGGTCGATGGCTTGGATGGTTCCCACCTCGTTGTTCGCGGCCATGATGGAGACCAGGGTGGTATCCGGGCGCACCGCCGCTGCCAATGAACCGGGATCCACCAAACCCTGGCCATCCACCGGGAGGTAAGTAACGTTAAAGCCCTCACAACGTTCCAAATACTGGAAACAGTGCAGAACGCTATGATGTTCGACGGCGCTGGTGATCAAGTGGCGTCCGCGCCCGCGCCACCGCCGGGCGGCGCCCAGGATGGCCAGGTTATTGCTCTCGGTGCCGCCGCTCGTGAAGACGATTTCGGCGGGTTGGCAGCGCCAGACCTTGCTGATCCGGTCCCGCGCATCGTCCAAAGCTGCCCGGGCCCGGCGGCCGATCCGGTGGATGCTGGAGGGATTCCCATAGGTCTCCTCCCAATAAGGGCGCATGGCCTCCCACACCGCCGAATCCAGGGGGGTCGTGGCGTTGTAATCCAGGTAAATGGGATTCATGCCGGTGGTCGGAACTGGGTGGCCCGGCTAGGGGATGATCTGAATGACAATTTTCCCGAAATGCGCCCCGCTGCGCATATATTCCAACGCTTCCTTGACCTGGCCAAACCCGAAAACCCGGTCGATGACCGGTTTGGTTTTGGCCGCCGTGAGGGCGCGGTTCATATCTGCGAACATCTGCCGGGAACCCACGAAGATGCCTTGCACGCGCAGGTTTTTCATCAGGATCGGCAAAGGATTAAGCCCTTCCCCTCTGGCCAGCACGCCGATGACCGAGATCAAGCCCCCGTAGCGCACCGCTTGGATGGACTTGGGCATGGTGCCCGCCCCGCCCACCTCCACCACCTGGTCCAACCCGTCCCCACCCGTGAGCCGCAGGACTTCCTGTTCCCAGGCGGGCGTTTGGGTGTAATTGATGGTTGCATCCGCCCCGAGCGCGCGGATTCGTTCCAGCTTGGCGTCCTGGCTTGAGGTGGCGATGACCCTGGCCCCATGCAGCTTGGCCAGCTGGACCGCAAATACCGAAACGCCGCCAGTGCCCAAGGTAAGGATCGTGTCCCCGGCTTTGATTCTCCCCACCTCCACCAGCGCATTCCAGGCGGTCACCGCCGCGCACGGCAGGGTGGCGGCTTCCGCATAGGAGAGATAATCCGGGATCGGGACCAGCCCCTCCTCGTGGAACGCGCCGTATTCGCACAGCACACCGTCCAAATCACCGCCACCGCCCAGGGACGAACCCGCCTTTTCCGGAGTGAGCGGACCTTCCACCCAGCCTTGCATGAAAATAGGGCAGACGCGGTCGCCAACCTTCCACCGGGTGACGTCCGCTCCCAAGGCGATGATTTCGCCCGCCCCGTCCGAGCCGGGGATGGCTGGGAGCCGGGGATGGGGATTATAGATTCCCCAAGCCACCAGCAGCTCGCGGTAATTGAGCGCTGCGGCGTGGAATTTGACCACGACTTGGCGCGCCGACGGCTGCGGCAGGGGACGTTCCGCAAGCGTGAGGTTCTCCAGGCCGAGTTTGGGGTATTGATAAACTTTCATCATCTGCGTCAGGTTTGCTTCTTCCCGTGCTGGCGGCCTCGGCACTGCTCCAGCTTGGAAATCGTCCAAATATTGCCCAATCACCTGCCGTTGCCGCCCAGGCCCAAAGTGCTTGGAGGAACGGGAAAGTCAAGCGTCCCCAACCGCCATTTCGAGCTTTTCGCGCATCAAAAACCTAAACCACGGATTATAAAGATCAGTCTTCTTTTTCCGTGTGATCTGTGTGATCCGTGGTTTATCTCCTTTTTGATGGGCCCTCGAGATCTTCAGGACTGAAGCCAGGGTTCCAACAGGCCGGCCAGCGCGGCCAAATCCCCCGGCTCGGAACCGGGCTGGAAGGAGGAAGCCCAGGCCACCCGGCGGTGGTTTCCCGCCAAACCATGGGAACCGCGGATCCGCTCGGGCCGGGTGCAAACACTGATGGGTGGCCAGCCAAAAAACAGCTCGGCGGGATCGTACCCGGGCTTGTTGTGGATATCGATATGGGTGGCGTAATCCGGAGCCTCCCGGCGCTCGCTCCACCAAGGATAGGCAAACCACGATCCCGCCCGCGCACAGAGCAGCAAATCCGGGCTGCGGACCCCTTTGAGCTGCCGCGCGGCCAGGGCTTCGCCATCCAGGATGGCCTCGGCGATCCCCGCTTGCTGGAAAGCGGCCGCCGCCCGGCGGGCCGCCGCCGCACCAATGGCGAAAACCAGGGCCACCTCGTGATCCACCATGGCGAAGGCCTCGCTGTGGAAGAAATCCGGGTAGGCCATGCCGCGGATCTGCCGGATCTTGAGCAGTCCCGCCTCCCGTAAAATCCGGTTGGGAAAAACCGGCGCCTCCGTCACCGCGCCGATGGCATAATCCCCAAAAACGAGGTAGTCAAAGTGGTTGGCGGCGGCGGTCCGGGTCAGTTGCTCCAGGAACTCCAGCAGTTTCAAGAAGGCGGCTTTGGCCCGGCGGTCGCCTGGCCCATAACGCTGCAGGTCATAATCCAGGTGCGGCAGGTACGTCATCAGCAAATCCGGAGCCAGCTCCGGATTCGCCAGAACCTCGCAGGTCGCGCGGGTGATCCACTGGCTGGCTTTGGCGGAAGCCAGCGGCCCCCAGTAATGCATCAGGTTGAAGGATTTGCCCAGGCGACCGCAGACTTTTTCATAGAGGTCGTCCGGACGGCACAAGCAGTCCTGGATCATCCCCCCCGAATGTTTATGGATGGGGCGGGGAGACAGGACTAGGTCCAGCTGTTCCCCCAAGCTCTGCTGCCAGAACATCATGCCCACCCGGTTGCCGCGCTTCCGGAAATCCTCCCAGATCCGCCGTCCCTCCACCAGCGCGGCCGATTGCTCCCAAAACAGCACCTTGCGCAGCTCCCGGGAATAAAATCCATTGCTTAATACGCTGTGGTTACCCGGCTGAGAGGCCGTCCGGAAGGTGGCTTGGGCCACGCACGTCAGGGAGGGGAAGACGGCGTTCAGCGGTTGGAATTTCAAGGCCAGGCCGGCTGGCGCATATTGCTGGACGAGATCCCAGCCCAGCGCCGCGGCCGATATGACGAGCAGTTTCCTTTTTCCGGCGGACATGGCAGCACTATGGAGCAGGCTGGCCGCTGATTCAAATCAAACCGCCTGCCTGGATGGTGGGATTCCCAGGCTCACCCGGAACTTCCATTTCCCATCCCACCCCTCAAAAATCGTGCCAAATCGTGTTAAATCGTGCTAAATCGTGGCCTGTGGAGTGGCCCGCGGGCTGGTTTTACGTTGTGGCGGGTTAAAAGAAAGCCGGATTTGGATGTTTCAGGATGAGCACGCGAATCAAAATTTGTGGTTTGACCAGGGTGGAGGACGCGCTGGCGGCGGTGGCGGCCGGGGCGGATGCACTGGGGTTCATTTTTTATGATCGGAGCCCCCGGTATGTGGCGCCGGAAGTGGTGGCCTCCATCACCCGGCAGCTGCCGCCATTGGTCACCAAAGTGGGCGTGTTTGTGAATGCCCCGGCGGCGGAAATCCGGCGGGTCGTGGAGGTGGCCGGACTGGATATCCCCCAATTGCATGGGGAGGAAACGCCGGAATTTTGCGCCCGCCTGGGCTGCCCGGTGGTCAAAGCCTTCCGGTTGCAAAGTGCGGCGGTGGAGCAGCTGGCCAGTTACCCGGTGGCCGCCTGGCTTCTGGACGCCTATGTGCCAGGCCTGCGGGGTGGAACCGGCGCCCAATTCAACTGGGAATGGGCCATTCAAGCCAAGGCGGGAGGCCGGCCGGTGATCCTCGCCGGGGGTTTGACACCCGACAATGTGGCCGAGGCCGTGCGCACGGTGCGGCCTTACGCTGTGGATGTCTCCAGCGGCGTGGAAACCGCCCCCGGCCAAAAGGATATCCCACGCTTGCGGGAGCTGATCCACGCCGTGCGGGCGGCGGATTTGCAACCGTGAAAAACAGCCCTTCCAAGCTCTCCACCCGCCCGGGCCCGCTGTTCAAAATGTGTGGAGCTTCAAGATCTCATCGCCGGCTTTGAAGTGCGGGCATTGCGGATTTTTCCCCAGCGCGTTGACGATATAAGGCGCGTTGCCCTCGGGGCATTTGGGCTCCGTCTTGATATATTTGGGCGCCAAATCCGCCATGCTCACGGGATCGCCCGTCTTTTTCTTGTTCTCCGCCGCCCAGATTTCCTTCGCCCCGTCGATCTGTTTGAGGTTGGCCACGCAGGCTTGGGCCTGCAGGGCCGTGCGGGTGCGCATCCCGGCGTTCACCGTCTCCTGCAATCCCTTGACGGGATTGAGGCTTTGGCCGGGCGGTGTTTTGGCCGGCGGCTGGGCCTCCTCGGTTTTGCCGCAGCCGCCCAGCAGCAGCGCGGCGGCGAGCAAGGCCGCCAGTTGCCGTGAAAAGATCCGCGCCTGCCGTGCCATAAAGGGAATATTCATAATCTGCATTCTATCCTCATCCTCCAGGAAGTTCAAGGATTTAGGAGCCGGAACGGCTCATTAGCCTGGCCAGCGGCCTTTCTTTTTTGCGCGGGAATCATTTCCCTCGATAAACCGCCAGCCGCGGGTAAAGTAGTGTAATTATGAATGGGTTCCTGAACGGGATGAGCCTGATGGACCCGGCCGCGGCCTTGCTGCTGGGGACCGCCGGCTTGGCCCTGATGCTTTGGGTTTTCTGGCCGCAGAAGGGGCTTTTCAGCCGCTGGCAGCAATACCGGCGCATGACCAGCCGCGTTTATAGCGAGGATGCCCTGAAACATCTTTACGGCGCCCAGCTGAAATCCGGGGCGGCCAGCGTGGAGGAGGTGGCGGAAGCCCTGCAGCTGCCCGCCAGCCTGGCGGCGGGGATCATGCAGGATCTGGCCGCCCGGGAATTGGTGGCCGCCGAGGCCGGCCAATACCATCTCACCGGGGAGGGTAAAGCCTATGCGTTGAACGTCATCCGCGCCCATCGGCTTTGGGAACGGCATCTGGCTGAGGAGACCGGCTGGAAGGAATCCGAGTGGCACACCCAGGCTGAACGGATCGAGCATCTGCTCACCCCCGAACAGACCAATGCTTTGGCCGCCCAGCTCGGCCACCCCACCCACGATCCGCACGGAGACCCCATCCCCACCGCCGATGGCCAGATTGCCTCCCCCTTGGGCCAGCCACTCACCTCCCTGGCGCCGGGGATTCCGGCCCGCATCGTGCACATCGAGGACGAGCCGGAAACCGTTTATGCGCAGGTAGTGGCGCTCGGCCTGTTCCCGGGCACGATCCTCAACGTGGTGGCGGCGGACGCCCAGCGGATCCGGTTTTTTGCCAACGGGGAGGAGCAGGTGGTGGCGCCCCTGGTGGCGGCGAACCTCACGGTGGCCCCGCTGCCCCAGGATGCCCCGGTGGAGACCGCGGAAAGCCGCTGCCTGCACCGGCTGGGTCCGGGATACCAGGCCCGGGTGGTGCGGTTATCCCCCCGCTGCCGCGGGGCCGAACGGCGCCGGTTCATGGATCTGGGTATTTTACCGGGCACGATGATCACCGCCGAAATGACCGGGCCGGGCGGGGATCCTACCGCTTACCGCATCCGCGGGGCGGTGATCGCCCTGCGCAAGGACCAGGCCCGGCTGATTGAGATCGAAAACCTGGAGGAACAACCCGCATGACCACTCACACGCATGGGCACGGCACCGGGCCTTGCGCCACCTGCCCGATCCGGCGCTCCGCCAACCTGCTGAAATTGGGCGTGAGCATGGATAACTGGGATTACGCCGTGGCGCTGGCGGGCAATCCCAACGTGGGCAAAAGCACCGTCTTCAACGCCCTGACCGGCCTGCGCCAGCACACCGGCAATTGGGCCGGCAAGACGGTGACCCGCGCCGAGGGCGGATTCGAGTTCAGCGGGAAGCGCTTCAAAATAGTCGATCTGCCCGGCACCTATTCCCTGCTGGCGACCAGCCCGGATGAGGAAGTGGCCCGCGATTTCATCCTCTTCGGGCGGCCGGATGTGACCGTGGTGGTGGTCGATGCAACGCGGCTGGAGCGCAACCTGAACCTGGCCCTCCAAATCGTGGAGATCACCGAGCGCATGGTCATTTGCCTCAACTTGATCGACCAGGCCCGGCGGATGGGCTTGCAGGTGGATGACCGCGGGCTGGCCCGCGACCTGGGGGTGCCGGTGGTGCCCGTTTCCGCCCGGTATGCCCAGGGCTTGCAGCCCCTTCTGCAAGCCATCAGCGACGTGGCCACCGGCCAGACGGTCTGCCGGCCCAACCGCATCCCCGACCCGCCCGCCTTGAAAGGCCCGGTGAGCCAGCTGGTGGCCCTGTTGCAGGAGGCTTTCCCATACCTGCCCAATCCCCGCTGGGTGGCCCTGCGCCTGCTCGATGGCGATGAGCGGATCATCGAGGCGGTGAAAAAACGCGAGTTCGGCGCCCTGGCCAACGAACCAAACCAGAAAGAGGCAGCCTGATGAGCCAGGGAAACGATGCCCGCCCGGAAGCCATCCTGGCCAAGGCCCAAGCCTTGCGCTGGGAGGTCGGGGCCGATTTCCACGAGAAGCTCGTCGAGGCGATCTACGCCGAGTCAGCCCGCATCGCCGACCGCGCCGTCACGCGGCCTGGCCAGTCGAAAAAGTTCGATCTGGACCGGTCGATCGACCGCCTCGTGACGAGCAAAACCTGGGGCATCCCGATCATGGTCCTCTTGTTCGCCCTGGTTTTCTGGATCACGATCAGCGCGGCCAATGTGCCCTCCGACTGGCTCCGGGCCTTGCTGATCGGCAAGCTTTACCCCTGGCTGCAGCAGGGCGCGGCCAGCCTGGGATTCCCCTGGTGGCTCAAGGGATTCCTCGTGGACGGGGTTTACCTGGCCACCGCGTGGGTGGTCGGCGTGATGCTCCCCCCCATGGCCATTTTCTTCCCGATGTTCACCCTGCTCGAGGATTTTGGCTACCTGCCGCGGGTGGCCTTCAACCTGGACAATCTGTTCCGCAAAGCCGGCGCCCATGGCCGGCAATCCTTGAGCATGATGATGGGTTTCGGCTGCAACGCCGCCGGGGTCGTGGCCACCCGGATCATCGACAGCCCCCGGGAGCGGCTGATTGCCATGCTGACCAACAACTTCGCGCTGTGCAACGGGCGCTGGCCCACGCAAATCCTCATCGCCAGCCTGTTCCTTGGCACCCTGGCCCCGCCCTGGCTGGCGGGCCTGGTTTCGACCGCGGCCGTGGTCTCCGTGGCGCTGCTCGGGGTTTTGCTTTCCCTGGGGGTCTCCTGGGCCCTTTCGCGGAACGCCCTGCGCGGGGAGGTCTCCACCTTCAGCCTGGAACTGCCACCGTACCGGCCCCCGCGCTTTCTTCAGACCTTGTACACCTCGCTCATTGACCGGACCATCTACGTCCTTTGGCGGGCGGTTGTTTTTGCCGCCCCCTGCGGGGCCGTCATCTGGCTGGTATCCAACGTGCAGGTGGGAGGCATAAGCCTGGCTGAACACATCATCCAGATGCTCAATCCAGTGGGTTACCTGATGGGCCTGAACGGCGTGATCCTCCTGGCCTATATCATCGCCATCCCCGCCAATGAAATCGTCGTCCCCACCGTGCTGATGCTGACCGTTTTAACCGCCAAGCTCACGGGCCTCGGGGCCGGCGCCGGGGTCATGTTCCAGATCGATTCCGCCCGGGACACCCTGGAGATTTTCAAGGCCGGCGGGTGGACTCTCCTCACCGGCGTGAATTTGATGCTGTTCAGCCTCATCCACAATCCGTGCAGCACCACTATTTACACCATCTACAAGGAATCCGGCAGCGTCAAGTGGGCGGCGCTGGCCACCGCCATCCCCCTGATCATGGGCATCGTGGTCACCTTCTTTGTCGCCCAGATCTGGCGTTTGCTCGCCGGGTAACTGCCGGAAAGAAGGTGGCCCGCCTCGGCGTTAATTGGCTCCCTGGTCGATCCAGGCGCGCACCAGCCCAATATCCGCCGCTGAAAATGATCTGGACTGGCCGCCGCTCTTGGGCTGGGGCGGCATCGGCTTCCGGCTCAACCCCGCCAGGGAATGGACCAGCAGGCTTTTGCCCCCGTTGCCGGACACCACCACCGGGCCATCTTCGGAGCCTTTGAGCACCCCTTCCCGGGTATCGAGATGCAGATTGCCTTTGGCCGATCGCGGCCCGTGGCACATCACGCAGCCCTTGTCGAACAGCGGCTTGATATCCTGCGCAAAAGTCACCTTCGCTTTTGTGGATGCCGGGGGCAGTTTGCTCAAATCGATTTCCTTCTCGGCGCCCTGGAGGGAACCCAGCGACAAACCAAGCGCACCGGCCGTGCCGGCCATGATTAGCATTATTTTATTCATCATTAGCGCCCAATATAGCTCATTCTGGTGGTTTTGCACAAGTAGCGATCCTGCAAAATGGAGCAAACCTCCGGACCCTTTTCTTTGAAATCTCGGCCCTCCGACTTCTGATTCATTGCGCCCCTCCGCTTCACAACCTGGGGACTGCGCGAACTTTGGATTTTTCTTCTTCCGTGTGATCCGTGTGATCCGTGTGATCCGTGGTTTATTCCCCCTTTTTGTCGGCCTTCCCTGCACCCCAGCCGCCAGCCACTCTCAAAAACAATGCGCCTTGTTCCCCCCCGGGAATCAGGGCGATTTTCTAAGGGCAAGGGCCATCCTGCCCGGCGCTCCGCCCCCGCAAAACGCGGCCCGGCCAAATCAGGGCTTGGGTCCGTTTCCCACCAGGCCGTTCTGCAGCGCGTAACGCACCATTTCCACATCGTTCTCCACGTTCAGTTTCTCCCAAATGCGCGTGTGGAACGTGCTCACGGTCTTCACGCTCAAACCCAGGGCGCTGGCTATTTCCTTGAGCGATTTGCCAGCCACGAGCAATTGCAAGACCTCGCTTTCGCGGCTGGACAACGCGGCGCGGGGCCGCTTGTCCTGGTCGCTCCGGCTCACATCGAGCAGCAGGTGTTCGGCCAGGTTGGCGGTGACGAAGCGCTTGCCTTTCAGTATCCGGCCCACGGCCATCACCAGCTCCTCGGGCGCCGTCTGTTTGTTGAGGTACCCGCTCGCGCCTGCTTTCAGGACGCGCAGCCCCAGCTGCTCCTCGGGCGCGCTGCTCAATACCAGCACCGGGAGCAGCGGATATTCATCCCGCACCTGGTGCAGGGCTTCCATGCCGCTCCGCCCAGGCATGAAAATATCCAGGATCAGGATGTCCCAGGCGCCGGCCTCCAGCTTCGCCATGATCTCCTCGCAGCTCTCCGCCTCGCCGAACTCGGCCTTCGGGTATTCATCGACCAGGATTTGGATCAAACCCCGCCGCAGCACGGAGTGGTCATCGGCAATCAGTATTCTCATGGCGCAGGGGACGGACGGCGGGAGGTTTTCCCCGCACACGAGGCAAGAGATCTGTTTCGGTGCTGAAGTTGTTTCACGGATTTCATCGACTCCAGGTAAACATTGCCAGATCTCCGCCAGCGGGTCAAGGAACTGCTGGCTGCCGCCAATCGCTCTTTGTCGCGTTCCTGCGCCTCCGGCTCCGCCGTGTCCCGGCATTGGGGAAGCGCCTGCTCCGCAGGTTTTTAGGCAAACCGAGGCGTGAGCCGCGCGCAGATCTGGAACCGATCTGAAAGTCGCGAATGGTGCGTGCCTTGCCAAAATGACCCCGCCAAAAACGACCGGTCCAATGGCCTGGGCACGGCCCAGGAATTCCCCGGAGTCCGGTGGGAAAATTGCATTTCGCTGCAAAGATGGTGGCCAAAAAATCCGGTTTCATTTACTTTGGATTCTGTGCTTGGGCAGAAAATTTATGAATGATGAACTCCAAGTCAAGGAGCCGGTTCGCGCTCCTCTGTATTTCGTCGGCATTGGGGCTTCGGCTGGCGGCTTGGAGGCTCTGGAACTATTCTTCGCGCATATGGCGCCGGATAGCGGCTTGGCCTTCGTCGTCATCCAGCACTTGTCGCCTGATTACAAGAGCCTCATGGTGGAGCTGCTCTCCAAGCGCACCCCCATGACTGTGCGGCGGGCCGAGGAGGGCATGGTGGTGGAGGCCGACACCGTTTACCTGATCCCGCCCAAGAAACAGCTCAAAATCTTCCACGGCGCCCTGCTCTTGAACGAGCTGGATTATTCAAAAGGGATCAACCTGCCCATCGATATTTTTCTCCGCTCCCTCGCCGACGACCAGGCCGAAAAGGCCATCGCCGTCATTTTGTCTGGCACGGGCAGCGATGGCGTGCGGGGCATCCGGTCCATCAAGGAAAACGGTGGCATGGTGATGGTGCAGACCCCGGAATCGGCGCGGTTTGACGGCATGCCCAAGGCGGCCCTCGCCACCGGGCTGGTGGACGTGCAGCTGGCCCCGGAGGAAATGCCCGACCGGCTGTTTTCCTTCACCCGCCGGATTCCGGCGCCGGTGGCGCTGCCGCCCGCCCTGGTGACCGACGAGGACAGCTTGCGGCGCATCTTTGCGCTGCTGCGGGATCAAACCCGGGTCGATTTCACCCTCTACAAGCAAAGCACCGTGCTGCGGCGGATCGAGCGGCGGATGACCGTGAACCAGGTGGCGGATCTGCAGGAATATGTCCGGCTGCTCGAGGTCCGCTCCGGGGAGGTAAACACGCTCTATCGGGAGCTATTGATCGGGGTCACCAGCTTTTTCCGCGACCGGGAAGTCTTCGATGAGATCAGCACCCTGCATTTGACGGGGCTGCTCCAGAACGCCAAAAACCGCGAGGTGCGGTTCTGGGTGGCGGCCTGCTCGACCGGCGAGGAAGCCTACACCCTGGCGATCCTGGCCCGGGAATGCATGGAGCGCCTGGACATGCGCGCCAGCGTGAAGATCTTCGCCACGGATATCGACCGCGACGCAATCATCCACGCCGGCAACGGGATCTACCCCGAAAGCATCGCCGCCGATCTCCCCCCGGGCCTGCTCGCCCGCTATTTCGTCCGCCAGGGCGACCATTACCAGGTGGAGCGGGTGCTGCGCGAGATGGTGGTATTCGCCCAGCACAACCTGGTCAAGGATCCCCCGTTCACCAACATTGACCTCCTGAGCTGCCGGAACCTGCTCATCTACCTGCAGCCGCCGCTCCAGCAGGAGGTGTTGAGCTTCGCCAATTTCTCCCTCAATCCCCAGGGCATCCTCCTGCTGGGCACCAGCGAAACCCCGGGCGAGCTCGCCGACTGCTTTGAAACGCTGCACCATAAATTCAAGATTTACCGCTCTCTCGGCCGGAAACGGCCTTTGGCCGACGGCCAGCAAATCCGGATTTCCGCCTCGGAGGTCGCTTTGGGCAAAGTCCCGCTCCGCACTTTCCGTAGTGGCCGCCTGCCCACCCTGCGCGAGGACGAGCGGATCCAGGACCGCCTGCTGCAGGCCCTGGCCGAGGAATTCGCGCCCCTGGTGGCGGTGGTCAACGAGCGCCTGGAGCTGCTGCACCTGGCAGGCAATCCGGACGGCTTCCTGCGCCTGCCCGCCGGCAAGCCGTTGAATGATATATCCCGCATGGCCGTCAAGGAGCTGTCCATCCCGCTCTCCACCGGCCTGCAGCGGGTTTTCACCACCGGCAAGGAGATGAAATTCTCCCGCATCCGCATCCCGGCCGGCTCCGGCCGCAAGGCGGTTCAAATGCGCCTCCGCCTGCTCCCGGCCCGGAAAGGGCAGGAGCCAATGGCCGCCGTCTTCCTGCTGGATTCCGCCAAGGAGGGAGCGCGGAAATCCGCCGTGGAGGTGCAGGAATTCGACCTGGGACGCGAGGCCGAACAGCGGATCCAGGACTTGGAGCAGGAGCTGCAGTTCAGCAAGGAAAACCTCCAGGCCACCATCGAAGAGCTGGAGACCTCCAACGAGGAGCTGCAGGCCACCAATGAGGAACTCCTGGCCAGCAACGAGGAGCTGCAAAGCACCAATGAGGAATTGCAGTCCGTGAACGAGGAATTGCACACCGTCAACGCCGAGTACCAAAGCAAGATCCTTGAGCTGACCGAAATGACCAACGACCTCAACAACCTCATTTCCGCCACCGGCATCGGCACCCTGTTCCTGGACGAGAACTTGAGCGTCCGCAAATTCACCCCCGAGCTTGAGCGGGTCTTTAAAATCATCCCCAGCGATGCGGGCCGGCCCTTCTCCCATTTGACCCACCACCTGGCCGGGGAGGATCCGCAGGAGCTGGCCCGGAAGGTGGAAAAGGACGGCGCCACCGTCGAGCGGGAGGTGCGCACCAAGCTGGGGGATTGGTTCCTGATGCGGGTGCTGCCTTATCGGATCGGTAAATCCTCCACCTCCGGCGTGGTCTTCACCTTCACCGACATCAACCCGATCAAGCAAAGCCAGGAGGCCTTGGACACCAGCGACCTGATGCTCCGCAAATCGCAGGAAATGGCTCACGTGGGCAGCTGGCGCCTGGACCTGGCGGCCAATCGCCTGGAATGGTCCGAGGAGGTTTACCGGATTTTTGGCCTAAAAATGGGGGATCTTCAGCCGACTTACGAAACCTTCCTTTCGCTCGTCCACCCGGAAGACCGCGCGCGGGTGGATGGCGCCTACCGGCAGGCGGTGCGCGAGAGCCAGGCTTATGAAACCATCCACCGCATCCGGCGGCCCGATGGCTCGGTGCGGGTGGTCCGCGAGAAATCCGAGGAACGGCGGGACGGCCAGGGCGTTGCTTTCGCCTCCTACGGCATGGTGCACGACATCACTGAATCCATCGAAATCGAGGAAGCCCTGCGTGTCTCGCAGGCTTTCCTGCGCTCCGCCCTCGACTCCCTCTCCGCGCACATCGCGATCCTGGATGGCCAGGGCCGGATCATTTACGTGAATGAAGCCTGGCGCCAGTTCAGCCGCGACCATCGCCTGGCTTCACCCGGCCACGGCGTGGGCGTCAATTACCTGGAGGTCTGTGATGCCGCCACGGCTGGCGTGGCCGAAGCCCGGGCGGTGGCGGTGGCGCTGCGCGAAATGCTCGCCGGGCAGCGCCAGGCGGCCGAGATCGAATATCCCTGCCACAGCCCAACCCAGAAAGGCTGGTTCGCGGCCCGCTTCCAGCGGTTCGATGCCGGCCAGGGGCCGCGCATCGTCGTCGCCCACGAGAACATCACCCAGCGCAAACTGGCGGAATTATGCCGGGAAAGCCGGAACCTTGCCCAGCCGGCCGAAAACCATGAGTGAGCCGCCGGCCGATGAAAAGCTCGCGCTCCGCCGCCGGGCCGAAGCGCTCCTGCCGGGCGATGCCAGCGCCCTGGCCGGGATGGCGCCTGAGGAGATCGCCAGGGCGGTCCACGAGCTCCAGGTCCACCAGATTGAGCTGGAAATCCAAAACGAGACCCTCCGGAACACCCAGCTCGAGCTGTCCGCCGCCCGGGACCGCTTCGCCTTGTTATTCAACCAGGCCCCCGTGGGATACGTGATCCTGGACGAAGTCGGAACCATCCAGGACCATAACGAGACCTTCATGGAAATGGTCCAGCGGCCTGCCGCCAGCCTCCTTGGCAAAGGCTTCGCCACCTTCCTCGCGGGCGGTGATATGGCCACCTTTTTGGGCCGTTTCAAGGCTTTCTTCAGCCAGCCCAGCGGCAAGCAGATCGATGTCTCCCTGCGCAGCCCCGATAACCGCACCCAGTTTGTGTGCCTGGAAGGCTCGCGCATACCCGCCCGGAATCCGGAGCAATTGTCCGGCAACCTCTTGCTGAGCGTGACCGATGTGAGCGATCGGACCCGGACCCAGATGGCCATCCAATCCGCCCGTCAGTTCTGGCAGGGAACCGTGGATGGCCTCAGTTCCCATCTCGCCATAGTGGATCTCCAGGGCACCATCATCGGGGTGAACCAGGCCTGGAAAAATTTTGCCGATGAAAACCGCCTCGCCATGGACCAGCACGGGGTCGGCTCCAACTACCTGCAGGTCTGCGAGACCGCCAGCGGATCCTCCACCGACGAAGGCCCCGCCTTCGCCAAAGGCTTGCGCGCCGTCTTGCGCGGCTCCTTGCCCGGTTTTGAAATGGAGTATCCCTGCCATTCCCCCACGCGCCTGCGCTGGTTCCTGGCCCGCATCACGCCGCTCCCGGGTGAGGGCCGCGGGAAAGCCATCATCACCCACGATGAGATCACCAGCCGCAAATTCACGGAGCAGATCCTCCGCACCCACATGCGTCTGGCCAATTTATCAGCCGGCTCCGGCCTGGACACCTTGCTGCGGGAGATCCTGGACACCGCGGAGGCCATCACCGGCAGCCAGGCCGGTTTCTTCTATTTTATCCACCCGGGCGGTGACCACCTCAGCCTCCAGGCCTGGTCTTCCAACACCGTTGACCGGCTTGGTCAGAACCTGGCCAAAGGCCTGCTCCTTCCCATCGCCCTGGCCGGCGCCCTGGCCGATTGTTTCCGCACCCGCCGCCCCGTCGTCCGCAACGATGTGGGGATTCTGGCCAGCCGCCAGGGGCTTTCTGAAGGCCGCGCCGCGCTGATCCGCGAAATTGCCATCCCGGTGGTGCGCAGCGGCCAGCTCCTGGCCATCCTCAGCCTGGGCAACAAGCCCGGGATTTACCTGGAAAACGATGCCTCCCTCGCCGAGGCGCTGGCCTCCATGACCTTCGACCTGGTCGTCCGCAAACAGTCCGAGGAAACCCTCCGCGAAAACGAGGAAAAATTCCGCGCCGTGTTCCGCACCAGCCCCGACGCCGTTTGCATCACCCACCTGGAGAATGGCCTCATTCTCGACTGCAATGAGCGTTTTTGCGAATTCTTTGGCTGCCAAAAACACGAGGTGACAGGCCTTTCCGCCCGGGTGCTCCCGCTTTGGGATAATCCGGCCGATTGCCAAAAAATGATCGCTGTTTTAAATGAAAAAGGCCATATTGACAATCTTGAATCTTTATTCCGCTCCAAAGACGGGCGGGTGTTCACCGGCTTGATTTCCGCCCGGACGCTGAATTTGGGCGGCCATTCCTGCGCCCTGTCCGTCCTGCGGGACATCTCCGAACGCAAGCGCGCCGAGCTGGTTCTGGCCAGCAGCGAGGCGGAGTTGCGGGCCATCCATAACCATGTGCCGATCATGCTGGGCCTGCTGGGTCAGGATGGCCGCTTCCTGCGGGCCAACCGGGCCCTGGCCGAATTCGCCGGCCGGAGTCCGGACCAGATCCCCGGCCTGAAAGGTGGTGACGTCATCGGCTGCCTCGATGCCCTCAGCAACCCCGCTGGCTGTGGTTCCGGGCCGGATTGCTCCAAGTGCTCCTTGCGCCTTGCCTTGCAGGAAGTGGCCGATGGCGGTCTGGACATCAAGCGCCGGGAAATCCAGATTCCCAAACCCGGTGGTTCCAAGCCCTCCCCGATGATCCTGCTTTTATCCAGCGCGCGCGTCGATTTGAATGGGCGGCCCTGCATCATGGTATGCCTGGAAGACATCACCCGCGAGCGGCAGATGGAAGCTCATTTCCGGCAGTCCCAGAAGCTGGAGGCCATCGGCCTGCTCGCCGGCGGGATTGCCCATGATTTCAACAATATCCTCGCCTCCATCATGATGCAATTGGCCAGCCTCGGCCAGGAAGAGAAATTGAGCCCCAATGTCGAGGCGGCGCTCGCCGATGTCAACCAGGAGGCCAAACGTGCCGCCGCGCTGACCCGCCAGCTTTTGTTATTCAGCCGCCGCGAGCTGATTCAGCCCAAGTTGTTTGATTTGAGCGCCTTGGTGGTGAACCTGGCCAAAATGCTGACCCGGCTGCTCGGGGAACGGATTACCCTCGATTTGTCCAAGGTAAAGCTGCCCCTTTGGATCGAGGCCGATCCCGGGATGATCGAGCAGGTCATCGTGAATTTGTGCATCAACGCCCGCGATGCCATGCCCAAAGGTGGCCAGGTGCTGTTCCAAACCTGTGCCTTCCATAGCGATGCGGCTTTCCTGGAACGCCACGCCGAGGCTTTGCCCGGCTCTTTTGCCAAGCTTACTGTGACCGATAGTGGTTCCGGGATCGACCCCGAAACGCTCAAACATATTTTTGAGCCTTTTTTCACCACCAAGGAGGTCGGCAAAGGCACTGGGTTGGGATTGCCCACGGTCCTCGGCATCGTCAAGCAGCACTCGGGTTGGATCGCTTTGGATACCATCGTTGGCGCCGGCACCAGCTTCCACGTTCATTTGCCGTTGTCAGCGCATCAGGCCGCAGCTGAAATCGGCCGTGAGGAATTCGGAAAAACCCGCCGTGGAACCGAGACCGTCTTATTGGTGGAGGACGAAACCAGCGTCCGGCTGACTGCGGCCAAGATTTTACGCCAATCAGGCTACCAGGTTTTGGATGCTGCCAACGGACCCGCTGCCTTGCGCATCTGGGAGGAACAAAACGGCAAAATCGACCTTTTGTTGACGGATATGATCATGCCGGAGGGAATGACTGGCTTCGAATTGATTGATGCCTTGCACGCTAAAAATCCGCAGCTGCCGGCCATCATTTTCTCTGGCTATGTCCCCGAATTGCAGCAAAACGAGCAGTTGTCCGGCAAGCATCTGGAATTTCTCTCCAAACCGGTCGAGCCGAGCCGTTTCTTGAGAACCATACGCGAGGTTTTGGATCGGCGCCCCTGATTCCAAGCCCCCTTCAAGTTGACTCCTTGCCCCTGCCTACTTTGCCGGCGGCTCGGGATTTTTCCGGCTGACGCTTTCCCGGGCTTGGGCCACCGCACCCACCAGTTCCAACAGGTGGCTGCGGACATCTTTTGGCCACGAGCCAGTCAATTCCGTGAACAGCTCGTAATTGCCCGCATAAAAACTCCGTGAAGCCTCCTCAAAGCCGGGCAAGTCCCCGGCCATGGCCCACATGAACCGATGCACCGATTCCTCCGCCTTCCGGAGGCAATCCTCTCCTTGATTGGCGCGCTTGGCCATTTCCACCAGTTTTCTTAGGGCTACTGAGGCGCCGCCGGGTTGTTCATCCAGCCATTCCCAATGGCGCGGAAGCAGCGTCACTTCCCGGCCCACCACTCCCATTTTCGGCCGGCCCGGCCCGCGTTTGGCCCCTGCCGGATCTTCCTCCTTCGGCCCACCGGGCATGTCCGGCGAGGCAAACCGCTGCCGGATTGTTGCTTCGGAAGCTCCTAAATCCACCTCCACCAGCCGGCTGGTTTGTTGATTGAATATCAGAATCGAAGCGGATTCCCCCTGCTCCAATGCCTCCCTGGCCTTTAAGGCCACCTCCAACAAATTGCCTTTGGCCAGGCGCCGGCTGCCTGCAAACGCTATGCACCGGCTTTCCGCGTTCCCGTCATTGGTCGATGAACTCATGTCCTAATATTACCTCGGTAAAAATATCCCGTCAATTTTACCAAGGTAATATCTTTCCCCACCCGAGGTGCTGAACCCGCAAGGCATTGGGGCGGGAAGTAATTGCGCCGCGGATTTGACCACAGCATGAAATTTCCATGAACTGATCAGCTCCAGGATCCACATCGCGCCCATCATTTTCCAGTTGGACTGGAAGATTTTGAGCGAAATATCAGGCACAGGATTTTGACCGTCAATTCGATGAAAGAAAACGGCAGCACGATCAAATCCTGCCCGTTGCTGGTTTTGGCGGAAACCCGGTTTTCAAAATCCCGAATATTCGTCAAATAAAGGACGGCGGTTTTTTCGTTATGCACAGTTCTCTGGATATGGCTCGCGAACTCCAATCCATCGATTTGGGGCACGGCAACATCCAGGAGAATCAAATCGTAACGCTTATGGTTCAGCGCCTGGGCGGCGAGGATTGGCTCCTCGATGGCCTCGTAAGCCAGCAGGCCTTTGCCCAAGGCGTGGACAATCGCCTGGTTGGCCAATGGATCACAGGCCATCACCAGGATGCAAACCGGTGGATTGTCCAGCAGGTTGGTTCCGGTATCCACCTTGGCCAGATGTTCCAATAAATCGAGTGCCTGGAGCAAAGTGACCTGGGTGGAAGCAGTCACGCCTTTTGGTTGCTCCCAGCAAAGCTGCAGCAACGCTTCCAAAGCGGAACAGAATTGCGTCACATTGGGCAGTTCGGCTTGGGCGGCACTTTTGTTGATTTTGCGAACCAAGTCGAACAGATCCGGATACAGATTCATAGCGGAATCAGGATCGCCCGCCAGGGAAGCTCTCAAAGCTTGAAGTTGCTTCAGCTTTTCCGGGATGGACAAGTGGAAAAAGCGCCGCAGTTCGGCCTGTGTCATTTCCGGACTCAAAGCCTTGCTGGCCGTGGCTTTGACGGGCAGGGAGAAAATCCGGTAAATCTCATCCAGCAGTTGTTTGGGCGCCATGGCGGATTTGTTGTAAATCCGGTAGGCGCCATGGCTCTGGGCTTGCTCAATGATGTTCGGCACGTAGGCATTTGTGAAAACCAAAACGGGCGTTTTTTCAAATTCAGGCTGATTCCGGATCATCCGCAGCATCCGGATGCCACTTATTTTGGGCAGCATCAAGTCCAGCAAGATCAGCGAGGGTTTCCACTCCAAGGTGAGGTCATATCCTTGCTGGCCATCTTTGGCGATGGCCACCAGAAAACCGTCATTCTCCAAACGGCTGCGATAGATGTTGGCCAGGATTTGGTCATCCTCGACAATCAGGATTCTGATCTCATTTTGCTTGTTGCCCATGTTTGCCAATGGAATTTCTGTGCGTCGGTTTTCACCATCCATTCCCTGCCAGTGCGCTGGCTAAAACCATCAAGAAGGTTTGGCCTCGGCAGGTCACTCCTGGATGCGGCATCATTCAAATTCTTATCTTCAGTGGCGGCCTTACAATTCCATGCCGGCGAATCGGAAAAGAGCGAAAACCATTCACAACCATCTTAATGAACCATGCCTTGAGCGGTTCCACAAGTTTTATCCATTTTGACAATGGGGTAATCCCATAATACGGTCGTGGTTACAGGGGCTTTTCGGAAACCTCCTTTGGGATGTTGCCAAAGGGTTTGGTGAGCCTCAAGGAAGCCCAGCCGGCCGGGTGATCCAATGGCTGGCATCTCTATATAGTACATTAGAGGGCTAGGTCCAAATTATGTTTATTTATCCCAAGCCATATGACGTGGTGGTGTGTGGCGCTGGACATGCGGGCATTGAAGCCGCTTTGGCATCGGCACGCATGGGCTGCGAGACGCTCTTGCTGACCCTGAATGCCGACACTCTCGGGCAGATGTCCTGCAATCCCGCCATTGGAGGATTGGCTAAAGGCCACCTGGCACGGGAGATTGATGCCCTGGGCGGAATTATGGGCAAGGCCACCGATATGACCGGGCTCCAATTCCGGATGCTCAATACGAAAAAGGGCCCTTCAGTTTGGGCACCTAGAGCTCAATGCGATAAAAAGGCTTACCAATTCCATTTGAAGTGGATCTGTGAACGGGAACCCAGGCTGGATCTCAAACAAGGTCAAGTCCTGCGCCTGCTCCATCAGGATGGCCAGGTGACCGGAGTGGAAATTGATCTGGGCGTCCAGTTCTCAGCCAAAGCGGTGGTGGTTACCACGGGCACCTTTTTACGGGGGTTGATGCATATCGGTTTTAAACAACTGGCCGGCGGACGCTCGGGCGAAGCCGCCGCAACTGGTTTATCAGCCTCACTCAAAGAACTGGGCCTGGAGTTGGGCCGGCTAAAAACTGGAACTCCTCCCCGGATTTTGAAGCGATCCATCGATTTTTCCAAAACCGAAGCCCAACCCGGCGATGAACCGGTTCCTTACTTCACCTATTGGAAGGACGATTTGTTCCACGTGGAACATCATATGTCCCAAATGTTCCACGTGGAACATGGAACTCCTGCCGCTCCAACTGACGATTCCAAATACCCTCCAGGAAGCATCTTAAGCCGCCTCAACGGTCAACTGCCCTGCCACATCACTTACACAACCCCCAAAACGGCTGAGTTGATCAAATCAAATCTCCACCAGTCCCCGCTTTATTCCGGCGTGATCGAAGGCATCGGCCCCCGTTATTGCCCTTCCATCGAGGATAAAATCGTTAAATTCCCCGCCAAAGACCGCCACCAGATTTTCCTGGAGCCCGAGGGAACCCAAACGGACGAAATTTATGTGAATGGCTTTTCCACCAGTTTGCCCATCCAGGTCCAATATGAGCTGATCCGTTCCGTGGTCGGCTGTGAACAGGCGGAAATCGTGCGCCCCGCTTATGCCGTGGAATACGATTACGCCAACCCTACCCAGCTTTTTCCCTGGCTGGAAACGAAAGTCTGCCGCAATCTGTTTCACGCCGGCCAAATCAATGGCACTTCCGGCTACGAGGAGGCCGCCGCCCAAGGCCTCATGGCCGGCATCAATGCCGCCTTGCGCGTCCAGGCCAAACCACCGTTCACTTTGCGCCGCGACCAGGCCTATATCGGCGTTCTGATTGATGACCTCGTAACCAAGGGTGCCTTGGAACCGTACCGCATGTTCACTTCCCGCGCGGAATACCGCCTCCTCTTGCGCCAGGATAATGCCGATCTGCGCCTGAGCGAATTCGCTCACGGATTGGGCCTGCTGGCGTCACATAACTTCCGCATTTTTGAAAACAAACGCCAGGCTATCCAAAATGAGCTGGCCAGGCTGGAGAAGACCTTCCATGGCTCCGTTTCCGCCGCCCAAATCCTGCGCCGCCCCGAAATCGATTATAAGGATTTGCCTGATCCGGATTTGAGCCTGAGCCCGGAGGTGATCCAGCAAGTTGAGATCGCCCTGAAATACGAGGGCTACATTGAACGCCAGCATTCCGAGGTGGAGCGCTTCAAAACCTTGGAGGATAAACAAATCCCGGAATGGCTGGATTATAAGGAGGTGCCCAGCCTGCGCACCGAAGCCCGCCTGAAGCTCCAAAAAATCCGCCCCCATACCCTGGGCCAGGCGTCCCGCATCTCAGGAGTCTCCCCGGCGGATATCAGCCTGGTCATGATCTGGATGAAAAGAGGCCCCTCCAAAACCCCGGGGGAATAAAGCCTGGACCACAATACTGGGCCGTCCCCATTCCCACCACCGCCGGCCAGTGCAAACTGGCGCCCGGAAACCCCACAGTGTTTTGGCAAGCCATCCCTTGCCCCCGTTGAACCGTTCGAAATCCCACGTTATCGTTCAGTGGATTCAGCTCCCTGCCTGCCAGGCGGACGAATCCTTCTGTTGCTTCGGCAAAACTACGGTGGGTAGCCGCCGAGGTAACGAGGCGGAAGGGAATAGGAATGGCTACAAAAGGAGAACGGGATAAACCACGGATCACACGGATCACACGGAAAGGGAATGAGTTTTCAGAGGCAAGGTTTGGGCAGCGAAGATCAGGAAGCCGGGATGGGCACAGGAATAAAGGCGAAGCGGATGGGATTGCGGCAGCGCCAGATCCGCCTCGTTACCTCGGCGGCTGCCAGCGTTAGGCGCGCCAATGCAACGGAGCCTTTCGCCAGCCCGCCGCGTGTAGCCGCCGCCGTAAGAAGGCG
>CAYPCQ010000058.1:34727-54753 GCA_964409245.1 uncultured Verrucomicrobiota bacterium
TTGAGCCTGGTTGGAATTCCGCCAGTGGCAGATCCGCCTCGTTACCTCGGCGGCTACCAGCGTTGGGCGCGCCCATGCAATGGAGCCTTTCGCCAGCCCGCCGCGTGTAGCCGCCGCCGTAAGAAGGCGAATCCCGGATGAGGCGTATGTTGCTGTGATCCACAGTTTCCGGGTGCCGGGTCTGGGGTGGTTTGAGCCTGGTTGGAATTCCGCCAGTGGCAGATCCGCCTCGTTACCTCGGCGGCTGCCAGCGCTAGGCGCGCCCATGCAACGGAGCCTTTCGCCAGCCCGCCGCGCGTAGCCGCCGCCGTAAGAAGGCGGACGTAAGCCATCCGGAAAGGCTGCCGGCTGCAATCCGTATGCGGTATGGAGCGGATGGGATTCTGCCAGCGGCAGATCCGCCTCGTTACCTCGGCGGCTGCCAGCGTTGGGTGTGCCCATGCAACGAGGACTTACACCAGCCCGCCGCGGATTCCCTCGCCCCGCTGGCGGGGAGAGGGTCAGGGTGAGGGATTTTGCAACCAACTTGGGCAGGCTTTATCCCCAACTTGATCGCAACCCATAATGAACACTGCTGCATTGGAAAATTTCTGCGGAGCCATCATGTCCTTCCCAACCGCAGGGAAACCGCATAGGCTGGCGATATGTTAAAGAACCGTTGGGTCCGCCGTTTTCTTCTTGGCGTGCTTGGTTTGGTGGCAGGCACGGTGTTGCTGGCCGCCGGGCTTTGGTGGTATTTTCATCCCCAATTCCAGCGCGTGGATAAGATCCCATATATGCAGGCCAAAGGCCGGGAATTGACATTTGATATTCTGCGGCCAATCCACACCAACGGCCTGGGTGTCCTGGTGATGGTGAGCGGAAAGTGGAAATCTTCTGAGGAAGGGATCCGGCCCTACCTGATGGCCCCTTTGCTCCGGCGCGGCTACACGATTTTTGCGGTCCGGCATGGGTCGCAGCCGGAATACACGGTGATGGAAATGGTGGATGAGGTGAGGCGCGCGGTGCGGTTCGTCCGCCGGAACGCTGCGGAATACGGGATCGATCCGGGCCATTTGGGTGTCACCGGGGGCAGCTCGGGCGGCCATCTCAGCCTCATGCTCGCGGTGGGCGGCGACCCTGGGCGGCCGGAGGCCAAAGACCCAGTGGATCAAACCAGCTGCGCGGTCCAGGCGGTGGCCTGCTTTTATCCGGTGACGGATCTGCTGAACCTGGGTTCGTCCACCGAAAATCCCGGGGACGGCGGACCGCCGCGCAGTTTTGTCCAAGCCTTTGGTCCTGATTCGACGAATATGGCGAAGTGGAAAATCATCGGCCGCGAAATGTCGCCCATCTTCCATGTCAGCTCCAACCTGCCGCCCACGCTCATTTACCACGGCGGGGCGGATACGCTGGTGCCGCTGGATCAGTCGGAGCGTTTTATCCAGCGTGCCCGGGAGCTGGGCCGCCCGGTGGAGCTGGTGGTGCGCCCGGGCAAAAAACATGGCTGGCTGGGCATGCTGTGGGACATCCGCCAGTTCGGGCAGTGGTTCGACCGCTGGCTCAAGGAGCCGCCGGTGCGGTGATTCGTAACCAAAAATTTCATTGTTTTGTTATTTAATAAATAACAACATGTCTGTTTATTTTAATCGCTGGATTCGGCCAGGATGAATCAACAGGAGGCGAGATAAATCAACAGGAAAACCAGGGAGGCCGCAAAAGCCGCGGCCAGTTGCAGCAGGGCCCGCCGGGGGCCGGATTCATTGCGCCGGAAGTTGCGATACGGCATGACCAGAATCGTCAGGATTGCCAGCAAAAATATTCCAGCAGTTTGCAGGTGGCCGGCTATGTCTTCGCCGTCCGCTGGCCAGCCCAGGCGCCCGGGGGCAAAATCCGGCTTCTCGAGCCAGCCGGTGGTGGCATTGAGGAGCTGCAGGCCCATCAAACCGAGGAGGAAAACTCCCCCCGCCCCATAGGCAAGCAGGATGGCATTCAGGCTGGACCGGCAGAGGCTGGAGGCCAGCATGGCCACCGCGGCGGCCCAAAACAGGCCGGGCACCGTGTGCCAATAGGCCGCCCAGCCAAAGCCTTGAAGTGAATCGCGGCTGAAACAGCTGTCGAGATAAACCATCCAGGGTGTGGGCAAAAGCACGCCCAGGATCAGCAGCAGCGCGTTGGCCGCCAGGGCTTTTATGATCCACTGTTTCAACCGTGAGGGCGGCCGGGCCAGCTGGCATTCCAGGAGGCCGGAATTGCGCTCCTCCGCCACCACCATGGCGCCGATGAGCACCGGCAAAATGAACCAATAGAGGAAGAGCGGGGCGGCCATCAGCCAGGCATCGCCGGCCGGGTCCGGTTTCCGGGCCAGGGCGGCGGCCAGGCAGGTGAGGCAAAACAGGGCCGCGGCCAGGGCGCCCAGCTGGTGCAGGCGGAGTTCCTTTTGGACGAGGGCGAGCCATCCCCAGGTGGCGGGTTTAAGGCCGCGCGCCCGCCGCCAATCAACCGCCATTCCGCCCAGCAGGCCGGCGTTGCCCCCGCCATCGACCACCTGAAAATAAAGGAATTGCCGGCACCCCAGCAAATAGCCCAGGGCGCCGAGCGCCAGGGCGGGAGCCACCCGGATGGAGAACTCAAATTGCTGCACGGTTGCAAACCAGCCCATTTCGGGAAACCCCCAGTTGGCCAGGGCCGTGAGGGATATCCACAGGAGGTTCAGGAGGAAAATGCCGAATACAGCGCCGGCCAGCAGGCTCCGCAGCCAGAGCGTCAGCCAGGGGACGACGCCGAAAACGAAAACCGCGACCGAGAAAAGCCGCCAGGCAATCAATCCGAAATCGATCCGAAACTGCAGATCAAGGATCTCCGATGGATGTAAAAACACGATGAGGAGGATTATTGCCGCGGGGATCACGAGGATCATGACCGCGGCGGGAACCATTTTGTCATACCATAATCGCCGGCGGCTGACCGGCTGGGAGAGCAGCCGTTCCAGGGTATGGGCGCTGAATTCCTGGCCAAACACCGCGGCCGCCAGCACGGAAACCGCCAGCCACCAAGCCGGCTCAAAGGTTCCGGCCTGGTGAAAAACCTGCAGCGGCACCAGGAGCGCCACCATGAGCCACCACCCAAGCGCCCCTGGAAGCAGCGCCCGGCATTCTTTACGCCACCGTGGCTTCATTGGGCATCCTCCCGGGTTTAAGCGCCGCCACAAATATTTCCTCCAGCGTCAAAGCCTCCACCACGCATTCCTGCGGGCGGCAGGCATGGATCAGCTCCTCCTCCGGCTTGCCCGCGGAGCGCACGATCAGCTCCACCTGCCGTCCGGAATGGCGCGCTTCAATGAGGCCCGGCAAATCAATCACCGGCGGATCATCCTCAAACCGCGCCCGGATGCGCTTGAAGGTCTGGCGCGCCGCATCGGCCTCCAGCGTCATGACTGCCCGCCCTTTTTCGAGGATGGTGAACTGGTCGATCAACCCCTCGAACTCGGAGATCAGGTGCGTGGACACAAAGATCGTTCGCCGGCCCGGATCGTTCTCCTGGCAGGCGCCGATGACCGTTTGGATGAATTCCCGCCGCACGATGGGATCCAGGCCGGAGGTTGGCTCATCCAGGATGAGCAGCTCCGGCTCGGCGCACACGGCCGCCACCAGGGCCAGCTGAACCTTCTGGCCTTTGGATAATTGACCGGCCTTTTTCCGGTGATCCAGCTGAAACTGATCGAGCAGCAGATGGAGCTTATCCTGGTTCCAAACCTTCCGGAAGGATCCCAGGTATGCCAGGGTTTCCGCCACGGTCATCCACGGGTAAAAGGCCACCCGGTCCGGCACATAGGCCAGGCGGGCCTTGAGGTCCGCCTCATCCCGCGCCGGATCCCGCCCAAAGAGGCGGATATGTCCGGAAGTGGGCCGCAGGAGGTTCAGCAGGCACCGGATGGTGGTGGTCTTGCCCGCGCCATTCCGGCCAAAAAAGCCGTAGCACTTGCCCGGCTCCACCGTCAGAGACAAGCCATTGACCGCCTCCTCGCGGCCATACTTGCGCACCAGATCCTTGATTTCGATGACGGGTTCGTTTTGGTTCATCCCAATCGCCTTTCAGTTTTTCAAAGCATTCCCCGGATTTTTCTGCTCGAACGCCCCAAGCCGGTCCCGGACCAGCTCGAGCACCTCCGCGGGGGTGAATTGCAGGTGGTAAGCCTGCACGATGGCCGCATCAATGGCCTCGGCCAGGAGCTGCCGGCGGACTTCCTTGCGGTATGGAGTCTGGCTGCCCTTGATGAAACAGCCTTTGCCCGCCGCGGTCTCAATCACCCCCTGGTTTTCCAGCTCGGCGTAGGCTTTGGCCACGGTGTTGCGGTTGATCCGCAGATCCTCCGCCAGGGGGCGGATGGAGGGCAGTGATTCACCCGGGCGCAAAATGCCGGAAGCGATGGCGGCTTTGACCTGCTCGACGATCTGCAGGTATACCGGCAAACCCGATTTAAAATTGACCTGAATCAACATATGCATCCGTGTGGGTCATACTGTCATAGCACACTATGACAGTTATCGCAGCGGTTGTCAACCGGGGGCGCAGGCTTTTTTTCACAGCTTTTTTAACTGGACTGCCTGCCGCATGCCAATTATGTTCAGCCCACTTTATGGCCCAGGCCAGCAGCAATACCCGCGCGGTTCCGGCAGCGGCGCCAGGCAGTGGAAAGCCGTTGCGGAACCAGGGGTTCCTGCGCGCCTGGCCCCGCCACGAACCGGACCGGCGCAACCTGGCCGGTGGATTTTCGGACGCGGAGTTGCCGCTGCATATTTACGGACGATGGCTCAGATCAGCCAGGCTTTCCGCGCCGCCGCTCCCGGCTCCGCGGCAAAAAAAGGCTGTTGGAAGCAACGGAGGAGCAAACCAAATCAAGAAACGCACCTGATGAAGCGCCACCAATCCCCACGCCGGCTTGATTGCCTCAAAGCCATTTTATTTTGTCTCCTCGCCCTGCCTGGCATAAATGCCAGCGCTGGTGGCGCGGAGGAATCCGCCCCGGCGCCTTCGGCGGCCCGGGGTGAGCGCACCGAATGGATGACCGGCAAATACGGCTTGATGGTGCAATGGATCGCGCCGGGCCCGGCTCCGGAAAAGGGCCAGCGCGTCTATGATCTCGACCAGGCGGTGGACGCCTTCAGCCTGAACAGCTTTTTGGCCGATTTCGACAAAACCGGCGCCTCCTGGCTGATTTTCACGGTGGGGCAAAACACCGGGTTTTACGCCAGCCCAAATTCCGCTCTGGATGGCTGGGCCGGCCCGGGCCACTGCTCACGGCGCGACCTGGTCAAAGAACTGGCCCGCGAAATCCATGCCCGGGGCAAAAGGTTCATTGCCTATCTGCCATCGGAAGTGAAAGCCCCCACCCAGCTGCACGAGGCATTCCAATGGAATCCCCAGGACCAGGGTGAATTCCAACGCCGCTACGCCGCATTCATCCGTGAATATTCGGAGCGTTGGGGCAAGGATCTGGATGGCTGGTGGCTCGATGGCAGCCGCCCGGGGGATGATTTCCCCAGCCGCGCCTACGATTGGCCGCTCTGGCTCGTTGCCGCGCGGGCCGGGAACCCAGCGGCCGCAGTGGCCTTTAATGACGGCTCTTTCAGCATGGGGATCACCCAGCCGGCAACCGTGCTGCAGGATTATCTGTCCGGTGAGGTGGAAATGCTCCGGGATGGCCAGATCCGCCTCGGCCGCAAACTGGATTCTCCGCTGCACCTGCCGGAGAGCCGCTTCGTGGGCCAGACCGCCTGCCAGTGGCATGCCCTGGTCCCCATCGATTGCGCCTGGTTCCACGTAAAAGTTGGGCCGATGGATCCGCCCCGCTATTCCGACCTGGAGCTGTTTTCCTTCGTCCGCAACTGCCTGGAAAAAGGGGGGGCCGTGACGCTGAACGCCGGCATTTACCAGGAAGGCCGCCTCGGCGCTGAAACCGCCGCCCAGCTCAGCCGGCTGTCCCGCTGCCTGCCCCCGCCGCGCTGAAGCCAGGGATCAGACCCTGCCGGAGCGCCGTGCATGGCGCCCCGGTTCGGCCTGCCCATTCCCTGCCTCTGGGCAATCCAGACCCATGCCACGCAGCCTGCCTGCCTGGATTTCGGGGTCCATAATAGCAGCCCCATGCCCGAGGGGCTCACCACTAATCCAACCCAAAAGACCCGTTGCCAAATATTTTTCAGATGGAAGCTTGCATGGATTGTTATTTTAATTAGGGTCTGGCTTCAAATAATACAGGATAGGGAAGACCATGGGCCACAGGAACATACAATCCGGTCTTTTGTCCAAACCTCAAGGAGTTCATTGCCTTAAGGCGATGAGTTTGATGATGAGGGCGCCTTCGTTGTCTCAACCCAACACCCACCCGGACACCCCATGAACGTCTTCAACCTGCGCGACCAACTCGTCACCGATTATGCGGAATATGTCCGCAGCTACATCGCCATCCGGGACGAACGCATCAGCCAGCACGTCGCGCAGCGCCTGGATGAGGGGATGCTCTGGCCGGAGCCACTGATCCAGCTCAATCCTTCCTTCGAGCCGGGGGCCGGGATCGACGCCCTGGTGCAAGAGGGGGTTCTCCATGCCGAATGCGCCAACATTTTTCGCAAGGACAAGACACCGACTTCGCTGGGCGACAAAATGCGGCTGCACCGGCACCAGGAGGAGGCAGCGCGGATCGCCAAGCTTGGCGTCAATTACGTCCTGACCACGGGCACCGGCTCCGGCAAGAGCCTCGCCTACATCGTCCCCATCGTGGATCACGTCCTGCGCCGGGATTCGGGCAAAGGCATCCAGGCGATCATCATCTATCCGATGAACGCCCTGGCCAACAGCCAGAATGGCGAGCTGACCAAGTTCTTGTGCCACGGCTACCCCAATGGCCAACCCCCGGTGCGGTTCGCCCAATATACCGGGCAGGAAGATGACGCGACCCGGCACCAAATTTTAAACAACCCGCCCGACATCCTGCTCACGAACTACGTGATGCTGGAATACATCCTCACCCGCCGCAACGAGCGGAAACTCATCGAGGCTGCCAAGGGCCTGCGCTTCCTCGTCCTGGACGAACTGCACACCTATCGCGGCCGCCAGGGCGCCGATGTGGCCATGCTGGTGCGGCGGGTGAGGAACGCCCTGTCCGCCGAAGCGCTCCAGGTCGTGGGCACGTCCGCGACCCTGGCGGGGGCCGGGCCGTTCAACCAGCAGCGCCAGGAAGTGGCGGCCGTGGCCAGCCGGTTGTTTGGCTCGACCGTGCGACCGGAGCACATCATCGGTGAAACACTGCGCCGGACAACCCCGCTCAAGAGCCTTGAAGACCCGGCCTTCGTCCAGTCCTTGAAGAATCAACTGGCCAATCCAATACCGGCCTCCAGCTTCGGCGATTTGGTAAACAATTTCCTCTCGATCTGGATCGAGTCCACGCTGGGCCTGCGCGAGGAGCCAGGCACCCGGAGGCTGGTGCGGGCGATCCCACGCCGGATCAGCGGCCCGGAGGGCGCGGGCCTGGCGCTGTCCCAACTGACCGGCATCGACGCGACGGCGTGCGAGCAGGCGATCCAGGAAAACCTGATGGCCGGTTACCAGCACAAGAACCCCGACACCGGCTTCCCCGCCTTCGCGTTCCGGCTGCACCAGTTCATCAGCAAGGGCGACACTGTTTACGCCTCCCTGGAACCGGAGGCGCAACGCTACATCACCACCCACGCCCAGCAGTTTGTCCCCGATGGCACCCGCGAGCGCATCCTGCTGCCACTGGCGTTCTGCCGCGAGTGCGGCCAGGAGTTCTACACGGTGCGCCTCAAGCGCGACCAGAAAACCGGGCGTGACCAGATCGTTCTCCGCGAATTGGATGACCGGTTCAACCAGGACGACAGCATCGGCGGCTTCATCTACTTCAACACGACTGATCCCTGGCCGGAGGAGGACAGCGCCGAGTTCGCCGAGCGGCTGCCGGAAGATTGGACGGAGGAGAAGAACGGCGCGTTGACCGCCCGGCGTGACCGCCGGAAATACCTGCCGAAGAAAGTCCACCTGGACGCCCAGGGCCAGGTTCATCCCGAAGGGCTTCGCTGCCACTTCATTCCCGCGCCGTTCCGCTTTTGCCCGTGCTGCCGCGTCACCTACGGGATGCACCTCAAGTCCGACTACGGCGCGCTGGCTGAGCTGAGCACCGAAGGCCGGAGCACGGCGACCACCATCCTGACCCAAGCGGCCATCCTGGCGCTGCGCCGGGACGGCACGCTCAAGCAGCACGCCCAGAAACTGCTCAGCTTCACCGACAACCGCCAGGATGCCGCGCTCCAGGCCGGGCACTTCAACGATTTCATCGAGATCAGCCTGATCCGCGCAGCCCTCTACCAGGCCGTGCTCAAGGCCGGGACGCCGGGCATCCGCCACGAGGAACTCACCCACAAGGTCTTTGAGGCGTTGAGTCTGCCCAAGACCCTGTTCGCGGTGAACCCGGAGGTCCGCTACGCGCAGGAGGACAACCTCAAGCGGGCCTTCCGGGAAGTCCTGGGCTACCGCATTTACCGTGATCTCAAGCGTGGCTGGCGGGTGACCTCGCCCAACCTGGAGCAGTGTGGCCTCCTCGAAATCCGCTACCCGGTGCTCGATGACCTCTGCCAGAACCAGGATGACTGGAAGACCCTTCATCCAGCGCTGGCCGGTGCTTCGGTGGACACGCGCAAGCAGGTCTGCAAAGTCCTCCTCGACTTCATGCGTCGTGACCTGTCGATCAAGGTCGATTACCTCAAGCCCGACTACCAGGATCAGATCAAACAGCTCTCCAGCCAGCACTTGATCGCGCCGTGGGTGATCGACGATAAGGAGCAACTGGAACACGCCTCGATCTTGTTCCCGCGCTCCACCCGGCCCAACGACTACGGCGGCAACACCTATCTGTCGGCGCGTGGCGGCTTTGGCAAGTTCCTCAAGTCAGCCAAGACATTGCCGGATTACCAGGGATCACGGAAGGTGGACGAACTCACGGCCATCATCCAGAACCTGCTCGATGTGCTCTGCATCGCCGGCCTGGTCGAGAAAGTCGAGGAAGCCGCAGGCCCGGAGGACGTGAACGGCTACCAGCTCTCGGCTTCCGGCATGATTTGGGCGGTGGGCGACGGCACCATGTCGTTCCACGATCCGATCCGGGTCATCAACGCGCCGGAGAGGGGCCGCCGCACGAACCCATTTTTTGTAAACTTTTATCGCTCGACGGCCATCAACACGCGGGGCCTGGAGGCCCGTGAGCACACCGCCCAGGTGGACGCCGAGGATCGCCAGCTCCGCGAGCGCCGGTTCAAGCGTGGCAGCGCCCCGGCTGACAAAGACGATCCACGCGGGCTGCCGGTGCTGTTCTGCTCGCCGACGATGGAGCTGGGCGTGGATATTTCCGAGCTGAACGTCGTCAACCTGCGGAATGTCCCGCCCACCCCCGCCAATTACGCGCAGCGGAGTGGCCGCGCCGGCCGCAGCGGCCAGCCTGCCCTGGTCTTCGCCTATTGCACCACTGGCAGCTCGCACGACCAGTATTTTTTCAAGCGGCCCGAAAGCATGGTCGCCGGGGCGGTGACACCGCCCCGGCTCGACCTGGGCAACGAAGACCTGATCCGCGCCCACCTGCACTCGGTCTGGCTGGCCGAAACCTGGATGGATCTGCACAAATCGCTCAAGGAACTGCTGGACGTGTCCGGCGACAGCCCTTCGCTCGATCTGCTGCCCTCGGTCAAGGCCGACATCATGGCCGAACGACCGCGGCTGATGGCCAGGATCCGGGCCCAGGACATCCTGGCTACGATCCAGGAGGATCTGGCCGCGTCCGACTGGCACTCTGAAAAGTGGATGGACGAGGTCTTCAACCAGGTTCATTTGCATTTCGACCGGGCCTGCGAACGCTGGCGCAGCCTTTTCCGGGCGGCCATCAAACAGTCCAAGACCCAGACGGCGGCCATCCTGGATGCCACCAGGAACGCGGACGAGAAAACCCAAGCCAGAAGGCTCCGCCAGGAAGCCGAGGCGCAACTCGGCCTGCTGTGCGACATCCAGAACATCGCGCAGTCGGACTTCTACAGCTACCGCTACTTCGCCAGCGAAGGCTTCCTGCCCGGCTATAATTTCCCGCGCCTGCCGCTATCGGCCTTTATCCCAGCCCGGCGCACGGGCCGGAAGGACGAGTTCATCTCGCGGCCCCGGTTCCTGGCCATCGCCGAGTTTGCCCCGCGGGCCTTCGTCTATCACGAGGGCGCCCGTTACATCATCAACGGCGTCATCCTGCCGGTCGGCCACGACGAAGTGCTGACGCACCGGGTGAAGCTCTGCCCGAACTGCGGCTACCTCCATCCCGTCACCAACGCCAGCAACGCCGATGTGTGCGAACGCTGCCAGGGTGGCCTGGAACAGCCGATGTCGCAGTTGTTCCGCATGGAAAACGTAGTGACCAAGCGCCGGGACAACATCAACTGCGACGAGGAGGAACGCCGTCGCATGGGCTACGAGATCATCACGGGCGTCCGGTTCTCGCGCCCTGGCGGAGCGCCGTCGTTCAAGCTGGCCAGCGTCCAGATCGGCGGCAAAGAGGTCATGCGGCTCATTTACGGCCACACCGCCACGCTCTGGCGGATCAACCTGGGCTTCCGCCGCCGCAAAGACCGCGACCTCCTCGGTTTCAATCTCGATACCGAGCGCGGCTACTGGGAGAACAACGCCGCCAACCCGGAAGATGAAGCCGACCCCCTGTCCCCGGCCATCCGGCGCGTGATCCCGTTCGTCGAAGACCACCGCAACGCCCTGCTGATCGAGCCGGTCACCGGCCTGGAGGAAAACCTGACGGCCTCGCTGCAATCGGCCATCAAGCACGCCATCCAGGTGGAATACGAACTGGAGGACAATGAACTGGCAGCCGAGCCGCTGCCCAACCGCGACAAGCGCAATCTGATCCTGCTCTATGAAGCCGCCGAGGGCGGTGCGGGAGTCCTGCGCCAGCTCGTGACCGATCCCGGCGCCTTCGCCAGCGTCTGCCGCCGTGCCCTGGAAATCTGCCATTTCGATCCCGGCACCGGCGCGGACCAGGGCAAGGCCCCGCGCTCGAAGGAAAACTGTGAAGCCGCCTGCTACGACTGCCTGATGACCTACGCCAACCAGATGGATCACTCGCTGCTCGACCGCCAGAGCATCCGCGAGCTGCTGCTGTCGCTGGCGCAGGCCAGGGTGCTGTGCGCCCCGGCGCCGATCCCCCGCGCGGCCCACCTGGAAAGCCTGCTGAAGCAGTGCGACTCCGGGCTGGAGCGGCAATGGCTGACGTTCCTGGAGCAGCACAACCTCTGCCTGCCGACCCACGCGCAAAAGTTGTTCGCGGCCTGCGGCACCAGGGCGGATTTCTATTACGAGGACGCCAAGGCTGCCATCTACGTGGACGGGCCTCCGCACGACTATCCCGACCGCCAGCAGCGGGACGCGGCCCAGACTGACCGGATGGAGGATGCCGGTTACATTGTTGTCCGCTTCAAGCACACCGACAACTGGCAGAATGTCATCGCCGAGTTCCCCAGCATTTTCGGAAAGGAAAAATGAGCTTCGCCCCCGGATCATTGGTCAAGGCTCGCGGACGCGAATGGGTGGTCTTGCCTGAAAGTGAAGGCGACTGGCTCATGGTGCGCCCCCTGGGCGGCACGGATGAGGAGGAGACGGGCATCCTGACCACCCTGGAACCGGTGGAGCCTGCCCAGTTCGATCTGCCCAATCCCGACCAACCGGGCGACTACCTTTCCTGCCAGTTGCTCCGGGATGCCGTCCGGCTGGGCTTTCGTTCCAGCGCCGGGCCGTTCCGTTCCTTCGCCAAGATCAACGTCGAGCCTCGCCCCTACCAGCTCGTGCCCCTCATGCTGGCGTTGAAGCTCGATCCCGTCCGCATCCTGGTGTCCGACGACGTGGGCATCGGCAAAACGGTCGAGGCCCTGCTGATCGCCCGCGAATTGCTGGATCGCGGCGAAGTCCGGCGCCTGGCGGTGCTCTGTCCGCCGCACCTGGCCGAGCAGTGGCAGCGCGAGCTGCGCGACAAATTCCACATCGACGCCGAGCTGGTGCTGCCGAGCACCGCCAACCGCCTCGAACGTGATTGCCTGGTCGGGCAATCCCTGTTCGACGTTCACCCGTTCGTGGTCGTCTCGCTCGACTTCATCAAAAGCGACCGCCGCCGCGATGAGTTCCTCCGCACCTGCCCGGAGCTGGTCCTGGTGGATGAAGCCCACACCTGCGCGTTCGGCTTCGCCGGGCGCGGTGGGCGGCACCAGCGTTACGAGCTTTTGAAGCGCCTGGCTGAAAACCAGGAACGCCATGTCATCCTGGTCAGCGCGGTGCCCCACAGCGGCAACGAGGAAGCCTTCCGCTCGCTGCTCTCCCTGGTGAATCCCGATTTCGCCAACCTGCCCAACGATTTGACGGGGAAGGAAAACGAAGCCCACCGGCGCAAGCTCGCCGCCTGCTTCGTCCAACGCAAGCGCAAGGATATTCAGACTTACTTGGGATCGGATACGCCGTTCCCGGAGCGGCTGGTCAGCGAAAGCGCCTACCAGCTTGCGCCGGAATACAAGGAGCTGTTCCACAAAGTGCTCCGGTTCATTTCCGAACGGATTCAGGACGGGAACCTGACCGCGTTCCGCAGGCGCGTGCGCTGGTGGTCGGCGCTGGCGCTGCTCCGCTGCCTGGGCAGCAGTCCCGCCGCCGCCGCCGCCACGCTCCGCAGCCGGGCCAGCGTGGGAGACGCCCAGGATGAGCAGACCGCCGACGAGATCGGCCGCCAGACGGTGATGGACATCTCGCTCGAAGATTCCGCCGAGGCCATTGACGTGACCCCCGGCTCCGAGACGACCGAAGACCAGGAGGACGAGAACACCAAGACCCGGCGCCGGCTCCTGGAGCTGGCCAAAATCGCCGACCGCTTGAAAGGCGGCCAGGACACCAAGTTCCAGAAATTGGTGGAGCTGGTGAAGTCCCTGCTCAAAGAGGGGTTCAATCCCATCGTCTTCTGCCGGTTCATCGAGACGGCGGATTACGTCGCCGAGTCCCTGCGCGACCGATTGCCCAAGGACGTGGAGGCCGCCTCGGTCACCGGCACACTCCCGGCAACCGAGCGCGAGCAGCGCGTGCTCGACATGGGCAAATCCGAGAGGCGTGTCCTGGTCTGCACCGACTGCCTCAGCGAGGGCATCAATCTCCAGGATCAGTTCAACGCCGTGATCCACTACGACCTGAGCTGGAATCCAACCCGCCACGAGCAACGCGAAGGCCGGGTGGATCGCTACGGCCAGGCCAGCAAGCAGGTAAAGGTCGTCACCTACTACAGCACGGACAACCAGATCGACGGCATCGTCCTGAACGTCCTGCTCCGCAAGCACAAGACCATCCGCAGCTCCCTGGGCATCTCCGTGCCCGTGCCGGTGGACAGCAACCAGGTCATGGAAGCGATCCTGGAGGGCCTGCTGCTCAAGGAAAAGGGCCTGGGCGCGGCCGAGACCGGGCAGCTCCTGCTCAACATCGAGTTCTTCAAGCCCAGCCAGGAAAAGCTCCACTCGGAATGGGACAACGTGGCCGAGCGCGAGAAACGCTCCCGCACCATGTTCGCCCAGGAATCCATCAAGGTGGAGGAAGTGCAGCGCGAGCTGGACGAGGTTCGTGCCGCCATCGGCTCCGGCGTGGACGTGCTGCGCTTTGTGAAGGTGGGCGGCGAAATCCATCATGCCACGTTCTCCGGCAGCGATCCCTACCGCCTCAATTTCAAGGAATCCCCGCGTCCGCTGCGCGAATTGTTGCGCCAGCCGGACGAGATCAAAGTCCGCTTCGAGCTGCCCGTCAAGGAAGGCCAGCTTTATCTGAGCCGCACGCATCCCCTGGTCGAGGCCCTGTCCACCTACGTCATGGATACGGCCTTTGACAGCCTCAGCCAGGGCGCCGCCAAACGCTGTGGCGTCATCCGCACGGCCAAGGTCAAACAGCGCACTACGCTGCTGCTGCTCCGGTTCCGCTATCACATCATCAGCTCCGGCAAACTGGGCGGCCAGGCCCTGCTGGCCGAGGATTGCCAGGTCGCCGCGTTCAGCGGTTTACCCAAGAGCGCGACCTGGCTGGTGCAGGCCGAAGCCGAAGCCCTGCTC
Source organism: uncultured Verrucomicrobiota bacterium (assembly GCA_964409245.1). Classification (GTDB taxonomy): domain Bacteria; phylum Verrucomicrobiota; class Verrucomicrobiia; order Limisphaerales; family UBA1319; genus CAIMWS01. The sequence continues at coordinate 48,881 of CAYPCQ010000058.1, forward strand.
CAGATCACGCCCGACACCAACGTCGCGCCGGACATCGCCAGGCAACAGCTCCGTTCGATCCTCACCGACATCGGGAACCTCCAGGGCCAGCTCAATCAGCTGGCGGAAAAGCGAGGCGCAGAACTGCTCGACGCCCACAAGCGAGTCCGTCTGCATCGCGGCGTCAGCCATCGCCTCGAAACCAAGCTGCCGCCCGACATCCTGGGCCTCTACCTCTATCTCCCGTAGCCATGCACTCTTTCCGCAATCAGCGCCTTTCCCAGATCGCCCTGCCGCAGAGCACGGTATGGCTCCTGGCGGACATCTCGGAGTTCAAGGGCAAGCAACAGCTCTACACCCGGCAGTCTCCGCAGTTGATGAAGGCCCTCCGGGAGACGGCAATGGTGCAGAGCGTCGAATCCTCGAACCGCATCGAGGGCGTCACCGTGGAGGCCGACCGTCTCCGTCCGCTCGTGCTCGGCAAGGCCCGCCCCAAAGACCGGCCCGAAAACGAAATCCAGGGGTATCGCCGGGTGCTTAACGAAGTCCACACCCAGGCCGAGAAGCTGACCGTCAGCGCGGATATCCTGCGCCGGTTCCACAAGCTCTGCCAGGAAGGCAGCGGGGATGCCGGGCAGTTCAAGAAGGTGGACAACGAGATCGTCGAGCTGCGACCAGACGGCCCACCCGTGATCCGGTTCAAGTGCGTCAGGGCGAAGGACACCCCCGCCGCCGTGGATGAGTTGTGCCTGCTCTACCGCCACGCGCTGGATCAGGAAAACGTGCCGCCCTTGGTCGCCCTGTGCTCCCTGGTGTTTGATTTCCTCTGCATCCATCCCTTCCGCGATGGCAACGGGCGCGTGTCCCGGCTGCTGACACTGCTGGCACTTTACCAGCACGGCTACGAAGTCGGGCGCTACGTCAGCATCGAGCGCCTGATCGAGGAGGCCAAGGAGGACTACTACCGCGTGCTCCAGCAGAGTTCCCAGGGCTGGCACGAGGCCAAGCATGATCTGGTGCCCTGGTTGAACTACTCCCTGGCCATCATCCGCCGCGCCTGCAACGAGTTCGCGGAACACGCCGGGCGGATCACGAAACAACGAGGAGCGAAGACGGCCCTGGTCGAATCCGCCATCGACTCCTTTGCCGGTCAATTCACGTTGACCGATCTCGAACGCGCCTGCCCAGGTGTCAGCCGTGACATGATCCGCCGCCTGCTCTGGCAAATGCGGAAAGCCAGCAAGGTCGAATGCCTGGGGCGCGGCCCCGGCGCGGCCTGGAGGAAGAAGATGTAATGACTCCACGAGAGCGTGGAATAAAGAGTGTAATAACCGATGCCCAAATCCCGCAACCAACTGTTCGAGACCCTCATCACCGAGGGGGCGCTGCTGCCGTCCGATTTCCTCCAGCGCCTGGCCCAGCGCGACCATGAGGTTCCGGGCCTGACGCCGGACGCCTACCACCTGGGCAGCGGCGAGCGCCTCAATGAAGCCGTCAGCCGGTCGTGGAACCGCCTCCTGGCCGTCTGGAAAAATTTTACGGTCGTGGCCACCCAGATAACGGCCTCCGACCCCAGCAACAAACAATCCAGCAAGATCACCCACAAGGAATGGCTGCTGCCCTTCTTCCAAGAGCTGGGATATGGCCGGTTGCCCACCGCCAAGCCCTTTAAGTTCGAGGGCCGGGATTACGAGATCTCCCATACCTGGCAGAACACTCCCATTCACCTGGTCAGCTTCCGGGCCGGCCTGGACAACCGCTCGGAAAACATCATCGGCGCACGCACCACCACGCCGCACAGCATGGTGCAGGAGTTCCTGAACCGCTCCGAAGGCCATCTGTGGGGCATCGTCAGCAACGGCTACCGCCTGCGCCTGCTCCGCGACAACGCCTCGCTCACCCGCCAGGCTTATGTCGAGTTCGATCTCCAATCCATGATGCAGGGCGAGGTCTATGCCGACTTCGCGCTGCTCTGGCTCCTGCTCCATCAATCCCGCGTGGAGGGCGAGCGCCCTGAACTCTGCTGGCTGGAGAAATGGACGCAGGAGGCTCGCCAGCGCGGTGCCCGTGCCCTCGACCAGTTGCGCGATGGCGTCCAGGATGCCATTTCCGCCCTGGGCAGCGGTTTTCTGGCGCACCCGGCTAATGCTGCCCTCCGCGACAAGCTGAACGGCGGCACCCTCACCAAGCAGGATTACTTCCGGCAGTTGCTCCGAGTTGTTTATAGATTCCTGTTCCTGTTCGTCGCCGAAGACCGGGAGCTGCTGTTCACCGACCAGGTGCCCGGCAAGACCCGCGAGCAATACCTCCGGCACTACTCCATGAGCCGCCTCCGCCGCATGGCGCTCCGCCTGGGCGGCACCCAGCACGCCGACCTCTGGCACGTCGTCCGCCTCATCTTCCGGTCGCTCGGCTCCGACACCGGCTGCGCGGCCCTCGGCTTGCCTGCCCTGGGCAGCTTCCTCTGGTCGGACAAGGCCACGCCCGAACTCAATGACTGCCAACTCGCCAACCGTGTCCTCCTCCAGGCCATTCGCGCCCTGGCCTTCGCCGAGCAGAACAAAATCCGCCGCCCGATTGACTACAAGAACATCGGCACCGAGGAACTCGGAAGTGTTTACGAATCCCTCTTGGAACAGCACCCCGACGTGCATGTGCCCACAGCCAAGTTCATCCTCGGCACCCACGCCGGGCACGAACGCAAGACCACCGGCAGCTACTACACGCCGCCGAGCCTGGTTCAATGCCTGCTCGATTCCGCCTTGGAACCGGTGCTGGCTGAAGCCTGCAAGAAGCCGAATCCAGAACAGGCCATCCTTAACCTCAAGGTCTGCGACAAAGCCTGCGGCTCCGGCCACTTCCTGATTGCCGCCGCCCATCGCATTGCCCGACGCCTTGCCGCCGTCCGCACCGGCGAGGACGAACCCGCCCCCGCCGCCCTGCGCCATGCCCTGCGCGATGTCATTGGCCACTGCATCTACGGTGTGGACATCAACCCGATGGCGGTCGAGCTATGCAAGTTTGCCCTCTGGCTTGAAGCCGTGGAACCGGGCAGGCCGCTCTCCTTCCTCGACCACCACATCCAGTGCGGCAACTCGCTCATCGGAGCGACCCCGGCGCTGATTCGGAACGGGATTCCCGACGAGGCTTTCGACCCGATTGAGGGTGACGAGAAGGAAGCCTGCCGGAAGTTAAAGAAACGGAACCAGGGCGAGCGCGAAGGACTTGGCGGGCTGTTTACCTTGCATGACGCTGAAAACCAGCAAGCACTGGTGCAAGCGGCGAGCGCGGTCAATAACCTACCGGACGATTCCGTGGCGGATGTCCATCGCAAGGAGCAGGCTTTCCAGCAGGCACACGGTTCCTACGACTTCCTCAAGGCGAAAGATGTCGCCGACCTCTTGTGTGCCGCCTTCGTCATACGCAAGTCCATCACGCCCGGCACGACGCAGCCGTTCGGCATCACGACGCGGCATTTGACGGATTTCGCCCAAGGTAGTCGGGTGCCTGAAGGAGTGCTACCGGAGGCCAAGGGGCTTGCGGAGCAATACCGGTTCTTCCATTGGTATCTGGCCTTCCCAGACGTGTTCAAGGTGCCGACCGCCAGCACGCCACAGAACGTCTTATGCGGTTGGGACGGCGGCTTCGATGTCATCCTCGGCAATCCGCCTTGGGAACAGACAGAGCTAGAGGAAACCGAATGGTTCGCTGTGCGTCGGCCAGACATCGCGCTCGCGCCAAACGATTCGGAACGGAAGAAAATGATCGCTGCGCTCCGGCTTGAAGCCCCAGAGCTTCACCAAGCTTTCGTAAATGCGAGACGCGAATATGACGGTGCTACGCATTTCGCAAGACGGAGCGGGCGTTACCCATTGTGTGGCCAAGGACGGATAAACACCGCGTCCCTATTCGCCGAATTGAGTCGGAATGTGTGCCGCCCTATTGGACGGGTCGGATGTATCGTTCCGACAGGCATCGCTACCGACGACACGACAAAGGAGTTCTTCAACGACCTGCTCAGGAACGCCCGCTTAATCAGCCTGTTCGGTTTTCACAATGGCAAAGGGCTTTTCCCTGACGTGCGCCCGCACCAACAGTTTTGCCTCTTAACGCTCGGCGAAAACCGTTCCTCGGCGGCGGAGTTTGCTTTCTCCCTGAGCGAGGTTTCGGAGTTGAATGATGCAGACCGGCGATTTTCGCTTACGCCGAGCGACATTGAGTTGGTCAATCCAAATACAAACACTTGCCCAATTTTCCCGACCAAGCGCCACATGCAGCTTACCAAGGCGCTCTACCAACGTGTGCCAGTTCTGATGCGAGAGGCAGGAAAGCCTGGCAACCCTTGGGGCATTTCTTTCAAGCAGGGTCTGTTTAACATGGCGACAGATTCGGGGCTGTTCCGCACCAAGAGCCAGTTAGAAGCTGACGGCTGGGAATTGGATGCGGACGGAAAAATCTTTGCGCGGAACGGCGAGGAATACGTCCCGCTTTACGATGCAAAGATGATTCAGCAATACAACCACCGTGCAGCAGACCTGGGTTTCAGCGGCCATCAGTTCCGCAAGATTTCAAAAGAGGGGGCTTCGCCTGAGCAGTTGGCTGACCCATCGTTTAGCCCTTCACCGATCTACTGGGTTTCAAAACGTGCGGTCACGGAGAATCTGCAAGGTTGGAGTCGGCGGTGGATGCTCGGCTTCAAGGATGTCACCGGCACGACGAGCACTTCGATAGGAGTGTTCACAATAATTCCGCTGTCAGGCGTTGGGCACAAACTGCCGCTCATTTTTTCAAACGCGCAGCCGAGCCTTCAGACTTTGCTACTCGCAAACCTGAACTCACTGATGACGGAATATGTTCTCAGATTGAAGTTTCAGGGACTGAGTTTGTCGTTCTACTACTTGAAGCAACTGCCCGTTCTTCCACCTGACACTTACGCGCAATCGTGCGCGTGGGCGGGCCAAGGCCAGACGCTGCAAGCGTGGCTGCTGCCGCGAGTGCTGGAACTGACCTACACGGCGTGGGACTTGGAGGCGTTCGCGCAGGACTGCGGCTGGAGTGGCCCGCCGTTCCGTTGGGACGAGGAGCGCCGGTTCCTGCTCCGCTGCGAGCTGGACGCCGCCTTCTTCCACCTTTACGGCATCACCCCCGACGACGCGGCCTACATCCTCGACACCTTCCCCATCGTCAAGCGCAAGGACGAGTCCAAATGGGGCACCTACCGCACCAAGGACACCATCCTGGAAATCTACGCCGCCCTCGCCGCCGCGGCGCAATCCGGCCAGCCCTACCAAAGCAGATTAAACCCACCACCAGCAGACCCAGGCTGCTGCCATCCGCCCAAACAAATATGACCGGCACATTGAACCCAGGCGTGGAAATTCCCATCCCAGCAGGAGCGCCCTTGATGTCAGTCCGCTTGCTCTGGTTAGACATCTATGGCGCCGATCCCGTCACAAAGACTCGCAGAGCACGGACGAATCTGGTCTGGATACATCGTGAAAAGGAGCCAGCAAGACTACTCGACCCGTTCGTACAACGGGAACGTGGCCTTGCCGAATACCATCGGGAACGACCGCGCTTCCTGACGGATTTCAAGGCGCTTCTTTCCACATCACGTTGAGATTTGATTGTGGAAGCGCCTTCGTCGAAGCCTCCTGCCAAGGCGTTTGCGGACGCAGCGCGAGAGATCGTGGTCAGCGCGACTACGGGCGCTACCTTTGCGGAAATCAAAGCCGCGCTTTCGTATGAACCGCGAATCGCACTCCGTGACCAATCGCGGTGGATGGTTGTCGATGACGTGTTTAACGACGGCAAAACCGTGGCAGCCATGTTTTCGGGCTTGGGTCAAGTCCTGGTTTAAATTTGTCACTTTTTTCTCGGTGTTTCCCTGTCGG